>CAVUBS010000025.1:0-123375 GCA_963739725.1 uncultured Alphaproteobacteria bacterium | reverse complement strand
CGGTCTCAAAAGGCTCGAAGGTTGAGGATTCCAGTATCCATTCGTCATTCGTGCACTTTCGTATCCTCGCGATGGCACTTGCAAAAGATGGAGCAATGTCTTCGATCACATCCTTCGGTGCGTGATCCGAGGGTCTGATTGCTGCTGCGTAGGGCATTTACTTGGTATCCCCTCCTGTCAACGCACGGAACCGTCCGTTTCGCCTTCGACGTATAAACGATCCTGACCGGGCTCGCCACGGCTGCCACAGCCTTCTGGACACGCTTTGCCGGAGGCTTGGCTATAACGATGCGGGACGGTGGTTTGTCGGCAATGGGACGATCTGCGAGGGGTTGGGTGTCATCGGTATCGGGGCCATCATCCGTCGCGTGCCGACTGAGGCGACAACTAGGAACCGTCGATGAAATCGTTGCATGACAAACCCGAAAGAGGCGCACGCCGTCACATTGGGCAACAATCGGCAGAATCTTGCGTATTTAACTAACCGCGAAATGCTTGCGTGACTCCTTAGCTATAGAGGCGCAGCGTCCCTTATAGTTAGGGGCAAGTTATTCGCCACGCGCACATGGATCGGGGGCGCGGCAACCGGTTTATGGAGAAGTGAGGCTATGCAAAGAATGAGGGCCGCGACGGGGGCTGCTATTATGATAGCGTTTTCTGGCCAGCGTTTGCGAGCGAAGCGTGTGTACCTAATGGCGATCTTACGCTTTGCGTAGTGGGATGAGCGGTTCGTTGTTGGCTTCATGGGCTTGCTCACTCCGACCGGTGTTCGTCAGCTTGATCGCAATCGTCGGCGTCAGTCCAGATGCCCAGGCGATGTCGCGGGATCAATGTCAACAGCTCACTTTGGCGGTAAATGCGGTTCAGAATGCTCTTATTAATCAAATAAAATCTTATGAGGCGTCGCCTCCGGAAAGCAGTATGGCCGACATCTTCCCGCCGGCAAAACCCCAACTTCTGGCCGTGGGGAGCGCTAGGCTGGCGTATATAAAGGCGATGAAGACCTATCTCATGCTATGCAGGAGTACGGTTATCAGCTTCGGCTTTGCGTTTGTTAGTACTAACCGTCCATCACAGCGTCGGTCAACCGTGATTGGCACCGCATCACGCCAGCGCCTTTCCCGGCCCAATCGGCGAGCTCATCTGGCGAGTAGCGAAGTTTTCGAAATCTGCATTCACGGACCAACGACAGGATGGGCACCAAACATGCCAGCGCAGCACGCCCCAATCCGTTCGCGAACCGCTCGATATCTACAATTTGGATAGCAGCACGTATGGTTCCGTCCATTCTCCGATTTATCTACTGGATTTACCAGTGGAGAAGCAGAATGCAAAGCAATCTACTGTCGATGACCCTAATCCGCTCGGCTGTCCATCTCGAACGAACATTCTGCGCTGCACCAAAGGAGGCGATACGTTATCTACCACCCAAAAAGAACGTCCTGGGCCTGAATTTAACTATTGCTATCGCGAGCGAATTACTCTGGGCCAATCAATCCGATGACTCGCCAACCCCTTCGATCAGCAAACCCCGTGCCAGTTTTTGAGGCTCATTTTCAGCGTCAAACTCGATGCATGGGTAAAAGCATGGTGAGGCGGCTGTAAGTCATCGATTTATATAGGTGGTTATCCTAGACCAACCTTCTGGCACTGAACGCCGGAACCATCGTCGAGGCGATCGCGCCATCACCGCCCATCAAGAAAGCCACCGAATGCCGCGACAACGTCGCAGTCGTGGGCCGGCGGCATGTCAATATGGTCAAGCGGCCGGATCAGGAATCGCGCCAGCCGAACAGAATTGCTTCCAATGCGTCGCAGCCGACCGACGTGATCCCGCGTACTCTGCGCGTATCAAACGCTTATTCACATCGTCGTAGCCAATGCGGCGCTCGGACGGTCTGATAAACGGTGAGCGACGCTAGCTGGATCGTCCCCCGTGACGATCTGCGACAGATTGCGGAACTGTGGACATCGTCAGGCGGCCCTCGATCGAGCCGGTCACCGGATGTGGCCCCCATTGTCCCCCATCGGGCGCCGACGGGCTCGTCAGAGGCAGGCGCCCGTCCGGTTTGAATGTCGGTGGCTGGATCGGTCGTCCATCGTCCACCATGACGATCCGCCGGACGGTCGCCGGAGCGTGCGGGTCCGGCGCGGACGATGACGTTGCTCGAATCGGATCGGTGCGAGCAGGGTTTGCTCGAATCATCCGGGAGATCGTCATGCCACCAGCGAAGAAAGCCGCCCCCGCAGCCAAGAAGGCCGCAGCCACAGCCAAGTCAGCCCCGGCGAAGGCTGCCGCTCAGGCTACCGTCACGCTCAAGCATCTCGCCGCCGCATTGGCCGACAGCCATGACCTCGCCAAGAAGCAGGCTGAGGCCGTGCTGGGCGACTTGGTGACGCTGGCCACGAAGCACCTCAAGAAGGGCGACAAAATCCGCCTGACCGGCCTCGGCATCCTCCAGGTGCGGAAGCGAGCGGCGCAGGATGGGTCGGAACCCGGCGACCGGCGAGGCGATCAAGATCAAGGCCAGCAAGAAGATCGCTTTCCGGCCGGCGAAGGAACTGAAGGAGGCGGTGTAGGATAGCGTCGGAGCTTGTCGTCCAATCCCACATGATCGTCCAGTCGGTCTCACCGATGGTGCTGCGCCCCCGGACGTGAGGGTCTATGCCGCCTTGGCCTGTCGCCCACCAATCGTGGGTCCTGCACTTGATCCTGTGGATTGGTTGGCGGAAAGTGCGTCGAGTTAGGGGGAAGCCAAAATGCCAACCGGCACAGTGAAATGGTTCAACGCTAAGAAGGGCTTCGGCTTCATCCAACCGGATGACGGATCGCAGGATGTGTTCGTCCACATCTCCGCTGTCGAACGGTCAGGGCTTGGAAGGCTCAATGACGGACAGAAGCTGGACTACGATATAGAGGCCGGTCGGCAACCAGGAAAGTCGTCAGCCGTCAACCTCAAAGCTCTCTGACCGCGACCACAAATGTTTACTGGCGTTGTCGATGCAATGGGTCTGCGTCCTATCGGCTGGCGCCACAACGGCGTGTCACCCGGCGGGTGGGGCTCACACCCGCCGGGGGATTGCAACTGATCGACTAAAACACGGGCATCAGCGGAACCGGCACAACGTGCTCCTCAACGCCGCGCACGTTCGGGATGTTTTCAGCCGCGACCCGCACCGCTTGCCGTTTTTCGTCAGGTTCATTCGACCCAAACCACAGATGGACAACTCCGCTGCTCACGATGATGTCTTGCGGCCATAGTTTCGCTGCCCATCGCTCTCCTCGTAGCTCAGCAAGAAGCCGATCTCGAATCACACGATCGTCGTCACTGCCTTCGGCTGCGGAGGTCGGTGCCCCAGTCGTAGCCCCCAGTGCCCGCACCAAGTTTGACCGAGTGACGATGCCGACGATCTTCTCATCGCGCATTACCGGCACGCGTTTGATCCGGTTCGTCTCAAGCAGCGTTGCAATCTCAGCTAGATTGGTGTCCTCGGTGACGGTGACGACATCGCGCGTCATAATGTCCTTGACCGTGCGACCATGCGACTTGACGTAGTCCCTAGCGAGGTCCGACGCGAAATGTTCAAGCCACCAGGAGTTCCGGCGCTCACTGCGACGCTCCGTGCCGATTTCGGCGCGATGCAGCAGGTCGCCTTCGCCGACAATGCCAATCATGCGACCATTAGAATCGACAACTGGAGCACCACTGATGCCTCGCTCGGACAGAAGCTTCGCCAAGCTCTGAACCGATGTGTCCGGATCGACGGTGATCACATTGGGCGTCATTACATCCATTGCACGCATTGCGTACCTCCCGTTTGTTGTGTTCCCGGCATCCACCGAGGCTCGGCCTTGGCACGCGCAACGCACTGGCGGGGACGCTACGGAGCTTGGCTTGCATGCTTTGCACCGCTCGGTGAACTGCATCACGATTATACTCATTCTGCGTTTGCGTCTTTGATCTGGATCAAACAGCCACCACGGCGCATACCGTTCCGTCACGCTCAAGCTTCGGTCCGAACTTGTCGGACAACCTTGACCTGCCGAAGATTCAGACCGAGGTCGTGCTGGGCGACCGACGAGGCGATCAAAATCCAGGCGAGCGAGAGGATTCGCCTTTTCGCCCGCGAAGGAACTGAAGGAAGCGGTGTGGCGTCCACGCGACGACCTGCTGATCGGTTGCCGGCGACGGCGCCCAAACGATGGCTGCTGACACAGGCAGGCCGTGATCGCGATTGACCCTCGTGCCAGATCGTTGTCGCTGATTTCGCGACGGCCACCACACGGGTGGCGCGACGATCTGGCAGGTGGCCGATCGGACGTTCTCAGACCAATATGGAAAGCGGTATCACAGAGCCGTGAGCGACTTCACTTCGAATGTCCATCTACTGGTCAGTGGGAGCCGGAACCATTATCGACGCCGACATGGGAGAACATATTCAACGGCAGATCGCCGACCGGCCAAGGCTCAGCCGGAACCGTACAAGCAAACAGACACCGGAGGTGCTCGGTCGGGGGCTGCTGAATATCGTCGTGCATGAGAAGTGTTGCCGGATCGGCGGGCAAGCTGACCCTGGATGAACTTGCGGAAACCTCCGAGATCGGTGACTGGAAGATGCCCGCCTTCAGGACCGCCTGCGCATACGCGGCGTCCCAGGGTTGGCTGATCGTGCTGGACGACACGCTGACGCTGACCACGGCGGGGCTGGCGGCGGCCTGATAAATCGCGCCGCCTAATTCGGGGTGGGCGGAGACGGTCCACCCATTCGACCGGCACGCCAAACTCGGCCGCCTGCACCTCAACCCAACGCGGGGCCTCATCAGGGGAGACGCGGTGAGTAGCCGGCTCGCGCCGCGACGCGGTAGTCACTGCCACGAACGCTGCCTGAAGTTCGCCCCCGTCCAACGGCTCGATCCAGGCTAGAACTTGCTGCTCGCTGGCATTGCTGGCTCTCGAATGTTGCAGTGTAATATGTAGAACCGGGGCGGTAGGTCTGGGAGAGTCACCGTGTTGATACATCCGCAGTCAGCACGGTTGTAGTGGCGCTGAGTTGTTCGCGCGTGAGCCGTCAGATCGATAGCTGATCGTTAGGGGACTATTTGCTGATGCTGACCACGGAGGGGCTGGCGCCGGCCTGATCGCGTTGGCCGTGAAATGAATCGCGAGAGGTGGGCGCCCACTCAGCGCACCGGCTGCCGGTCGAACTGTTAAGGCGGGTGCATCGCGTTACCGCTGAGCAGTGCGGTATGGCGCGGCCAGGGAGGATACACATCCCTGGCCGCATCCCGACCGATTGATACCACCCTGGCCGGAGCGGGTCAGACTCCCGACCAGCCCCTGGGCCAGACTGGCTGCTGGATTAGCGGAGCCATTGGCGAGAAGGCATCGCCATTGTCTTCCGGCTCGGCCCTTGGCGGTATGCTTTGTTAGCAGAGGGTCAGATTTCCAGTCCGATAGGTCGAATCGTCCTTGCATGGCTCGGTCGGCTAACCGTGCAGTAATTGCCTTCAGGTTGGGGGATCAGATAGCGAACCTACTGTGCCCCCTTGTTCGGGGAGTGTGCCACCAATTTGTGCCACCATCACTCGCGTGTTCAGGCTGTGTTCGCGCAAATCGCGACCAATTAACCGCTGAATTGTCTGGAAAGCGACCGTTGGGTTTGCGGCAAAACGAATTTCAAGACCGCTGCCTTAAACCGCTCGGCCACCCATCCTGTGGTGCATCATCGCAGTCCGAAATCTAGGCGGCAGTCCGCGGGCAGTCCAATCGACGACGAATGGGCGCGAATTCAGGCACCTGATCTGACGGTGCTCCTGTTGCCGAGGCGAAGACGCCGGCGCTATATGGCCGGACCTTTCGTAGCCGACGTAGCTCAGCGGTAGAGCAGCTGATTCGTAATCAGCAGGTCCTCGGTTCAAGTCCGAGCGTCGGCACCATCATCCGATTGAAATCCCTTACATTTTTGCGACGGACCGTCAGATTGCAGGCTCAATCAGATGCTCCTGCAGCCGGGCTGGGCCATCGGCCCAAAACGATGCGGCGAAGCCCTCGGGGAAACGCTATTTCGCCGCCGCGGCCGTCAGCTGCGTCGCCGGGGCGCCGGCGAGGCGCGGCAGCAGAGCCCGGCGCTGCTCCTCCGCCTTCATACGATTGGCGTGCTTCACCGGCCCGAAGCCCCGGATTGTGTCGGGCAACTGCGCGATCGCCACCACGACATCCAGCGTATCGGGCCGCAGCGCTGCCAGCGCCGATCGAAGGTCGCCGATATACTGCTCGATCAGCGCCCGTTCCATCCGCCGCTCGTGCTGCCGGCCGAACAGATCGAACGCAGTGCCGCGCAGATGCCTGCCATGCCGCAGCACACGGAACAGCGGCAACGCCAGCCAGCCAGGCAACGCGATCTTCCGCGGCCGACCGGTCGCCGGGTCGATCCGCGTCAGCAGCGGCGGCGACAGATGGAATACCGGCTTCTCGCCGTAGCTCGCCGCAGCGTGCAGACGCGCGACCTCGTATTCATCCTTGTATGCCATCACGCGATACAGGCCCTCGGCTGCCGCGCGTGACAGACCACCTGGAGCGCCGAACACCTGCGCCTCGCGTGCAACCACCTCGTTCACCAACGCCCGATAGCGCGCCGCCAGGGCAGCGTTCTGATACGCCACCAAAGCGTCCGCACGCGCCTCGATCAGCGCATCCAGCGTGGCGGGCGGCGCCTCCACCGCGTGCACCAGGATCTCGTCCACCAGCTCCGGACGCTCGGCGAGGATGCGGCCCCACAGGAAGGCGCGCCGGTTCATCGCGACCGCCGCGCCGTTCAGCTCGATGGCGCGCAAAATCGCCGCCTGCCCGACCGGCACCAGGCCGCGCTGCCACGCCAGACCGAGCAGCAGCGTGTTCATCGCCTGCGTGTTGCCGAACAGCCGCTCGGCCAGACGCACGGCATGCAGATAGACCGACGCCGTGGCATCGGTCGCGCGCTCGATCGTGCGCCGGTGCAGCACCGCGTCGATCAGCAGGTTCGCGTCGTGCTTGAATGCGGCGGTGGCGGCGAGATCGAGATTGCCGATCACCGCGGCGGATTTCGCGTTGCGCTCCAGCACGCCGGGTCCGGCCGCGACGGCGAGGTCGGCGGCGATCATCACATCGGCGGTGCCGAGCGGAATGCGCACGACATCGAGCGCCGATTCCTCATCGGCGATCTGCACATGCGCCACCACGGTGCCGTTCTTCTGCGCCAGACCGGTGAAGTCGAGCGTGCGCACCTGCTTGCCTTCCAGATGCGCCGCCATGGCCAGGATGGCACCCGACGTGATGATGCCGCCGCCGCCGATGCCGGCGAACAGCGCGCGCCACGGCTTGTCGGTCGCGGGCAGCTTCGGCTGCGGCAGGCCAGCGCCAAGTTCGTCCTCGCGCGCCTGCCAGTGCGGATCGGCGTCCGGCGCGCTCGGCGGACCGGCGACGGTGACGAAACTCGGGCAGAAGCCCTTCAGGCACGACAGATCGACGTTGCAGCTCGTCGGATTGATGCGGCGCTTGCGGCCGAGCGATGTCTCCACCGGCTCGATCGCGATGCAGCCCGATTGCGTCGAGCAGTCGCCGCAGTTCTCGCACACCTGCTCGTTGATCACGACGCTCTGCGTCGCCTGCGGCATCTTGCCGCGCTTGCGGCGGCGGCGCTTCTCGGTGGCGCAGACCTGGTCGTAGATCAGCACCGAGACGCCCTCGTACGTCGCGCAGGTCGCGCTGCACCGCGTCCAGTTCCGCGCGCGTGTGGCGCGTGGTGCCCGGCGGGCAACGCCGATGCCGGCGGCAGGCGGTCCTCCTCATCGGCCACCAGGGCGATCCGCGCAATGCCTTCCGCGGCCACCTGCGCGGCGATCGCCGTCACCGGAAAGCCGCCCTCGGCCGGCTGGCCGCCGGTCATCGCCACCGCGTCGTTGAACAGGATCTTGTAGGTGATGCGCGCCTTCGCAGCGACCGCCTGGCGGATCGCCATGATGCCGGAATGCGTGTAGGTGCCGTCGCCGATATTGGCGAACATGTGCGGCGTGTCGGTGAACGGCGCCATGCCGACGAACGGCGCGCCCTCGCCGCCCATGTGGGTGAACGTGCGGGTCTGGTCGCCGTCATCCAGCGCCATGAAGTGGCAGCCGATGCCGGCCGTGGCGAAGCTGCCCTCGGGCAGGCGCGTCGAGGTCCCGTGCGGGCAGCCGGCGCAGAACGCGGGGATGCGGCGCAGCAGTCCGGGCGGCCGTTCCGGCATGCGCGGCGCGGGCGGATCGGCGATGTTCAGGCCGGTCGAACGCAGGAACGCGGCAAGGCCGACCGCGACCGCTTCCGGCGACAGCTCCATCAGCGGCGACAGCAGCGGCGCGCCGGAGGGATCCGTCTTGCCGCTGATCACCGGTCGCTCATCGGCGGGCAGGTTGTACAGCGCGTCGCGGATCTGCGATTCGACGAAGCTGCGCTTCTCCTCCACCACCAGCAGCGCGCGCTTGCCGCGGGCGAACTCGCGCAGGCCGATGGTTTCCAGCGGCCAGGTCATCGCCACCTTGTAGAGCGCGATCCGCTTGTGCCCTTCGAGGTCCAGCATGCGCAGCGCGTGCATCGTGTCCTCGTGCGCGCGCCCGACGGTGACGATGCCGATCGGCGCGTCGTCGCTGCCCAGGATGCGGCGGTCGAGGCGGTTGGCGCGCGCCCAGGCCAGCACGGCGGGAAGCCGCTCCTGCACCACGCGGCGCTCCAGTTCCATGCGGTCGGCGGGGAAGCGCAGGTTCGGGTCGAAATTCAGCCCGTGCGGCGGCACGGGAAAATCGGGCGTGACGAAGTTGCGGGCCGACGGGATGACCAGCGTGGCGGCCTGTTCGGCGGTCTCGGCGGTGGTCTTCAACGCCACCCACAGGCCGGAGAAACGCGACAGCGCGATGCCGGCGAGGCCGAGATCGACGATGTCCTGCGCGCGACGAGGGGTTCAAAACGGGAATGAACACGCCCTGGAAGACGTGCTCGGTCTGATGCGGATAGGTCGAGGAATGCGCGCCGTGGTCGTCGCCGGCCACCGCCAGCACGCCGCCATGCGCCGAAGTGCCGATGAAATTGCCGCAATGCAGCGCATCGCCGGCGCGATCGACGCCGGGGCCTTTGCCGTACCACATGCCGAACACGCCATCGACGCGCTTGCCGGGAAACGCGTCGAGCTGCTGCGTGCCATACAGCATGGTCGCCGCGAGGTCCTCGTTGACGCCGGGCTGGAAGCGGATGTTCTCGGCCAGCAGCATTGCCTGGCGGCGCCAGAGTTCCTGATCGAGCCCGCCCAGCGGCGATCCGCGATAGCCGGAAACCAGCCCGCCGGTGTTCAGGCCGGCGGCACGATCGAGCCGGGCCTGTTCCAGCAGCACGCGGACGAGCGCCTGGATGCCGGTCAGCAGCACCGGCGTGTCGAGATCGGCGAAGCGGCTTTCGAGTGTGGCGCCGGCGGGAGCGGTGGCACGGGACGTGGCGAGGTTGGGGCCGAGACCGATATCCATCTTGGGTCATCTCTCCACAGAGCGGGCGGCATTCTGCCGTTCCCTGCCTTGGCTGCATACATGTGATTGCGGCGCGTGCCCTGCCAGGGAGGCCGTCCGCAACGCATGAGTTGTGCGCAGGAGCGCCGTGGGGCGATAGTTTTCTGACAAGGAGGTCGTCATGACGATCGTGCCGATACGCGGGCTGTTCGAGGCGCACCTGACCGTGAGCGACCTCGACCGTTCGATCGGATTCTATCGCGACGTGCTGGGGCTGCCGCTTGCCACGCGGATCCCGGAACGCCAGGTGGCATTCTTCTGGGTGCCGACGCCGGAAAAGGCGATGCTGGGTCTGTGGTCGATCGGCACGTCGCCGCTGCGGATGCGGCTGCACATCGCCTTTCAGGTCGAGCTGCCGCAGGTGTTCGTATCCGTGCAGGCGCTGCGGGCGCGTCGGCCTGACGCCGCTCGATTCCGGCGGCGGGCGGCCGATCGAGGAACCGTGCGTGCTTTGCTGGATGCCGGCGGCGAGCGTCTACTTCGACGATCCGGACGGGCACTCGCTGGAGTTCATCTGCATGCTGGATGAAGCGCCGCGGCCGGAGCTGGGGCGGGTGTCGTGGTCGGAATGGCGGAGGCAGACATGAGCGACGAGGTTCGCGTGGAGTTGCACGACGGCTGGCGCAAGCTGGTGCTGAACCGGCCCGCCAAGCTGAACGCCGCAAACGAGCCGATGCTGCGGGCGCTGCTTGCGGCGCTCGATGCAGCCGAGGCGGATCACGCCTGCCGCGCGCTGCTGCTGACCGGCGAGGGGCGCGGCTTCTGTGCCGGGCAGGAACTGGGGCCGGCGATGATGCCGGGTCCCGACGGGCCGCCCGACCTCGGGCATGTCGCAGACCTGCATCACCGGTTCGTGCGGCGGCTGCATGCCGTGCCGCTGCCGGTGGTCTGTGCGGTGAACGGCGTGGCGGCCGGGGCAGGCGCCAGCTACGCGCTCGCCTGCGATATCGTGCTGGCGGGGCGGAGCGCGAAATTCATCCAGGCCTTCGTGAAGATCGGCCTGGTGCCGGATTCCGGCGCAAGCTTCTTCCTGCCGCGCATGATCGGCGAGGCCCGCGCGCGCGCCCTGACGATGCTCGGCGAGCCGGTGGATGCCGTGCAGGCCGAGGCGTGGGGGATGATCTGGAAGGTGGTGGACGATGCCGCCTTGCAGCAGGAAGCCGAGGCGCTGGCGGCGCACCTGGCGAAGCAGCCGACCGAGGCGATCGCCGCCATGAAGCGCATGTTCGCCGCAAGCCCGACCAACCGGCTGGACGCACAGCTCGATCTCGAACGTGAGTTGCAGGCCGCAGCCGGGCGGAGCGCCGATTATGCCGAGGGCGTGCGCGCGTTCGTCGAGAAGCGCGCGCCGGTGTTCCGGGGACGCGCATGAGCGATCCCGCCGCGTTGGCACGTGCGTGCGCCGATGCGATGTGGGCCGACGACAACGCCAGCCGCGGCGTTGGCATGCGGCTGGAGGATGTGGGTCCGGGCCGGGCGCGGCTGTCGTTGCCGGTGACGGAGGCGATGGTGAACGGGCACGGCATCTGCCACGGCGGGTTCATCTTCGCGCTGGCCGATTCCGCCATGGCGTTCGCCTGCAATTCCTACGGCGAGCATGCGGTGGCGCAGCATTGCGCGATCACCTTTGTCCGGCCTGGGCGGCGCGGCGAGACGCTGACGGCCGAAGCCGTCGAACGGACACGCGCCGGGCGTTCGGGCATCTACGACGTGCGGGTCTGCGACGTGGCCGGCGAGACGGTGGCCGAGTTCCGCGGCCATTCGCGCACCACCGGCGGCAGGTTCTTCGCGGAGGACTAGACGATGGCGCAGGCAGGGCTCGATCGCGATCGAAACTGCGTCGCGCGACGAGATCGCCGCGCTGCAGCGCGAGCGGCTGGCCTGGGCGCTGAACCATGCCTATACAAACGTAGCGCACTACCGCGCGGCGTTCGATCGCGCCGGCGTCCACCCGAGCGATTTCCGTCAGCTGGAAGACATCGCAAAATTCCCGTTCACCACCAAGCAGGATCTGCGTGCGAACTATCCGTTCGGCATGTTCGCCGTGCCGCGCGAGAAGCTGGTGCGGGTGCACGCATCGTCCGGCACGACCGGCAAGCCGACCGTCGTCGGCTACACACAGAAGGACATCGATACCTGGGCGCATGTCGTCGCGCGATCGATCCATGCGGCGGGCGGGCGGCCGGGCATGATCGTGCATGTCGCGTACGGCTACGGACTGTTCACCGGCGGCCTTGGCGCGCATTACGGCGCCGAGCGGCTCGGCTGCACGGTGGTGCCGGTGTCCGGCGGCATGACCGAGCGGCAGGTGCAGCTGATCGCCGATTTTGCCCCCGACGTGATCATGGTGACGCCGAGCTACATGCTGGCGATCCTCGACGAGTTCCGCCGGCAGGGGCTGGATCCGCGCGCGTGCTCGCTGAAGATCGGCATTTTCGGCGCCGAGCCTTGGACCAACGCGATGCGCCGCGAGATCGAGGACGGCTTTGCGATGGACGCCGTGGATATCTACGGACTGTCCGAGGTGATGGGTCCCGGTGTGGCGAACGAGTGCATCGAGACGAAGGACGGACTGCACATCTGGGAGGATCACTTTTATCCGGAGGTGATCGATCCGGAGACCGGCGCGGTGCTGCCCCAAGGCGAACGCGGCGAACTGGTGTTCACCTCGCTCACCAAGGAAGGCATGCCGGTGGTG
Source organism: uncultured Alphaproteobacteria bacterium (assembly GCA_963739725.1). Classification (GTDB taxonomy): domain Bacteria; phylum Pseudomonadota; class Alphaproteobacteria; order Acetobacterales; family Acetobacteraceae; genus JAMXLO01. The sequence continues at coordinate 111,109 of CAVUBS010000025.1, read as the reverse complement.
CGCTATCGCACGCGCGACCTGACGCGTCTGTTGCCGGGCACGGCGCGCACCATGCGGCGGATGGAGAAGGTCACCGGCCGATCGGACGACATGGTGATCGTGCGCGGGGTCAACATGTTCCCGACGCAGGTGGAAGAGCAGCTGCTGAAGAGCGAGGTGCTGACCGGCCACTACCAGATCGTGCTGACGCGCGAAGGCCGCATGGACGACGTCGCGGTGCACGTGGAGGCGCGGCCCGAGTTCTTCGATCCGGTGCTGATGGCGGCGGAGGCGAAGGTCGTCGTGGCGCGGATCAAGGACACGATCGGACTGACCACGCGCGTTGTTGTGGAGCCGCCCGGGGCGATCGAGCGCTCAGTGGGCAAGGCGCGTCGTGTGATCGATCGGCGGCCGAGGGAATAGCGGCTGTGCCGGCGGCGGCGGCAGTGTCCTATCCCATGCAGCACGTGCCGTTGTGGTGGATGTCCTGGGTCATGAGCCGTGGGGTCGCATCGGTGTGGCTCGGGCCGTACGCCAGGGCGGACCAGGAAATCAGCGACGCGCCGGCGAGCATGAGCAGCCACATCGCCGTCGTGAAGCGCCGGTTCGGGTGCGTGGCAGGCTGCCAGAAGTCGTGCTGGAGGTCTTCGACGATCCAGCCGCTCTCGTCGGTCCAACGGGCGCTCTTCATCGGCTTTCTCTCGCTGCGTGCCTGTATCGGCAATCCTGGTGGCCGAATAACCCGTCGGCTCCGTGCTCATCTACCACCCTGAACGCGGCGCGGTTGTGAGTTAGGTCACCACCGCAAAGATATCTTCTCCGCACGTCGCGACGACAGCGTCACGGCAATCGTGCTCGGGGTTTCACCCCGAACCCCACCAGAGGCTCCGCCTCTGGACTCCGCCAAGGGCGGAGCCCTTGGAACCCGTTACTTAAGAAATGGATCCCAAAGGCTATGCCTTTGGTGGGGGTCCCGGGGGCAACGCCACCGGGCGGGTTTCAGGGCGGAGCCCTGAGCGCTTCGCCCTCACCCGACAGCACGTCCCGCCGTGGCGGCACCGACCGTCAGTGCCTGATATGCTCCGGCCGGAAGCCCATGCCGACGATGCGCGCCGGCAGTCGGCGCAGCGCCAGGTAGCGTGCGAGCATGCGCACCGCCCGGGGCGGCTTCGGCGTGGCCGTGCCGCGCAGGACATTGCTGATGACCCGGTTCTGCACCGCAATCTGCACGCGCTGCGTCATACGCGTCGGCCATTCGCGGCGGCGCTGCACGGCGCGGAGATCATGCAGCGAAGCCGCACCCGCGCGCATGCGTGGCACCAGGATGTTGGCCGCGGCGACAGCGTCCTGGATCGCCAGGTTGATCCCGACGCCGCCCACCGGCGACATGGCATGCGCGGCATCGCCGATGAACAGCAGACCGGGGCGATACCAGGTATCCAGCCGGTTCACCGCCACGGTGAGCAGCTTCACATCGTCCCACGTCGCAAGCTCGTGCACCCGGTCGCGGAGAAACGGCGCAAGCTGCACGATGTCGGCGCGGAATGCGTCGAGCCCGCGCGTGTGGACCTCGTCGATGGCGCCCTTTGGAATGACAAACGCGCACTGCCAATAGTCGTTGCGATCCAGCATGATGAAGAAGCGCCCGGCATCCACGCGGCCGAGCGTCTGGCCGGGGTCGCTCGCGTGCTTCGACAGGCGCAGCCACAGCACATCCATCGGTGCGCCGCGATCGACGACCTCGAAGCCGGCCGCGTCACGCAGCGTCGAGTGACGGCCATCGGCGCCGATCACCAGTTCGGCCCGGATCTCCTAGCGAACCGTCGGGACCCGAGGCGGAAACGCCGATCATCCGGTCGTCCTCGCGCAGGAGACCGGTCGCCTCGGTCTGCATCAGCAGCCGGAACGTCGGATAGCGCTTCGCCTCGGCTGCCAGGAAATCCAGAAAGTCCCATTGCGGCATGAGGGCGATGAACTTGCAGCGCGTCGGCAGATGGGAAAAATCGGCGACCTCGAAGAACTCGGCGCCGATCTGCAGGCCGAGCGAGCGAACCTCGCTGTGCGGCAGTGCCAGGAACGCGTCGAGCAGGCCAAGCTCGTGCATCACCTGCAGGGTGGACGGGTGCACGGTGTCGCCGCGGAAGTCCCGCAGGAAATCGCCGTGCTTTTCCAGCACGACGACATCGATGCCGGCGCGCGCCAGCAGCAGGCCGAGCATCATACCGGCGGGCCCGCCGCCGGCGATGCAGCAGCGGGTTGAGAGGTCGCTCCATGTGCTATTCGGCCGCGTGCAGGCGCGGTGTATAGGCGGGAACCGCGGCGCGCTGCGCGGTGTCCATCGGCTGCGGCCACCAGCGGTGCTCCCACTCGGCGAATTTTCCCCGCAGCTTCGGCGCCACCTGTTCGGCGAACAGGCGCGTGTTGTACTTCGTCAGATCCTTGCTCATGTTGCCGAACTGGATCAGCAGCATGAGGTTGCCGACATGCAGGTTGGTGGAAAGTTCGTCGATCTGCTCGACAACTTCGTCCGGCGTGCCGATGACGAGGTAGCCGCTGTCCACCAGTTCCTTCATGTCGCCGGGGCGCGCCTTGGATTTGGCGGCGGCCGCGCTGACCTGGCTCAGCATGCCCAGGCGCTGCGTGGGTTCGGTGGTGTAGCCCGGCGGCGCGGCGAAGCGCGGATCGATGTGCAGGCAGCGGCCGAAGAAGTATTCCGCGGCTTCGGTGTACAGGTCCAGCGCCTGCTGACGGCTCTCGGCCACGGCGATGGTCTGCGCGAAGCCGGCACGGTACGGATTGCGGTCCTTGCCCAGGCGGTCCATCTCCGCCCAGAACCCATCCATCGTCGCCTTGCCGATCTTGTGGCCGTAATACGACAGATACGAATAGACGTAGTCCATCTCGGCGCACCACTGCCAGGTCTCGATCGAGCCGCCACCGGGAATCCAGATCGGCGGATGCGGGCGCTGGATCGGGCGCGGCCAGATGTTGACATAGCGCTGCTGATTGAAGCGGCCGTTGAACGCGAAGGTGTCGCGCTCGGTCCAGGCGCGCATGATCAGGTCGTGCGCCTCGAGGTAGCGCTCGCGCAAGTTGGGACGGATTCTGGCCGTAGGCGAAGCACGTATCCATCGGCGTGCCGACCGGAAATCCCGCGATCAGCCGACCGCCGGAAATGCAGTCGATCATGGCGAATTCTTCGGCAACGCGCGTCGGCGGATTGTACAGCGCGAGCGAGTTGCCCATGACGCAGATCGCCGTATCGGTCGTGCGGCGGGACAGCGAGGACGCGATCAGGTTGGGCGACGGCATCAGTCCGTAGCCGTTGGAATGGTGCTCGTTGACGCAGATCGCATCGAACCCGCAGGCGGCTGCGTATTCCAGTTCGTCCATGAAATCGTTGTACATGTGATGCGCGCGCTTCGGATCGAACAGCGAGGAATGGATATCGACCCACACCGACGGATGCGTCTCGCGGAAATCCGCGGGCAGCTCCGTGTACGGCATCAGGTGGAACCACATGAACTTCATCACGTCCTCCGGTGGCATTTCGCCGGCAAGGATTGTGCAGTCACAGGCTTTGGATGAAAAGGTGCGCGACACGATGATTTGTTCGTTCGGAGCCCGATCATGACCCAGCGCATTGCCATCGGCGGTTTTCTGCACGAGAGCCACTCGTTCGCGCCGCGGCCGACCACCTACGCCGATTTCGTGCGTCCGGCCGGGTTTCCCCCGCTGACCGAGGGCGCGGCGGTGCTCGATGCGGTGCGCGGCACATCGGTGCCCGCTGCCGGGGCGCTTGGCCGTCGCCGATGCGGCCGGCGCGACTGTTGTCCCGCTCGCATGGTGCTTCGCCAATCCTGCCGGTCCGGTGCAGGACGAGGCGTTCGAACGGATCGCGGCATTGCTCTGCGCCGAGCTTTCACGCGCATTGGATGCAGCGCCGCTGGATGGCGTGTATCTCGATCTCCACGGCGCTGCGGTGGTCGAGAGCTTTCCCGACGCCGAAGGCGAGTTGCTGCGTCGGGTCCGCGCCATCGTCGGCGAAACGCCGATCACCATAAGCCTCGATCCGCACGCCAATCTGACTGCGCAGATGGTCGCGCTGGCCGATGCCGTCGTGCCGTTCCGAACCTATCCGCATGTCGACATGAAGGAAGCCGGCGCTCAGGCGATGCGACTGTTGCTACAGCGCATCGACCGCGGCACGCCATGGGCGCGCGCCTTCCGCCAGTTCGACTTCTGGCTTCCGATCGGCAGCCAGTGCACGTTGCTGCAGCCCATGAAAGAGGTGATGGCGGAACGCGCCTCGCTCGCCGAGCGCCTCGACGTGACGGAACTCGCGTTCTGCTTTGGTTTTCCCTACGCGGATTTCGCCGATTGTGGTCCTGCACTGGCGGCCTATGCCGATACGCAGGCGAAGGCCGATGCGGCGGCGGATGCCTTCGCCGCGCATGTCGCCGCACGCGAGAGCGCATTCGTCCAGGACACGCTGCCGGCGGCCGAAGCTGTGGCGGAGGCGAAGCGCCTCGCGGCGGGCGCGACGAAGCCGATCGTGATTGCCGACACGCAGGACAATCCCGGCGGCGGCGGGCACGGCGACACGACCGGCATGCTTGCCGAACTGGTGCGCCAGAAGGCGACGGGCGCGGTGCTTTGCCTGATCAACGATGCGGCGAGCGTTGCGGCGTGCCATGAAGCCGGCGAGGGTGCTGCCGTCACGCTTTCGCTCGGCGGCAAGTCGGATGGCCTGCCGTTCGACTGCACGGCGCGTGTGGAAAAACTCACCGACGGGCGCTTCACGCTGACCGGACCGATGGGCGCCGGCAATCCCGGCAATCTCGGCCCGTGCGCGCTGATCGACATCGACGGCGTGCGCGTGATGGTGGTGTCGCACAAGATGCAGGCGCTCGACCAGGCGATCCTGCGCCATGTCGGTGTCGAACCGAGCGAGTGTCCGATCCTGGTGCTGAAATCCTCGGTGCATTTCCGCGCCGATTTCGGGCCGATTGCAGAGAGGATCATCGTCGGGATTGCGCCGGGGCCGGTGGTGGCGGACCCGGCGATCCTGAATTTTCGCTATGTGCGCGCGAACGTGCGCCGCCGGCCGCGTCGCGAGTAAAGCAAGCAGGATTCACCACAAAGACACGAAGGCACGAAGCAGAGGTTGATGGCGCTTCGCGCGATCCTCGTTGAGACACCGGCTTCGTGTCGTCGTGTCTTTGTGGTGAACCGTATTCCTACTGGCGATCCAGCACCGCGAACACTTCGGCGGCATGTGGAATTGGTGCGACCGCGCCGTAGCCCGTGCATTTCAGCGCGGCGGCGACGCTTGCGTAACGCGCGGCCGGCTCGGGCGCGTCGCCGGCCAGGATGCGCGCCAGAAAACTGCCGCAGAACGCGTCGCCGGCACCGGTGGCATCGACCACCTGCACGTCATGCTTCGGGATGCGCATGCGATGCTCCGGGGTTGCCAGGTAGGCGCCCGCCTCGCCCATCTTCAGCACCACCACCTTCGGCCCGAGCCGCAGGTAGAAATCCAGCATCGCGTCCGGATCGGTGAGGCCCGTCAGGATCCGCACGTCCTCGATCCCCGGCAACGCATAGTCGGTCTGCGCCATCGCGGCGTGCATCACCGCGGCGGCGCGCGCCGGCGGCCACAGACGCGGGCGGTAATTGGTATCGTATGCAACCTTCACTCCGTTGCGCCGCGCGATGTCGATCGCGGCGAACACCGCGTCGGTCGCCGAATTGGAAATCCCCTGGCTGATGCCGGAGACATAGAACATGCGCGCCGCGGCGATCGCCGGCTCGGGGAGGTCCGCTGGCGTGTACATCGCGGCAGCCGAATTGGCGCGGTAGTGCAGGAAGTGATGGCCCTGCGCGTCGTGGGTGACGAAATACACCCCGGTCAGCCAGCGGTCGGTGCGGATCACCGTGGAGGCATCGACGCCCTCGCGCGCCCACAACGCGAGAAAACTGTCGCCCGGCATGTCCTGGCCGAGCGCGGTGATGTAGCCGACGCGCGCACCCTGTCGCGCCGCCGCGATCGCGACGTTCGAGGTGTCGCCGCCATGGCCCTCCAGATAATGCCGCGAGCCGTCCGGCTGCGTTGGCAGCTGGTTGAATTCCAGCATCGGCTCGCCCATGCACAGCAGGTCGACCATCAGGCCGCACCCAGCACCTGCCGCGCCGCGGCCTCGATTGCCGCGCGGTCGCCGGCGGCGATCCGCTTCTCGTCGACCAGTGCGCCGCCCATGCCGACGAAGGCCGCGCCGGCCGCCAGGTACGCGGCGACATTGCCGGGCTCGACGCCGCCGGTGGGACAGAACGCGACATCGGGAAACACGCTGCGCAGGGCGCGGATGTGCGCCGGACCGCCAGCCGAGGACGCGGGGAACACCTTCACCACATCGGCGCCGGCGGCCAGCGCGGCGCGCACCTCGGTCGGCGTCAGCGCGCCCAGCATCAGCAGCGCAGCGGCGCTCCGGCACGGCGCGGCGAGCGAGGCATCCACCCACGGTGCGACGATGAAGCGCGCCCCGGCGGCGAGGCAGGCCTCGGCCGTGGCGCGGTCCGGGACGGTGCCGGCGCCGATCAGCAGTGCTGCATCACCCGCCAGTTCGCGGATCAGCGCCGGGGCGTCGGGGATCGTCATGGTGATCTCGAAGATGCGCAGCCCGGCATCGCGCAGCCATTGCACCGCAGTGGCGGCGTGCCGCGCCTCGTGCGTGCGAACCACCGGAACCACGCGCGCGGCACGCAACGTGTCGAGCATCGGCATGCGTCGTCATGGCCGCGCCCCCGTGCGATCCAGCTTGACAGCGTAGCCCCGGATCGCGCGCGATGGCAGTATCAGGCAGCAACCCAGGAGGAAGCCGTCAATGCCCGAAGGTATGATGAAGACCCGCAAGCGCCTGCTCGCCGACGAACCCTCGCCGCCGTCGCACTACATCGATGTGGTGAACGCACCGTGGGAGACCTCGAAGTTCCCCGGCATCGAGCACAAGGTGCTGTACAGCGACCCGAACACCGGCATGGCGACGCTGCTGTTCCGCCTGGCGCCTGGCGCGGTGGTGCCGCTGCACGAGCACACCGGCGTGGAGCTGACCTATGTGCTGGAGGGCAGCCTGGAGGACGACGAAGGTGTCTGCACCACCGGCAATTTCGTCTGGCGCCCGGCCGGCAACACCCATGTGGCGCACGCACCGAACGGTGCGCTGCTGCTCGGCGTGTTCATGAGCCCGAACCACTTCGCCGAGGGACAGAAGTTCTTTACCGAAGAAAATCCCGGCTGATCGGCGTCAATCGGAACTGACCGCCAGGGCGGCATCGGCCGTTCGCTCGAGCTGCACCGCCTCGGCGTGCAGGTTGGCGACGCGGGTGTCGAGCGCGTCGAGGCTGCCGCGGTAGCGCTGCATGCTCTCGCCGAGACCGGACATGACCGTGCCCAGATCGGCGAGTGCGCCGCGCCACGCCGCCACGGCTTCGCGCTGCCCCGCCACGGCCGCGTCCAGCGCCACGAGTGCCCGACGCAGCCGCTCCTGGCCGTCGTCGGTCGGCAGCTTGCCGGCTGCCGCGACGGAAACGGGATGATCTGGGCACTGAGGGCGGGTTGGTCGGACATCGGTCTGCACTCGCTTTGGGCAATGATTACTAGACCATAAATGCGGATCAAAATCCAGACAAATCATCAAAATATGATCGTCTGCCCCAGCAGGCGCAACGTCAGCACGGTGACCATCATGGCGACCGCGACGACGGTGAAGCTCCAGCGCAGCCAAAGATAGCGCGACGGGATCAGGTCGCGCCCGCCGCCTGATGCTCCACCAGCACCGTGCCGATGTATGCGGCGATCAGCACGATCAGCGACACCCAGGGCGCCACCACCAGCGGCAGCAGCAGCGCGATCCAGCCGACCAGCGGCGGAATGACGCCGAGCCCGAGCCGTGCCCGCTGCACGAACGTGTCCTGCTGCGCCGATTGCAGCTCGAACCCCCAATGCACGCCGCCGGCGAAGGCGAGGGTCACGGCCGCGTAGGCGATCAGGGCGCTCATCATCCGGTCCGCCGTGACCTGATCCGGGCCGAGCGCGGCCAGCCCGCAGGCGATGAACGGGATCAGTCCGAGGACACTCAGCAGGATGGCAAGCAGTGGCATTCCGATGGGTTTCGCTGCGCTCGACACATCCTACAGGTACGTCGGATGCGATAGAGCGCAGCGAGCGCATGCGCTGCAACCGGCTGCCGATGTGCAACGGTGCGCCGCGCCCGTTATGCTCGCGCCATGGGCCTCGGTCTGGAAATCCTCGTCGTTCTGCTGCTGATCGCGCTGAACGGGCTGTTCTCGATGAGCGAACTCGCGCTGGTTTCGGCGCGCCGCGCACGGCTTGCGGTGCTGGAGCGCAAGGGCGTCGCCGGCGCCGCGCTGGCACGCCGCCTGGCCGAGGACCCGCAGCTGCTTTCTCCCGACGGTGCAGGTCGGCATCACGTTGGTGGCCGTGCTGACCGGCGTGTTCGGCGGCGCGCGGATTGCGGTGCATGTGCAGGAGTGGCTGGCCGACGTGCCCGTGCTGGAGCCGGCGGCGGAGACGCTGTCGCTCGCGCTGGTGGTGGTGGTGACGACCTACCTCACGATGGTGCTGGGCGAACTGGTGCCGAAGCACCTCGCGCTGCGCCGGCCGGAGCACATCTCGGCATGGGTCGCTCCGGCGATCGCCTGGATGGCGCGGGCGAGCGGACCGGTCGTCTGGCTGCTCGACAAGTCATCGGCGGCGGTGCTGCGCCTGTTCGGCCTGCACCGCGCGGCGCGGCAGACGGTGACCGAGGAGGAGTTGAAGGCGCTGCTGGCCGAGGGCACGCAGGCCGGCGTGCTGGAGACCGAGGAGCGCGACATGATCGAGCGCCTGCTGCGCCTGGCGGACAAGCCGGTGCGGGCGATCATGACGCCGCGGACCGAGATCGACTGGATCGACCGGACCGATTCGCCCAAGGAGATCGCGGCGGCGCTGAAGTCCGCGCCGCATTCGCGCTTCGTGGTGTGCGACGGCTCGGTGGACAACGTGGTCGGCGTGGTGCAGGCGAAGGACATCCTGGACCGCATCCTCGACGGCGGCGATGTTTCGCTGGCCGCGGACCTTGCGCCAGCCGATCGTCGTTCCCGACACGGTGACGGCGCTGGACGCGCTGGAGCGGTTGAAGTCGGACCCGCTCGGGCTGGCGCTGGTGATGGACGAGTACGGCAGTTTCGAAGGCGTGGTGACGGCGGCGGACGTGCTCGAGGCGATCGTCGGCGATCCGAGCGATGCCGAGGCCCAGTCGGGCGGCGAGGCAGGCGATGCGGAGGGCGCACTGGTGATGGACGGCATGATGCCGGTCGATGAACTGAAGTCGCGGCTGTCGTTGCCGGACCTGCCGTCCGAGGGCAGCTACCACACGCTTGCCGGCCTGCTGCTGGCGCTGTTGCGTCGGGTGCCCCGGGTGGGAGATCGGATCGTGTTCGCCGGCTGGCGGTTCGAGGTGCTGGAAATGGATGGGCGGCGGGTCGACAAGGTGCTGGCCAGCCGCGAGCCGGCGGCGGAAGCCTAGGTGCGGAACGTCACGATCCGACAATGTGCCGTCCTGGTGGGCGGGCTGGGCACGCGGCTCGGCGCCCTGACGGCGAGCACGCCGAAGCCGATCCTGCCGTGCGGCGACCGGCCGTTCCTGGCGTGGCTGATGCGCGAGTTCGTCCGCTTCGGCGTCGAGGAATTCGTGTTGCTGACCGGGCACCTGTCCGCCGAGGTGGAGGCCCGCGTGCACGCGCTGGCGGCGCTGCTGCCGCGTCAGGCGCGCATCGTTGTGTCCGAGGAACCGGTGCGCGCCGGCACCGGTGGTGCGGTGTTTCATGCGCGCGAGCGGCTGGATCGGCGGTTCCTGCTGTGCAACGGCGATTCGCTGTTCGACTGCAATGTCGCCGCGTTGCTGTCGGCCGCCGCCGAGGACGGGTCGGACGTGGTGGGGCGGATGGTGCTGCGCCGGCTGGACGATGCGTCACGCTATGGCGTTGTCGAGCTGAACGGCGATCGGGTGAGCGCATTTCGGGAGCGGCCGCTGTCCGAACACGCCGGGGATGATCAACGCCGGCATCTACCTGTTCGATCGTCGGTCTGGTCGATGAACTGACGCCGACGTGTTCGCTGGAAGCCGACATCATGCCGCGTCTTGCCGCGCGCGGTGCGCTGCGTGGCACGGTTGGCGACGGGCTATTTCCGCGACATCGGTGTGCCGGAGGATTTCGCTCGCGCGCAACAGGAGATTCCGCGCGTGCTGCACCGGCGGGCGCTGTTCCTCGACCGCGACGGGGTGGTCAACGTCGACCATGGCTGGGTCGGCACGCGCGATCGCTTCGAGTGGAGCCCGGGTGCGCGCGAGGCGATCCGCGCGGCGACCGAGGCGGGCTGGCATGTGTTCGTCGTCACCAACCAGTCGGGCGTGGCGCGCGGGCATTACGACGAGGCGGCGGTGGCGGCGCTGCACGCGTGGATGGCGGACGAGGTGCGACGCGCCGGCGGCACGATCGACGACATCCGCTACTGCCCGTTCCACGAGGATGCCGTCGTGCCCGCCTATCGCCGCGCCAGCGACTGGCGCAAGCCCGCGCCCGGCATGCTGCTGGATCTGATGCGCGCATGGGAACTGGACCCGGCGCGGTGCGTGATGATCGGCGACCAGCCGAGCGACATGGCGGCGGCGGAAGCGGCAGGGATCGCGGCGCGGCGATACGAGGGTGGCGATCTGGCGGAGTTGGTGCGGGCCATTCTGGGTTCCGGGGATCGGCCCGTAGGCATCGAAGTGACCGTCATGCGCGCGGGCTGTCCCGGCCATCCCCTTGCGGCAGGGGGTTGGCGCGACAGGTGCTGCGCACGAAATAAGCGCGGCCATGTACATAAGGCCCCGCCCCTAGCCCCCTCCCGCAAGGGGAGGGGGAGACCAATCGCGGCGGTTCACCCGCCCGACGACTTCTCCGCCTCGGTGGGCCCGGGGGCCGTCGCGGCCGGCGTGGGGTGCGGCGCCGGCGTCTTGTCGATCGCGCCGGTCATCGGGATGAAGAACACCCCCATGTCGCGCTTCGAGTGGATCTTGCCCTCGCGCATCCTTGGTATAGACGTAGAGCACCTGCCCGCGCTTGAACGGCTGGCCGATCGGGATCACCAGCCGCCCGCCGGGCTTCATCTGCTTGAACAGATCGGGCGGCGCGTACTGCGCGGCACAGGTCACGATGATGATGTCGAAGCCGCCCTGGCACCTCGGGCCAGCCGTAATAGCCGTCGCCCACCCGCGTGTGCACGTTGGTGTAGCCGAGCGGGGCGAAGATCTTGCTCACCGCCTTGCCCAGCGGCTCGATGATCTCCACCGAATAGGCCTGCTTGACGATGCGCGACAGCAGCGCGCTCTGGAAGCCGCTGCCGGTGCCGATCTCCAGCGTCACGTCGGCGGGCGTCGGCTTGCAGACCTGCGTCATGTAGGCCTGACCGAGATAGTCCGACAGCGCCGAGCCATAGCCCAGGCCCCATGGCTTCGGGGTGTCCTCGTACGCATCGCCGGGCGTCGCCCGGTGCTCGGAATACAGATAGTGAAAATACTCGCGCGGCACGGCCTCGAAGGCTGCCATCACGGCCGGATCGGCGGTGCCCAGGCGCTCCTTCAGATAGCCATCGATGTGCTTCAGCGCCATCGGCTTGCGCTTCTGGATGGCGTCGAACTGCGCCTCGGTGAGGCTGGCCGGCCGGCCCGACGCCGCCATGGCGGTCTCGTAGGCGGACTTCGTCCAGGGCGGTGCGGCGCGCCCCGGTCGTGCCAGGCAAAGCGCGCCGGCGGCGGAGATCACTCCGCGGCGCGTGATCGGACGGAAAACAGTTGCCACGCGCGGCTCTTCCTCGCTGCTGGAAACGACACCAGCGCGACCACATACAGCACCGCGGCGCACAGCAGAACCCGGCTGAACCCGGCTTCGCGCGCAATCAGATTGGCAAGCGGCGTCGCCACCACGGAGAACGCGCCGTTCAGCCCCCAGGCCCAGGGCAGCAACCCGCCGGACCCGGTGCCCGCCAGGCCGAGCGGGAACGGCAGGCCGAGCGCCAGCGATACCGGCGCCAGCACCGCCAGCACAAGCGCCGCCCGCGCCAGCCAGGGCAGGCCCAGCGTCGCCAGGATCGCCGGCTGCAGCCCGAACAGCACCGCGACGCACCAGGCCAGAACGACCAGGCATGCCAGGGCGATGCCGCGCCGCGGCGAGGCGGTCATGCGGTCGGCGGTCATGCTGCCGAGGCCGGAGAACACCAGCATGCCGGTCAGGACCACGGCAAAGCCGGACGTGCGGTCGTTCAGCCACAGGCTGGCCTTCTCGATCAGGAAGATCTCGATGAACAGGAAACCGAGGCCCAGCGCCGGGAAATACACGATCGGCCGCAACACCCCCGTCGCCGGCAGACGCAGCCGGCGCGGCGCGACAAGCGGCACCAGCAGCACCAGCAGGGCGAACACCGCCGCCTGCGCCAGCACGGCCAGATTGACCAGCGCGCCGACCTCGGCCTGCGGCAGAATCTCGATGCGCTTCAGGATCGTCCCAAGCTGGTCCAGGCGCAGCACGGCGTAGAAGAACGGCCGGTCGAGCGTGACAGGCGTCAGGTTGAAGGCCGAACGCGACGGAGCGGCTCCCCCGCCAGCACGGCCCCGGCCTCGTCCGCGATCGAATCCTCCGGACCGTCGGAGGTCACCTCGCCGCTCGTGAAGGACACCGCCGGCAGGTCGTTGTAGATGCCGGCGCGCGCAGCTTCGAGGTCGATGCCCGGATACCACGACACGTCGAACGACCGTTCGTCGCTGAACTTCTTCAGGCTCGCGATCCGGTCGGCGTCCCAGGGCCGGTTGGACAGCAGGATGCGCACGCCCCAGGCGGACCGATAGACGACCGTATGCGCCGGCGGGTCGCCGATGCCCGCCTCCAGCAAGGCGGCCCTGGCGGTCGCCAGCATGCGCAGGGCATAAACCGGAAAATCGCGGATCGATACCGGGATCGACACGATCCCGCCGGGCGCAAGCGCGCGCAGATAGTCGGAAATGGCCTCGACGCTGAACGCCGTCGCATTCGCATCGGCAGCATCGAGGAAGTCGGCCGACAGATCGATCACGTCATACGCGCCGCCAAGCCGGGTTGCCGCAATGGGTCCCTCGCCGGCGACGCTCACGCGCGGATCGGCGGCCCAGGCGGGCGACGGTCCCAGCCCATGCTGCAGCGCCCGCAACAGGACCGGCTCCGGTTCCAGCACGTGCACCCGCGACGCACCGAGCGCCAGGACCTCCGCGGGCCGAAACCCTCCCGAGGCGCCGGCGAGCAGCACGCTGGCGTGCGGGATCAGGCGGTAGGGCAGCGCGTCCAGCGCAGCGGCGGCGTAACCGACATCGAGCGGTCCCGGCCTGGGCAGTGCCGCGATCCGGTTGCCGTCGCGATACAGCCCGAAGGTCTGCGGCGGCCCCGGCACGCCCAGCAGGCCGGCGTTGTTGGAGATGTCGGTGTCGACCCGCTCGGTGAAGTCGTCCAGCAACAGGTAGTCGCCGCGCGGCGCCAGTACGCTGGCCACCTCGTGGGCATCGGGCGTGTGCAGCGGTGCGTAGATCGCCTTGAAGTCGTTGAACTGCGCCTGATTGTCCAACAGCAGCAGCGCCTCGGCGCCGAGCAGCGCCACGCCGGCGGCCGCCGCACCCGTCCAGCGCCAGCGGCCCGCCACGAAGCAGCGCACTCGCCGCCAGCGGGACCAGCAGCAGCGGCACCAGGAAGAACGCGTGCACCACGAACATCGCCGCCAGCACGACGCCCGCGCCGACGCCCGCTCCGGTCAGGTCGAACGCATAGACCACGCCGATGCGGTCGGCATTCAGCACGAAGCTCAGGCTGACGAACACGCCGGCCAGGAAGAAGAACGGCAGCAGGCAGGCGTAGTAGCCGGCGATGTTCCAGATCTGCGGCACCCAGGTCGCCGGGTTCTGCAATTGCAGCGGATTGAACGGATTGGTCGTGGTGAAGTGGAACCCGATCGCGGCGGCGGCCACCAGCAGCGTCGGCAGCCCGGCCAGCAGAGCCGCGCCGTTGCGCGCGAAGGCGTCGCGGAACAGCGCCAGGATCACGCCGCTCAGCGCGAATCCGACCATGACGATGGAGATGACCCAGTAGCCATACTCGGACCACTTGGCGACGGCGAAATACCGGGTGAGCGCCGTTTCGTATCCCACCGCCGCCAGCGACACGAGGAACAGCGGCACCAGGCCCGCGGGCATTGGCGCGAGACGCAGCCTCACGGCCAGACGGTCCGGGCCAGGAAACCTGCCAGCAGCGCGTTGAAGCGTGCGGCGTCATCGACGAACAGCGCGTGGCCGCAGTCGCCGAAGACCGCGACCTGGGTCCCCGGCCGGTTGTGCGCCAGGTTCGCCGCCTGCTCCGCCAGCCAGCCCGGCCGCACCACGTACAGCACCGGCTTGTCGGTCGAGTACAACGCGTCGCGCCAGTAGGTGCGCGGGAAGGGATAGTTCAGCAGCGCCCGGCTGGCCCGCTCCGGTGTGCGCAGCGTCGCCTCGGTGAGCCTGTCCAGATAGGCATCGCTCTGCCTGTGGCGGAACATGCCGGTCACGAAGCGATACATCGCCACGTCGTGCGGCAGCGCCGGCGCGACGTGATGCCTTGGCGCGCGCGGTGGCGGCGGCGGTTCCTCGCCCACCGAATTGTCCACCAGCACCAGCCCCGCCACCGTCAGGTCGCCATGGCTGCGCACAAAGGCGAGCGTGTCGAGCACGCCCAGCGACCAGCCCACCAGCAGGACCGGCACCGGCTCCAGATTCGCGATCAGTTCGGCGATATCCTGCCCGCGCCGCCCCGGCTCATAGCCGGATGACGGGACATCCGAATCGCCCTGGCCGCGCGGATCGAACGCCACGACGTGATAGCGCTGCGCGAAAGCCTGGATCTGTGGCTCCCAGATCCAGGCCGGCATGGTCCAGCCGGGCACAAAGACGATCGTATGCCGGTGCGGCGGCCCCGCATCCAGGTAATGCAGCCGCACCCCGTCGCTGGTCACGAAGAACCGGCTCTGTGCCACAGACCCGTTCTCCGCTGCCGCCGAATATCCCAGCAGCGACGCAAGCAGGAGAGCGGCGATGAGGCGCAGGCAGACGGCCATCCGCATGCGGACACAACACAGATTTGCGCCGCGTCGTGTCAATGCCCGAAACGTAACGCGGCCGCAGTCGTTGACCCCAGGCATCGTATCAGCGTCCAAAACCAATGACCGTCCGTCGTGACTCGCTTCCTCCATCACGGTGAACCAGCAGCGGGAAGGGTCAACGGAAACGGCGCCGCTTGGTATCACCTGACGTCGGTCAGCCGATCCAGTTCGGCCGGCCGGCGCAGCACGATGAAGCCGTCCTCCAGGTCCACCACCTTGTGTTCCCGCCATGTGCGCAACTGCTTGTTCACGCTCTCGCGCGACGAGGCGACCAGGTTGCTGAGATCGCGCTGCGACAGCTTCAGGTCGATGCGGGTGCCGCCGGGACCTGGCCTGCCGTAGTCCACCGCCAGCTTCTGCAGCACGCGCGCAAGGCGAACGGGGAGATCGAACAGGGCGATCTCTTCCAGCGCCATGCTGGTCCGCCGCAGCTTCTCGCACAGCACCGCGAGCAGCCGCAGCGTAAGGTCCGCATTCTGCGCAAGGAACGGGATGAAATGCCGCCGCTCGACGACCAGCAGCAGCGTGTCCTCGGTTGCCGCCGCATCGTTGCTGCGCGGCTTGCCGTCGAGCAGGGCGAGCTCGCCGAATATCTCGCCCGGACTGATGACGTTCAGTGTCACTTCCTTGCCCTCGCCGGACACCGAACTGATGCGCACGCGGCCGCGCAGCACCGCCATCAGCGAGGAGCCGTTGTCGCCGCGCTGGAAGATCGTCTGGCCACGGCGGTAGCGCCTCTCCGAGGCGAACTTCAGGATCTCGTCCAGTTCGGCCGGCTGCATGGCATCGAACAGCGGGCTCACCAGCAGGGCAGCACGTTTCGCGTCGCGATCAAGCCTCGCCACTTGCGTCTCCCGGTCCCATTGCCCCACCCGGCGGTTGGTCCCGCCACGGGCGTTTTCCCGCGGGCAGTATGCCCACTTTGCGGGCAAGTATGGTATCACGTTCGCCAACGAGGGAAGGAGAGGCCGTGCCGGCACTGGATGAAGCGGTGCGCTATGCCGCGTCGCACGAGACGCCGTGGCCGCGGGACCTGCGCGCGCACCTCGAGGCCGGCTTCTTCGAGCCGCCGCCGCACAACGAAGTCCTCGGCCCGATCCGTCCGCGCGGGGGGCCGAACGGACTGATCCTGCGCGGCGGCGACGTGGTCGCGCGCTGGGGCGACACGCGGCAGGTCGATTTCACCTTCTCGGCCGCCAAGAGCTATCTCAGCCTGCTCGCCGGCGTTGCCGTGGCCGATGGGCTGATCGCGGAGATCGACGAACCGGTCGGGCGCACGGTGCACGACGGCGGGTTCGACGGCCCGCACAATGGCGCCATCACCTGGCGGCATCTGCTGCAGCAGACCTCCGAGTGGGAGGGCTCGCTGTTCGGCAAGTCGGACATCGTCGATCGCAACCGCAATCTCGCCGTCGAGGGGAAGGGCCGCAAAGGCGATGCGCGGCCGTTGCAGACGCCCGGCAGCTTCTGGGAATACAACGACGTGCGGGTGAACCGGCTGGCGCTGGCGCTGCTGCGCCGTTTCCGCCGGCCGCTGCCCGAGGTGTTCGCCGAACGCATCATGCGTCCGATCGGCGCATCCGGCGACTGGAGCTGGCATGGCTACCGCACGTCGATGGTGGAGATCGACGGACGGATGATCGAGTCGGTCTCCGGCGGCAGCCACTGGGGTGGCGGCGTCGCGATCCATGCCGAGGACCAGGCGCGGATCGGCCGGCTGATGCTGCAACGTGGCGTGTGGGAAGGCCGGCGCCTGCTGTCCGAGGCATGGATCGCGGAGTCGCTCGTGCCGTGCGCGCTCAATCCGAACTATGGGTTGCTGTGGTGGCTGAACACCGGCGGCCGGCGTTATCCCAGTGCCACCGAGGCAAGTTTCTTCGCCTCGGGCGCGGGCGGCAACATCACCTGGATCGATCCCGTGCATGATCTGGTGGCGGTGATGCGCTGGATGGACCCCGCATCGGTCGACGGGTTCATCCGGCTGGTGATGGACGCGTCATGAATCGCGGCTGCGACCGCTAGAATGAAAGGCTCATAAACGGCTTAACCAAGTCCCGTGGGAGGAACGACAATGACGGACAAAACGGTTCGACTTCAGTCGGTATCGCGCCGGACGATGCTGGCGGGCACGGCGGGGATGCTGAGCGGTGCGGCGCTGATCGCGCGCCCCGCGCTCGCCCAGAACCCGGCACCCGCACCCGCCGGCGCGGCGGCCGGTTCCCCGCATACCCCGCGCGCCTACCCCGATTCCGCCTGGCTCGCGCAGCGGCGGGAGGAGATCCTCGAACCCGAACTGGAGATCGTCGATCCGCACCATCATCTGTGGGATCACGACGACTACCGGTTCCTGCTCGACGAACTGCTGGCCGACGCGAAGAGCGGCCACAACATCAGCCGGACCGTGTTCATCGAATGCGGCTCGATGTACCGCGCCGATGGCCCGGTCGAGATGCGGCCGGTCGGCGAGGTCGAATTCGTCAACGGCACGGCGGCGATGAGCGCGAGCGGCAAGTATGGGCCCGCGCGGCTCTGCGCCGGCATCGTCGGTCATGCCGATCTGCGCCTCGGCGACGGCGTCGCGCGCGTGCTGGAGGCGCAGACCATCGCCGGCGACGGCCGGTTCCGCGGCATCCGTCATTCGGTGACGTGGGACGCGACCGGCACGCTGCCCAAGGCGCGCACCAACCCGATCAAGGGACAGATGTCCGACGCGACATGGCGCGCCGGATTCGCCCGCCTGGCGCCGCTCGACATGACCTTCGAGGCCTGGCTCTACCATCCGCAGCTGCTCGAGCTCGCCGACCTTGCCCGCGCGTTCCCGCAGACGACGATCATTCTCAACCATGTCGGCGGCCCGGTCGGGATCGGCCCCTACAAGGACACCAAGGCCGAGACCTTCGCGCAGTGGAAGACCGGCATCGCCGAGGTGGCGAAATCGCCGAACGTCGTCGTCAAGCTCGGTGGACTTGGCATGCTGTTCGGCATGTTCGATTTCTATGCCCGCGAGGTGCCGCCATCGTCGGCCGACCTTGCGAACGCCTACAAGCCCTACATCGAGACCTGCATCGCGGCGTTCGGCGTGGATCGCGCGATGTTCGAGAGCAATTTCCCGCCGGACGGCGCCAGTTCGAGCTACCCGATCCTGTGGAACGCGTTCAAGCGCCTGGCCGCCGGTTCGTCGGCGTCCGAGAAGGCGGCGCTGTTCAGCGGCACGGCGACGCGCGTCTATCGTCTGGCCTGAATACTTGGGGGAGTAGCCGATGTCCGGAAGCAACTGGCAGCTCAGCGGCCAATACATGGAGAGCTGCAACTGCGACTATCTATGCCCCTGCATCTACACCAACCCGCAAGGGGAGGTGACGCATGACCATTGCACCGCCGCCCTGATCTTCCGCATCGACAAGGGACAGTCCGGCGGCATCAGCCTCGATGGTCTGTGCTTCGCGCTGGTGATCCGCTCGGGCAAGGTGATGGCCGACGGCAACTGGGTGTTCGCCGGTGTCGTTGACGCGAAGGCCGACGACGCACAGCGCCAGGCGCTGTCGGCCATCGTCAGCGGCCAGGTCGGCGGCCCGCCCGGCATGATCCGCAGCAACCTGGTCAGCGACTTCCGCGGCGTCGAGTTCAAGCCGATCGACTTCCGCATCGAAGACCTGAAGCGCACGGTGTCGATCCCGGACATCCTGTCGTTCGAGATCGAGGGCGTGGCCTCGCGCAACCGCAGCGGCGAGCCGTTCTACATCGACAACACCGCGCATCCTGCGGGCCGGCGGCTTGCATTGGCGCGCGCCAGGGAACTGCACGTGCAGGGGTTCGGGCTCGGTCTCGACATGGTGGGCAAGGGCAACAACGGTCACTTCGCGCCGTTCGCCTGGGCCGCCTAGGTTCGCCTGTGCCGCGCGCCGACGCACCGGGCAGGCGCGACCGCCGCATCATCCTGGTCGCGCTGCTCGGCGTGACGGCGCTCGCCTGGCTCTATCTGCTGACGCTGCGGCAGGGCATGTCCGACAGCGCATGGGCGACATGGCCATGGGCGACATGCCGGGCATGGCGATGCCGATGGTGGCGGACTGGACGCCCACCGTCTTCGCGCTGACCTTTGCAATGTGGTGGGTGATGATGCTCGGCATGATGGTGCCGAGTGCCGCGCCGATGATTCTTACCTTTGCCACGCTCAACCGGAACAAGCGCGCGCGCGGCCAGGGTTTCGTGCCGACATCGGTCTTCACGCTCGGATACCTGGTCGTCTGGGGGCTTTTTTCATTGAGCGCCACGACGGCGCAATGGGCGCTGGATCGCGTGGCCCTGCTCTCGCCGATGGCGGCAACCACCAGCCCGCTACTGGGCGGTGCATTGCTCGTCCTCGCCGGGCTTTACCAGTTCACCCCGCTGAAGCAGGCCTGCCTGCGCAACTGCCGTTCGCCGTTCGCCTTTCGTGCTCAACCATTGGCACGACGGGAGCGCCGGCGCGCTGCGGATGGGGCTGGAGCATGGCGCCTATTGTCTCGGCTGCTGCGCCCTGCTGATGGTGCTGCTGTTCGTCGTCGGCGTGATGAACCTGCTCTGGGTGGCGGCCGTCGCGGTGTTCGTGTTCGCCGAGAAGCTGTTGCCACGGCGGCGCCTGGATCGGATGGGCGGGCGGCGGCGTGATGCTGGTGTTCGGTGTGTTGTTGCTCACGCAGGGCTGACCGCATCGTTGCCGATTCGCGGGATCATTATTCCTCGATCAATTATGTTGCACCCCGCGACCGGTGCCCTTAGTGTTTCGTCGAACCAAGAGTCATCTCGCTGAAAACGATACAAATTTGGCTCGGCTGGGGGACATGCTGTCTGGTCACGGCCGGGCTGCTGATCAGCGTTGCACACGCGCAGGGACCGGTGCCGCAGGGATCGCCGATTCCGCGCATCCTGCCGTCGCTTCCGCCGACGGTTGCCCCTGGTCTGACGACACCGCAGCCGGCGACACCCGAGGCTGTACCAAATGTCGAGGTCACGATACGCCGCGTCGTCATCGACGGGGCAACGGCTTTCCCCGCCGAGCAACTCGATGCAATCACCAATGGTCTGATCGGTTCGACGTCGCTGCCGAAGATCGAAGCGGCACGGCTGGCGATCCTCAACCGATATCGCGACAAGGGCTTCGTTCTGACGGCCGTCTCTGCCAGCGTCGACGCGCAGGAAACCGTCACGTTCATCGTGTCCGAGGGCCGCATCGCGGACGTGAAGCTCGATGGCGACATCGGGCCCGCCGGCACGTTGATCCTGCGATTCCTGAATCATCTGACGGAACAGCGCCCGATCGATATCGCAACGCTCGAGCACTGGCTGCTGCTCGCGACAGAGGTGCCGGGCGTGAGCCTGCGCACCGTCCTGCGTCCCTCCACCGCGGAGCCGGGGGCGTTGACATTGATCGCGGAAGTCAGCCGCGCGCGGTTCTCCGGCCTTCTGGTCGCCGACAACGCGGCATTTCCGCAGACCGGTCCGGCCGAGGGGCTGATCGTGCTCGATGCCAACAGCTTCACGGAGTTCGGCGAGAAGACCGAGGTTTCGTTCTATCGCACATCGGGCAATACGGAGAATTTCGGTCAGGCGTCGTCGGAATTCTATGTCGGCGGTGCCGGCCTGCGGGTTAAGATCTACGGTGGCTACGGACCGACCAACCCGTCCTCGCCGCTGCGCGACATCGGCTATCATGGCACCACGGCCGTTGCCGGCCTTGCTGCGAGCTACCCGGTGATCCGGCAACGCCAGCAGACACTCGACCTCGCCGCCTCGTTCGACGTGATCGAGAGCCGCGTCGACGTTCAGTCGGGCGCGGTTCCGATCAGCCGGGATTCGCTCCGCGTGCTGCGGTTCGGTGCGTCGTACGCGTTGCAGGATGCGCTGCTCGGCGACGAACGCGGTGCGACGAACGCGTTCAATGCGCGGACTTTCCAAAGGGCTGCCCGGGCTCGGCGCATCGGCAAGCGTCGGCAATCTGTCGGCGCCCTCGGGCGAGAACGTTGGCTTCACCAAACTCAACGCCGACATCAGCCGCACGCAGACACTGTTCGAACCGTGGGCGGGCGCCAGCGTTTCGCTGCTCGCACTGCTGACAGGACAATACAGCAACGATGTCGTGCCGCAGGTCGAACAATTCTATCTCGGCGGCCTGCGGCTCAATCCGGGATACTATTCAGGCGAGGTCACCGGCGACAGCGCGCTGGCAGCCTATGGCGAACTGCGGCTCGACAATTCCTGGGAGGTCGCACTGCTCGGCCGCTCGTTCGATATCGGCGCGCAATTTTTCGGGTTCTGGTCCTGGGGCGAGACGTGGAACAATTCGGCGCTCCAACCGAACCGCCGCGTCGCATCGGCCGGTGGCGGGATACGACTGAGCCTGACGCGCTATACCGAGTTCGACGTGGTCGGCGTGTCCCGCTTCGTTCTCAATCCGTCCGGCGCGGGGGTCACGCCGTTGCAGTCGGATGCGGTTTACTGGCGTGTCATCGCGCGGTTCTGACACGCGGATTGCTCTGCCGGGTGGTTTGCGTGCCGATACGCGCGTAAGTTTGAGTTCGAGGGGAAAATGACCATGACGTTCGACTTCATGGTTCGCCGCTGGACCAGTGCGCTGCCACGCCGCGCGATGCTGCTTGCTGCCACCGCGGCCGCCACCCCGTTCCCCGTCGCTGCGCAGCCGGCGGCGACCGCCAGGCCGCAGGGCGGGCAGGTCGTCGCCGGCGCCGCGCAGATCAGCCGAACCGATGCGACAGACGCGCATCGACCAGAGTTCGCAGCGCGCCGCCATCGACTGGCGCAGCTTCGATGTCGGCAGCGGGCAAAGTGTCAGCTTCCAGCAGCCATCTTCCAGCGCCGTGACGCTCAACCGCGTCAACAGTGCCGATCCGTCGCAGATCGCCGGCAAGATCACCGCGAACGGACAGGTGGTGCTGGTCAACCCGTCCGGCGTCCTGTTCACCAAGGGCGCGCAGGTCAACGCGCAGAGCGTCGTCGTGTCGGCCGCCGGGATCACCAACCAGAACTTCATGGCCGGGCGGATGGTGTTCGACCAGTCGGCGCGCCCGGATGCGCAGATCGTCAACGAGGGGCGCATCACGGTGAAGCAGGCAGGCCTCGCCGCGCTGGTGGCGCCGCGCGTCAAGAACGCCGGGCTGATCAGCGCGAGGCTGGGGCACGTCGTGCTCGGCGGCGCGGAGACGCACACGCTCGACCTTTACGGCGACGGACTGCTGTCGTTCGACGTCACCGGGCAGGTCAGGCAGGCGCCCGCCGACAAGGACGGCACGACGCCGACCGCGCTCGTCACCAACACGGGCACGATCCGCGCCGATGGCGGCACCGTGCTGCTGACCGCATCGGCGGTGGATGGCGTCGTGCAGAATCTCGTCACTGCGGGCGGCAGGATCTCGGCCGCGAGCGTGGGCGACAGGACGGGAACGATCGTGCTTGGGCGGCACCGGCGGATCGCTGGTTGTCGCGGGAACCGTTGCCGCGCGCGGGAATGCACCGGGAACCACGGGCGGGCAGATCCAGGTGGCGTCCACCGGTGACGCGACGTTGGCCGCCGGCGCGGTGGTGGATGCATCGGGTCGCGCCGGCGGCGGGACCGTTGCGATCGGCACGACATTGGCGCGCGCGAAGGGCGGACCGTCTGTCAAGCCGACCGTGCTGGCGCGGAGCGCGACGATCGCGACGGGTGCCAGCGTAGTCGGCGGACGCGACGGAGCGCGGGCAGGGCGGCAACGTCACCGTCCTGAGCGCACAGGTGACGCAGCACAGCGGTGCGATCACCGCGCGCGGCGGCCCGAACGGCGGCAATGGCGGCGCGATCGAGATCTCCGGCCAGACGCTCGGACTGAACGGGACGACCGATGCGGGTGCGCGCTCGGCGGACGGCGCGCCCGGCACGCTCCTGCTCGATCCCGATGAGATCACGATCATCGAAAAGAGCCCGTATTGCCGTTATTATTGCACTGCGGCTGCCGCCAGCGATCTGGGGAGCAGCCTGCCGACACTGGGCTTTGATCAGCAGCCGCCGCCACCTGGCACCGTGTTGATCGGCACCCTGACGGCCGCCGAGATCAACGCCGCCGGTAGCGTCAGCAACGTGACGATCAGCGCAAAGAACAGCCTGACGGTGAACGGCACCAACGATGTCGGGGGACCGGTCGCGATCACCATCGCCGCCCACACACTCACATTGCAGTCGGGCGGAACCGTCGCGGTGCACAGCGGCGCGTCGATCCTGGCGTCGGGCATCACGATCAACGGCGGCGCGGTCGGCGGCGGCCTCGACCAGCCGCTTGGCGGCGTGTCCATCGATGGCACGCTCAGTGCAAACAACGTTCTGGTGACGGGCGGTGGCGGCGGCGTCTCCGTGGCCGGGTCGATCGGTGGATTCAACAGCGCATTGCTGACCGGTGGCACGTCCCGCGGTTCAGTGTCACGATCAATGGCGGCGCGATCGGCAGTGCGTCTAATCAACCGCCTGGCGGCGTGTCCATCGATGGCACACTGAACGCAAGGGATGTCGTGCTGACGGGTGGCGGCGCCGTCTCCGTTGGCGGATCGATAGCCGGACTTGCGACTGTATCGCTGACGGGTGGAACGGCCACGGTCCTCAAAGGCGCGTCGATCGCCGCGCCGAATATTACAATCAATGGCAGCCAGCCTTCAGGCGGCGTGTCCATCGATGGTGCGCTCGTTGCAGGCAACGTCGCGCTGACAGGTTCCGGCAGCATCGCGGTCGGCGGATCGATCGTCGGGCGCGAGACCGTATCGCTGTCGGGCGGAGCCGTCGCAGTGCGCAACGGCGCGTCGATCTCCGCGCCAAATATTGCAATGAATGGCGGCGCGACCGGCGTTGCGATCAACGGCACGATCAGCGCAAACGACGTCGCACTGACCGCTGGCGGCGGCGGCGTCTCGGTGGCCGGATCGATCAACGGGCTCAACAGCGCCACACCGGCTAACCTGTCCGTCACCTCGACCAATTCGGGGCCGGTCGTGTTTGGCAGCCCCATCGCGATCGGCACGCTCGCGCTGAATGCAGCCGGGCCGGTCACCCAGCAACAGCCGATCACGGTCGGCCTTCTCACCGGATCGGCGGGCTCCATCCAGCTCGACACGGCGGGAAACAATATCGCCCAGATCGGCTCGCTGCGGGTCCAGGATTCGCTGCGCATCGCACAGACGTCCGCGCTTGCCGTCGCCGGCGGCTCCGTCACCGCCGGCGGAAACATCTTCCTGTCAGCCGATAGCGGCATTCAGATCGGCAACGGGCTTTCGGCCGGCCAGCTTGTCGCGACAAACGGCAGCCCCATCGAATTGATATCGAGCGGCCCGATCGTCGAACGGAGCGGGACGATCACCACAGCGACGCTCAACGCGGTGGCGCCCATGGTGCAGCTTGACGGTGCGAACGCGATCGGCAGCCTTGCCGCCGGCCCCGTCCGCGGCGATCAGGGCCTGAACGACGTCGCCTCCGGCACATTCACATTGACCAATGCACAGAGCCTGACGATCGCAAAACAGGTCGGCGGCTTGTCCGGCGTGACACTCAACATTGCCGGCAATCTGACGCTCGGCACGCCGCAAGCACGCGGGAGCCTGGTGTCGCAGGGTCCGATCAATCTCAATGTGTCGGGCGACGTTGCCGCGCCGAACGGCCTTGTCGCCACATCCGATGCACTCAGCGGGTCGTCCCGCTCGCTGTCGCTGACCGGACTTCCGCAGGTCTTTGGAACTCTGGGCAACTACATCGCGCCGAACGGCATCGCGATCACGACGGCCGGCGACCTCGTGCTGAACGGCAACATCGCGACATCCAGCCTGCATCTCGACGCCAACGGCACGATCGCCCGCGCCGGCGGATCGCTGACGGCGGGAGCGCTGAGCGGCAGCGCGCTGCACCTCGCGGATTTCGGAACCGGTGCACAGATCGGCACGATCGGTGCGTTCTCCGTCGCCGGCAGCGAGTTCGCGCTGAACACGAACGTGCCGTTGACCATCGCCGGCCCGCTGTCCGCCGAATTCATCCGCATCAGCGCTCCCGGTCAGGTCACGCTGAGCGGCACCATCGCGACCCGGGGCGTGCCGCTCGCTCTGCAATCCGGTGCGCAGCCGGCGGACCCCGGCAGCTATATCGAGGTGCTGCCGGTAACGGTCGGGTCGGGGAATTCGGCGGCCCGCTTCGTCGAAATCGGCAACGCCGCGATCGTGCCGCTCGGCGCGTCCACCGCGACGCTTGCGGATCAGCGCGCAGGGTGCCGGCGGTCAGATCGCGTTCGGCACGCTGTCTGCGCCGCTTGTCTCCCTCGTGCTCGACACCGGCATCGGCGGCCGGTCGAGCGGGACGGTCATCGTGGATGGACTGCTCGTGCTCGGCACCGGCGGCGGCGCCAACCTGTTCGGCACCATCGGCGGCGTCGGCGGTTTCAACGCCTCGCTCGCAGCGCGAATCGAACCCCGGATCGATCCGGCCTACACGTTGAACGGCTGCGTGATCGGCGGCATCTGCGTCTCGGCGCAGAACCTGCCGCAGGTCTACGAGGTCGAGGCGCAGGCGCGGGCAACCTCCGCCCTGGCGCCGCTGCTGCTGGTCGCAGTGCCGCAATACCTCGTCCCGCTGGGCTGGCTCTCGAGCCCCGACGTCGTGCCGCCGAACATCGCAGGACCGGATTACTGACGTGCGGCGCGCGATCCTGGCACTCCTGCTGCTCGCCGCCGCGCACTGCACGGCGCCGCCGCCCGACGCCTATGTGGGTGCGGTGCAGGCCGGCGGCGGTCTGGATCTCGGCACCACCGCCACCGGCGAAGGCTGTCGTCAGCAGACGGACCGCGCCGGCATCGCCGAGATCTATTGCAGGGACTGGGAGCAGCCCGCCGGCAGTGTGCGTCGCGGCGACCCGGCTGAGGGCGTCGAGATCGATAAGCTGGCGACTTCGGGCCAGTGGCGGATCGGCATCGACCTGCGTTTGATATGCGCGCCGCCGGTGCCGATCCCGCTGGCCGATGCGCAGTCGGCGCTGCTGCTGCGCTGCACGCGACGGGTCGGCGGCTTCCCGCAGGTCGCGCTGGTTGCGAGCGTCGACGGCCAGATCTATCTGGCCGATGGGATCCTGCCGCTGCTGCCGGTGCTGGAGCGATCGATCGGCGTGCTCTCGGGCCATCTGGCGCCGGCCGCCGCGCCGGCAGCGCAGACCCTCGCTGGCGATGCGCCAGCTCATCGAGCGTCTGTCGGCGCGGGCGTTCACCGTCGGCGATGTCGCGGAATACGACCGGCTGATGGCGCTCGGCGCGCGCGCCAACCTCTCGGAGGATTTTGCCTCCGCGGCCATCGCCTATCGCGCCGCGCTGCGATTGCAGCAGAAGGCGCTCGGCCGCGACGATCCGAACACGTCGGTGCCGCTGATGAGCCTTGCGCTGCAGCTGTCGAACCAGGGGCACATCGCCGAAGCCGACAGTGTCTTTGCGCAGGCCGACAAGCTCGCGCCAGGTGCGGCGGACCAGGCGGCGCCGGCGCGTCTGATGCACTACCGCGCGCTGCACCTGCTCAATCAGGACCGGATCGATGACGCCCTGGCGCTGCTCGCCGACGCCGAGCGCGCCTACGCCGCACTGGCTCCGCCGGAAGCGGTCGCAGCATCGGCCGGCGGCGCCACGGCCGGCGATATCGGGCGATTGCCGAACCAGCGCGTGCTCGTCGATCCGCTTGTGCAGTCCGCCCTCAAGGGCCTGGTCGAGGTCCGCCGCTACCAGTCCATTGCCCTGCGCAAATCGGGGCAGATCGACATGGCGCAGGCCGCGATGCGCAGCGCGGAACGTCTCGCTGCGGCCAATGCGCTGGTGCAGCCGATCATCGGCGCACGCGTCTCGCGTACCGCCGCACAGATCGATGCGGAGCAGCACGACGATGCCGCATCGGCCGCACGCCTGGACCGCGCCGCGACCGATTTCCGCCTGGCCCTGCCGCTGACGCGCCCGTTCGCCGAGACCGAACTGCTGCGCGCGGCAACGCAGTTTCGCAACGGCGATGTCCGTGGAACGATCGAGCGTTGCCAGGCCGCCGTGCAAGTGCTGCGCGATCTGAAGCTCGGCATCGATGCGCGGCTGCTGGAACCGTGCCTGTCCGCGTTCGCCGCACAGGCTGCGCAATCGGCGAACGAGCGCCAGAGCCTGCTCGCCGAGATGTTCGAGGTGGCGGAACTCGGCGAGGGCAGCCTGACCAGCCAGCTGATCGCGCAGGCCGCCGCACGGCTGGCGCAGAGCAGCCGCGACCCACGCGTCGCGCAGGCGATACGGCGACGCCAGGACGCCGAGGCCATGCTTGGCACGCTGTTCAGTGCGCGCGACACGCTGGCGGAGTCGCGCCGTCCGGGCGGGCGTCCCTATGACGGGCCTCCCATGGAAGCAGCGGCGCTCGATGCACGCATTGCAGCGGCGGTGGACGAACTGAAGGACAGCGACGCCGTCGTGCAGGAGGTCGCGCCCAACTACGGGCAGCTCTTGCAACAGGTCGTGTCCGCCCGCGACGTGTTCGCGCTGCTGCATCCCGGCGAGGCGTTCGCGCAGATCACGGTCGCGACCAACGAGACATGGACGCTGCTGCTGCGCGACGGGCAGATCTCGCTGGGCCGTTCCGAGACCGGGCTCGGGGCGATGACCCGCCTGGTGGTGCGCCTGCGCGCGACGCTGGCGCGCCAGAACGGCGCGGTGCCCGATTTTGCCACCGGGCCCGCGCATGGCGTCTATGCGGCGACGCTCGGGACGGTCGCGTCCTCGCTTACGCGACGCAACGGCGCTCGTGGTCGCGCCGTCCGGTCCGCTGCTGTCGCTGCCGTTCGCACTGCTGCTGACGGACGATTTCAGCGGCGCCGATCTGCGTTCCGCACCATGGCTGGTGCGGTCGATGAGCATCGCGCACGTGCCATCGGCGGCCAATTTCGTCGGGCTGCGGCGCACCGCGGGCGGATCGCCGGCAATCCGTCCGTGGTTCGGGTTCGGTGATTTCCGACCCGTCACCCGCGCCGCCGCCGCGCGCAGCTTTCCCCAGCCGGCCTGTGCCGAGACCGCCGCCGACTTCGCCGGGCTGGCCCCGCTGGCCGCACTCCCGCGTGGAACTGGAGAAGGCGCGGGCCATCATGGGCGCGAACCCGGCCGAACTCCTGCTGGGCCCGGCATTCACCGCGGAGGCGGTCCGGCACGCGCGGCTCAAGGGCTACCGGATCGTCCACTTCTCGACGCACGCGCTGCTGCCGTCCACGCTCGAATGCCAGCCGCAGCAGATCATCGTCACGTCCGCCCCGAAAGGTGCGACGACGGCGGACGGCGCGATGCTGCTGGCCGACGATGCGCTCGAACTCGATCTGGACGCCGATGCGGTCATTCTCTCCGCGTGCAATTCCGTCGGACGCGGCGGCAAGCTCGCGGGCGAGAGCCTGTCCGCGCTCGCGCGTGCCTTCTTCTATGCCGGATCGCGCGCGTTGCTGGCGACGCACTGGAGCCTGAACGATGCCGCCGCCGAGCAACTGGTCACGGGTCTGTTGCGCGACTACAGGGACAATGCCGGCGCCGGACTGGCGCAATCGCTGCGTGCCGCGCAGCTCGCGCTGCTTGACTCCGCCGGGCGCGACGGCATCCCGGCCGATGTCGCGCATCCGTTCTTCTGGGCGCCGATGGCGTTGATCGGCGAGGGCGGGGCGCGCAATGCCGTCGACCCGGACGGCGGCACGTACGCCGCAATAGGCCGGATGCGCGTTACCGCAGCAGGCTCTTTACACCGGTCTCGACCGCGCCCATCGCGGTGACGATCGGCGTGGCGACCTCGATCAGGTGCACCACGCGCACGATGTGTGTCTCGGCCTTCGCCACGCCGTCCCCGAACAGCAGCTTGGCGGCCGCGACGATCGCCCGCGGGGTCAGCGCGCCGGTGATGAAGCTGAGTGCCACGCTGAGCACCCAGCCGCCATCGCTGATCCATTCCGACCGGCCGTTCGGCAATGCCATGGCCATATGTCGCCCCAGGCCGTCACCAGCGACATCGCACCGACACTGACGATGCCGAGAACGAGAGCCAGCGCGACGAGGACCGGGATCGCAATGTGCGTGAGCGCCCGTGTGCAGAGTGCGGCGAGGTACGGGACAATGACCGTTGCTCCGAGCAGCCACCGGCGGTCCAGGTCGAGTTCCCAGATGATGACGTAATGGGCGAGCGAGCAGGAGCAGCAGCGCCGAGATCAGGCCGATCGCGACGCCGGCAATGTCGGACGTAACGACCGGAGGCAACAGGGACAACGATCGAGATGGGGCGCGGCTCCGACGTGGTTTCGAACAGAAACCGGAGGGCCTGCACCTCCTCCTTCAGCGCCGCGATCTGCTCGGCCTGGGCGCGAAGCTCCAGCAGCACCGGCCGCACGATCGCGAGGTCCCGCCGGCAATGCTTGCAAACGACCGCCTCGTCCTTGATTTCCTCGGCGCAGAACGGACAGTTCACGGACGCTGCACTTGCAGATCGACCGTGGTCGCGCCGATGTGCCCGGCATCGTCGATCAGCTCGATCCGGATGCGGTACTGGCCGGGCGGCGCCTCCGCCTGGGCGAAATCGACCCCGCGCGCCGACAGGAACGGCCGGACACGGTTCGTCAGGTCGATTTCCGGCTTGCTCAGGAGCGTGACCGTCACACTGTTCGGATCGATCCGCGCGCCATTGTGCGGCGTGAACGCAACGCGCAGCGGAAACGGCGACCCGACGGGTCCTGTCGGTGACTGGACAACGACGTCCGGCGCCCGCGTGGGGGTTCCGCGATCCTTGTCGTAGCCCGACGAGCCGCCGACCAGCGGCGTCGCCGGGCGGGCGTCCGGCACGCGCGCCTGCTGTGCTTCCTGTGGCGTGATGAGGACGGCAGCCTGTGCCGGGAGCGCGGCGGCACCGAGAAGCAAGATTCCGGCGAAGCCTCGATAGCGCATGGCGCAGCCTCCCTTGGCGGACGCCAAATTGCTCCATTGTTCACGAATTTTCAACGAGAGTCGGTGTGGCGGTACCGGGGTACCGCCGGCGGCCGGCCGACCAGGCTCAGTCCAGACAGGTCAGTGCAGATAGGTCAGTGCTGGGGTGCCAACGCCTCGGCCGGTCGCAACTGGGCCTCGTTCACGACCCGTTCGTGGCTGTCCTGCGCATGCTTCACGCGATAATACAGGTCACGGCCTTCGACCGGGAGCAGGCGCTGGACGGTGTAGACACCGGCGGGAACGTGCCGTTCCAGGCGGTTCGGGATGAGATGGACTGTCTGACCGACCTTGAACTTATGCTGCGCCATGACGGCCCTCAGGATGTCCGGCGCCGCCCGGTGAACGGCGCCGGAGACGTGGCTTAGGCGGTCTTCAGGTTCTCGGCCGAAAGCTTGCCCTGCTGGCCGCGCTGGACGTCGTAGCTGAGCTTCTGGCCTTCGTTCAGATTGCCGATCCCCGCCCGCTCGACGGCCGAGATGTGGACAAACACATCCTTCGAACCGTCATCGGGCTGGATGAAGCCATAGCCCTTCTGGCTGTTGAACCACTTGACCGTGCCTGTCGACATCGTGTCACTCCAAAAAACCGGCGACCCGCACGGTGCGGGCCGAATTACTCTTCCAATGGGGGAGCGTCGAGGCGGCAGAACCGCGAAAAGGCACGAGGCAGCCCGGAACGGAAAGCGCCGATACCGTGGTATGTTGGGTTGCCTGTTGCAATTACAAGGAAGGGCGGCGGATGAGCAAAATCCCAAGGGAGGGTGCCCAGGAGGTGGCCCGCCACTACGGCCGCGGCGGGTTGCTGGAGCGTCTGCTTGCCGCCCTGGCCGAGGCGGGCAAGGACATCGAGCACCTCACGATCGACGACCTTGCCCCGGTGGACGAATTTCATTCGCGCCGGCGCGTGGCGACCGTGGAACTTGCCCGGTTACTGGCGCCATCGGCGAGCGATCACGTGATCGACATCGGCTCCGGGATCGGCGGGCCGGCGCGGTATCTGGCGGCGACCCACGGCTGCCGGGTGAGCGGGGTGGACCTGACCGAGGAGTTCGTGGCGACCGCTGCGGACCTGTCGCGCCGGGCGGGCCTGGCGGGGCGGGTGGACTTCCGCCAGGGCTCCGCGCTGGACCTGCCGTTCGGGGATGCGGCCTTCGACCTGGCGTGGACGCAGAACGTGGCGATGAACATCGCCGACCGGCCGCGGTTCTATGCCGAGATCCGCCGGGTGCTGAAGCCGGGCGGGCGGCTGGCGATCCAGGATGTGGTGCAGGGGCCGGGTGGCGCGCTGCATTTCCCGGTGAACTGGGCGGACACGCCGGAGATCAGCTTCCTGCGCACGGCGGACGAGACGCGCGAGATGCTGGAGGCGGCCGGGTTCACGGTGCAGGTCTGGGAGGACAACAGCGAGGTCGCAATCGCCGAGGCGGAGGCTGAGCGGGCGCGTGCTTCGGCGCGGGACGGGGGGCGGCCGGTGCTGGGCGTGCATCTGGTGGTGGGCGAGAGCTTCCGCGAGAAGATGCGGAACTCGCGGCGCAACATGGCGGAGAACCGCACACGGCTGATCAACGCGGTGCTGGTCAGGGGGCCTTGAACCGTGCAGCAGGTGGCGGATGCATTCGCGCGGCACTGCGACGGCCGGTGACCGTGGTGCGAGCCCAGAAGGTTTTCAACACGGAGAAAACAGGGAGGACCACGGAGGCCACGGAGCAGGAACAATTTGGTGCGTCGCGTCCGAGGGCCTTTGCTCACCACGTGCCGCGCGCCTCGCGATGCTTGCGCGCAGCGCATGAACTGCCTTCTCCGTGACCTCCGTGGTCCTCCCTGTTTCCTCCGTGTTAAAATCCTTGCTTGCCTTCCTTTGGCGCGCCTGCGCTCCGATTGATCCAGTTCGCATCAATAGGCTTCGCGCAAGCGCGGTGCGGCAGCGCAATCAGTGCAGCAACGCGACCACGACCGTGACGATGCCCAGCACCAGGTTCACGCCGATCAGCTTGCGAATGCGGTCGATGCTGGCGATGGCGGTGGTGCGGTCGGTGGTGCGGCGGAACCGTGCATAGGGACCGAACACGATCAGCATGAACACGGCACTCATGATCAGCCCGAGCAACAGCATGAGGTGCACGTTCCAGCCGACCCCCGCCATGCCGCCATAGAAGAGAAACAGCACCGCGAAACCGCTGAGCAGGATCAGCGGCATGACATGCCAGACGATCAGGAAAAAGCGCCGAAACACCTGGGTGTGGAGGGCGATGCGCTGCACCGGCTCGAGCACGGACAGGCTCGGTCGCAGCACGACGTAGGCGAAGAACATGCCGCCCACCCAGATCACCGCGCACAGCACGTGCACCGCCAGCACCCATCCCCAGATCGTCATTCCGTCAGCTCCTGCAATTCCGCGAGCAATGCGCGCAGCTCCGCCGCGGCGGTGGATCGTGGTGCGGCCTCGGTGACGCCGAGCCCGGCGGCGAAGGCATGCGCGAAGCCGGCGCGGTTGCCAAGAGCCGAGCGCAGCAGCGGCAGCCGGCGCGCCGCAAGGTCGGCCGCGATCGTGTCGCGCAGCCGCGAGGTCGGCGGGACGCGGTTGAACACCAGATGCGCGCTGCGCCGTTCGTCGCGCGCAAGCGCGAGCGTTCCCTCGGCTGCCCAGATGTCGGGCATGCTCGGCTGGATTGGCACCAGGACAAGGTCGGCGGCGCGCACGGCGACCCTGGCGTCGGTGTCGAGCTGCGGCGGGCTGTCGATCAGCACCACGTCATGATCGCGGCGCAGCCGATCGAGTTCGGCGGCCAGGCGCCAGCCCGATATGTCGGAGAACGCCAGCGAAGCCGTCTGTTCCAGGCGAGCACGCCGCAGGCCATGCCAGCGCCCGAGGCTCTTCTGCGGGTCGATGTCGAGCAGCGCGACCCGCCGGGACTGTGCGAATGCTGCGGCGAGATTGGCCGCCAGCGTCGTCTTGCCGGTGCCGCCCTTCTGCTGCGCGACCGTGATCACCACCGCCATGGAATGCGACTCCGCCGCCGGAAGGGAAGGTTCCACACAGAGAACACCGAGGGCGCACAGAGAGCCACAGAGAAATCAGGCGGGCGTTTCGCGTGAAGCGGACACTCTATCTTCTTACGTCACGGCAGCAGCACGACCCGATCCCGCGCAATCGCCTGCACCGCCCGATACGCCTCCATCGCCCGTTCCAACGGATAGCACGCGCGTTCCACCACCGGGAACGGCCTGAGCCGGCCGCTGGCGAAGCCGGGCAGCAACTCGCGCAGAATGGCCGCCGATGCGTGCGCATCGAGCGCCAGCGAGTCGATGCCAACAAACGTGTGCCGGCCGCGGTAGAACGCGAAGATGTCGAACGGCACCAGACGCTCGACCGTCGAGATCAGGATGTGCCGGCCGCCATGCGCCATCGCCTGGCTGGCCGCGGCGAAATACGGGCTGCCCACCGTGTTGTAGACGATGTCCGCACCGTGCCCGGCGGTTTCCTCGCGCACCAGGGCGGCGATGTCGGAGCTCGACGCGTCGATCATGCGCACCGCATTGCCCGCGTGCGCGAATGCCTCGGCACGCCTTGTCACGCCGAACACGCGCGCCCCAAGCATCTCGGCGATCTGCACCGCAGCCTGACCGACCATGCCGTTGGCCGCGAGCACCAGCACCACATCCCCCGGCCCGGGCATGCCGGAGCGATGAAAACCCTCGAGCGCCGTGACGAACGGCACGCCGAGCGCGCCGGCCTCTTCCAGCGTCAGGGCGGCCGGCTTCGCCACCACGGCGTCGCGATGCACCACGAGGTGGCTGGCATGCGTGCCGTCGCGGGTGATGCCCAGGTCGCCGCCGGCGCCGAACACCTCCTGCCCAACCAGGTTGCCCGGGCCCTCGATCACCACGCCCGCCCATTCGCGCCCCGGCGTGCGCGGCCAGGCTGCCTGCGGCATGCGCCCAAGTGCGGCCGCCACGTCGCTGCGGTTCACCCCGGCGGCGCGCACCGCAACCAGCACCTCGTCGGGGCCGCGCGGGGATGCATCGAACGTCTCGATCCGCAGATCGAGGTCGTCGGGTGTGTCGGCCTTCCGCAGGACGCGCAGGCGTCGCATGGTTGGTCTCCCTGTGGCTTTCCCCTGGAGTCTCGTTGGCGCGATGAACACCCCGCTGGCAGGCATCACTGTGCTCGACTTCGGCCAGATCTTCCAAGGCCCCTATGCCACGCTGCTGATGGCCAAGGCCGGCGCCAACGTCATCAAGATCGAGCCGCCGCACGGCGAGCCGGGGCGCCGGCGTGCCGCTCCCGGCAAGAGCACGACATTGCCGGTTGCGATGCTGAACGCCAACAAGCGGGCCATCACGCTCAACCTGAAGTCGGACCGTGGCCGGGCGCTGCTGCGCCAGATGGTGGAGCGGGCCGATGTGCTGCTGGAGAATTTCTCGCCCGGCACGATGGACGGGCTTGGCGTCGGCTACGACGTGCTGAAGGCGATCAATCCGCGGCTGATCTATGCGACCGGTTCCGGCTACGGCATCACCGGGCCGGACCGCGACAACCTGGCGATGGATTTCACCATCCAGGCGCAGTCCGGCATCATGAGCGTCACCGGCTTTCCCGATGGTCCGCCGGTCAAGGCCGGCCCCACGCTGGTCGATTTCATGGGTGGCATCCACCTCTACGCCGCCGTCATGACCGCCCTGTTCCAGCGCGAGCGCACCGGTGCGGGGCAGTTGGTGGAGGTCGCGATGCAGGAGACGGTGTATTCGTCGCTCGCCTCCAGCATGGAATTCCACGTGCGCACCGGTGAAATCCCGCCGCGCACCGGCAACCGGCAGTCGGCGCTGGCCAGCGCGCCGTACAATGCGTTCCCCACCGCCGATGGCTGGGTCGCGATCCATGTGGTGACCGAGGCGCACTGGAAGAACCTGACCAAGGCGATGGGGCGCGAGGAACTCGCCGACGATCCGCGCTTCGCCACCAACGCCGCGCGCGCCGCCAATCTGGAAGCGACCGATGACGCCGTGGCGGCGTGGACACGCACGCTGGGCAAGATGGATGTGTTCGCGGCAGCGAAGCGCTACCGCATTCCGTGCGCGCCGGTGCGCACCGTGCCGGAGGTGATGAACGATCCGCACATGCACGGCCGCGGCATGCTGGAGCGCATCGACCATCCGGAATTGGGAAACATCGTGGTGCCGACCACGCCGCTGCGCCTGCACGGCGCCGAGAAGGTGCCGACGGTGCCAAGCCCCACGATCGGCCAGCACAATGCGGAGGTCTATGGCGGCTGGCTTGGTCTGCCGGCGGATGAGATACTGGCCCTGAAGCAGCAAGGCGTCATCTGACGCCGCAAGGGGAGGCAGACATGACCAAAGTGGCGGTGCTGGACGACTGGCAGGGCGTGGCGCGGACCAGCGCGGACTGGTCGCCGTTGCAGGCGCGCGCCGAGGTCGTGTTCTTTGCCAAGGCATTCGACAACGAGGACGATGCGGCGCGCCAGCTTGCCGACTTCGACATCGTGCTGTCGATGCGCGAACGCACGCCGCTGCCGGGATCGCTGATCGACCGGCTGCCGAAGCTGCGCATGCTGGGGATGACCGGCGCGCGCAACGCCTCGCTGGATACGCCGGCCTGCACGGCACGCGGCATCGTGGTGTGCAGCACGGCCGGCGGCGGCAACAGCGAGGCTGCCACGGCGGAACTGGCGCTTGGACTGCTGATCGCCGCGGCGCGCGCCATCCCTGCCGGCGATGCCAACATCCGCGCGGGAAAATTCCAGGAGGGCGTGCCGGTCGGCTACGCGCTGCAGGGCAAGACGATG
Organism: uncultured Alphaproteobacteria bacterium; assembly: GCA_963739725.1. Taxonomy (GTDB): domain Bacteria; phylum Pseudomonadota; class Alphaproteobacteria; order Acetobacterales; family Acetobacteraceae; genus JAMXLO01. Next base: position 75,059 of record CAVUBS010000025.1, on the reverse strand, counting down.
GGCGTGATCGGCCTGGGCCGGCTCGGCTCGCACATGGCGCGCTACTGCAAGGCGCTGAACATGAACCTGCTGGCCTGGAGCCAGAACTTGACGCCGGAGAAGGCACAGGCAGCCGGCGCGACGATGGTATCGAAGGAGGATCTGCTGTCGCGCTCCGACGCGGTCAGCATTCACCTGGTGCTGTCGGATCGCACGCGTGGCCTGATCGGTACGGCGGACATCGCGCGCATGAAGCCGGGCGCGATCCTGGTGAACACGTCGCGTGGTCCGATCGTGGACGAGAAGGCGCTGATCGCAGCGGTGACGGCGCGCAAGATCGTCGCCGCGCTGGACGTGTTCGACCGCGAGCCGCTGCCGGCGAACCATCCGTTGCGCACCGCGCCGAACGTGGTGATGACGCCGCATCTGGGCTACGGTGTGCACGAGACGTGGCAGGGCTTCTATCCGCAGAGTGTGGAGAACGCGATGGCCTTCCTCGACGGCAAGCCGGTGCGCGTGACCAACCCGGAGGCGCTGGCGAAGCGCACTTGACCCGCGGTCGTTTCACGCACTCCCATCAATTGAACTGACACAGGAGACCTTCCCATGCGCGCCTGGGCCGTGGTCGAGAATGGCAAGCCGCTGCAGGAACTCGAACTGCCGACGCCCGAGCCGAAAGGCACCGAGGTGCTGGTCGAGGTGACGCATTGCGGCGTCTGCCACTCCGATCTGCACATCTGGGAGGGCTACTACGACATCGGCGGCGGCCAGAAGATGTCGCTGAAGGATCGCGGCGTCGTGCTGCCGCTGGCGATGGGGCACGAGATCGTCGGCCGCGTGGCGAAGCTCGGTCCCGACGCCCCAGGGGACGCGCATGGCGTGAAGGTCGGCGACCTGCGCATCGTCTTTCCCTGGCTCGGCTGCGGCACCTGCGAGAAATGCCTGGCCGAGGAGGACAACATGTGCCTCGTGCCGCGCAGCCTCGGCGTCTATGCCAACGGCGGCTACGGCACGCATGTGATCGCGCCGCATCCGCGGCATCTGGTCGATCCCGGCACGCTCGATCCGGCGGTGGCGGCGACCTACGCGTGCTCGGGCATCACCGTCTATTCGGCGATCCGCAAGGCGATGCCGATCCCGCCCGACGAGGCGATCGTCGTGGTCGGCGCCGGCGGTCTCGGGCTGAACGCGATCGCCGTGCTGACGGCGCTGAAGCACCGGAACATCGTGGTGGTCGACATCAGCGCCGAGAAGCGCGACGCGGCGCTGAAGGCCGGCGCGCACAAGGTGGTGGACGGCAGCGGCGACGGCGTGACCAAGCGCATCATCGAGGCGGCGGGCGGGCCGGTCCTCGCGGTGATCGACCTGGTGAACGGCACGCAGACCGCGCGCTTCGCCTTCGATGCGCTGCGCAAAGGGGGCAAACTGATCCAGGTCGGGCTGTTCGGCGGCGAACTCACCGTGCCGCTGCCGATCATGGCGATCCGCGCGCTGACGGTGCAGGGCACCTATGTCGGCAACCCGAAGGAACTGCGCGAACTGGTGAAGCTGGCGCAGGACGGCGCGCTGCCCGCGCTGCCGGTCGCGACGGTGCCGCAGAGCCAGGCCAACGACGCGCTGATGCGACTGCGCGACGGCAAGGTGACCGGCCGGCTGGTGCTGCGGTCGGAGGCGGCCTGAGCCATGAGCAACACCGAGACCATCCGCCATTCGGTCGTCCTGAAGCGCCGTCCCGACGGCAGCCCGCGCCGCGAGGATTTCGAAATACGCGAGGACGCCATGCCCGCCCCCGCTGCCGGCGAGGTCGTCACGCGTACCATCTGGCTGTCGATCGATCCCTATATGCGCGGGCGGCTGCGCGAGCAGCAGACCTATGCGCAGCCGGTGAACCCCGGCGACGTGATGACCGGCGAGACGGTGGGCGAGGTGATCGCGTCGGCCGATCCGCGCTTCGTGGCGGGCGACGTGGTGGTCGGCGCGCGCGGCTGGCAGTCGCACACCGCCACGCCGGGCGAGCGGCTGACCAAGCTCGACCGGCATGGCGCGCCGCTGTCCGCCTATCTCGGCGTGCTCGGCATGCCGGGCGCCACCGCCTATCGCGGCATCACCGAGATCTGCCAGCCGAAGAAGGGCGAAACCGTGGTGATCTCCGCTGCCTCCGGCGCGGTCGGCTCGGTCGCCGGCCAGCTTGCCAAGCGCGCCGGCGCCCGCGTCGTCGGCGTGGCCGGCGGGGCGGAGAAGTGCCTGTGGGTGCAGGACAGCCTGGGGTTCGACGACTGCGTCGACCACCGTGCGCTCGATCTGCGCGCCGAATTGTCGGTGTCGTGCCCGAACGGCATCGATGCGTATTTCGAGAATGTCGGCGGCGGGGTGCAGGCGGCGGTGTTCGACCTGCTCAATCCGTTCGCGCGCGTGGCGATGTGCGGCATGGTCTCGCAGTACAACGAGGCCGAGTTCCCGCCCGGGCCCAATCTCGGCTTCGTCGTCGGCAAGCGCGTGACGATCCAGGGCTTCATCGTGTCCGACAAGCCGGAGAAGCTGGCGGAGTGGCGCGCGCTCGCAGCTCCCTGGGTAGCCGATGGCAGCCTGATCTACCGCGAGGACGTGGTGGAAAGGCTGGAGAGCGCGCCCGACGCGCTGGCCGGCATGCTGGGCGGCCGCAATTTCGGCAAGCTGCTGGTCCGGGTCGGGCACGACCCCGCCTGACGGAATGGTCGATTTAAGGTTCAGTGTCATGGACGATGTCACGCTGCCAGTGAACCGAGAAACCCCACGCGGAGTGCCGCGGTCGCCGATGCCCGCGTACCGCCAATGGCCGGACGGCGGATGTTCGCGCGTGCCGAACTGGGTCTACACCGACCCGGAGATCTTCGCGCGCGAGAGCGACTGCATCTTCGGCGCGAACGACTGGCTCTATGTCTGCCTGGAAGCGGAGATCCCCAACCCCGGCGACTACAAGCGCAGCCAACTCGGCACGCGCGACGTCGTCGCCGTCCGCAGCGGCGACGACGCGATCAACGTCCTCGTCAATCGCTGCGCGCACCGCAGCATGCAGGTCTGCACCGCCACGCGCGGATCCGCGAAAGAGTTCGTCTGTCCGTATCACCAATGGACTTACGATCTTGCCGGCAACCTGCTCGGCGTGCCGTTCCGCCGCGGCTATCGCGGCCAGGGCGGCATGCCCTCCGATTTCCGGCCGGAGGACCATGGCCTGCAGCGCCTCGCGGTCGCGTGCCGGCATGGTGTGGTGTTCGCCAGCTTCGGCGCTCCCACCGAATTGCTGGCGAGCTATCTCGGCGATCGAATGGTGGGTTATTTCGACCGAGTATTCGATGGCCGCGAGCTCGTGGTGCTCGGCTACATGCGGCAGCGCATCCCCAGCAACTGGAAGCTGATGTTCGAGAACATCAAGGACCCGTATCACGCAAGCCTGCTGCATGTGTTCCTGGTGACCTTCGGGCTGTTCCGCCTGGACCAGCAGTCCTCGGTCGAAATGGACGAGACCGGACGGCACGCCGTGCTGGTCAGTCGCCGGGGCGTACAGGAATCCAATGAAGCGACCGCGCAGATGCGCGCATTCAAGCCGGACTTTTCGTTGCGCGATCCGCGACTGCTGGACCCTGTCCGGGAATTCCCCGGCGACGCCACGGTCGTTCTGCAGACGCTGTGGCCCAACCTGATCGTACAGCAGCAATCCAACACGCTGGCGATGCGCCAGATCGTGCCGCTCGATGCGCGCAGCTTCGACCTGGCGTGGACCTTCTTCGGCTACGTCGACGACACGCCCGAGATGCGGCAGCGCCGGTTGCGGCAGGCCAATTTGATGGGTCCGGCCGGTCTCGTCTCACTCGACGACAGCGAGGCGATGATGTTGTCGCAGGCCGGCATCGAGGGAAGCGACGATGCAACGTGTCTGGTCGAGATGGGCGGCCGCGCGGTGACCAACGAGCAGCACATGGTGACGGAGACCGCGATCCGCGGGTTCTATCAGCACTACCGCGCCGTGATGGGACTGTGACCCGCGATGATCGCGGCCGCCCCCGGCGTGTCCGTCGCATTGCATCTGCGGGCGCGGCTTGCCGATCTCTATTGCGCCTATGACAACGCGCTCAATGATGGCGATCTGGAGCGCTGGCCTGAGCTTTTCGCCGAAGCGTGCGTCTACAAGGTCATTCCGCGCGAGAACCACGAGCAGGGGTTTCCAGTCGCGCTGATCTACTGCGAGAGCCGCAACATGCTGGTCGATCGCGTGGTCGCACTGCGCGAGACGGCGCTCTACGCACCGCGGATCGTGCGCCGGATCACCGGCTCGGTTTGCCTGCGCGCGATCGAGGACGATGCAATGCGCCTTACCGCGAACTTCGCGCTGTTCCAGACCATGCCCGACCGGCCGAGCGAGCTGTTCCTGTGCGGCCGTTATCTGGACCGGGTCGTCGATGAGGGCGGCGCCCTGCGGTTTGCCGAACGGCTCGCGGTCTACGACTCGACCATCGTTCCGACATCGCTGGTCTATCCGGTTTGAAGCGAGGCAGCGCGTTTCTTACGTCATGGTCGCGACTGCGCCCGGCTACGACGGTGAAACTTTGGCCCGCAGATCCCGCTGAAGCGGTGCAGTTTCAGATCTGCGAATAACCCGATCCGGGACTGTCCACGCCGCGGCCGACCCCGCTTTCGATCCAGCCGAATTCCTTCAAAATCTGCTGGCTGTAGGTGACCCGCCCGTTCACCTTCGCTGCCGGCTCGCTCGCCAGCAGCAGCGCGGCACGCGCCATCATCGTCGGCGGTTCGCCGCGCGGATCGTCCATGCCGGAGACGAGCTTGTGGTAAACCGTGCCCGGCGTCGGCACCACGCGCGACGGCGACACCGCGGCGACGGTGATCCCGTCGTACTGCGCGACCTCCTGTGCCAGCCCCTGCGTGAACCGCTCGAGCGCCGCCTTCACCGCGCCGTACATCGTGCCGCCGCGCTTGGTCTTGTCGGCATACGGTCCGCGGCCCGGACCGATCGCTGCGCCGGAGCTGATGTTGATGATGGCGCCGCTGCGGCGCGGGATCATGTCCTTCAGCACCTCCTTCGCCAGCATGAACGGTCCGTGCACGTCCACCGCAAAGGCGCGCATCCAGCGATTGGTCTGCATCTCGGTGATCGGCTGGTAGTAGGTGAGCGCTGCGTTGTTCACCAGGATATCGACCGGCCCGTAGTCGCGCGCCGCCTGCACCAGTGCGATGCAGTCGTCCTCGATGGAGACATTGGCGGTGACCGGCCTTCGCCTCGCCGCCCTTGGCACGGATCAGTTCGACGGTGCGCTTCAGCGTGCCTTCCAGGAACGGATGATCGCCCTCGTCGAAGGTGCGCGCGGCACACACCACCTTCGCGCCTTCCTCGGCGAACAGTTCGGAAATCGCCTGGCCGATGCCGCGGCTTGCGCCGGTGACGATGGCGACCTTGCCGTCGAGCATGCCCATGTTCTACCTCCGATCCTGCAAGCAGCCGGCGCGCGATCACCATGCGGTGCACCTCGGACGGACCTTCGTAGACGCGCATGGTGCGCACCTTCTGCGCCATCAGCTGCAGCGGCAGTTCCTTCGCCACACCCATCGCGCCAAAGGTCTGCATCGCGTGGTCGATGGTCTCGGTCGCCATCTCGGTGCCGTACAGCTTCACCATCGAGGCCTCGGTGCGCACGTCGCGTCCGGCATCCGACTTCGCCGCCGCGTCGTAGACCATCAGCCGACAGGCGTGGATCTTGATCGCGGCGTCGGCGATCCACCACTGGATCGCCTGCCGATCCGCCAGGCGCGCGCCGAACGTGACGCGCTGCCTCGCGTGTTCCATCATCATGTCGAGCGCGCGCCGCGTCATGCCGACGCACCAGGCGCCGATCTGCAGCCGCCGCACCGTCAGGCGCAACTGCATCGGCGCGAAGCCGCGGCCGACCTGGCCGAGCACCTGCGCGTCCGGGATGCGGCAATCCTCGAACACCAGTTCGTAGGTGCGCTGGCCGCCGAGCATGGGGATCTCGCGCTCGATGATGAACCCCTTGGTGCCGCGCTCGACGATGAAGGCGGTGACGCCCTCGTGGCGCTTGCCCTCGCCGGTGCGTGCCATGACGATGGTGAAATCCGACTGCGGCACGCGGCTGACCCAGATCTTGCGTCCGTTGATCACCCAGTCGCCGCCGTCCTTCACCGCGCGGGTGATCATGCCCGCCGGATCGCCGCCGGCCCCGGGTTCGGAGATCGCGATCGCCGACTGCGCCTCGCCGCGTGCGTAAGGTTCCAGGTATTTCCTGCGCTGTTCCGGATTGGCGACCGCCATCAGCATGTGCAGGTTCGGGCTGTCGGGCGGGAAGATGAAGGGCACGCAGGTGCGGCCCTGTTCCTCGTAGACGCCGATCAGCGCGACGGTCGGCAGGTTGGCGCCGCCGAATTCCTCCGGCACGTCGAGACCCCACAGGCCAAGCTCGCGGCATTTGGCGAGCAGCGGTGCTTCTTCCTCGGCGCGTGAGGGAGGATTTCTGCCCCGACATCTCGCGCGCGAGCACCGCCTTCTCCAGCGGGATCAAATCCCGGTCGACGAATTTCGCGACCAGGTCCTGCAGCATGCGGTGTTCTTCGGAGAGTTCGAACATGATTTCATCCGTCAGTCGACGTTATGCGCTGCGCTTTCCCCTACAGCGTCGATGGCGTGGCGGGTCCAGCCCGCCATGCGCGTCGTATCTTCACAGCGCATCCGCAATCGTCAGACCGGAACCGTCAGCGTGCAGGATCACCGGATTGAACTCCATCTCCGCGATTCGGTCGCGATACGCGACCGCCGCTTGCGACAGATTGGCGATCAACGTTGCCGCCGGGGTGATGTCGATCGGATCGGCGCCGCGAAATCCCTCCAGCAGCCGCGCCGACTTCAGACTGCGCAGCATATCCGGTCGCCTCCGCGACATCGACCGGCGCCGGCCGGTGCACCACGTCGCCCATCAGCTCGACCATGGTGCCGCCAATGCCCACCATCATGATCGGGCCGAAGGTCGGATCGTTCACCAACCGATCACCAGCTCGTGGCCCTTGCGGCGCCATCTTCTGCACCAGCACGCCATCGATGCGCGCATCCGCCTTGTAGCGTTTCGCCGATTGGATGATCTGGTCAAAGGCGGCGGTGACGGAATGCTGGCTCTGCAGACCGAGGATCACGCCGCCGGCCTCGGTCTTGTGCGGCAGATCGGGCGAGGCGATCTTCAGCACCACCGGAAAGCCAAGCGCGATCGCCGCCTCGGCGGCTTCGGCGGCGGAGGTTGCCAGACGCTCCTGCGCCTCGGGCAGGCCGAACGGCGCCAGCAATGCCTTCGCGCGATGCTCGGTCAGCACATGCGGCAGATCGTCGGGCAGCGGCGCGACCGCCATGTCGGCAGCCGAAGCGGGCAGCGGCCGCGCCATCGCCTCCGCATAGCCGGCGAGCCGGCTCATCGCCACGCCGACGTTGCGCAGGTCGCTGTGCACGAACAACCCGCAGCCCGCCACCGCCTCGCGGCCGAACGCGCTCGGCAGCGTATAGGTCCACACCGTCATCGGCTTGCCGCAGCGCGCCGCCACGGCACGCACGCGCGCGGCGTCGAGCCGAAACGCGCGTCTCGCTGGTGAGCGAGGCGATCAGCACGAGCATGTCCAGCTCGTCGGTATCGGCAAGCTGTTCCATCACCGTCATCATCGCCGGGCCCGGTGTTGGATCCCTGCGCGGTGACATCGACCGGATTGCCCGATGCGCCATAGGACGGCATCAGCGCCCGCAGCGCCGCCTGCGTTCCGTCCGACAGCGTCGGCACGATCAGACCATGCGCCGACAGCGTGTCCGCCATCCACGCGCCGCCGCCGCCCGACGGCGTGATGATGCCGGTGCGCCGCCCCTTCGGCAGCGGGCAGGTCAGCAGCACGCCGGCGATCGCCACTGCCTCGTCCGGATCCTCCGCCTCGATGACGCCGTAGCGCTCGAACACGGCGCGGTACGCGGTGTAGGAGCCGGACAGGGACGCGGTGTGCGAAGCCGATGCGCGTTTGCCGGCATCCGAGCGGCCGATCTTGATGGCGATGATCGGCTTGCCGAGCCGCCGCGCCTTGGCCAGGGCGGCGACGAAGGCGGGGCCATTGCGCGCCGCCTCGCAGAACAGCATGACGGCGTGCGTGTTGTCGTCCTCGACCATGTAGTCGAGGAAGTCGGCCATGTTCAGATCGGCCTCGTTGCCGGTCGAGATCACATAGGAGAACCCGATCCCCGCCGCCTTGCCGCGATTGAACAGCGCGAAGCCGATGCCGCCCGATTGCGCGATCACGCCGACGCGCCGGTCCGACACCAGCACGCCGCCGTCGTCCTCCCGCATCTCGACGGTCGGGCTGAACGTGGTGGCGACTTTCCCGAGCGCGTTGAAATAGCCCTCGCAGTTCGGGCCGCAGGCGCGGATGCCGGTGCGCTGCGTCACCTCCACCAGCGCAGCCTGCATGTCGCCGGCCGCGCCGCCCTCCTCGGCAAAGCCCGAGCTGATGATCAACGCGTTCTTCACGCCGGCCTTGGCGCATTCCTCCAGTGCGGGAGCAACGCCGGCGGCAGGGATCGCCACCAGCGCCAGGTCCATCGCCTCGCCCACCGCGCCGATCGAGGGGTAGCAGCGCAGGCCGTCGATCTCCTGGTAGCTCGGGTTGATCGGCAGGATGCGGCCCGGAAACCCGTTCTCCCGCAATTGATGCAGCAGTCGGCCACGGATGCGATGCACGTCCGGCGAGGCGCCGAGAACGGCGATCGATTTCGGCCAGAAGAAGCTCTCCAGAGCGTGCTCCGTCATCCGCGGCTTCCCGTCGGCACCTCGCGGAACGGCACGTCCTTGTCCACCCGCACGTCCTGCGGCAGGCCGAGCACGCGTTCGGCGATGATGTTGCGCATGATCTCGTCGGTGCCGCCGGCGATGCGCAGCGCCGGCGAATACAGCAGCGCCTCCTCGAAGATGCCGGCGACCGGCATGTCCTCGCCCATCGTCGGCCCCGCCATGCCGATCAGGTCGAGCCCATAGGACAGAATGTCCTGCAGCTTGTTCGCCGCCACCACCTTGATGATCGAGGATTCCGGTCCCGGCGTGCCGCCGCGCGACAGTGCGGTCATGCCGCGGTACTTGGTGTATTTCAGCCCCTGCGCGCGGACGTAGAATTCGGCGAGCTTCTCCTGCACGCCGGCATTGTCGATCGCCAGGCCGTCCTCCAGCTCAAGCGTGTTGGCGAGGGTGAAAAGCTCCTGGAAATCCGGGCCGGGCGAATCGCGCATGCCGTGCCGCTCGTTCATCAGCGTGGTCAGCGCCACGCGCCAGCCGCCGCCGACCGGGCCGATGCGCATGTTGTCGGGGATGCGCACGTTGGTGAAGAACACCTCGTTGAAATGCGCCGAACCGGAGAGCTGGCGGATCGGCCGGATCTCCACGCCGGGCGCCTTCATGTCGAGGATGAAGAACGTCAGCCCCGCGTGCTTCGGCACATTGGGATCGCTGCGCGCCACCAGGATGCCGAAGTCGCTGTAGTGCGCGCCGGAGTTCCAGATCTTCTGGCCGTTGATCACCCACCCGTCGCCGTCGCGTTCGGCACGCGTCCGCAGCGCGGCGAGGTCCGACCCGCCCGAGGGTTCCGAGAACAGCTGGCACCACACTTCGTCCGCGCGCATCGCCGGCGGCACGAAGCGGTCGCGCTGTTCCGGCGTGCCGCAGGTGCAGATCGTCGGCAGGGCCAGGTTGATGCCGATGCCGAAGATGCCGGACAGCACGTCGAACTGCGCTTCCTCCTGGTTGTAGATGACGTTCTGGATCTGCGTGCCACCGCGGCCGCCCCATTCCTTCGGCCAGTGGATGCCGACGAAGCCCGCCTCGGCCTTGCGGCGCTGGAACGACCTGGCGCGGTCCATGGCGCCCGGCGCGTCCTGGCCGCGGCGATAGCCTTCCACCGCGCCCGGCTTGCGGCGCTCGGCATTGGCTTCCAGGAAGGCGCGGGCCTCGGCGCGGAATGCCGCCTCTTCGCGGGGTATCTTCGAAATCCATTGATTCCGTCCTCCGTCAATCCGTCGGCAATGCAATGGTGTTGCGCGTGCGCAGTTCGGCGATCAGCCGGCGCTTCCATTCCCGCGTGCCGCCGAGCGTCAGCGCGTGCAGCTTGGCGCGCCGGTAATAGAACTGGCAGTCCATCTGCCAGGTGAAGCCCATCCCGCCATGCGTCTGTATGTTCTCCTTGGACGCCAGCCAGCCGGCGTCGCAGGCGGAGATGCGCGCCACCGCGGCCGCGATCGGCAGTTCGGCCGCGTCCGTGTGCAGCGCCCAGGCGCCGTAGTACGCGTTGGAGCGCGCCAGTTCGACCGCGATGTAGATGTCCGCCAGCTTGTGCTTGATCGCCTGGAACGAGCCGATCGGCCGTCCGAACGCGTAACGCTCCCGAGCGTAGTCGCGTGCCATCTCGAGCGCCGCCTGCGCGCCGCCGACCTGCTCGAACGCCAGCATCACCGCGGCACGATCGAGCAGCCGACGCACCGAATCGGCGCCCTCGCTGCCGGGGAGCGGTTCGGCCGCAGCACCGTCGAACGCGATGCGCGCATGCGACCGCGTGGGATCGATCGTCGTTACCGGCGCGCGCGCGACCCCCGGGGCGCCGAGATCCACCAGATGCAGCCATGGCGCGCCGCCGCCATGCACCGCGACCACGGCAATGTCGGCGCTGTCGCCGTCCGGCACCGCGAGCTTCGTGCCGCTCAGCCGGCCGTCCGCGACATGGGTGGTCAGCTTCGACGGATCGGCCGGCCCGGGCCGCTCGGCCATCGCGAACGTGCCGATAGTCTCGCCCGCGGCGAGCTTCGGCAGATATTTCCGTTTTTGGGCGTCGCTGCCGAACAGCAGGATCGCCTCGGTCGCCAGATAGACCGACGAGGAGAACGGCACCGGCGCGACGGCGTGGCCAAGTTCTTCGGCCAGCACGCAGACCGCGAGATGGCCAAGCCCGGCGCCGCCGTACTCTTCCGGGATCGCCGCGCCGGTCCAGCCCATCTCGGCCATCGACTGCCATAGCGTGCGGTCGTACGGGTCGGGGCCTTCCAGGATGCGGCGCGGCACGCTGGTCGGGCAGCGCTCGGTCAGGAAGCGCCGCGCCTCGTCGCGCAACTGCTTCAGTTCGTCGGGGAAGTCGAAGTTCACGCCGCCAGCCCTTTCAGGAACGACTCGACCGAGCGGTTGAAGGCAGCCGGCTGGTGCAGGTTGGACGCGTGCCCGGCGCCGTCGATCACCACCTTCGCCGCGCCGGGGATCTTGCGTGCCATGTAATCGCTGGCGGCCAGGAAGTTTTTGTCCTCGCTGCCGACCAGCACGAGGCTCGGCACCGCGATCGTTTCCAACGACCGGAACACCGCATCGTCCCGCTGCGTCAGCATGCCACGCGCGGCACCCGCCAGGCCCGAGGCATCACGATGCTGGCTCATGCGCACCTCGTCGCTGGTCCCCAGGGCGGCAAATCCGGAAGAATCCAAGTCATCCGCCCGCTGCCGCGAACGTTGGTTCCACGCCTCCCGCGCCTCGGCGTTGCGAAAGCCGGGGCCGGTGTCGAAGATCATCAGCGCGCGCGTCATGCCCGGGTGCGCCAGATGGAAGGCGAGCGACATGTAGCCGCCGAGCGACAGTCCGCCGATCACCGCACGCCGGATGTTACATGCGCGTAAGATCGCCGCCATGTCCTCCACGGTGGCCGCTTCCGAGTAGGCGGCCGGATCGGCCGGATAGTCGCTCTCGCCGTGGCCGCGCATGTCCCACACGATCACCCGCCAGCGGTCCTTCAGGGCGGCGATCTGGCCGTCCCACATGCGGCACGTCGCGCTGTAGCCGTGCGAGAGCAGGATGGCGGGACCCTGCCCATGCTCCTCGTAATGGATCGCCACGCCGTCGCGATCGAGCCGCGCCATGACCGTTTCCTCCATCCCTTGGCCCGCGTAAGCTGACACGCAGCGCAATGCGGCGGAAGAGCAGGACAGGAAACATACCATGGCAGGCTACGAGCATATCGGTGTCACGCAGTCCGGCCTGATCGCGACGATCGAGGTGCGGCGCGGGCCGAACAACTTCGTCGACACCGACATGGTGGGCGAGATCGCCGACGCGCTCGATGGCTTCGACCGCACCTCCGACGTGCGGGCCATCGTGCTGTGCGCCGAGGGCAAGCATTTCTGCGCCGGCGCCGATTTCTCCAACCGCGGACCGGACGGGGTGTCGCGCGGCGCCGTGCGTGGACGACACCTATATAAGGAGGCGCAGCGGCTGTGGCGCACCGGCAAGCCGATCGTGGCGGCAGTGCATGGCGCGGCGGTGGGTGCCGGGGTGGGCCTGGCGGTGATGGCGGATTTCCGCGTCACCTGTCCCGAGGCGCGGTTCGCGGTCAATTTCACCCGCCTGGGGTTCCATCCGGGCTTCGGGCTGACCGCAACGCTGCCGCGGCTGATCGGCGCGCAGCAGGCGGCGCTGCTGATGTACACCGGCCGGCGCATCACCGGGGAGCAGGCGCTGGCGATCGGCCTGGCAGACTATTGCGTGCCGCAGGACCAGGTGCGCGCCAAGGCGACCGAGCTGGCCACCGAGATCGCCCAGTCCGCTCCGCTGGCGATCGTGGCGACGCGCGAGACGCTGCGCCGGGGACTGGCCGAGGCGGTGGCCTCGGCGACCGAGCGCGAATACGAGGAGCAGGACTGGCTGCGCGGAACCGACGATTTCCGCGAGGGCGTGAAGGCCATGGCCGAGCGCCGGCTGCCGGACTTCAAGGCGCGTTAGGGCAGGGGCCACGGCGGCAGCGTCGGTATCGCCGCCAGGGATCCGGCTGGCGCCGCTGATGCGCGCCGCGTTATCCGCGCGCGATCCGCGGATCGCCGGGCGCACGAGCATGATGGTGGCGCCCGCCGCGCATGTGGCCGCGCCGTGCTGCGGAGCGTTTCGGCCCCTGTAGCGGGGCGTCCCGGTTCGTCGGCAGTGGCTGTGAAAGCCGGCCCCTTCGGCGGGCGCGGTCCTCTGGGTTGCAAAACGAACCGCGCTCTTTTCGTGGTGAAATGTTTGTTCGTTGATCCAGATCAATGCGGTGCTGCACACGGTACGGGCATGTAGGGCGTAGCTGGTTCTCCCAGCTCGACCGCGGCGATGACCTGCTCGGCCGGCAACAGATCAAGTGACGGGATGATGATGCTGACACGAGCGCGCTTTATGGGCCCGCCGGATATGGCTGAGTTCGGCGATCGGGCGAGACCCCGTCTATCGGCAGTCGCACGCTCGCTCCCGGTATGAGGTGGCGGGATCCGTTAGCGGGCGAATTCCTGCCGTTAGAGATATTGGTAGAAGTACGTATTGACCGTCTGTCATGCACGTTTTAGCGATGCTTCGTCTTGCCGGCAGAGGGCAAGTCTAGTGACTATAGTTCGACAAGCTTCGGCGGAATTATGGTAGTCCTGGGGAATTAACGAGTTTTTACCATTTGCTAATTAGATGCAGTGCAATTGATCGCTTACTGGGCCATGACGGAAATATCACGAACTTATACCTGCCTTGGGTGGACATACGGGGATGTTAACGTGGCGTTAATCAGACGGTTTCGACACAGAATCGAAAAAAACCAGTCCGAATCAGAAAAAGGTTGCAATTAATTCGCTCTCGTTCATAATTCGTTTCACCTGATGGCCGCATAGGCTAGGGCTGGTTGACTAACGCAACGGAGAAGAAAAAATGGCTTCGGTAACAGTCCCAGGTGCGGGCCCAACCGGCTTTAACCAGGCGCAGTCTCCGAGATCTTCGGGAATTCCAACAACGCGTTGTTGGCGCAGCAGATCTCCAATGCAATTGCGTTCGCGGGTCCTGGGCACGTAAACGTCATGGAGCCGGGCATTGGGGGAACTTCCAGCCCCTCCGGCGACGCGGCTCGGTGACATCAACGAGCTGCTCATCACGGCTGGTGGCTCCTACAACATCCCGGCCGGGAGCGCAGGCCACGCCGACTATGTGGTCGTTCTCGACATCCAGGATTCAAAGGCGGTCACGATCATCGGTGGACCGAACACCACCGTCTGGGGCGGCGGCGGCGCAGGTCACGATCATCGATCCGGCCATGACGACGGTGGCCGAAGGCGCGGCAACGCGACTGTCACATTGACCGCCGCCGATGTCGGCGCAGTCGTGGCAGGCAATAACTCCAATGATACGCTTTCCGCGGGCGGCGCGAACGATACGATCTTCGCCGGAACCGGGAACAACCTGTTGTCCGCCAGCGCTACCGGCGATGTGCTCGTTGGCAATACGGGGACCAACACGTTCAACGTGAGTGGCTCCAGCGACACGGTCATGGCCGGTGCAGGCACCGCCGCGGTGAACGCCAGTGGCAGCGCCGCTCAGATATTCGGCGGGTCAGGCGCAATGACCGTCGTTACCACGGGCTCTGCCGACAGTGTGTTCGCTGGTACCGGCAATACGACTCATCCTTGGCGGAGACACCAACGGTACTTATTTCATGGGTGCCGCCGGCGTGCAGGAATTCGCGAACATGGGCGGCGCCGGCACCGTGTTCGCAGGCGCGGGTTCCCCGAGTGTGTTCGGCAGCTTCGGCGCGACGCCTGGCTCCGATGAGGTGTTCGGTGGCTCGGGCGAGTTGACGCTGGCCACCGGCGGGTCCAACGACACGGTCTTCGGTGGTTCGGGCTCCTCGAGCATCTTTGGCGCCTTTGGCGGCAGCGCGAGTGGGCAATAACGTCATCTTCGGCGGGTCTGGTCCGCTCGAGGTGGTCACCGGTCTTTCCAGCGACACGGTATTTGCCGGGACGGGCACCGATACCGTGTTCATCGGAACCGGCACTGCGGCAGGCGACCAACTGATCAACGGCGGCATGGGCGCCCTGCGGGTCCAATTCGTCGGTGGCGCGGGTTCCGCGACCGTCATCGGCGGATCGGGCGCCGCGACCGTGTTCGGCACGGGTGACTCGAATGTCAAGTGGATCGGCATGCAGACGGGCGGCATTCTGGATGCCGTCGGCAATGTCACCTCGACTGGCAGCTACGATGCCTCCGCCTCCACCACGAACGACACGCTGATCGGGGCATCAGGCAACGTCAGCATGACGGGCGGTTCCGGCAGTGATTTCCTGTTGGGCGGTGTCAACACCGGCAGCATTGGCGGCGCCGGTTCGGTTGTCGGCGGCACGACCATGACAGGCGGCGCCGGCAACAACGTGTTCCTGTTCACCAGCGGACTGGTGAATGGCGGCGACATCGTTCAGGACTTCGGCGGGAACGACATCCTCGCGCTTTCGGGTTACGGTGCAGCCGAAGGGGCCAACGCACTGAGCAAGGCCACCACGGCAGGTGGCACCACCACACTGACGCTGTCCGACGGCACCTCGATCTCGTTCGTGAACACCTCGATCGCCCAGTTGCAGGGACACATCAGTTCGACCTGATTTGCTTGGCAGAGGGCCGGTCTACAAACAGGCTGTCCACGAGGACAGCCTGCTATGCTGTTGCACGACTAGGCGACTGCCCTACAGAGGCTGAAACTTGCGTCCGCTGGTCAGGCGTGTGGCAGACAGTTCGATCCGTTCGCCGTGTGCCAGACCCTCGCCCCGGGTGACGACGACGCAGGCCCAGGACAAAACCTCCAGCCGTGCAATGATCTTCGGGTGCTGACTGCCGAGCGTCATGACCAGCTCGAAGATCAGGTTGGTCATGGCGGGTTTGTTCCAGAAGTGGCTTTTCGCCGTCTGCCACGCTTCGCCGGGCCAGTGCAGCCAACCCCAGTCCTCGATCACGTATTTGCCGCCTGGGCCGCAGATAGCCGAAGAGTTCCTGAAAACAGCCCTTGCTGTTCTCATACTCATGCGACGCGTCGTCAATGATCAGGTCGAGCGGCCGATCGCGCGAACTCGCCTCCACGATCTTTCGCAGCGTCGGCGTGTCGTCCTGCATGATGCCGCCATATAGCTTGACCGTATCCTGCAAGCCGGCGTCCGCGATCATGGTCTTCAGAGCGTCAGACGGTTGCTGGAGGTCGATGCCGACCACCTTTTCCGGCGCAACCATGTCAGCCAGGAACAGCGGCATGCCGCCCTGGAAGAACCCGATCTCGAAAATCCGCTGCGGCCGCAACTCAAGCAGGAGATCTCGATAGATCTCCACGAAGCTACGATCCTTGAGCAAGGCGACTGATGCCGTCCTGCGTGATCTTGTCGAAATCATCCTATGACATGCTGTAGGTGAAGCGCTTCGTCTGGAACGTGTCGTCGGTCAGCCAAATGGGCCATCGAGACCACGGATCGACGTCGGTACCGGGCTGATCCACTGGTGGCGACTGGCGTGGCGACCTCGGGCTTGGCGGTTGATCCTGGGCGTTAATGTCTGTCGGCGGCAATCGGACGCCGGCACGGAGCCGCTCGAGCGCGGCACCAAACGCCCGATACGGGCGGCTCAGCCGCCATGACCGGCTGGCGTAAACGACCTTGAGATCGTGCTGAGCGCGTGCCGCCTCGGCTTGGGCGGCGTTGCATTGCACGGCCTGCGGCTGCCAGCGCGGTGCGCATTTCGGACGTCTGGCGCTGTGCGACTGTAGCCTCTTGCTGCGCCGTTTTGGCTGTCTGGTTCGCAACCACAATCGCCTCGCTCGCTCGCACAACAGCCATCAATGCTTCGCGCCAGGCGACGAAGTCCACATTGACAGGGGTGAATGCCGCCGTCGGCGAATCGGCGGCCCGCGCGGCGCGCGCTCGCTCAAATGCTTGCAGTGTCGCGCTTTCCGTGACGCTGTCACGGGGATCGGTCTTGCGGAAAAACACCCCGACGCCATCGATCGGGTAGATTTCTGGCCTCAGATCGCGCGACTTGAGGAAATCATCGCACTGCCGCACGGCAGGCGGGGACCACCTCAAAATCGTCGATCACGATCCAGCCATTGATCGAGACCTTGTCGTACAGGTTGTCGAGCACCTGGATCGTCGATTCGTACATGTCGCAGTCGAGGCGGAGGACCGCAAGTCGTTCCACTGGCGCCGTCGGCAGCGTATCCTTGTACCACCCCGGCAGGAAGACGACCTGCTCATCAAGGAGGCCGAACCTGGCGAAATTTCGTTTAACTTCGTCGAGTGGAACAGCCAGTTCGGGATACTCATGGAAGTCGGAACCAGCATCTGCCGGATAAGTGTCAGCGTCCGGCGGAGGCAGACCGGCAAACGAATTGGCGAGGATCACCCGTCGGTCGCCGACGTTGTAGGCGGCCAGCACAGCTCGCGCCATGATCCCGGCACCGCCACGCCATGCACCGGCTTCCATGATGTCACCGGTAACATTGGTACCGATCACGGACTCAATGACCGCGCGGAAATTTCGCAGCCGTTTCAGGCCGATCATGGTGAAGGCCTTGGATGGCCAGTCCCAGCCGTACTCGCGAAGCGTTCGAATCGTACTTCTCGGCGCCAGATGCTCGAAGGGGGGCATCCTCGTAAATCGTTCCCGCAAGCGTCGATTCGACAAGCGTCAGGTAACGTTCCTTGAGAATATGATACGGATGTACCGGCTCATCGCTCGAACTCGCGATTTGCACCGCGCCAGCCTGTTCTGGTCCCTGTAAAGGTTCGGTCGGCCGCTGGTCCGTTGTTTCGGTCATTACATTTACCGCCTCGCTCCAGCTGGGCGCGTCCCTGCTTAGATGCGCCGCCGCTGTTGCGTGATGCGCTGGATCCGGATCCGCAATCGCCAAGGCATCGCGCCAGGCGAGTTGCGCCGTCCGGTAGACACGCGGATGTTCGCGCAACAGCCGGGCAATCCGGCTGGATCAGCCGCCGCGGCGATGGGGCCACACGAGGCTGAGTGGTGTCCGCCGTGTGAAATGGCGCGTCCAGCAGCGACCGCCTTCTTTTACCCGCAGCGTTGCCTCAAGAAAGCCGCGGCCATATTTCCGATCGGGTTCGAGATGACATCCTTCCGCCCATTCGTTCCAGGCGTTGATGAACAACAACCGCTGCGACGGTTGCCGTTCCAGGACGGTCCGGTGCGTCGCCCGGTTCAGCCAGCGCTCGTAGTTCTCCGGCGTGCTGTCGAGCGTGATCAGGCCTCTGCCGCGATACCCGCGCCGTATTGTCCCATGACGGATACACGCCACGATAGACGAGGCGCTCGACGGTAATCGTGGCCCAGGTAGCGTTCTGCGATGTCGGCATAGTGCAGCACCCATCCCTCGATCGGCTCGTAGAGCTTCAGCTCGTCCTTGCGGTCGCGTTCCCGCACGTTGTGCGGCGGGAACTCCACGCCGGCGTCGAAGCCAAGCGACTCGAACTCCCAGTTCCCGTGCGTGAGCGCCGCCACGAGATGGATCTCGCCGATGCCCGCTTCACGGCAGACCCGGCGCCAGCGCTCCGCGGTCGCCTTGGCATCCGGCAACTGCTGCGGCCGGTACACCACGAGCACCGGCGCACCATCGACCCGAAGGTAGCGGCGATCGCGAAAGTACGGCAGCAGGCCCTCGATGAAGGCTATGTCGTTCCTGGGCGAGTAGCTCTGTGCGATCAGCACTTCCTGCTCGGTTGCATCCCACTTCCTGGTCCAGTTCTCATTCGCCCAGCAGAGGCAGAATTGAATATCGGCCTCCGGATCAGCGAGAAAGTCGTCGATCGGCCGCTCAAGAATGCGTCGGCCGGCGAACCAGTAGTAGTGAAAACAAAAAGCGTCGATGCCAAACCGTTTCGCCCAGGCGATCTGTTCCCGCTGCACCTCACGCAGACGCAGATCATAGAAGCCAAAATCAGCCGGCAGGTGCGGCTGGTAATGCCCTTCAAACAGGCGTTCTGCCTTTGTTACGTTGGTCCACTCCGTGAATCCTTTGCCCCACCACTCGTCGTTCTCCGGGATCGGATGAAACTGCGGCAGGTAGAATGCGACGAACGTCACGTCGGATGGCCGCGGCGCCACAAGCTCGGACAGCAGGCGCGAACCCAGTTCCGGATGACGGTTCGCCGGCACGGCCTTGGCGACGATCTGATAGATCTTGGAATGCGGCTGGGCCTCGAGCATCGCGCGCTGATCATCGGACAATGTCTGCCAGACGTCGGCGAACTCCGTCTCCATTGGATGCTTGATGACGAATCGGGCATCGACAATCTTGAGTCCGGCGCCCTCAAAAAGGTTCTGGACGTTCTTCATGCTGAAGAATCGGATGTGAGTCTTGTCCAGCAACCCCCACTCGCCGTAGCGGACGTCCCCGGTCAACAGGCAGGCAATGATCCCGGCATGCGATGCGTGGGGAATCGAGACGATAACGCAGCCTTCGTCATTCACCAGATCCGTGGTCTGCCGCAATGTCGCCCACGGGTCGTAGAGATGTTCCAGGACGTCGGCAATGACCACGGCGTCGAAGTCCGCGCGCGGCAAGGTCTTGGTCCAGTCCGGATCGTTCAGGTCGGCCTGCACGACATGTTCGCAGAATGTCGCGAGGATTTCGACGCTGCCCGGATCGATCTCGAGCGCGGTCATTCTGCAACCGCCCAGCTCGACCAGCGGCCTGGTGATCGAACCGGGGCCGGCACCGAGTTCCAGAACGTCCTTGCTGCCGCCGATCAGACGCAGAATATGTGCACCGGCATGGTCGGAATCCGGATCGAAGGAAAATCTGTAGATATCAGCCGACGTCTTGCTCTTCAGGTCCATGATTATCGGAATTCACAAGATTTCATGTGCAACGCACGGCAGTGACACGCCACGCCAGCCATGCTGCAGTTTATTTGTGCGCTGTGTTGGGCACAACCTGCCTCTCCTGATCAAGCGCACGCGATGTCGCTCTGACCATTTGCAAGGTGCCACTCGGATTCCGCAACGCGCTGGCGGCGGTAGCGACATTTCTCGATACGTGGCATCCTCCGCGATCGTTGAATGGAATCGGATCAGCGATGGAGAATGCTGCCAATCTGGGAAGGCTCGTTGCGAGCCCTGGGGTGCCTTTGTCACGGATTGCCGAGAAGCGCAAATGCTGCACCACAGCCTGAAGCCGACGGGCCGCGATGACGTGGAGGAAACCCTGATTTCCAGCCTGGTCGAAGGCATTGCGTCCGAGGTCATTGAACCGTCCTTCGTTCCCGATCCGGGTCTGCAGGTGACCTCCCGTGTCGTCATTTTGCTCGCCACCTACAATGGCGCGGCATTTCTGCGTGCGCAACTCGACAGCCTGGCGCAGCAGACACACGAAAACTGGATTCTCTATTGGCGGGACGACGGATCCAACGACGATACCGTCTCGATTCTGACCGAATTCGCGGCAATGATCGGCGCCGGGCGCTGTGTGCGCGTTTGGGAACCCTCGGGGCGGCTATGGCCGGCGGCGAGCTTCATGGCGCTGCTGCGTGCGGCCGTGCCGGCGCTGGGCGCCGCCGACAGTGTCGCATTCGTCGATCAGGACGATGTCTGGCTGCCGGACAAGCTGACCCGCGGCTTTGCTGCCCTGGCCGCCGTCGATGCCGAGATTCCAACGCTCTATTGTGCCCGGCTGATGGTCGTGAACGCACGCCTGCGGCGCCTCACGGAGACCAGCATATTTCCGGACAAATGCGGGTTCCCTGCCTCGCTGATCCAAAACGTTGCCGCGGGTTGCACGATCATGCTGAACCGGACGGCCGCGGCGTTGGTCGCAGCCAGCGAACCCCCCGGTGCCTCGCCGCACGATTGGTGGTGCTACCTGCTGGTGACCGCCGCGGCCGGCCGGGTTCTGGTGGATGACGCCGTGGTGGCATTGTATCGCCAGCATGGCGGCAACGCGGTCGGCGCGCCGCCATCGCAGGTGCGGCGCGCGATCGCCGCGCTCCGGCGAGGCCCCCGCATATTCATGAACGTGCTGCGCCAGCATCTGGAAGCCCTGATCGCGCAGCCGCACCTGCTCAGCGAGACCACGCGCCCAACCGTGCTGCGGCTGCACCACGCGCTACGGGGCAGCTTCCGCGAACGACTGTCGGCGCTGCATCTGCCGGGTCTCCGGCGGCAGACATGGCTGGAAACGTTGCTCTTTCGCCTGTGGTTCCTCATCGGCTGATCCCGCCGGGACACTCGGCTGGTCAGTCGCGCCTCGCCAGTGTAGACCTGCCCGGATCATCCCTGGCCGAGGCGCGCGATGGTTTTGCCGCAAACGCCATCCCTGCGACTCGACGGACGGCGTGCACTGGTTTCCGGCGCCGGTCGCGGCATCGGTCTCGCCAGCGCCGCGGCGCTGGCCCAGGCCGGGGCCCATGTCGTGCTCGCAGCCCGCACGGCGGCGGAGATCGAAGCCGCTTCGGTGCAGATCCGAGACGAGGGCGGCAGCGCGGAGCCGCTGGTGCTGGATGTGACGGATCTCGCTGCCGTGCGCGCCGCGATCGGCGCCCAGCCGCCGTTCGACGTGCTGGTGAACAACGCGGGGACCAACCGTCCGGCACAGTTCCTCGACGTGACCGAGCAGGACTACGACGCCATCACCACCCTGAACCAGCGCGCCGCGTTCTTCGTCGCGCAGGCGGTGGCGCGCCGCATGGTCGATGCGGGCAGCGGTGGATCGATCATCCACATCTCCTCGCAGATGGGACATGTCGGCGGCGCGCGCCGCACGGTCTACTGCATGAGCAAGCACGGCATCGAGGGCCTGACCAAGGCGATGGCGATCGACCTGGCACCGCACGGCATCCGGGTGAACTCCATCGGCCCCACCTTCATCGACACGCCGCTCACCCGCCCGTTCTGGAACGACAGGGCGTTCCACGACGATGTGGTGCGGCGGATCAAGCTCGGCAGGCTGGGGACGGTGGAGGACCTGATGGGCGCGGTGGTGTTTCTCGCCTCCGATGCGGCGGCGCTGGTGACGGGGACGTCGCTGGTCGTCGACGGCGGCTGGACCGCGGAATAGGAGTTGCCATGATCCGCTATCTCAAGCGCGGCGCGACGGACGAAGAGAAATTCGCGGCCGACCGCAAGGTGCGTCAGACGGTCGAGGCGATCCTCGACGACGTCATCGCGCGCGGCGATGCGGCGGTGCGCGAACTGTCGGCGAAGTTCGACAAATGGGAGCCGAAGGAATTCCGCCTGTCGCCGGCCGAAATCCAGGCGCTGATCGACAGCCTGCCCGCGCAGGTGATCGAGGACATCAAGTTCGCCCAGGCACAGATCCGCCGCTTCGCCGAGGTGCAGCGCGCCGCGTTGCGCGACGTCGAGGTGGAGACGCTGCCGGGCGTCCGGCTGGGCCACCGGAACATCCCGGTCGCGAGCGTCGGCTGCTATGTGCCCGGCGGCCGCTACCCGATGGTGGCGTCGGCGCACATGAGCGTGCTGACCGCGAAGGTGGCCGGGGTGAAGCGGGTCGCCGCCTGCACGCCGCCGCTGAACGGCGTGCCGCCGGCCGCCACCGTCGCCGCGATGGCACTGGGTGGCGCCGACGAGATCTACCTGCTGGGCGGCATCCAGGCGGTGGCGGCGATGGCGCTCGGCACGTCGAGCATTCCCGCCGTCGACATGCTGGTCGGCCCGGGCAACGCATTCGTCGCCGAGGCGAAGCGCCAGTTGTTCGGCCGCGTCGGCATCGATCTGCTGGCGGGACCGACCGAGACGCTGATCATCGCCGACGACACGGCGGATGCCGAGATGTGCGCGACCGACCTGCTCGGCCAGGCCGAGCATGGTCCGACCTCGCCGGCGATCCTGCTGACCACATCGGCGAAGATCGCGGACGAACTGCCGGCCGAGATCGATCGCCAGCTTGCCCGCCTGGCGACCGCCGACATCGCCGGCGTGGCCTGGCGCGATCACGGCCAGATCATCCTGTGCGACACGGACGAGGAGATGGCGGCCGAGGCCGATCGGATCGCCTCGGAGCATGTGCAGGTGCTGACGCGCGAGCCGCGCTGGTTCCTGGAGCGGATGACCAACTACGGGTCGCTGTTCCTCGGCCACGAGACCAACGTGGCCTATGGCGACAAGGTGATCGGCACGAACCACACGCTGCCGACGAAGCGGGCCGCGCGCTACACCGGCGGGTTGTGGGTCGGAAAATTCCTGAAGACGGTTACCTACCAGGAGGTCAGCCCGGAGGCGACCGCGATGATCGGCGAATACTGCTCGCGGCTCTGCGCGATCGAGAACTTCGCGGCGCACAAGGAGCAGGCGGACCTGCGGGTTCGCCGCTACGGCGGCCGCAATACGGCCTAGACCGGCCGCTTTGGCGAGGCCGGCATCTCCCGCTATGATGCAGGCCACGGAACAAGGGAGCGACAAGCATGAGCGAAGAGATCGCCACCCTCGGCGGCGGCTGCTTCTGGTGCCTGGAGGCCGTCTACAAGGATCTGCGCGGCGTCACCGGCGTGATGTCGGGATACGCCGGCGGGCACGTGGCCAATCCCAGCTACCAGCAGGTCTGCTCCGGCACGACCGGCCACGCCGAGGTCGTGCAGGTCCGCTTCGACCCGGCCGAGGTTTCCTACGCCGATATCCTGCGCGTGTTCTTCACCATCCATGATCCGACGACGAAGGACCGGCAGGGCCATGATATCGGCACGCAGTACCGCTCGATCATCCTGACGCACTCGGACGCGCAACAGGCGACCGCGCAGTCGGTGATCAAGGAGATCGGCGACGCCAAGATCTGGGGCGCTCCGATCGTGACGCAGATCGAACCGCTGCAGGTATTCTACGAAGCCGAGCCGGAGCATCACGATTACTTCGCGCGCAATCCGTGGACCGGCTACTGCCAGGCCGTGGTGGCGCCGAAGGTCAGCAAGTTCCGCAAAGACGTTCTCCGACCGGTTGAAGCGCGCGGCGGCCGAGTGAAAGGATTTCCGCCATGGACCTGAACTTCACCGACGAGGAACGCGCGTTCCGCGAGGAGGCGCGGCGTTTCTTCCGCAGCGACATCCCGCAGTCGATCCGCGACAAGGTCGCCGAAGGCGAGGGCCTGACCCGGGACGACATGATCACCTCGCAGCGCATCCTGAACGCGCGCGGCTGGGCGACGCCGAACTGGCCGGTGCAATGGGGCGGGCAAAGCTGGTCGCCGGTGCAGGTCTACATGTACCAGGACGAGATGCAGCAGGCCAACGTGCCGACACCGATCGGATTCAACGTGACGATGGTCGGCCCGGTCATCGCGCAGTTCGGCAACGACGAGCAGAAGCAGCGGTTCCTGCCCAAGACCGCCAACGCGGATATCTTCTGGTGCCAGGGCTTTTCGGAACCCGGCTCCGGCTCGGACCTTGCCAGCCTGCGCACGCGCGCCGAGCGCAAGGGCGACAAATACATCATCAACGGCCAGAAGATCTGGACCACGCTGGCGCAATACGCCGACTGGATCTTCTGTCTGGTGCGCACCGATCCGGCGGCGAAGAAGCAGGAAGGCATTTCGTTCATCCTGGTCGACATGAAGACGCCCGGCATCACCGTCCGCCCGATCGTCACCATCGACGGCGGACGCGAGGTGAACGAAGTGTTCTTCGACAATGTCGAGGTGCCGGCGGAAAATCTTGTCGGCCAGGAGAACAAGGGCTGGGACTACGCCAAGTTCCTGCTCGGCAACGAGCGCACCGGCATCGCGCGGGTCGGCGCGTCGAAGGCCAAGGTGGCGCGCATCAAGGAGCTGGCGTCGATGGAACGCGTCGGCGATCGGAAGCTGATCGAGGACCCGCGTTTCCGCGAAAAGCTTGCCGCCGTCGAGATCGAGCTGAAGGCGCTCGAGATGACGCAGTTGCGCGTCGTCGCCGACGAACGCAAGCGCGAGAAGGGCAAGCCGAACCCGGCGTCGTCGATCCTGAAGCTGAAGGGATCGGCGATCCAGCAGCAGCTGACCGAGCTGCTGATGGATGTGGTCGGTCCGTACATCCTGCCGTATCAGCGCGATTTCGACGGCCGCAACGAGCCGGTGGTCGGTCCCGACTACGCGACCGAGGCGGCGCCGATGTACTTCAACTACCGCAAGGTCTCGATCTACGGCGGTTCGAACGAGATCCAGCGCAACATCGTCGCCAAGGCGATATTGGGGCTTTGATCCACCGTCGTGGATGGCGGGGCCAAGCCCCGCCATGACGCTGGGAGGCGGGGTGACAAATGGACTTCGACCTGACCGACGAACAGCGCCTGCTCAAGGACAGCGTCGACCGGCTGATCGCCGATCAGTACCAGTTCGAGCAGCGTAAGAAATACCTCGCCGAACCGGATGGCTGGAGCCGCAACGTCTGGAAGCAGTACACCGAGCTTGGTCTGCTCGGCCTGCCGTTCGACGAAAAGCACGGCGGCTTCGGTGGCGGCCCGGTCGAGACGATGATCGTGATGGAGACCTTCGGTCGCGGCCTCGTGCTGGAACCCTACTTCGCCACGGTGATCCTCGGCGGCGGCCTCCTGCGGCGTGCCGGAACGCCGGCGCAGCAGCAGGCGCTCATCCCGGAGATCGCGCAGGGCAAGTTGAAGCTCGCCTTCGCGCATGTCGAACGGCATTCGCGCTACGACCTAGCCGACGTCGCAACCACCGCGCGGCGGGACGGCGCGGACTGGGTGCTGGATGGCGCCAAGAGCGTGGTGCTGCACGGCGATTGCGCCGATCGACTGCTGGTGACGGCGCGCGTCGCCGGCGAACGTCGGGACCGCGCGGGCATCGGCGTATTCCTGGTCGATCCGTCAGCACCTGGCGTGTCGCGGCGCGGCTATCCGACGCAGGATGGGCTGCGCGCCGCGGAGGTCACGCTGTCGGGTGTGCGCGTTCCTGCCGGCGATTCGCTGGGCGAAGCGGGCGCGGCGCTCCCCGCCATCGAGCACGTGGTGGACGAAGCGATCGCAGCACTCTGCGCCGAGGCGGTCGGCACGATGCAGGCGATGCACGAACTGACGCTGGAGTACCTGAAGACGCGGCAGCAGTTCGGCCGGCCGATCGGCCAGTTCCAGGTCTTGCAGCATCGCTCGGTGGACATGCTCGTGGCGCTCGAGCAGGCACGCAGCATGGCGATGTTCGCCGCCGTCATGGCAGGCGAGGAAGATGCCACCGAGCGTCGCCGCGCGATCGCCGCGGCCAAGGTGCAGATCGGCCGCTCCGGCAAGCATATCGGCCAGGAGGCCATCCAGCTGCACGGCGGCATCGGCATGACCATGGAGTACAGCGTCGGCCACTACTTCAAACGCATGACGATGATCGACATGCTGTTCGGCGACGCCGATGTGCACCTCGAATCGCTGGCACGGCTCGGCGGACTGTTCGGCAACGTGCGGGCAGCTTAGCGGTTGGCCGTCCCCGGACGTGATCCGGGGACGGCCATGACGTGAGAAGCGAGCGCGGATCGAAGGTCCTTGGTTTGTAGCCCTGGTATTATACCACCCCTTCGCCGTGCAGCTTCTTGACCTCCGCCTCGCTCAGACCGAGCCAACTGGTCAGCACGTCATCCGTGTGCTGCCCCAACATCGGCGATGACTTCACCTGCGGCGGCTTGCCGTCGATGCGAACCGGCCAGGCCGGCATCTTGAACGGCGCGTGTTTGGGATGCTGCATCACCTGCATGATGCCGCGCTGCTCGAAGGTCGGCTCGTTCTGCAGTTCCATCGTGTCGAGCACCGCACCTGCGGGAATGCCGGCGCCGCCCACCTGCGCCATCGCCTCGTGCTTGGTGCGCGTGCGTGTCCATTCGGTGATGATCGCGTCCAGATCGGCGTCATGCTTCACCCGCTCGGCTGGCGTCGCGTAGCGCGGATCGCTGATCAGTTCCTCGCGTCCCATCACCTTGCACAGCCGCGACCAGTGCTCGGGATTGGCCCGGCTGGTCATGATCCAGACGTAGTCGTTCGCGCCGCCCGGCGCGCACGGATACAGCCCCGACGGCGAGTTGCTGCCACCGCCCGACTTCGTGCCGTCGCGCTCGACTGCTTTGCCGCTGCGCGCCTGCGTGGAAAAATTGGTGCGCATATAATGCAGCATCGCGTCCTGCATCGCCACCTGCAGCCGGTGGCCCTCGCCGGTCGCGGCGCGACGGAACAGTGCGCCGAGAATGGTGATCGCCATGGTCATGCCGGTTCCGGTGTCGCCGAGCGACAGCCCGGGCTTCACCGGCCGCCGGCCCTTCTCGCCGGTCACGCTGATGGTGCCGCCGGTGGCCTGCGCGATCATGTCGAACGCGAGGTTCTTCTCGTACGGGCTGCCGGTGCCGAAGCCCTTCACCTGCGCGTAGATGATCCCCGGGTTCAACTCGCGCACCACGTCGTAGCCGAGGCCGAGCCGCTCGATCGTGCCCGGCGCCATGTTCTCGACGCAGACATCCGCCTTGCGCAGCATGTCCTTCACCAAATCCAGTCCGCGCGGCGACTTCAGATCGACGGTGATCGACTTCTTGTTGGCGTTGAACATATGGAAGTAATAGGGGTCGTCGTCGGGATGCCCGGCGCGCAGGCGGCGCCCCGGATCGCCGGTCTTGGGGTTCTCGATCTTCACCACCTCGGCGCCGAGCCAGGCAAGGGCCTCGGTGCAGGAAGGCCCCGCTTCGAACTGGGTGAAATCGACGACACGGATACCCGAGAGAAACTTCAGGTCTACGCTGACGTCTGGCATGGCCGTTGTCCTTCCGAAGGTTCGCATTGATTGCTTGACGATCTTGGCGGGCAGGTTGGCACAGGGCGCGATTTGTTCCAAGGCGGCGGCGTTGGAGAAGTGCTCGGGGTTTCACCCCGAACCCCGACCAGAGGGCTCCGCCTCTGGACTCCGCCAAGGGCCTAGCCCTGGAACCCGTTACTTTAGTATCGGATTCCAAAGGCTACGCCTTTGGTGGGGGTCCCGGGGGCAAAGCCCCTGGGCGGGTTGCAGGGCAGAGCCCTGCACGCTTCAGCTTCCCCAGGCCGATCAGTCCTTGTTGCCGGCAAGACCCGGCGCCCGCGGTGCCTGCCGCAGATCATTCCGCCGCCACACCAGCCCGATCGTGCTCACCGCGACAAGACCGGTTGATGCCATGATATCGACTGCCAGCAGCGGCCCGAAGCGATCTGCCAGGAAGCCGATCGACAGTATCCCCAAAGGCCCCATGCCGATGCAGACCGTCAGCAGTCCCATCAGCCGCGAACGGATATGTGGCGGCGCGTGCAGCACGATCAGCGAGGTCTGCATATTGGCGAACGCTGCCGAGCCAATCCCGCCGACCACCAGCAGCGCGCAGGCAAGCGCAAAACTCGGCGCAAACGGCATCAGGATGACGCACACCAGGAACAATAGCGATCCGCCGACCATCAGCGTGCGCCCGCTCAATCGTGAATCGCTGCCGGTCAGCCAAAGCCCACCGAGCAGCGCACCGAAAGCCTCGGCGCCGGCGAGTATGCCGGTGAGCGTCGGCGAGACCATGAACACCTGCCGCCCGATCGGCGCGAGCAGCGCCGCGTAGCAGAAGCCCAGCAGGTTCATCGCGATGGTCACGGCAAGCACGCCGCCGATGATCAGGTGTCCGCGCGCAAACGCGAAGGCCTCGGCGAGGTCGTGCGGCACGTTGGCGAGCACGATCCTGCGGCTGGTCTGCTGGTATGCGAGCCCGGCAACGAGGACCACCGCCACCAGATAGACGCATGCCGATACGGCGTAGGTGCCGCCGAGCCCGATCGTCTGGTAGGCGGCGCCGCCGGCCATCGGGCCGATCAGCCTGGTGATCGAATTGGTGACCGTGTCGAGCGCCAGTGCGCGCGGGACAAGCGCGCCCTCGACGCACTCGCCGACCATGCGCCGGCGGGTGGACATCTCGGTGGACCAGACGGTGCCGGCAACCAGCGCCGCGACAGCGACGTGCCAAGGGCGCGCGATTCCGAAGGCGGCAAGCAGGGCGATGGCAGCCGAGGCCAGCCCCGATACGATCTGGCCGATCAGCAGGACGCGCTTGCGATCCACCGCCTCCGACATCACGCCGGCGAAGGCGCCGAGCAGAAGCATGGGCAACGTGCGCGCCGCCGAGACGACCGCGACGGCGAGACCCGATCCGGTCGCGTCGAGCGTGAACAGCGCGGCGGCCAGCACCTCGAACCAGCGCATCGTGTTGACGCAGCCGCCGATCGCCCACAGGCGCAGAAAGGTCGGCGCGGAGAGGAGTGCGGAGATGCCCACGTTCGTTCAGTTCAGTTCGCTGGCTCTTCCGCCATTGGTCGTTCCCCCTCGTCCGGCCCCCATGGACCGGTAGCGCCGGCTGGCATTATCATGCGCCAACGGATGGAAAACCGGCAGAGGGGACCCCGAAAATGAACGACACAATGGCCACAAAGCCGCAATTCGATCGGACCGTCGAGGACCTCGGCAATATCGTCGAACTGGGGCACGTCAACGTCACTGTGCCCGATCAGAGCAAGGCAATCGCCTACTACCTGATGGGTCTTGGCCTGACCCGCGATCCGTACCTGATGGCGGGCCTCGACAACATGTGGGTGAATGTCGGCCGCGGCCAGTTCCACCTGCCGACGCGCAACCCGCCGCAGGTTGTGCGCGGCACCACCGCGCTGGTGCTGCCCGACCTGGAAGCGCTGCTGAAGCGGCTCGACAACGCACAGAAATACCTGGAAGGCACCAAGTTCAGTTTCCGCGAGGCGGGCGATGTGGTCGAGACCACCTGCCCCTGGGGCAACCGCATGCGGGTCCACGCGCCTGACCCTGCGAAGTTCGGCAATCTCCGCGTCGGCATGCCGTATGTCGAGTTCGATGTTCCGGCTGGCACCGACCTTCCGGCGATCGTGCGCTTCTATCGCGAGATCCTGGGCGGCATCGCCGGCATGGCGAAGGACGAGCGCGGATCGTATGCGTGGGTGAGCACGTCCGGCGACAGCAGGGTGACCTATCGCGAGACCGACACGCCGCAGCCCGAGTATGACGGGCATCACATCCAGATCACGCTCGCCGACTTCTCCGGGCCGCACAGGAAGCTGGTCGAGCGCGGGCTGATCGCCGAGGAAAGCGACCAGCACCAGTATCGGTTCCTCGACATTGTCGATGTGGACACCAACAAACCGCTGTTCCGCATCGAGCACGAGACGCGCAGCATGCGTCACCCGATGTTCAATCGCACCTATGTCAACCGCAACCCGGACATGACCAATCGGAACTTTGCGCCGGGCCACGAGGTCGGCATCTGGGCGCTGGCCTGATCATCGGACAACGGAAAAAACGCCATGGCCCTCCAGCCCTACCACGTGTCTGCGTACAACACCGCGAAGGCGTCGGAGAACAAGATCCACGACGACGCCACTGCACGACGGTTCGGCTTCACGGGCGGGCTGGTGGGCGGAGTGCACGTCTACGCCTACATGACCCATTTGCCGCTCGCGCACTGGGGCCTCGCGTGGCTGGAGCGCGGCACCGGCGACTGCAAATTCGGCAAGCCGGTCTATGAAGGCGACATCGCCGAAATCACCGCTGACGAGACAGCCGAGGGCCTCGCGCTTGCGGTGCACAGCCACGGCGAACTCTGCGCAACCGGATCGGCGACGTTGCCGGCCGCCGTCAGCGTGCCGTTGCCGGGCGATTTCCAGTCCGCTACACCGCCGGCGCATGACGCGCGCCCGCCCGCCGATGAGCGTTCGCTTGCGGTCGGTTCTTGGCTCGGCATGAACCCGCTGGTCGTCACTGCGGACTTTCATGCGCAGGACCTGAAGGACACGCGCGAGACCGATCCGCTGTATGCGGCGCAAGGAATCGTGCATCCCGGCACCATCCTGCGCTGCTGCAACTGGGTGCTGTCGCACAACGTCGTGCTGCCGGCCTGGATGCATGTCGGCAGCGACGTGCAGAACCTCGGCATTGCACACATCGGCGACACGTTGAGTGCGCGCGCCCGCGTCACGCAGAACTACGAGCGCAAGGGCCACAAGTTCGTCGAAGTCGACGCGCTGGTGCTGGCGAATGAGCGCACACCCCTGGCGCGCGTGACGCACACCGCGATCTACCGTCCGCGGCAATTGGCGGACGCCGCCTAGGGCTGCTCGCGCGTAAAATCGTACGCCTGGCCGTCATCGAACGACAGGTGAAGAACGTTCAGTTTCGCGTCCTTGTCCATCTGGAACTGAACGAACGCGCTCGGCAACGGTCCGAGATTTGCCGCCAGCGCTGCGAACTTGTCAAGCGGCATGAGCGTGGCCGTGAAAATCCCGCCGTCCCATGGATCGAGCCTGAGCCTGGCGCCGGTCGTCTCAAGGTTCACGATCAAGCGCGCCGCTGTCCTGCGACGACGATGGCCTTGCCGATGCTCGGATTGGTAAAGGTCCCGCCCAGCGGAGCCAGCGGCGGGAATGGACGCGGATTATCGGGCTTGGCGAAAAGCCTGACCGACTTCTCGAACCCGGCTTTGGCCGCCTTGAATGCGTCTGCGACGTAGTCAACCTTGGGATTGTCGAGCAGCCGGTCCAGCACCCACCTGCCGACCGCATCCGGAAATCCGACGTTCGACTCATTCGACAGGACGACAACGCCGACATTCTTCTCCGATACGAAGCCGAAGTAGGACCCGAAGCTGGTGGTGCCGCCATTGTGCCAGACGATGACGCCGTTCGGCGTCTGCTGGACGACCCAGCCCATCGCGTAGCTCACCTTGTCGGACATCGCGACCTTGGGCGTGTGGGTGACCGCGAGGTTCTCCTTGGATACCAGCTGGTGGCCCTCGAATGCACCGTTCCCAAGCTGGAACCGCAGCCAGCGCGACGCATCGTCGATGTTCGAGTTGATGTCGCCGGCGCCGTCGAAATCGTACGGGAAGATCTGGGTGAACGGCACTTCGACCGTGCCGTCGGGCGTCCAGCGGTAGCCGTTCGCATGATTGGGCGCGGCTTCGATGGCAGCGGCGGTGTACGTTGTCTCGCTGCATCCCGAGCGGATCGAGCAGTTCCTTCTGCAGCACCGTGTTCCAGTCCGGTGCGTCGGCAGCTTTCGCGACGATGCGGCCGGCGAGAATGTGCGTGACATTCGTATAGGCAAATGTGGAGCGGAAGCTCGATACCGGCTCGACGTGGCGCAAGGAGCGGATCAGTTCGGCTCTGTCCAGGCCCAGCATGGCCAGGCCATCGTTCGCGTACGGCGGCAGTCCCGAGCGCTGCGCGAGCAGATCGAATATCCTGAACTCGCGTGTGACCCATGGATCCTTCATCTGGAATTCAGCATCGCGGTCGATGACGCGGTCATCCCACTTGAACCTGCCGCGATCGACCATCATCGCCATCGTCGTGGCAAGAAATCCCTTGGTGGCCGAACCGATCTGGAAGACGGTGTGCGTATCGACCGGCGCGCCGCCGGTCTTGCTGCGCGCGCCGAAGCCTTTGCTGTAGACAAGCCGGTCGTTCGCGACGATGCCGATGGCGAGGCCGGGCAAGTCGAAGGTTTTCATGCCGTTGGCGATGTACGCCTCGGTTTCCGGTCTTATCGCTTCAATGAGCGCCTCAACCGGCGTGTCCGTTGCCCACGCCCGATGCGAGATGCTCGCGACGAACAGCGCGAGCAAAAGCGTAGCGGCGTGAATGCTTGACCGCAAAACCGGCACCCTTTCTGTCGTCCTTCAGTGCTGTAGTTCGCCTTCCTGCCGCAGCATGCGCACCGCCTGGCGGAACGCGTCGGCGGTGTGCGCGACATCGGCTTCCGTGTGCGTCGCCGACAGGAAGCCGCCGATCCGGCTGTTCACGTCCACGCCGTGCACCAGCAGCGCCAGCCGCAGCTTGTTCACCAAATCCTTCGACTGCGCCTTCAGATCATCGAGCGTCAGCGTCGCCGGATCAAACGTGCTGGGCCGAATTTTCTCCCCGCGTGGATTGAGGAACGTGTGAAAACCGGAATACGTGCCATAGACCGCCCACGCCACGCCTTCGTCCTCCAGCACCGCGTTCAACGCCGCACGCAGCGTCGCCGCAGTGCGCGACGCGCGCTCGCACGCATCGGTCTCGGCGATCACCGTCAGCGCCGCGGTGCCGGCCGCGGCCGACACGGGATTGGCATTGAACGTGCCCGGGTGCTGGATCTTCTCGCGCCCCGTCCGCTGCGACACGGCGAAGTCGAGCTGGTCGAGGATGTCCTTGCGCCCCGCCACCGCCGCACCCGGCAGACCGCCGGCGACGATCTTGGCGAAGCTGGAAAGATCCGGTCGCACGCCGAACGCCGCCTGCGCGCCGCCCGACGACACGCGGAATCCCGTCACCACCTCGTCGAGGATCAGCAGCACGCCGTGCTGCTCCGTCAGCCGGCGCAGCTCCTGGACGAATTCGGCGCCGATCGGCTGCTGGCCGAACGACGAGCCGGTCGGTTCCAGAATCACCGCCGCGATGTCGCTGTTGCTCGCGAGCACGTCGCGCACGGCGGCGATGTCGTTCGGCGGCAGCAGCACCGTCTTGTCCGCCACGCCCTGCAGAACGCCCGGCGTCGGCGAGCCGTCGAAGTGATTCGTGTAGCCGCTGGCCATGTGGTCGTGCCAGCCGTGGAAATGCCCCTGGAAGCGCAGCAGCGTCGCGCGCCCGGTGAACGCGCGGGCAAGCCGCACCGCCATCAGCGTCGCCTCGGTGCCGGATGACGTGAAGCGCACGCGTTCGGCCGATGGCACCAGCCGCTGGATCGCGCGCGCCCACAGCACCTCGCGCGGATGGCTGGCGCCGAAATGCGTGCCGGCGTCGAACGCCTCGCTCACCGCCTGCGTCACCGCGGGATGCCGATGGCCGAGGATCAGCGCGCCATGGCCGCCGAAGAAGTCGACATAGCGGTTGCCGTCGACATCCCATTTGTGCGGCCCCTCGGCGCGATCGATGTAAACGCCGTACGGCTCGAGATACCGCGAATCATGTGTGATGCCGCTCGGGAAAAGACTGCCGGCCTCCTTCGCCAGCGCCGCCGAACCCGGCGTCCTCTCCCGGAACGCCGCGGTGATGCGAGAGTTGCTGAGCATGTCGTCCGGCATCGCGTCCATTCCCTGGCGGTCTTTTGCCATACTACCCGCTGTGGCAGGGTTGGCGAGAGGAGACGCAAATGTTCGATCTCGTATTGAAGGGCGGCCGGGTCGTCGATCCGGCGCAGGGCGTGGATGCCAGGCTGGATGTGGCGTTCGCCAACGGAAAGGTTGCCGAGGTCGGGCCGGACCTTGTCGGCGGCAGCCAGACCCGCGATGTCTCCGGCATGATCGTGGTGCCGGGACTGATCGATCTGCACACCCACGTCTATTGGGGCGGCACATCGCTCGGCGTCGATCCCGATGCCTATGCGAAGTCGAGCGGGCTCACCACGGTGATCGATGCAGGGTCCGCCGGGCCTGGCAACCTGAAGGGCTTTCGCCGGCACATCATCGAGCGGTCCGAGGTGCGCATCCTGCCGTTCCTCAACATCTCCTTCGCCGGGATCTTTGCGCTTTCCAAGGAGATCAATGTCGGCGAATGCCGTGACCTCGCGTTGCTCAATCCGCGCGTGTGCCTGGATGTCGCGAAGGCCGATGCCGATCTCGTGGTGGGGATCAAGGTGCGCGTCGGCAGCAATGCATCCGGTGCGTCGGGCATCGCGCCGATGGAGATGGCGATGGAGGTGGCGGAACACGCCGGCCTGCCGCTGATGACGCATCTCGATGCGCCGCCGCCGTACCGTTCCGACGTGATGCCGCGTCTGCGCAAGGGCGATATCCTGACGCATTGCTTTCGTCCGTTCCCCAACACGCCGGTGGCGCCCGGCGGTGCCGTGCGCGAGGACGTGCTGGCGGCGCGCGAACGCGGCGTGATCTTCGACATCGGCCACGGCAAGGGCTCGTTCGGCTACGAGACGGCGATGGCGATGCTGCAGCAGGGGTTCCTGCCGGATGTGATTTCGTCCGACATCCACGTCGTTTCGATCGACGGTCCGGCCTATGATCTGCTGACGACGATGTCGAAGTTCCTCGCATTGGGCGTGCCGCTGGCGGAGGTGATCCGCGCCACCACGGTCAATCCGGCGGAGGCGGTGCGCCTGAAGGATCGCGGCACGCTGCGCCCCGGGCTGCTGGGCGATGCGACCGTGCTGACGTTGGAGCAGGGGCGGTTTGTGTTCGAGGACGTGTTGGGCGAGAAGCTGATCGCGGAACAGAAGCTTGCATGCCGAGGCATCGTGCTCGGCGGGCGCTGGTGGCACGGATGACGTGCCCGGACGGCTTTCAATGGATGGCCATAAAGGAAGAATTCAAACACGGAGGACGACTGAGGACCACGGAGCGCCACGGAGAAAGCAGGTCAGGCGCTTCGCGCCAAGCGCAGGGCGGCTTTTTCTTTCTTCTCCGTGGCCCTCCGTGGTCCTCCGTGAACTCCGTGTTGAATCCTTCTTTTTATTGCCACCCGCGCCGCGGAGTCGAAACCATGACCGTCGCCGTGGTGATGGGCGTCTCGGGCAGCGGCAAGACGACGGTCGCGGATGGCGTGGCGCGGCGCAATGGATGGCGGCTGGTGGAGGGCGACAAACTCCATCCGCCGGCGAATGTCGCGAAGATGAAGTCCGGCACACCGCTCACCGACGCGGACCGCTGGCCATGGCTGCGGGCGATCGCGCGCGAGATCGACGCGATACGCGCCCGCGGCGAATCGGCGGTGGTTGCAAGTTCGGCACTGAAGCGCGCCTATCGCGACATCCTGATCGGTGACCGGCCCGACGTGGTGCTGGTGTATCTCGAAGGGCTCGAAGGATCTGATCGCCGGGCGCATGGCGGCACGCAAGAACCATTTCATGCCGCCGGCGCTGCTGGACAGCCAGTTCGCCACGCTGGAAGAGCCTGGCAGACGACGAACATCCGATCGTGGTCTCGATCGAGCCGCCGCCGGATGCGATCGTCGATGAGGTGGTGCGGAAACTGAAGGAACGCACGGGATGAGCGAACAATTTGCAATCTACCCGAGCCTGCGCGACCGCGTGGTGTTCATCACCGGCGGTGCCAGCGGCATCGGCGCCGAGCACGTGACGCAATTCGCAGCGCAGGGCGCGAAGGTGGCGTTCGTCGACATCGCCGATGACGCGGCGCGCGAACTGGCCGGCAGGCTGGACAGCGGCCGGGCACGCGGCGCCGTTCTATCAGCACTGCGACCTGAAGGATGTCGATGCATTGCGGGCCGCCATCGCCGAGGTTGGAAAACGCCTGGGGCCGATCACCGTGCTGGTGAACAACGCGGCGAACGACCAGCGGCACAAATTCGAGGACGTGACGGTCGAATACTGGGACGAACGGATGGCAACCAATCTGCGTCATCAGTTCTTCGCCATCCAGGCGGTGGCGCCGATGATGCGCTCGGCGGGCGGCGGCTCGATCGTCAATTTCGGCTCGGTGAGCTGGCACACCGCGCAGGGCGGCATGCCGGCCTACACGACGGCGAAGGCCGGCGTCGAAGGACTGACCCGCGGCATGGCGCGCGATCTCGGGCCGGACAGGATACGCGTGAACACCGTCATCCCCGGCTGGATCATGACGGAGCGGCAGATCAAGCTGTGGCTGACGCCCGAGGCGGAGGCGAACCTGATCCGCAGCCAGTGCCTCAAGGAGAAGCTGGCGCCGGCGGACGTGACACGGCTGGTGTTGTGGCTTGCATCGGACGACAGTCGGATGTGCACGGCGCAATTGTGGGTGGTGGATGCCGGGCCGCGATGTGAGGCGCACGGTCATCCCGTGACCTACGATGAATTCTGGCTGCGCTACCTGCGTGGCCACGCCGGCCCGAACACGCGTGCGCTGCACTACATCGGCAGCCTGCTCGCGCTCGCCGCGCTGCTGGCTGGCAATCGCGACGTTCGACTGGCGCTGGCTGATCGCCGCGCCGGTGATCGGCTACGGCTTCGCCTGGACCGCGCACTACGCGATCGAAGGCAATCGCCCGGAGACGTTCGGCCATCCGTTCTGGTCGCTGTTCAGCGACTACCGCATGCTGCTGCTCGCGCTGACCCTGCCGCCTCGCACCGCACCTGCACCGCGCCGGCTTGCGGTGATTGCACGCCGCCAGCATCATCCGCACAACAACAGGGGGAAACAGGGCCATGTGGGAACCGAGCGAGCGCTATCCCGACCCGGCGGTGCAGGTGCTGGACGCCAGCTTCAATCGATATCGCCTGCCGCTCGCCTCGGTGGAGCGCCTCGCCACCGGCTGCCGCTGGTCGGAAGGGCCGGTGTATTTCGGCGACGGCCGCTACGTGCTGTGGAGCGACATTCCCAACGACCGCATCCTCAAATGGGAGGAGGAGACCGGCGCGGTCAGCGTGTTCCGCAAGTCCTCCAACAACGCCAACGGCAACACGCGCGACCGCCAGGGCCGTCTGGTCACCTGCGAGCATCGCGGCCGGCGCGTGATCCGCACCGAATACGACGGCGCGATCACCGTGCTTGCCGACAGCTACGCAGGGCAAGCGGCTGAATTCGCCGAACGACGTGGTGGTGAAGTCGGACGGCTCGATCTGGTTCACCGACCCGCCGTTCGGTCTGCTCGGCTACTACGAGGGCGAGAAGAACGAACCCGAACTGCCGGCCAACGTGTATCGTGTCGATGGCCAGACCGGTGCGGTCACCGTGGTGGCCGACGACGTGCAGGGACCCAACGGCCTGGCCTTCTCGCCCGACGAATCGAAGCTGTATGTCGTCGAATCGCGCGCCGCGCCGTCGCGCAAGCTCCGCGTGTTCGACGTCGAGCGGCAGCACGCTCGGCGCCAGCCGGATGTTCATCGACGCCGGCACCGGCACGCCGGACGGCTTCCGCGTCGATATCGACGGCAATCTGTGGTGCGGCTGGGGCATGGGCGAGGAAGGCCTCGACGGTGTGCGCATCTTCAATCCGGCCGGCGAACCGATCGGCCACATCGCGCTGCCCGAACGCTCCGCCAATCTCTGCTTCGGCGGACGCTGGCGCAACCGCCTGTTCATGGCCGC
This sequence comes from uncultured Alphaproteobacteria bacterium, assembly GCA_963739725.1. Classification (GTDB taxonomy): domain Bacteria; phylum Pseudomonadota; class Alphaproteobacteria; order Acetobacterales; family Acetobacteraceae; genus JAMXLO01. The sequence continues at coordinate 37,204 of CAVUBS010000025.1, read as the reverse complement.
CAGCCATGGCCTGTACGCGCTGTATGTGAACACGCAGGGCGCGCTGCGGGTCGGGGGGTAGGGGTTGCCACGATCGGTGGTCATGGCGCACGCACATGTTCAACCTCCGCGCACACGGAACGTCGGTCCGCACGGAGATCCTGGCCGGCGCCACCACCTATCTGACGATGGCCTACATCGTCGTGGTCAACCCATCGATCCTCGCCGCCGCGGGGATCGACCATGGCGCCGCCTTCGTCGCCACCTGCATCGCCGCCGCCATCGGCTCCGCGGCGATGGGCCTGCTCGCCAACCTGCCGCTCGCCCTCGCGCCCGGCATGGGGCTCAACGCCTACTTCACCTTCACCGTGGTGAAGGGCATGGGCGTGCCGTGGCAGGTCGCACTCGGCGCCGTGTTCCTCTCCGGCCTGCTGTTCCTCATCGTCAGCCTGCTGCGCATCCGCGAATGGCTGGTGAATGCCATTCCGATGTCGCTGAAGCTCGGCATCGGCGCCGGCATCGGCCTGTTCCTCGGCTTGATCGGCCTGCACGAGATGGGCCTCGTGACCGGCAATCCCGAGACGCTGGTGACGCTGGGCCATCTCGCCACGCCGGGCACGCTGTTCGCCTGCCTGGGCTTCCTGATCATCGCCGGGTTGACCGCGCGTGGCCTGCCCGGCGCGATCCTGATCGGCATCCTGCTCACCGCCGCGTTCGGGCTGCCGCTCGGCCTGACCGAGGTGCACGGCGTGATCTCGACACCGCCGTCGCTGGCGCCGACGCTTTTGAAACTCGACATCGCCGGCGCGCTGTCGCTTGGCGTCACCACCGTCGTGCTGACCTTCTTCCTGGTGGACGTGCTGGACAATGCGGGCACATTGATCGCCACCACGCAGCGCGCCGGGCTGATCCGTCCCGACGGCACGGTGGCGCGACTGCGCGAGGCGCTGCTGGCCGACAGCGGCGGCGCGATCATCGGCGCATTGCTCGGCACCAGCACGACCACCAGCTACATCGAAAGCGCGGCCGGCATCCAGGCGGGCGGCCGCACCGGCCTGACCGCGGTGACGGTCGCCGTGCTGTTCCTGCTCACGCTGTTCTTCGCGCCGATCGCGACCGCGATCCCGGCATTCGCGACCGCGCCGGCACTGGTGTTCGTCGCCTGCCTGATGACGCGTGCGCTGCGCGACATCGACTGGGACGACGCGACCGAATACGTGCCCGCGGTGATCGTGGCGATCGGCATCCCGTTCAGCTTCTCGATCGCGGCCGGCATCGGCCTCGGCTTCATCGTCCACGTCGTGGTGAAGGCGGCGGCGGGACGCATCGGCGCGATCGCCGGCGCCGTGTGGCTGATCGCCGGATTGTCGCTGCTGAAGTTCGTGCTCGGCGGCTGATCGATCAGCGCGCGCGCGCCACCACGCGGCGATGCACCAGCCAGCCCGCCGATGCGAACAGGAGCAGCCCGGCGGCCCACAGCGCGGCGCTCTGCCAGTCGCCGGCCTGCAGATCGACCAGCGAGAGCCCGGCGAACTGCGCCGGCACGACGTGCGCCGGCGCCCAGACGAACGCGGAACTGACATTTGCCAGCAGGAACCGCGAGCGCGCCATGCCCGCCATGCCGGCGACCAGCGGCACCGTGGAGCGCAGCACCGGCACGAAGCGGCAGACCGCCACGCTCGCCGTGCCGTAGCGGTGGAAGAATGTCTCGGCATGGCCGATCAGCGAGGGCCTGCGTCGCGAACGGCCAGATGCCGCGCAGGCGAAAGCGGAACCGATGGCCGAGCCAGTACGACAGGAAATCGCCGATCACCGCGCCGATGATCGAGACGACCAGGATCGGCGTCATCGACAGGCCCGCCATCGCACCGGCTGCGGCAACCGCCATCAGGATCGGTGTGCCGGGGATCAGGATGCCGAGCACCGCGACCGCCTCGATGATCGAGGCGAGGAACGCGATCAGGATCGCAAGAACAGGGTATTGCGCGGCAAGATCGGCTGCACCGTTGATCAGCGACCACACGTCAAGGCTCCTTCGTCGCCGCCAGCGGCGGTCGCGCTCCCTGTTTAATCCAGATTGGTGAGACTATGCGCCATTTTCCTGACAGAAGGAAGCACGACGACCGGCGAACGCGGTCAAGACGGCGCGAAAGCTGTCAAATTTCCCCAACTGGTGACGCGCTCGATGCGCAGTGCGATCACCGGAAGCTCGGCAAGCTGCATCGCGCGATACTGCGGATAGCGGTCCCGCAATATTGCCTGCGCGCTGTCATGCTCCGCGCCGTCGGCCAGGATCTCGGCTCGCCCGCGCAGCATCACCCAGCCGAGCCGCGTCCAGTCCTCGTCGTAGCGATCGGCGACGAACGCGGTGGACGGATTGTCCATCATGTTGCGCAGCCGCTTGAGCGGGCGGCCGCCGGCGCGCTTCGGCTTCTCGTCGATCGTGATGTAGAGCGAGTCCCCGGCGATCGCGAAACAGACCGGCACGACGTGCGGATTGCCAGCGCGCATCCGCGGTCGCCAGGTGTCCGACCCGCTGCGCCATCAGGAAACTCGCGCTCGCGATCCTGCAGCATCTGCGTGGCGTCTCCGGTCACAGCAGCCCGGCGGCGATATTGACGGTCAGCGCCAGGATGATCGTGTTGAACAGGAAGCTCAGCAGCCCATGCACGGCCGCGAGCCGGCGGAACTTTCGCGCCGTGATCTGCACGTCGGACACCTGGAACGTCATGCCCAGCACCAGCGAGAAGTAGAGAAAGTCCAGATAGTCCGGGCGCTTCTCGCCGGGAAACTCCAGTCCGCCCGCGATGGCCGCACCATCCGGGTCGGCTTCGTAATATTCATGGGCGTAGCGGAACGCGAACGTCGTATGGGTCATCAGCCAGGAGACGAACAGTGTCACCGCGACCAGGGTGACATGCAGGCCCCGCTCCGCCGGCGCCATGTGCCTTGGTGTCGGCGAATTCGCTGATGATCGCCGCGAAGCTGAACGCGACCACGGCGACGGTGAGCCAGAAGATCGTCCATTCGCCTTCCTCCTGCGCGGCCGCATCGGCTGCCATGCGGTCCAGCCGTTCGGTGGTGAACAGGAAGGCCGACGACACCAGATAGACGACCACGCCGATGTCCCAGGCGATGATGGCCCGGGTCGCGCCCTTGATGCCGTCCGGCAGCAACGGCGCGACGGCCAGCCCGCACAGCATGGCGATGAACAGCCGCGGCCGGCCGCGGACGACCTGCCAGGACCAGCGCAGCAATGCCGTGGTCGCGGACTGCCACGCTCAGTCGAGTGCGGCCAGCAGACCGGCCATCAGCCTGCCGCGATAGACCAGGCTCTCGACGACGATGTGCTCGTCGAGCGTGTGCGCGCCGGCGCCCTGCACGCCCAGGCCGTCCAACGTGGCGATGCCCATCGCGCCGGTGAAGTTGCCGTCCGAGCCGCCGCCGGAACTCTGCGAACTGATGTCGTAGCCGAGCCCGCGGGCGACGCCGCGTGCCGTGTCGTACAGCGCCATGACCTTGCCGTTCGGCTCCCACACCGGGCGCGTCACGCCGCGCGTCGCCCTGAACTGCACGTCGTTGGACGACGCGGACAGCGCCAGCATGCGGGCCACGCCGCGATCGAGGTCCTCCTGCCGCTTCGCCATCGACAGCGCCTCGCCGGTGCAGGTGGTGGCGACGCAGTTCACCCACTGCCCGCCATGGATCACGCCGACCGAGAAGGTGCAGTCCTCGGTGGTCATGTCCTCGATCTCGATCAGCTTGCGCGCCATCTCGCGGATCGCCGAGCGGCCCTCGCCGGGGCGCGATCCGGCATGGCTGGGCCGGCCGGTCGCCTCCAGGTTGAAGCGGGCGATGGCGTAGCGGCCGGTGACCACGCCGCCGTCGGCGCGCGCCGGTTCCGGCACCAGAACGTAGCGATGCCGCGATGCCTCCGCCTCGATCAGGTCGCGGGTCGACGGGCTGCCCACCTCCTCGTCGCTGGTCAGCAGATAGGTGATCGGCAGGCTGGTCGGCTGGCCGGCGCGCGCCAGTTGGCGGATCGCCTCCAGCGCCATGTAGTTGCCGCCCTTCATGTCCTGGATGCCGGGCCCCCAGGCGCGGCCGCCCTCGCGGCGGAACGGCAGTTTTCCCAGCGTGCCGATCGGATGCACCGTATCGAGGTGGCCCATCACCAGAATGCCCGGCACGTTCGGCGTGGGATGCGGGAACGTGGCGCGCACGCAGTCGCCGAAGCCCATGCGCCCGGCGACGCGTTCGATGCGCGCGCCGGCCAGGATCAGTTCGCGCGACGCCATGTCCATCATGCGGTTCACCGCGGCGGCGTCCCAGGTGGGGCTTTCGCATTCGATCCAGGCGCGCAGCCCGTCCAGCATGGCGTCGGCGTCGAAGGGCAGGGCGTTCGGGTCCATCAGTCAGCTCCGTGGTGCGGCGGTCAGCGCAGGCGGGTCAGTCGCTCGGTCAGCAGCGCGAAGAAGCCGTCCGCGTCCAGCGTCTCGAGCAAGGTCACATTGGCCGGCGCGCCGGTGCGCCGCCAGCGATCGATGACGGTGCGGCCGCGGCTCGGGCCAGGGCCGAGATCGACGACGGCCGGCACAGTCGCGCGCGGTGAACAGGTCGGGGCGGATCAGCCAGGCGATCGTGCACGGGTCGTGCAGCGCCGCGCCGGCGCCGCCCAGGCGAGGCCCCAGCGGCACGGTGGCCTCGATGTCGCACAGCGCGGCCAGGCAGCGTCCGGCGCCCGCGCTGCGCCAGTGCGCCAGATGCGCCGGCGTGCACAGTGCCTGCGCGGTCAGTTCCAGCGTGGCCAGCACGACCGGGCGACCGCAGGCGAGCAGCACGGCAAGCGCCTCGGGGTCGTTCACTGCGTTGAACTCGGCGGCCGGCGTCGCATTGCCCTCGCCCCAGGCGCCGGTCATCAGCACGATGCGCTCGACCTTCGCGGCCAGCGCCGGTTCGGTCATCAGGGCGAGCGCGAGGTTGGTGGCCGGCGCGATGCCGACCAGCGTCACCGGTTGCGCGGCGGTGCGCAGGATGCCGCGGATCGCATCGGCCGCCACGCCTGGCGCCGGCTCGCCGCCTGGCGGCAGCGCGATGCCGCCGAGGCCGTCGACGCCGTGCACGCGCGTCTCGCTGACGAAGGCGCCGAGCAGCGGCCGGTCGGCGCCGGCGTACACCGGCACATTCGAACCGGCGAGCGCGGTCAGCGCCAGCGCATTGGGCAGCGTGCACTCCAGCCCGACATTGCCGCCGGCGACGGTGACCGCGAGCAGGTCGATCTCCGGCGAGGCCAGCGCCAGCAGCAGCGCGAACGCATCGTCGGTGCCGGGATCGCAGTCGAGGATGATCGGGATCGGCACTGTGGCGTCCTTGCCGGTGGCAGGCCAGGATGCCACCCCGAACCGCAGAGCGAAACCGCGCATGTCCACCGACGACCTGTCGATCGCGGCCTGGGACGACGGCCATCAGACGGTGATGGTGCCGCTGAACCGCAAGGCCCTGGTGCCCGCATCGCCCGAGCGCGTGCGGCGGCTGCGCAAGCACCTGGTCGAATCGCTGCGCGCCATGCGCGTGATGAAGGACCCGCGCGGGATCCGCCTCGCCGCTGCGTCCGGCGCCCGACGGTATGGCCGGCCGCGTGGCAGGCGTCGCGTGCTCGCTGTGCCGGGGTTGCTGCTGCAAGGGCGGCGGCGACCACGGGTATCTCGACGAACGGGTCATGGCGCGCGTGCGGCAGGCGCGCGAGGAGCTGGATGCGCGCGCGGTGCTGCGGCTGTACGTCGAGCGGGTTCCGGCGGTCGGCTATGACGGCTCATGCGTGTTCCACGGCGCGGCGGGCTGCACGCTGGACCGGTCGCTGCGGTCCGACGTGTGCAACAGCTACTTCTGCTCGGGCCTGGGGAGCTACGTGAAGGATGGCGGCACCGGCGCAGGCGTCGTGGTCGTCGCCGGCGAGGGCGGCGACATGCGCACCTCGCCGGTACTGACAGGCTGAGCGGGAAGCCGGCGCCGCCCGGCTACGGCTGGTCGGGCACCAGCGGCGCGTCCGGATTGCCGCCGACCTCGTCCCAGATGCGGACGTCGTGCGTCGGCTCGCGCACCGTCATCGAGCCGACCACGACGCCGATCGCCGCCACCGCCATCGGATACAGCAGGCCGATCAGCGGCACGCCGGCGATCACCGTCGTCAGCCAGGTGGCGATGAACGGCACGCCGCCGCCGAACACGCCGTTGCCCACGTGGTAGGGCAGCGACATCGAGGTGTAGCGGATGCGCGCCGGGAACAGCTCGACCAGGAAGGCGGCGATCGGGCCGTACACCATGGTGACCAGGATCACCATGTAGAACACCAGCATGCACAGGATGACCGGATTGTCCTTCCAGTCGCCCAGCCAGGTGAACACCGGCCAGTAGGTCAGCACCGCCAGCGCGAAGCCGGTGATCATGATGCCCTTGCGGCCGATGCGGTCCGACAGCCAGCCGAACACGATGAAGAACGGCGCGCCGAGCAGCAGGGCGAAGGTCAGGATCAGATACACCGTCAGGAACGGTATCTTCAGCACCGCGATCATGTAGGTCAGCGCGTAGAACTGGCCGGTGTACCAGACGACACCCTCGGGAGCGGTGAAGCCGAACAGCGCGATCAGGATCAGGCGCCAGTTGCGGCCGCTGCCGAAGCTTTCCAGCGCGGGGTTGTCCGACGCCTTGCCCTGCGCCTTCAGGCGGTGGAACAGCGGCGACTCCTCGAGCCGCAGCCGGATGTAGCCGGACAGCAGCACCAGGACCAGCGACAGCAGGAACGGGAAGCGCCAGCCATAGGCCTGGAACGCGGCCTCGCCCATGCCGACGCGGAAGGCGATGATCACCAGCAGCGCGGTGACGATGCCCATCGTCGCCGTGGTCTGGATCCAGCTTGTGTAGAAGCCGCGCTTGCCGTCGGGCGCATGCTCCGCGACATAGGTTGCCGCGCCGCCGTATTCGCCGCCCAGCGCCAGGCCCTGCACGACGCGGCACATCACCAGCAGGAAGGGTGCCGTCCAGCCGATCGAGTCATAGACCGGCAGGCAGCCCACCACGAATGTGGCGACGCCCATCAGGCCGAGCGTCAGCATGAAGGTGAACTTGCGCCCGATCAGGTCGCCGAGATGGCCGAACAGGATGGCGCCGAACGGCCGCACCACGAAGCCGGTCCAGAAGATGCCCAGGCTGAACAGGAAGCTGTTGCGCATGTCGCCGGGGAAGAAGTGCGTGGCGAACACCGGGGCGAGCACGCCGTAAAGGTAGAAGTCGTACCACTCGATCAGCGTCCCGCAGGACGACGCGGCGATGATGAATGGCAGCCCGGGCTTTGCGGCAGCCGTCGCCCCCGTGCCCATCGCGTATGTCGATGTCGACATGTCGTCCTCTCTCCCCGGTTGTTCGGCTCGGATCAGGCCGAATCATTTTTCCAGTTTGGTTTATTATGCGTCATTTGGGGCCACCTAGCCAAAATCGCCGCCGCGCACCGAAGGTTGATCAGCGGCCGCCATCGACCTGCAGCACCTGGCCGTTGACGAACCCGGCAAGGTCCGAGGCGAAGAACACCACGGCATTGGCGATGTCCTGCGCGCTGCCGAGCCGTTTCATCGCGATGCGCTCGACCAGCGCCTTCTGTCCGTCCGGGCCGTAGCTGTCCCACTGTTTCTCGGTCGCGGCGTTGGTGCGGATGAAGCCCGGGGCGACCGAGTTCACCGTGATGTTGTACGGCCCGAACTCGTGGGCGAGCTGGCGTGTCAGCCCGACCACCGCGTGCTTCGCGGCGCAATATGCCTGGATGCCGGTGAGCGACGGCTGCAGCCCGGCGCCCGAACTGGTGTTGACGATGCGCCCGCCGCCCGTGCGCTTCATCGCAGGGGCCGCAGCGCGGCACAGGGCGAAGGCGGCATTGACGTTGATGTCGAACAGCATGTTCCAGTCGTCGTCGGAAACCTCCTCCAGCGGCTTCGGTCCCTGTCCGCCGACACCGCCGGCGTTGTTCACCAGGACCGAGATCGGACCGTTGGTCTGGGTCTCGATCTGGCGGATCCAGGCGGCGCCGGCGGCGCGGTCGCGCAGGTCTACCACCTTGGTGGTGATGCCGCCGGGTGCGGCGGTCTCCGTCAGTTCGCCGGCGGAGATGTCGGTCGCGAAGACGCGTGCGCCGAGATGCGCGAAGGTCTGTGCGATGCATCGGCCGAAGCCGTGTCCCGCACCGGTGACGGCGACGGTCTTGCCGTCGAAGCGGATGTTCATGGGGCCTCCCCTGTGATGGCGGACGAGTGCGACTGTACACCGCCGGCGTGACGCGGGAGAGTGCCTGGCGCGACGCGCATGCCGGCTCAGCCGCACCTGACGGGCACCGTGTTTCAGTTCAGTTCTGTCGTGGAAGCAGGTCTTATACCAACCGACGCAACGCGTGACGCTCCGTGCACACGGTTGCATTCAGTCAACAAGTAAAACACATGGATGGTGGGGCTGATCGTCGCGTCAAACCCGAGGACTGCCATGACGCATGGTATACTGATGCGTCATCCATTTCGCCGATCGGTATGGCTTCGTGTGCTGGCGCTGGTCGGGGCAAGCCCGTATTGTTTCCATCATTCAAGGAGCATTGTGATGAAACGAAGCACGTCGATTGCGCTGATTGCCACTGCCGCCCTGCTTGCCGGTCCTGGAACGATCTATGCGCAAGAAGCCGACATCAAAGCCGCGATTGGAGCGTACCACGCTGCTCTCGAGTCTCTCGATATGAACAAGATGGCACCACTCTGGGCGCACGATGCCGGCGTGACGCTGATCAATCCGGCGGGCAAAATCGCGGTCGGCTGGGATGCGGTCAAGACCGGTTGGGACGGCGTGCCCCTACAGTGGTCGCAATTGAAGATAACGCCCATGGATGGACCGTATATCCAGGTCAAAGGCGACGTGGCGTGGACGCTGGGCATGGTGACCGCCGCGGGCAAATCGAAGGCAGGCGATACGGTCAGTCGACCCACCGTTGAGGCTGACGTGTTTGAAAAGCGCGGCGGCACATGGTTGCTGGTGTCCCATGCGGCGTCGGGGCGTCCTGCCCAACAGTAAAATCAATGGTGCGAGGTGAAAGCCTCGCACCATAACGTCAAGGTCTTTGGATGCTGAGGAAGGGCCGGCAGAAAGAAATTTGGAACCGCAGATGAATGCGGATGAACGCAAATACGGTCTGATAACGTCGAACCGACTCACCGGCTCTTCGTTGTCATCCCACACTGTGCGGGCGCCCGGGTCCCCACTTTCGCGGGGATGCCAATCAGATATCTCCATCGGAGGCGCCCGACGCGATCAGCCAGCTGCGCCCCAGGCGATGGCATTGCGCAGCAACGCATTGAACGCGTCGGTCTGCCACGCGCCGCGAAACGTTGGCGGCGTCGGGTCCGTTGGATCTGCGGTCCGGGTCGCGCGGATGGCCGGGTTGTGGCAATGGCCGAGCGTAAAGTAGGTGACGCCGCCGCGGCCGACCTCGCGTGCATAGCCCAGCACACGTGTCCTGCCGTCGGGTTGCAGCGAGGTGTCCGAGGCGTAGAGGGTCCCGATGCTGGGTGACAGGGCGTCCGGGCCGTAGTCGGCGGTCAGCAGGATCCGTGTCGAGCCCGGATCCTGCAACTCGATGAAGTACGGCTCATCCTCGACCTCGAATGACGTGCCGAGCCCGCGCGTCAGTGGGGAATCGTTCGCGGTGACATTGACACGAAACTTGCAGATCGGCGGATGCGTCAGGAAGCGGCTCCCGAGCAAATCGTGGTGCTCGGTCCTGACGGTGCGGCGCTGGCGGAAGCCCTCCACCCGCTCGGCGCGACCGCCGCTGGTGCCATGCAGGCCCAGCCAATGGCCGCCCGCCTCCAGCCAGTGCCGGATGGCGCGGCACTGCGCGGCATCGGGGTAGGGGCCGGCCACGTAGGTGATCAGCAACTGGCTGACGGGCAGCCATTTCTCGACATCGGCAAAATCGTTGGCAACCGAGGCCGGGATGTCCCGCTCGGCCAGCAGCCCCAGCAGCCGCAGACGGGCGTAGTCGTGGTCGTGCCCGGCTTGCGAACCGGGAGGAAAGCCGCCGGCAATCAGATGCGCGCGGCCGGGCTTCGTCTCGCTCATTGGATCACCTCCCTCGCGGTTCGGCGCCGGCCGCTACCGGGTCAGCCGGTATTCGTAGTCCTCGCGCTGGCCCGCCCCGGCACGCAGTCCCGCGGGCATCGGGGCGCGCGTGGCGTTCACCTTCGCATGCACATCGAGCGCGGCCTGGTCCTTCCACAGTTCGAGCAAGGTCAGCCGGTCCGGGTCCAGCACGCTCTGGAACACCTCGAACTGCTCGCAGCCAGGCTCCTGCATGACCTCGGCGCAGCGCTGCCGGAACACCTGCGCGAGTTCCGAGCCTTTTCCGGGAGCCGCGGTGATCGTGACGACGAGCCGGACTGCCATGTTGTTTCCTCCCATGCGCGAATGGAGCCGAGAAGGTGTGACTTGGCATCGCCTGGCGTCAAGCGCCCCCTGCCGTCGCGATCGGCTGTTGCAATCCAGGGGTTGCACGGCGGCGCACTGTGCCCATTCACTGTAGGCACCACGCCCGCCGCACGCGGGCGCCGGATATGGGGAGCCACATGCATGTGGCGTTTCTTGTTGGCCGGGCTGGCCACGATCGGCGGGCTTGTTCTGTTGTTCCTCGGCTCTGTCGGTGATCCCGTAGCGACATCGCGCGATCTGCGTTTGCCCGACTCCGCTGCGAAGTCGGCGGTCAGCCGAATGGAGACAGCACCGCGCACGATCGCCGCCGTCGTGGACGCGCCACCCGCATCAGCCGAGCCGTCGGTCCAACCCGATCCGGTCGATCACGATGGCGACAACAGCGCGGCCAATACAGTGCTCGCCGAGATTGACGGCTCGGCGGCCGCAGCGCCCCGGGCACCGTTGCGGCATGCTGCATCGGCGGCGGCACCACCGCGTGGTCGGGCTGTCCACACCTACGTCGCCCGCACGCAGCACCAGGGCGTCTGGCTGTTCCCGCCCGATCCGACCGGCGGCGGCAGCCGGTAATCGCATTCTGCTATCGCGTTGCCGCCTCGGACGCGAGTTCGCCCGCGGGCTGCGCGGTCAAGGTGCTGTCGATCTCGCCGATCGTACGCCCTTTGGTCTCAATGCCGATGAACCAGATGGCGGCGGCACCCACCAGGTACCAGAGGGCGAAGTAGTTCATCGCCGGGATCAGCGCGTCCAGCGTCGCCTTCGGCGTGACGAAGTTGTCCGAACCGGCGATCACCGCAAGCCCGGCCGGCCCGATGAACTTGCCCAGATTGCCGAAGCCGTAGCCGAAGCCCATCCCGCTGGCACGCAACTTCGACGGCCAGACCTCGGCCATATAGGGGCCGACGATCGCGTAGTTGCCGCTGCCGAAGAAGCTCTGCACGAGGAGCACCGCATAGAACACCGACACGGTGCCGATGTAGACATTGGCCGAATACCCCGCGAGCGACATCGTCGCCGCCGCGATGACGCAACTGATCACCACCGCCGGGCGGCGCCCGATCGCATCGGACATCCAGGCGCAGAACAACCGCCCGAAGATCGCGATCGCGCCGATCCAGATGATCAGGTACGACGCATGGCCCGGGCTGACCTTCAGCACCAGCACGAACAGCGTGGTCATCCACAGGCTCAACCCGACGCTGCCGGTCTGGCTGATGCCGGTCAGGCAGGCTGCCGCCATGCTGCGCGGGTATTTGAACAACTCGCGCCACACGGTCTTTTCTAGTTTCGCCACGGTCGCGGGCAGCTGGATGGTCGCCGGATCGACCTGCAGCGCCCAGGCGAGCGATCGCCGCGCTTCGTCGGTACGGCCCTTGCCGATCAGCCAATGCGGGGACTCCGGCACCCAGGCGCGGATCAGCAAGGTCAGACCCGCCGGCAACAGGCCCACCACGAACAGCCCGCGCCAGCCGACGGATGGCTCGAGATAGGCGCCTGCCAGGGCGCCGAGCAGCGTGCCGGCCGGCAGCAGGCTGGTCGTCAGGCCGGTGATCCAGCCGCGCTTATAGGCGGGGACGAATTCCTGCACGATCGCGACATCGACGGTGTAGAGGCCGGTCACGCCCATGCCGACAAAGAACCGGCAGATCGCCAGGAACAGCCAGCCCTGGTCCGGGGTCAGCGCCATCGCGCCGGTGGCGATCGAGAAGTTCAGCACGGTCAGGATCATCACCTTGCGCCGGCCGATCCGGTCCGCCATCCAGCCCCAGAACAGCGAGCCGAGCGGTGCGCCGATGCCGGAAGACAGCAGGATCGCCCCCGATTGCCCGTAGGTCAGATGCCAGCCGCCGACGATGAACGCGAGGACGAAGCCGATCAGGTAGAAGTCGAAGAAGTCCAGCATGTCTCCGACCATCGCCGCGGTGAAGATCTTCCACTGGTTCTTGGTCAGCGACTTCTGGCGCTCGAGGTGCTCCAGCACTGTCATTCCTCCCGTCGTCGAGATCCGCGTTTCTGTTGGTTTTAGCTCGACGATGACGCCGAACAGCGCGTCATGTGGGATGGTCGCGCGCGCGTCGAACGTTCGGTGGATTGCCGATGAACGTCAAGTGTCGATGCCGGGCAGACGCGCGCGGGTATCGAGCGGACGCAGGCGCAAAATTGCCGCAAAGCCGAGCTAGCTGTACCAGCCGACACAACCGCCAGTTGCTTCTATTCCAATAAAAAAACAAGCACCTTCCCGCTCTTGCCGATCTCCGCCTGCCGTCCCCGAGAGGAAGAACGCCCAATGCCCGCTCGCCTGATCGTGGTCTGCGAAGCGGCGCTGCGTGCCAGGCCGTCGGCGAACACGCGCCGGCGATCGCTCCTCCTGCTGGCGCTTGCGCTTGCCGTCGCGCCGGGCGTCGCGCCAACCTTCGCCGTGGCCAGAAGTCTCCCAAGGTCTGACGCGGCCACGCCGCTTCGCCCGCCGACCCGGGACTATGCGGCTCTGTTCAGGTCGCCGGCGTCGCGGATGGCCCGCTATCCGATCGCCCCCACGCTGCAACCGGGGTCGCAGTTCTCGCCGGCTGGGGTGTGCCGGGCTGCACTGGCTGCAGCCGAAATGCGGCATGCCATCCCGGCCGGTCTCCTGCAGGCGATCGGCATCGTCGAAAGTGGCCGTCCCGATGCGGCGACGGGCGCGCGTCAGCCCTGGCCGTGGACAATCGACGTCGAGGGCGAGGCCCGCTTCTTCGACACCAAGGCGCAGGCGGTCACCTGGGTACGGCAGGCCCAGGCCAGAGGCACGCGCTCCATCGACGTCGGCTGCGCGCAGGTCAATCTCATGCATCATCCCGCCGCCTTCGCCTCGTTGGAGCAGGCCTTCGATCCCGCGGTGAATGCCGACTACGCCGCGCGGTTCCTCAAGGACCTGCGGACGGCAGCGGGCGGGAATTGGATCACGGCCGTGGGTTATTATCACTCGCAGACGCCGGAACTGGCCGATACCTATCGACAACAAGTGCAGGCAGCGATGTCGCGCGGTGTCGGAGCCGCCTCGTTTGTTCTGACCCTGGCTTCTGCGCGACGGTAGGGAACCGGCACGGCCGATGCTTGACGACGCCATTTTGTCCTGACAGGTGGCAGGTCGGGCCGGCGAAATTCCAGGAGGGACTGGCGGTGTCGTTGCAAGTTTGGCGTCGGCGTCAGGTATTGGCTGTGGCACTGCTGCTCTGGCGGTTTCAGCGTCGCGACGACGGCGGCGCCGGCCGAGCAACGAGCGCCGTCGGGGCGCGTCGTGATCGCCTGGCATGTGACCATCGCGCCGGCCTGGTTCGACCCGTCGACCGCGCCGCCGCAGATCACGCCGTTCGGCATGCTGTACGCGATCCACGATGCGCTGGTGCGGCCCTATCCCGGACAGAAGATGGGGCCCAGCCTCGCCGAATCGTGGACCGAAAGCGAAGACGGCCTCACCTATGAATTCAAACTGCGCCCGAACCTCAAATTTCATAACGGCGATCCGCTGACGACCGACGATGTCAAATTCAGCTTCGAGCGCTACCACGGCGCCGCCGCAAAGACCCTGCACGAACACGTCACGCAGGTGGAGATCGTCGATCCGCGCGTCGTGCGCTTTCACCTCGACGCGCCGTGGCCCGACTTCATGACCTTTTTCGGCACGACGGCCAGCGCCGCCGGCATCGTCCTGCCGAAGAAGTACCTCACCGAGGTCGGCGATGACGGCTTCAAGAAGCATCCGATCGGCGCCGGCCCGTACAAATACGCCAGCGGCAGGCCGGGCATCGAGTTCGTGCTCGATGCGTTCCCCGACTACTGGCGACGCGTTCCGAACGTGAAGACGCTGGTGATGCGCAGCGTGCCCGAGGCCACCACGCGCGCACTGATGGTGCGGACCGGCGAGGCCGACATCGCCTATGCGCTCGACGGCCCCGATGCCGAAGGCCTGCAGACGGTGCCGGGCGTCAGGATCGTGGCGACCAAGCACGCCTCGATCTTCTGGATCGAGTTCGCCAGGCAGTGGGATCCGAAATCGCCGTGGCACGACGAGCGACTGCGGCTGGCGGCGAACTACGCGCTCGACCGCAAGGGCATCAACCACGCCGCGTGCCTCGATTTCTGCCCGCCGGCCGGCGTGATCGTGCCGCGGGTCATGGAGTTCGCGCTGCAGGTCGAGGCGCTGCCGTACGATCCGGAGAAGGCGAAGCAACTGCTCGCCGATGCCGGCTATCCCAACGGCATCGACGCCGGCGATTTCGCCGCGATCCCGGGCTTCCCGACCGTGGCGGAGGCCGTCGTCGACAATTTGAACGCGGTCGGCATCCGCGTCCGGCTGCGGCAGATGGAGCGCGCGACGTTCTATGCGACCTGGCTGGAGAAGAAACTGCCGGGGCTCTACATGGCCGCGTCCGGCAATTCGGGCAACGCCGCAAGCCGGGTCGAGTCGTTCATCTGGTCCAAGGGCTCGTACGCCAATGGCGGCTATCCCGACATCGACGAACTGTTCCTGCGCCAGGCCGGCGAGCGCGATGCCAAGGCGCGCGAGGCGACCCTCGACCGGATCCAGCAGCTTTCGATCGACCGGGTGATGTTCGCCCCGATCATGGATCTGCGTGCCCTCAACGGCATCGGCCCGCACGTGACGAAGGACACGATCACCGACGTCTGGATGAGCCCGTTTCCATCCTACGAGGACATGGAGATCAAGGAGTAGGCCAAGGCGGGCTGCGGTCTGGCGAAGCAGCGCGCGTGCCCCGGGCACAATCACCTCTTGACATCCTTATGCTCATCACTAGCATAAGAACAGGAAATGCTCATATAGAGCATAAGGAAGAGGTGTCCGATGTCCTACGCCGAAACCCTTGCCCGCACCGCGCCCCTGTATCACCGGGTGAAGTCGGTCATCCCGCCGATGGAGTGGCCGGTGTTCGCCGACGACATCGACGCGATCCTGGCGCTCAAGCGCCGGCGCAACGCGGTGATCCTGGCGCATAACTACCAGACGCCGGAAATCTACCACTGCGTGGCCGACATCGTGGGCGACAGCCTCGCCCTGGCGCGCGAGGCGATGAAGGTGGACGCCGATGTGATCGTGCTGGCCGGCGTGCACTTCATGGCGGAGACGGCGAAGCTGCTCAATCCGGCAAAGACCGTGCTGATCCCGGATACGCGCGCCGGCTGCTCGCTGGCGGAGTCGATCACCGCGGCCGATGTGCGCCTGCTGCGCGAGCGCTGGCCCGGCGTGCCCGTGGTGACGTATGTCAATACATCGGCGGCGGTGAAGGCAGAATCCGACATCTGCTGCACGTCGGGCAACGCGCGCAAGGTCATCGAATCGCTCGGCGTCGAGCGCGTGATCATGCTGCCCGACGAGTATCTGGCGCAGAACATCGCCGCGCAGACGGGCGTGAGGATCATCTCCTGGGCCGGCCGCTGCGAGGTGCACGAGCGCTTCACCGCCGCCGAGATCCGCGCCCTGCGCGCCGACCATCCGGGCGTGGTGGTGCTGGCGCATCCCGAATGCCCGCCGGAGGTGGTGGCCGAGGCGGACTATGCCGGCTCGACGGCCGATATGGCGGCGTATGTCGGGCGCGAGAAGCCGGCGCGGGTGGTGCTGATCACCGAGTGCTCGATGGCCGACAACGTGTCGGTGCACCATCCGGACGTCGAGTTCGTCCGCCCGTGCAATCTGTGTCCGCACATGAAGCGCATCACGCTGGCGAACATCCGCAGCGCGCTGGAGGAGATGCGCTACGAGGTGACGATCGATCCGGCGGTGGCGGTGCGGGCGCGCCAGGCGGTCGAGCGCATGCTGGCGGTGCGGTGATGCGACCATGACCCCCGCGCCGCTGCCAGCCATCATGATCGAGCCCTCGGTGCGCGCCGCGCTGCTGGAGGACCTTGGCCGCGCGGGCGATCTGACGACCGACGCGATCGTGCCCGCGAGCGCGCGCACCGAGACTGCGCTGGTCGCGCGCCAGGCCGGCGTGCTGGCTGGTCTGGACTACGCCGCCACCGCGTTCCGGCTGATCGATCCGGCGATCGAGGTCATCGTCGAACGTGCGGACGGCAGCCGGTTGGCGCCAGGCGATCCGATCGCGGTGATCCGCGGGCCGGCGCGCGGGATTTTGACGGCCGAACGCACGGCGCTGAATTTCCTGTGCCATCTGTCGGGCATCGCGTCCGCCACGCGCGGCATCGTCGATGCGATCAGCGGCTACACGGCGCAGGTGGTTTGCACGCGCAAGACAATGCCCGGACTGCGCGCGGCGCAGAAATATGCAGTGCGCGTCGGCGGCGGATCGAACCACCGGTTCGGGCTGGATGACGCGGTGCTGATCAAGGACAACCACGTCGCGATCGCCGGCGGGGTGCGTCCGGCGGTGGAGCGCGCGCGCGCCGGGGTGGGCCATCTGGTCAAGATCGAACTGGAGGTGGACACGCTGGTGCAGCTTCAGGAGGCGATGGCGCTCGGCGTGGACGCGGTGCTGCTGGACAACATGGGGCCCGGCATGCTGCGCCAGGCGATCGAGATCGTGGGCGGCCGCGCGATCACCGAAGCCTCGGGCCGCATCCGCCCCGACACCGCGCCGGCGATCGCCGCGTCGGGCGTTGATCTGCTGTCGGTCGGCTGGCTGACGCACAGCGTCGCGGTGCTGGATATCGGGCTGGATCATCGGGGGTAAGTGCCAGCGACCGCGCGGCGCGATGTTCGGTCGTGATGCGCTGCAGGCCGCAGGCTGAAGATCGGCTGCTCAGTGGTTGCCGTAGATCTCGTGGTACAGCGCGATCCAGTCGGCCGCGATCTTCCGTTGATACTCCGCCAATAGCGACGCGCGATCCGCTGGCTTGGCGGCGCAAACCAGCCCGTGCAGCTTGTTTTCCAGCCGGTCCTTCTTGTAGGCGCCGTCGTCCTGTTTGGCCTTGTCCCGCTGTACGACCTCATAACATTGAGGCCAGAGGTTATCGACCGTATCGGCGCCGCCCAACTCGCGCGAAATGAGGTGATCGATCTCGGCGCGAGGGACCCTCTTGCCGTTGTTGAGGGTCTGCGGGCAGGCATTTACGTCGAAGTGGTATTCCGCAACGACCGATCGCTTCATTGCTGCGGTGACATGGCGTGCGTCAGCGCCCCATTTTGTGCCGCAGATCGTTTGCACCGTGATGCCTGGCACGGTCGCGCCTTTGGTAAGGCTGTGATCGGGAGTGGTTGGCCAATCCGCAGCTTGTGCCGGCCCTATTGCAAACAGCAGTAACATGGTCCGCGTCATGGCTGCCTCCGGACGCACAGCTATAAAAGCGGTCACGGCACCGGCGCGTCCGCTCGCAGCAGCCCCTCGTGTTTCAGCTCGGCCCAGAGGTCCGTCGGGATCGCATGGCGGAATGCGGCAACGTTGCGGGCGACGTGCTCCGGCAACAGGGCGCCCGGGATGACCGAGGCGACCGAAGGGTGGCCGAGTGGAAATTGCAGCGCGGCGGCCGGCAGCGGCACCTTGTGTCGGGCGCAGACCGCCTCGATCCGCTTCACCTTGGCCAGTATCTCCGGCGTTGCATCGGCATAGCGGTAGCGCGCACCGGGCACCGCGCCGGTGGCCAGGATGCCCGACGCGAATGGGGCACCGATGACGATGCCGACATTGTGCGCGACGCAGCGTGGAAATTCACTGTCCATGACATCGGTATCCAACAGCGTGTACGGCAGCGCAACGAGAAAGACATCGATGTCCATCAGATCGAGGAAGCGCGGCATCATCCCAAGTTCGTTGATGCCCGCACCGACGCCACCGATGAGCCCGGCCCTGCTTGAGTTCCATCAGCGCGCGGAAGCCGCCGTTGTGCAGTTCGGTCAGATAAGCCGTCACCTTCGCATCGGTGGCATGATGGGAGATGTCCAGGTCGTGGATCAGCAGCAGATCGATGCGGGGCAGGCCGAGGCGTTGCAGGCTGTCCTCGAAGCTGCGCATGACCCCATCGTAGCTGTAGTCGAAGCGGTGCTGGAATTTGAGCCCGCCGCGCCAGAAGCCGTGCTCGAAGTTCTCTGCGTCGTGGCACGCGCGGAACAACCGCCCGACCTTGGTGGACAGCACGTAGTCGGCGCGCGGCCGACGATACAGCGCGCGGCCGAAGCGATGCTCGCTCTGACCGCGGCCGTACCACGGAGACGTGTCGTAGTAGCGGATGCCGGCGTCCCACGCCGCCTGCAACGTGGCGCTGGCGTCGGCGTCCTCGACCACATCGAACAAATCTCCCAACCCGGCGCCGCCAATTCCAAGTTGCGTGACCTCGATGCCGGTGCGGCCAAGTTTGCGGCGGACAAGCGGGTCCATAGGTGGTCAGCCCGTTATGCCGGCGCGGCGTGTCCAATACTCCCATGCCCGAGCGTGGCCTGCGCTGGACTTCCGCATCTCGGCAACTTCCCCTTCACTGAGATAGACGATGTCGCCGCCCATGCGCATCGCCTCGGCTTGGATCTGCGCGTTGATTTTGAGGTGAACCGACGTGTGCACCGTATCCTCGATCGAGGTTCCGGCAACCGCCGCGCCGTGACCGCGCATCAGCACGACACGATTCGCGCCGAGCCCTTCGGCGAGATCGGCGCCTTGCGGCAGCGTGGTCACCAGCAGGTTGGTGTCGCCAAATTTGTGGCGGATATCCCAGACGGGGATCTCGGCGCCGATGCCTGCGGCGACGTGCAGCAGCGGTCGGAGTTTCACGCCCTGTGCGACGGTGAAGGGGATGACCTCGTAGGCGTGGTTGTGCACCACGGACATCACATCGGGGCGCTTGCTGTAGATCGCGCCGTGGATCGGGCGCTCGGTGTACTGAGCGCGCCCGCGCAGGTCGATCGGATTGCAGTCGAGATCATATTCAATGATGTCATCAGGCGTCACGAGTTCCGGACTGCGCGAGCCCGACAGAAAGAACCGGTCGGACCGCTCGGGATGGCGCACGCTGATATGGCCGTAGGCATCGACGACGCCTTCATGGGCAAGAATGTGGTTCGCGATGACGAGGTTTCGCAGGACGTCGGCAGTGCTCATTGCAGCGCTCCTTCATCGTCTGGGTGACGGACATCGTCGGGGTGACGGGCTCGGCGGTTCTCGCCTTCTGAGAAATTTGGCGCGGCCGAGGCCGACTAGGTCGCAGACATTACGACCTGGTTGGTCCAACGTTCTGACGCCGTATGTGCGCGCAGAAGGCGCCGCGCACCACGTGAGTCGCCAGGCACCGGAACCGCCCCTATAGTCTGCGGAAATCGCGTCGTCTGCGCAAATCGCGGCAGCGGCTCGGCATCAAGAGGATTGCTGTGATCGACAGGCAGTTGCAAAGGGCACAAGACCATGAAGGCGGTATTGCTGACAAACCATGGTGGACCGGAGATGCTGCACTATGGGGACGCGCCGGATCCCACCGCCGGGCCGGGCGAGATCGTCGTCGACATCCATGCCGCCAGCCTCAATGCCGCTGATTACAAGGTGCGTCTGGGCGGCAGCGGCTATGCCGTCACCTTTCCGCATATCCTGGGGCGCGATTTCTCCGGTGTGGTGAGCGCGGTCGGCCCCGGCGTGACCGATCTCGCGGTCGGCGATGCCGTGTTCGGTGTCACCGACCAGGGGATCGAAGGCGCGTACGCCGAAAAGCTCGCCATCAAGGCCGCGATCGTCGCGAAGAAACCGGATCGGCTTGGTCACGCCGAGGCCGCCGCCATGGGCCTGACCAGCCTCACCGCGCTGTGGGCCGTCGAGGATACCGCGCAGCTCAAATCCGGCGAAACCATTCTGATCCAGGGCGGCGCCGGCGGTGTCGCCGGCTTTGCCATCCAGCTCGCGAAGCACCTCGGCGCCAAGGTGATCACGACCGCCAGCGCGGCAAACCACGACTACGTGCGCAGCCTCGGTGCAGATCAGGTGATCGACTACAACGCCGAGGATTTCAGCAAGGCGATCAGCGGCTGCGATGTCGTGTTCGACACGGTGGGCGGCAACGTTCGCGCCGGTTCCTACACAGTGCTGAAGCCGGGTGGACGGCTGGTCTGGATCGCGCCCGCACCGCCGGGCTTCGAGCCGACCCGCAAGGATGTGCAGACCCTGCGCCCGAATGTCGCACGCGATCGCGCCCATCTGGAGCGAATGCTGGCACTGCTCGAACTCGGTGCAGTCTGGCCGCCGGAAATCACGCGCTACAAACTCAGCGAAGCGGCGGAGGCGCATCGGGTGATCGAGGCGCGGCACCTGCGAGGCAAGCTGGTGCTGATGGTTCGCTGAACGCATGCGATGCCCGCTGCTGATCGTCGTCGGACTGACCGTGGCTCTGGCGTCTTCCTCAAGTCATGCGGCCCAGGTCACCGCGCCACCGCTGTCCGATCAGCAACAGAGTGATCTGTGTGCGGCTGCGGTGCAGAAGGCCGAGCAGCAATACGGCACGCCGCCCGGTCTGCTCAACGCGATCGCCAAGGCCGAGAGCGGTCGGCGGATTGACGGAGCCTCGACGCTGCAACCCTGGCCATGGACGCTCAACGCCGACGGGCAGGGCGTGTTCTTCGCGACCAAGGAACAGGCTGTCGCCGGGATCCTCAGGGCGCTGACGCATGGCAGCCTCTATACCGACATCGGCTGCATGCAGGTGGACCTGCAGTTTCATCCGAAAGCATTCCGCACGCTGGAGGAGGCATTGGACCCCGTCGCCAATGCCGACTACGCCGCTCGCTTCCTGGTCGGCCTGCACGAGGCGACAGGCGGCAACTGGTTCGCCGCGGTCGGGCTGTATCATTCCCGATCGCCTGAACTTGCCCAACTGTATCGCGAGCACGTGACGGCGGCCGGTCTCGGCATATCGCCTGGCAGACCGGGCAAGCTTCGCCTTGCGCTGGCCGGCGGCGGGACCGTCGTGATCAATCTGAACCGGCAGCCTTCGCGCGGGCGCAGGCCGATGAGCGCCTGTCAGGTGGCAACCATCCTCGGTCCGTATCTCCGCTCGTCCGCTCGCGCCCAGGCATGCGCACCGGCACCGTGATTGACTCCGCCCGGACCGCTGCCTAGACGGGAGACACCGACATTTGCCTGATCGGCGCAAGCCGGCAGCGATCGGAGGAACTTCCCCATGAACGACACCGTCGTCAGCCAAGCGGGCGTCACGCAAACAAGCGAACGTCAGGCATTTTACGATCGGATCGGCGAACACTCGCTGGCGCCGCTGTGGGAACGCCTGCACTCGATGGTGACGCGCGCGCCGGTGACCCCGGCGCTGCCGGCGCGATGGGACTACGACGCGGTGGTGCGGCCGTTCCTGATGCAGGCCGGCGGCCTGATCACGGCGAAGGAAGCCGAACGGCGGGTGCTGATCCTGGAGAATCCCGGGTTGCGCGGCCAGACCTCGATCACGCATTCGCTGTTCGCCGGACTGCAGCTCATCATGCCGGGCGAGGTGGCGCCGGCGCATCGTCACACGCAGTCCGCGCTGCGCTTCATCATCGAGGGCCATGGCGCCTACACCGCGGTGGAAGGCGAACGCACGATGATGGAGCCTGGCGATTTCGTCATCACGCCGAGCTGGACGTGGCACGACCACGGCAACGACACGGATCAGCCGATGGTCTGGCTCGACGGGTTGGACATTCCGATCGTCCGGCTGTTCGATGCAAGCTTCGCCGAACCGGCAAATGCCGACAGCCAGACGGTGACGCGCCCGGAAGGCGACAGTCTTGCGCGGTATGGCGCGAACATGCTGCCGGTGGACTGGCATCCGACGGTGAAGAGCTCGCCGGTGTTCAACTATCCCTACGCGCGGTCGCGCGAGGCGCTGGCGACGCTGGCGCGCAACGGCGATCCGGATGCCTGCCACGGGCACAAGCTGCGCTACGTCAATCCGGCATCCGGCGAGTCGGCCATGCCGACGATCGGTGCATTCATGCAGCTGCTGCCTGCGGGGTTTGGCGGTGCGCCGTATCGCTCGACCGATGGCACGGTGTTCGTCGCGGTGGAGGGCGAGGGCGAGACGGTGATCGGCGATACGACGTTCCGCTGGAAGCCGCGCGACATCTTCGTGGTGCCGAGCTGGCACTGGCATCGCCATCGCACGAGCGGCGAGGCCGTGCTGTTCAGCTTCTCGGATCGACCGGTGCAGGAAAAGCTAAGTCTGTGGCGGGAAGAGCGCGGCGGATGAACCGTCCGCGGTGACGACGATCGTAAGCGTACTTCTCCCCTCCCCTTGCGGAGAGGTCGCGGCGGATGGCGGTGTCACGAGCCTGACGGTGACGGATCACTTGCGACACCGTCGTCCCCTCCCCCGACCCCCTCCCGCGAGGGGAGGGGGAGCGCTCTCTTTCTGTCTCTCCGCTGTTACCCCTCCGAGCTCTGATCGAGATTCACCGCGACGAAGGCCGCCTGGCCGTTGCGGATGATGCGCAGTGCGACCGCATGGTCCTTGGCCGCATTGCGGATCGCGCTCGCGGCATCTGACGGCGACGTCACCTTCTTGCCGCCGACACCCACGATCACGTCGCCAGCCTCCAGCCCGGCTTGATCGGCCGGCGAGCCCGGCTCGACACTGCGCACCACCACGCCGCGCGTGCCGTCCGGCACGTTGAGCTGGTTGCTGAGATCCGGCGACAAGGGCGCCAAGGCAACGCCGATCCGGCCCTTTGACTCCTGTCCGTGCTCGTTGGTGGCCATCTGCTCGTTCGGCAGCTGACCGACCTTCACGTCCACCGTCTTGGTCTCGCCCTCGTGCAGCACCTGCAGCTTTGCCTCGTCGTCCGGCTGCACCGCCGCGATGTCCATCGCAAGATCGCGCGGGTTGGTCACCGCCTGGCCGTTCACCGACGTGATGACATCGCCCGGCTCCAGCCCGGCGCGCGCGGCGGGTGCATCGGCCTGCACGCCGGCGATCAGCGCACCGGAGTTCTGCGAGAGATGCATCGCCTTCGCCATCGTCTCGCTGACCGGCTGCGCCTCGACGCCGATAAAGCCGCGCGTGACATGGCCGGTCTTCTCGAGCTGCGCCACCACCGTCTTGATCATGTCGGACGGAATGGCGAAGCCGATGCCGATCGAGCCGCCCGACGGCGACAGGATCGCCGTGTTCATGCCGATGACCTTGCCGTCCTGGGTGAACAGCGGGCCACCGGAATTGCCCTGGTTGATCGGCGCGTCGATCTGGATGAAGTGGTCATACGGCCCGGCGCCGATGTCGCGGCCGCTGGCCGAGACGATGCCGGCGGTCACCGTGCCGCCGAGGCCGAACGGATTGCCCATCGCCACCACCCACTGGCCCGGCTTCACGCTCGCCGAATTGCCCAGCTGGATGTAGGGAAGCTGGCGGTGCGCATCGATCTTCAGCACCGCGA
The DNA here is from genome assembly GCA_963739725.1 of uncultured Alphaproteobacteria bacterium. Taxonomy (GTDB): domain Bacteria; phylum Pseudomonadota; class Alphaproteobacteria; order Acetobacterales; family Acetobacteraceae; genus JAMXLO01. The sequence goes on along the minus strand of CAVUBS010000025.1, from coordinate 13,368 downwards.
TGTCGGTGCGCGAATCGTGCCCGATCACCTTCGCCGGAACCACGGTGCCATCGTCCAGCGTGACCGACACCGTCTTGGCGTTCTTCACCACATGATTGTTGGTGACGATCGTCCCATCGGCAGCGACGATGAAGCCGGAACCGCGGGCCTCGACTGCGCGCATCTGCGGGCCCGTCTGCGGTCCCATTTGGGGCCCCATGCCGCCGAACGGGAACTGCCGGAACTGGCGCGGCATCTGCGGCTCGTCCTCATCGGCGGCCTGGCCGGCCTGCATCTTGCTGGTGATCGACACCACGGCCGGCTTCACCTGGGTCACGAGGTCGGTGAAGTCCGGCAGCGTGTGGCTCATGCCGCTGCCGGGCGGATTGACCGGTGCGCCCGGCGCCGCATTGCCGGAGGCGTCGGTGGCGGCGACGCCTGACTGCGCGATGGCGAAGCCGCCCAGCGCGGTGCCGGCCAACAGCATGGCGGCAAGCGCCGTGCGTCGCCAAGGACGCTGCGCGCTGGGGGGCCGATTTGGATTGGTCATGGATCCTCCTGAGGGGGAAACGGCTCTGCGTATTCGGAAGCGGCATGCCGGTTGGCGCCGCTGACTTCGACACAATGCAGGTGTGCAGATGAACGTTCTCGTGCCGGAGCGATTAAACCACTGTCATGTCGATTAAACTCTTGTCATGCGCCGGGGTCGGTTGGCGGGCCGGTACGACACCACGCACCCCCGGCGAGTTCGCCTATTGCCTCAGCCTATTGCCATCGTGCGGCGTGGCCATACACTGTGCCCGAGGGGCAAATGCAAGAGAAGAGCAAAATCACGATGTCAATTCGTCCCTACTGGATTGCCACCATCATAATCTGTCTGCTCTGCATTTTTCCAATTCTTGTCGTGCAAAATCCACCACTGCATGATTATCCGTTTCATATCGCCCGCATGTATATCCTGACGCATTGGCACGGGTCTGCTGCCCTACAGGATCACTACACCATTGGTTCGTTCATCCTGCCGAACGCCGCCATGGACATTGTGGTTCCCCTGCTGTCCCATGTGATGCCACTGGAGACTGCCGGACGCGTGTTCCTCGCTCTTGCATTGTTGCTCCAGGTGACCGGCTGCGTCGCTCTGCATCGTAGCCTGCATGGTCGCTACAGCTTGTGGCCCCTGGTATCATCGCTGTTCGTATTCAACTGGATATTCGTTTTCGGCTTTACAAATTACCTGTTTGGCATTGGGCTGGTGCTTTGGTCTGCGTCGACTCTGGTTCGCGCTCGCCGATCGCTCGACTCTTCCTGCGCATCGCGTGCGGCACGGTGCTTTCCACGACACTGTTCTTCTGCCATCTGCATGCCTGCGGCTTGTTTGCCGTCATCATTGCCGGCTACGAGCTTCAGCGCGCGCTCGATCGAAAGGTCGACAAGTGGTCTGCGCTGGCATCGATCGGTACCGCTGCTGCCATTTTTGTGGTCCCTGCGATTTTGTTTGTCCATTTCGACAACAGCAGGCGTCGTTGGCCAGATGAGCCACAGTCTGGGCAATCTGCTGCGGGCGCCGGCCATTTTCGTTCGGGTGCTATTCTCAGCGGATTGGATCCTCGACATCATCCTGCTGGCAACGGTTGCTGGATTTTTTACCATTCTTACTGCGCGTTGGGCGTATCGTGGTCGTTCGGTCGATGTATCTGCCGATTGTTCTGCTTTTTGTGACCTATCTCGCGATGCCGCATGTCATGGCCGGCAGTTGGGGGGCCGACAGTCGTATCCCTGTTCTGGTCATGCTTGTCCTGATCGCCAGCACGCAGCCGAGTTTTCGCAGACCCTGGGAAAAGATCGTTGTCTGCTCATTGTTCGCGGTCATCGTCCTGCGTTCCGCATTGCTGACCTATGACTGGTTTGCTTACGACCGGGTCCTGGCGGAGCTTCGTCAGGCGTTTGCCCTGCTGCCGCATTCCAGCGTCCTGTTTTCAATCACCGAAGACGAGCAGCCATCGATCCAGGATATCGATCTGCATCTATGGCAACCTCCGCTCATCAGTGTGGCAAGTCTTGCTGCCATGGATCGCGACGATATCTTTGTGCCGCAGACATTTGCGATATTAGGTCAACAGCCAATTGGTGTTACCGAGCGATATCAGCCAATGTATAATTATCCGCGCCGGGTGCCGATACCTGTCCAGACGGCCAATGAGCTTGATGATGCCGTTGGACTGGCGCGTGGGCTTGCCGGTACATCGGCGCATCTGCTGGTGCTGTATCCGCATCGCCGCGATCTGGTGCTTCCGAGCGGTGTTCAGATCATTGCACCGGAGATAAGTTTCTGCTGCTTCCTTTGAAAGATACGACGAAACATGACCATGCCGTGTTCTCAATTCTATCGCTCAGCGTGCTACGGACATGGGCTGGGGCCACGAAGGGCAATATTGGTCGGTTCCGGTTGTGACCGCCAAACTCGGTCCGCCGATAACAGCGCTTTTCCTGACGCTTGCGCGCCGCGACGGCCTGTTCACGGCTCGCGCCGGCAGCCTCCCTCGCTATTCGGGCCATCTCCCGCCAAACGGCGCCTCGCTCGCGCGCCGCTTCGGCGGCTTTCCTCAACGCCTTGGCTTGAGCCGAAAGGACAAGGGATAAGCTGCGCAGTTGCTTCGCTGACTCGGTCATTTTTGAGAATATAGCCAATCGCGGTGTCGGCTGCCAGCTTGACGTGGGGCGTGTTGCGCTGCCGGTGATACACGGCGGCGCCGATCGATGTCCGTAGCGGTGCTGCGCCCAGCCCGTCCGGGCCTGTTCTCGCCCGCGGGTGCTTGTTACGCTATGCCGTTCAACCCGGGGAGGAAGCAGCAATGCGGACAGGTCAGCATCGGCGACATCACCATCGATGCGGTGATCGAACGCGAGGGGCCGTGGCGGCGGCCGCAGGATTTCTTTCCGGCCTACGACGAGGCCACCTTCAAGCGGCATCTGCCCGTGATGGAGCCGGAGGTGTTCGACCCCGCGTCGGGGATGATGTTCATCACGTACCAGACCTTCGTGGTACGCACGCCGCACCACACCATCCTGGTGGACACCTGCACGGGGGAAAACAAAGGCCATCCGCCGCCGTTCGATTTCCCCGGCAAGGAGCGCTGGCGGAACGAGCTGTTCGCGCTGGGCGTCAGCCTACGAGAAGATCGACTACGTGTTCTGCACGCATCTCCATATCGACCACACCGGCTGGAACACCACGCTGCGCGACGGGCGCTGGGTGCCGACATTCCCCAACGCGAAATACGTGTTCCACAAACGGGAATATGCCGCCTGGGAAGCCGAGCACGCGCGCGGCGCCAATCCTCCCGGCACGGTATTCCGGGACAATTGCCTGCCGATCGTGGAGGCCGGGCAGGCCCTGCTGGTCGATGACGACTACGCACTGGACGACACCATCACGCTGACGCCGACGCCGGGCCACTCGCCGTGCCATTGCTGCGTCAACATCGTCTCGCGCGGCCAGCGCGCGGTGGTGACCGGCGACATGATGCACCACGCGATCCAGTGCCGGGAGATCGACTGGTCGCCGGGCGTCGATTGGGATCCGAAGCAGGCGGCGGTGTCGCGCCGGCGGTTTCTGTCCTCGGTCGCCGATACCGACACGCTGCTGATGCCGATCCATTTCCCGGCCCCGACCGTGGGTTTGGTGACAGCGGATGGCGATCGGTTCCATTACCGCTTCAAGCGCGAATAGCTGCGCGCAGATGGCCGAGACCCTGCAGACTGCGGCGGTGTCCCACGGCGACGCCCGAAAGCAGCCCGCCCTCGCCGCGCTTGCCGCACTCGGTGTCGTCTATGGCGATATCGGCACGAGCACACTGTATGGGCTGAAACAGGCCGCCGCGGCGGGCGGGGCGCCGACGCCCGATACCGTGATGGGCGTCGTGTCGGTGATCCTCTGGTCGCTGATTTTGATCGTCGCGCTCAAATACGCCATTTTGATCCTGCGCGCCGACAATCACGGCGAAGGCGGCATCGTGGCACTGCTCGCGCTGCTCGACGCAAGGCGTGCGCCGCGCGGAAGCTGGCGTGCCTCCCTGCTCATCGTCGGTCTGATCGGTGCCGCGCTGCTCTACGGCGACGGCGTGATCACACCGGCGATATCGGTGCTCAGCGCTGTCGAAGGTCTCAAGGTCGACGCGCCCGGGCTCGCGCCGATGGTGGTTCCCATCACCATTGCGATCCTGGTCGAGTTTGTTCCTGGTGCAGCGCAAGGGAACCGACTTCATCGGCAACATCTTCGGGCCCGTGATGCTGGCGTGGTTCGTCGTCATCGGCGTGCTCGGCGTGATCGGCATTGCGCGAACGCCGGGCATTCTGGCCGCGCTCAGCCCCCACTATGCCGTGGTCTACCTGGTTCATGCAGGACCCGCCATCGCCTTCGCGGTGCTCGGCGCCGCGTTCCTCGCCCTCACCGGCGCCGAAGCGATGTATGCGGACATGGGCCATTTCGGGCGGCGGCCCATCCAGCTCGGATGGTTCGCCGTCGTGCTGCCCGCGCTCATGCTGAACTATTTCGGCCAGGGCGGACTGCTTCTGGCGGACCCCGCCGCCGCCGAGAGTCCGTTCTTCCTGCTTGCCCCAAGGTGGGCGCATTATCCGCTGGTGGCGTTCGCGACAGTGGCCACCGTCATTGCCTCGCAGGCCATCATCTCCGGCGCTTACTCACTCACCCAGCAGGCGATGCAGCTTGGCTTCCTGCCCCGCATGCGCGTGCTGCACACGGCGAGTCACGCGAAGGGGCAGATCTACGTGCCGGCCGTGAACTGGCTGCTGGCGATCGGAACGCTTGCAGCCGTGATCACGTTCGGCTCGTCCGATGCGCTCGGCGGCGCATACGGCATCGCCGTCTCGATGCTGATGGCGATCACCACGGTGATGGCGGCCCTTGTCGCGCTGCAATGGGGCTACAACCCGTTGTTGGTCGCCGCCGTGAACGGCTTCTTCCTCGTCATCGAGCTGATATTCGTTGCTGCAAACATGACGAAGCTGATCGAGGGTGGCTGGTTCCCGCTCCTGATGGCAGGCGTCATCGCATTCGTGATGCTGACCTGGCGGTCCGGCTGGCAGCTGCTCGAGCATCAGCGCTCCAAGCTGCGCCAGCGTGAGGAGGACTTCGTTGCGTGGGTACTCACCACGCCGCCCATCCGCCTGTCTGGAGCGGCGGCAATCTTCACGGCTGCCAGCACCGGCATCCCGCTCGGCCTGACGCACCACTTGCGACATAATCGTGTGCTGCATGAGCGCGTATTGCTGATCTCCTCCATTACCACCGATGCACCGAGGGTGGAGCCTGAGCAGCGCATCAGGCTGGTGCCGGTCGGCGCCGGCATTACGCGCGTGATCTTTCATTTCGGGTTCATGGAGACACCCGACATGATGGAAGGGCTGAAGCTCGCCTGCCTCGAACCCGAACTCCGCGGCATCGATCCGCAGAACATCACTTACTATTTCAGGCGCGTGATGGTGATCTCCGGCAAGGCGTCCGGCATGGCGATGTGGCGAAAAACATTGTTCGCGACGATGCACCTCAACGCCAATCTCCCGGCAGCTTATTTCGGCGTGCCGGCCTCCCAGGTCGTGGAGGTCGGACTCGAAGTCGAGATATAATGCCAGGCGCCGTTATTTGTTGGCTTTCCCGCTGCTCGTCGCTGTCGAGTGGCGATCAGGATCGCCGGCGGTAGCCGGTAGTTGGGACGCATGGGTCGGGAACGTGACGAAATCCTAAACCGATCCCGTATCGCCGGGGGCCGGGTTCAGGCCCGGCCACGACGAGCGTTCTATGTCGCCAGGAATGCCGCAACCGCCGGCCGCCGGCGGAGCATTTCCAACTCCTGCGCGTTCGGCAACTGCGGCTTGTCCCGCTCGGCGTTCACCATGCACATGAACCCAAACGGCTCACCCTCGGTGGCACGGAACTGGTGCCAGGTCCACGCCGGGATCGCGACCAGGTCGAACGGCTTGACGGCCCGCACCTCGTCACCCACCAGACACCGGCCGTGCCCGCGCAGGATCATCACCGCGTGCATGTGCTCGTGCCGCTCCAGCGTGGAAAAACCGCCGGCGTCCATCTCGAAATAGCGCAGTTCGCAGCCGAGCGCGGGCTCGTGGAACAGCACCTGGCGCGAGATCGCCTTGAACGGTGCGGCGCCGTCCTCCTTGTAGGGAAGGTGGGCAACCCCGTCCCAGCGGTAGTCCTCGCGGAATTCCCGAAAATGCGGCTGCGGTTCGATGTCCATGTGCGTCTACCGGTATGTGTGTTGCGCCACCGCGCGGGTGAAGGCGGCGGTTTCCTCGGTGAGCCGTTCGCGCGCCGCGAGCAGGCTGCCGCCGATCAGCAACATCGCGTCCGGTCCATAGAAGTCAAGCATCTCCGGCACGCGGTCGAGCGTCATGCCGCCCGCCGGAACCGGAACGCTGGGGCGGATCCCGACCCAGTCCGCGCGCGCCTGTCCGGCCAGCGCGCGGCAGGTCTCCGGCGTGTAGCCGAACCGGCCGCCATGATTGGGAAAGATCACCGCGTCCGCCCCCAGCAGCCGGAACAGCTTTCCCACCAGCAGGTCCGGCGCGATGCGCGCGGCGCCGCCCATGGTCGGGTGGGCGAAGACGGCAATGTCCGGAAAGGTCTTCACCACCGTTTGGACATTCGCCCAGCCCGCCAGCATCGGAGAAATCATCACCGTGTCGATCCCGGCCGCGCGCGCCGTCTCGATCTGCCGCCGCATGTTGTCCAGGTCACCTGACAGGCTCGGCACATAACGCGTGGCGTGTCCGGTCGCCTGCGCTGCACGGTGGACCGCATCGGCACATGCCGCCACCCGGTCGGCGAACGGCGCGTAGCCCTGATCCGCCAGGCCGTGGTCGTCCTTCACGAAGTCGATACCGCCGCGGGCAAAACGCTCCGCCAGTTCGGCCAGGCGCGCCGGCGGCACGCCCTGCGGCTTGATGGCCGAGCAGGTGAATGCACGCCCGACAGCGCCGACACGCCGGCGCAATCCGTCGATGCCGTGGCGCGGGCCGCCAAATGCCGTCGCCACCTCGGCGGGGATCTCGACGTCCTGCAGAACCACATCCTCGTACAGCGAGGCATTGCCGAACACCATATTCAGGAACTGCGCGGCATCCAGGCCGGTGGTGGCGGTCGCCAGGCCTATGCGCACGTCGAACAGCCCGCCGCCGCGGTCGTCGATCGCCTCGACGCGCCCGACGATGTCGGCCAGAATCTCCGGTTCCACGATGGCCGAGATCGGCATCTCGACGCTCTGCTCGACGGCGATCGCCTGCGCCCGGGCCTCGATCGAGCCGGCATCGCCCTGAACGCGATAAACTGTCGTGAACCTCGGTGCCGCCACGGCGTTGCTCTCTCGTGTTCCGCGCAGTGTTGCACCGCCTGCCGGGCGGTCAATCGCTGCAATGACCACCGGGAGTACGGAGTTTTGCGAATTACGCGGCGTCATGCGCCTGTGGCAGCATGCGCCGTGTCATTTATCGAGGTCGAACGTCATGTCCGACACAGCCAGACATATGCGTCGAACCCGCGCCCGCGCCAAGGCTGCGGCAACAAACCCCACTCAGTCCGGTCTGATCGCATCGGCGGGGCTGGTGGTGGGCCTGCTGGCGATCTGGGCGCTGCTCGTCACGATCTGACCTGGCCGGGAATTGCCGTGGTACGGTCGGGGTTTCACCCCGAACCCCACCAGAGGCTCTGCCTCTGGACTCCGCCAAGGGCGGAGCCCTTGGAACCCATTACTTTAGTAATGGATCCCAAAGGCTACGCCTTTGGTGGGGGTCCCGGGGGCAACGCCACCGGGCGGGTTTCAGGGCGGAGCCCTGTCGGTCGCCACCGGCACGCCCCAGATATTCTCCGCGTATTCGCAGATCGTGCGATCGGACGAGAACCAGCCCACGTGCGCAGTGTTCAGCACGCTCGACCGCCACCAGGCGCCGCGGTCGCGCCACCGCGCCACGACATCGCGCTGTGCGGCCAGGTAGGCGTCGAAGTCCGCCGTCACCATGAACCAGTCGCTGCCCGTCAGGTCGGCAAGCAGATCGTGGTAGCGGTTCGGCTCATCGCGTGAAAACATGCCGGAGCCAACCAGGTCGAGCACCTCCAGCAACGCCGGCGAGCAGGCGATCGACGGGCGCGGCTGACGGCGGCGCTGCTCCACCTCCTGTGCGGTGAGCCCGAACGTGAACATGTTCGCCGCGCCGACTCGGTCGAGGATTTCAAGGTTCGCACCGTCCAGCGTGCCGATGGTCAGCGCGCCGTTCAGCGCCAGCTTCATGTTGCCGGTGCCGGATGCCTCCATGCCCGCGGTCGAGATCTGCTCGGACAGATCCGCGGCCGGGATGATCGCCTCTGCCAGGCTGACGTTGTAGTCCGGCAGGAACACGACCTTCAGCCGACCCCGCATCGCCGGATCGTCATTCACCACGCTCGCCACGTCGTGGATCAGCTTGATGATCAGCTTGGCGCGCCGGTAGCTCGCGGCGGCCCGCCCGGCGAAGATCTTCACCCGCGGCACCCAGTCCCGGCCCGGCTGATCGCGCATCGCGTTATACAGCGCGATCGTCTCCAGGATGTTCAGCAACTGCCGCTTGTATTCGTGGATGCGCTTGATGTGCACGTCGATCAGCGCATCCGGATCGATCGCGATCTCCAGCCGCTCGGCGATGAGCGTGCCGAGCGCCACCTTGTTGGCGCGCCGGGCGGCAATCAGCCGGTCGTGCAGCGCCGTATCGTCCGCCAGCGGCGCCAGGCGTTCCAATGCCATCGCATCGTCCAGGATCTCCGGTCCGATCGCGTCCTGCAGCAACGCGGTGAGGCGCGGATTGGCGGTGAACAGCCAGCGGCGGAACGTGATGCCGTTGGTCTTGTTGACGATCCGGTCCGGATAGAGCTGGTGCAGCGAGCGAAACACCGTCTGCCGCATCAGTTCGGTGTGCAGTGCCGACACGCCGTTCACACGGTGCGAGCCCAGGAACGCCAGCGTGCCCATGCGCACCCGCCGGTCGCCGGCCTCGTCGATGACCGACACGTCGGAATGCGGCATGTCCGGGCGGCGGGAATCCGCCATCGAGTCGAGATGCAGCTTGTTGATCTCGTAGATGATCTGCATGTGGCGCGGCAGCAGCCGCTCCATCAGCGGCACCGGCCAGGTCTCCAGCGCCTCGGGCAGCAGCGTGTGGTTGGTGTAGGAGATGGTGTTCGTGGTGATCCGCCAGGCCTCGGCCCACGGCACGCCGTGCTGGTCCACCAGCAGCCGCATCAACTCCGGCGACGACGATCGCGGGATGCGTATCGTTCAGCTGGATCGCACATTTGTCCGCCAGGCTGTGCACCTCGCCGTACTGCTGGATATGCCGGCGCAGCAGGTCCTGCAGCGAGGCGGAGGAGAAGAAATACTCCTGGCGCAGTCGCAGTTCCTGGCCGGCGGGCGTCTCGTCGCTCGGGTAGAGGATCTGCGAGATCGCGTTCGCCTGCGCGCGGGCGGCCAGCGCGCCGACATGGTCGCCGCGGTTGAATGTCTCGAGTGCCAGCGGGTCCGGCGCACGTGCCGACCACAGGCGCAGCGTGTTCGCATGGCGGCCGCGCCAGCCGACCACCGGCGTGTCGTAGGCGATGGCGATCACCGTATCGTGCGGGTGCCAGACCGCGGGGGACGTGCCGTCCGCGCCCTGCGCCGTATCCACCCAGCCGCCGAAGTTCACCTTGTGGTGCACATCGGGTCGTTCGAACTCCCACGGATTGCCCAGCGAGAGCCAGTCCTCGGGGTATTCGTGCTGCCAGCCGTCGCGGATCACCTGCTGGAACAGCCCGAAATTGTAGCGAATGCCGAAGCCGTAGGCGGGAATGCCCAGGCTCGCCATGCTCTCCATGAAGCAGGCGGCCAGCCGACCGAGCCCGCCATTGCCGAGTGCGGGATCGGGCTCGATGGTGCGCAGCCGCTCGAGGTCGACGCCGAGCTCGGCCGAGCGCCAGCCGCATCGGCTCGGTCAGACCCGCATTGTTCAGCGAGTCCAGCAGCAGGCGGCCCGGGAGGAATTCGAGCGACAGATAATAGACGCGCTTGCGGTTGTTGCTGGTGTCGTCGCGCGCGCTGTGCAGCCAGCGGTCGACGATGCGGTCCCGCAGGGCCAGTGCGGCGGCGACGAACCAGTCACGGTCGGTGGCGCCCAGGGGATCGCGCCCGGTGGCATAGGTCAGCTTCGCCACGATCAGATCGCGCAGCGCGTCGATTGCCGCATCATTCGCCGGCGTGGCGACGCTCGACGCATCGTCTTGATGCGCGGGGGAGACAAGCATTTCAGATAGGTCCATGGAGCCTCACCGGAGCAGGATGGCGACGACACCGAGGCCCGCGGCACAGCCCGGACGCAGCGTGGCGCCGGGCAGGTCGCCGATGTCGTTCGCAGTGTTGTCGGCCATGCGCGGCGCAGGAAGCCGACAGCCAGCCGCGCCACACCGCCATGCGGCTTGTGTCATCAGAACATCTTCCCACGGTCACCTGTATCGAACCACGCCGCATGCATGCAACGGCAAAATCAAGGAATTGCGATGGCACCGAGATGTTATTGGTGTGGCGCCGCAAATCCGCCTTATTTTGGCACCGACTCGTTGCAGGATGATTCTGAAAGCAACCAGTGATTGTCTGATCAATTTCATTTTCAACCTATTCTGCCGCGCTGCGCAGCCCGGCGCCGGCGGCGAGCGGGCAGAGCGGCAGTCCCGCTGCCAGCATTGCCGCGAGCAGCAGCAAATGCGGGCGCGGACTGAAGTCCGCCGGATGCGGCGTCGGCGGCGGCGACGCCGAAGATCAGCACGGGCGTGGCGAGCGGCAGGATCAGCAGCGGCAGCAGAACGCCGCCGCGGCGCGCGCCCAGCACGATCGCCGCCCCGGTCGTGCCGAGCAGGGACAGCAGCATCGTCCCCGGCAGCAAGCCGAGCAGCAGCGTCGGGATCGCCGGTTCGGGCATTCGGAGCATCACCGCCAAGGGTGCGGCGGCGAGCAGCAGCGGCAGGCCGGTGACCAGCCAGTGCGCCAACGCCTTCGCCAATGCGAGCGCCGCGGGCGGCAGGCCGCACAGCAGCAGCTGGTCGAGCGAGCCGTCCTCGAAATCCGCGCCGAACAGCCGATCGAGCGGCAGCAGCGCCGCCAGCAGCGAGCACACCCAGATGATCCCGGGCGCGATGCGGCCCAGGGTTTCAGGCGCCGGGCCGATGGCCAGGGGGAACAGCGAGGCGGCGAGCAGAAAGAACAGCAGCGCCGCTAGCGTGTCGGCGCCATGCCGCAGCGACAGCCGCAGTTCGCGCGCCAGGACGGCAACGAGAATAGAAGGGCTCCCCCTCCCCTTGCGGGAGGGGGTTGGGGGGAGGGGAGGCGGCGAATGGACTGGGGCGGCCCCCTCCCCCAACCCCCTCCCGCAAGGGGAGGGGGAGGCTGGTCTGTATGCTGGTTCATGCCAGCCGCAGACCGGCGGCTTCCGCCAGAGGCAGCGCCAGGTGCGTCGCGGCGACCAACAGTCCGCCCCGCGCGCGATGCGCCCCCAGCATGCCGCCGAGCCGCTCCACCGATGCCGCATCCAGCCCCAAGGTCGGCTCGTCCAGCAGCCAGACCGGCGCGCGCGACAGCACGAGCCGCGCCAGCGCGAGCCGCCGCTTCTGTCCGGCGGACAGCATCCGCGCAGGGAGGTCGGCGAGGTCCGCAAGCCCGACCGCGGCAAGCGCCTCGCCACCATCCCCGCCACTCAGCCGGGCCGCGAAATGCAGGTTCTCCGCCGCCGTGAGCCCCGGCTTCACCGCGTCCTGGTGGCCAAGATAGGCCACCCGCCTGGCATGCGCCGGCAGATCGGCGAGAGCGTCCTCTCCGTCCCAGGTCAACGCGCCTGCCGCCGGCCGCAGCAGACCGGCCAGCAGCCGCAGCAGCGTGGATTTCCCCGCGCCGTTCGGACCGGTCAGCAGCAGCGCCCCGCCGGCGGCCACCGCGAAATCGAGGTCGCGGAACACCAGCCGCTCGCCTCGGAACGCTGCCAAGCCGGACGCCTGCAACAAGACCGCTCTCCCCGCCCGTGGACGCTGGCGGGCTGGTGTGTAAAAACCCGCGGCCACAACCATTGCACCCGCGGCATGCACTCTCAACCGTGCCGCCCAACGGAAGGCGAATGCGCCAATGAAAGCGATCGGGCAGGATACCCTGAAGACGCGCCGCACACTGACCGTCCAGGGCAAGCAGGTACGACTACTTCTCGCTTGCCGAGGCGGCGAAGTCGCTGGGCGACATTTCCCGACTGCCGGTCACGCTGAAGATCCTGCTGGAGAACGTGCTGCGCTTCGAGGACGGCACGAGCTACACCGTCGAGGACGCGAAATCGATCGCCGGCTGGCTCGGCGCCGCGCACTCCGACCGCGAGGTGCCGTTCAAGCCCGCCCGCATCCTGCTGCAGGACTTTACCGGCGTGCCCGCCGTGGTCGATCTGGCGGCGATGCGCGACGGCATCACGCGGCTCGGCAGCAACCCGCAGAAGGTGAACCCGCTGGTGCCGGTCGATCTGGTGATCGACCACTCGGTCATCGTCGATGTCTCGGCGCGGCCCGACGCGCTGACCCGCAACGTCGACATCGAGTTCGAGCGCAACGGCGAACGCTACCGCTTCCTGCGCTGGGGCCAGGACGCGTTCTCCAACTTCCGCGTCGTGCCGCCGGGCACCGGCATCTGCCACCAGGTGAACCTGGAGTATCTCGGCCAGTGCGTGTGGACCGGCCAGGCGGACGGCGCGACGATCGCCTATCCCGACACGCTGTACGGCGCCGACAGCCACACCACGATGGTGAACGGCCTCGGCATTCTGGGCTGGGGCGTCGGCGGCATCGAGGCCGAGGCGGCGATGCTCGGCCAGCCGATCGCCATGCTGATCCCCGACGTCATCGGCTTCCGCATGACCGGCAAGCTGCCGGAGGGCGCCACCGCGACCGACCTCGTGCTGACCGTGACGCAGATGCTGCGCCGCAAGGGCGTGGTGGGCAAATTCGTGGAATTCTTCGGGCCGGGGCTGGACGAGCTGGGCCTCGCCGATCGCGCCACGGTCGGCAACATGGCGCCGGAATACGGCGCGACCTGCGGCTTCTTCCCGGTGGACAAGGTGGCGCTCGACTACCTGCACCTGACCGGGCGCGACGAGCACCGCATCGCGCTGGTGGAGGCGTACCTGAAGGCGCAGGGCATGTTCCGCGAGCCCGGCACGCCCGAGCCGGTGTTCACCGACACGCTGGAGCTCGACCTGTCCACGGTCGTACCGAGCCTTGCCGGCCCGAAGCGGCCGCAGGATCGTGTGGCGCTGAAGGACGCGTCATCG
>CAVUBS010000024.1:0-30186 GCA_963739725.1 uncultured Alphaproteobacteria bacterium | reverse complement strand
CGTGTCGCGGTACAGGCGCAGAGCCCGCAGCAGAACTCGCTGTGGCGCGACGCCTATCGGCTCGCCGACATCAATGCGCGAACCTGGTCGCTGCTTGCCGCCGTGGGGCTGGACGAACGCGCTGCCGAACCCTGTGCCAATCTGTCGCATGGCGAGCAGCGCCTGCTGGAGATTGCCATCGCGCTTGCCACGGACGCGAAGCTGCTGCTGTTGGATGAACCTTTAGCCGGGCTCGCCGAAGCCGATCGCGAAGTTGTGGGTGCGCTGATCCGTCAGCTCGCCGCAACGCACGCGGTGCTGCTCATCGAGCATGACATCGATCGCGTTCTGGCGCTGTCGGACCGCATTACCGTGCTGCACCAGGGCCGCGTGATTGCCGATGGCAAACCGGCCGAGGTGGCGAACAATCCGGATGTCGTGACCGCGTATATGGGCACCGCACGCGCCGGCGGCCCGCAACCGACCGTGCGCACCGAGGCGCCGCGTCCTGCCGCGACGAAACCGATGCTTCAACTTGAGCAGGTGCGCGCCGGCTACTCCGGCAGCCTGGTGCTGACCGATCTCGACCTCGTGGTGCGCGAGGGCGAGGCAGTGGCGCTGCTTGGCCGCAACGGCGTTGGCAAGACGACGATGCTGCGTGCGATCACGGGCACGGTGCACAAAAGCGCCGGGCGCATCATTATGGATGGCAAGGACATCACCCACGCGCGGCCGCATGAGATCAACCGGCTTGGCATTTCCATCGTGCCGGAAGGACGACGTCTGTTTCCCAATTTGAATGTGACGGAGAACCTGCAGATCGCCGCGCGTCCGGGGGGCGCATCGTTCGACGAGATCTTTGACCTGTTCCCAAAGCTCCGGATTTTGCAGCGCTCGCGGGCGGAAAGCCTGTCGGGCGGCGAACGCCAGATGCTCGCCATCGCAAGGGCGCTGACCGTGCCAAGCCGGCTCATCCTGTTGGATGAGCCGTTCGAGGGTCTTGCACCTGCGATCGTGCAGGAGGTGATGGATGCGCTGGTGCGACTGCGCGGACGCGTGGCGATGATCATCGTCGAGCACCACGCGGAGACAGTGCTGCCGATCGCCGATCACGCCTATGTGCTGGTGAACGGCCAGGTTGCGTACGAGGGCGGCGCCAAGGCACTGGAGGCCGACGCCGCACTGCAGGCGCGGCTGCTCGGCCTGGTGCACCAGGAACTGACGGCGGCGTAGCGCTGCCGCCGTTGTCGCTACTGGAACAGTTTCAGCGCATTCAGCACGGTCTGCATCACGCCCCAGGCGAGCGGAATGCCGACAAAGCCCCAGGCGAGTGCCAACTCCAGCGAGGTGGTGCGTTTGGTCATGGTCCGTCTCCCTCAGTCCGCCATGCCCATGGCGTCGGCTTCGTCGTGCTTCATGTGATGTCGTTCATGCACCTCCTGTATAAAGAGGTTGCAGAAGAATCCGACCACCAGCAGGGCCGCCATGACATACATGGTGATGTTGTAGGCAGCGGCCTTCGCCACACCGTGCTCGACGTTGTATTGGCGGATGTAGTTGACCAGCACGGGCCCGAAGATCCCGGCCATCGACCAGGCGGTGAGCAACATGCCGTGGATTGCGCCAACGTAGCGTGTGCCGAACATGTCGCGCAGATAGGCGGGCACGGTGGCGAAGCCGCCGCCATACATGCTCATGATAACGCAGAAGCACAGCACGAACAGCGCGACGCTGCCCAGTTCGCCGGTCTGCGGCACCGCGGAATACAGCAGCACGCCCAGGAAGAAGAACACGAAGTAGGTGTTCTTGCGTCCGATATAGTCGGACACCGAGGCCCAGAAGAAGCGGCCGCCCATGTTGAACAGGCTCATGAGCCCGACGAAGCCGGCCGCCGCAGTGACCGTGACCTTGCCCGGGAACATTTCCTGGCTCATCGCCGATGCCTGGCCGAGCACGCCGATGCCGGCCGTCACGTTCAGGCAGAGCACCCACCAGATCAGCCAGAATTGTGGCGTCTTCAGCGCCTGATACACGAACACGTTCTTTGTGGTGATGAGCTTCTTGGGCTGATCGGGCACGACGTAGCCTGCCGGCGCCCAGCCCTCCGGCGGCAGGCGTACGAGCGCCGCGCCGACCATCATGAAGAAGAAATAGATCACACCCAGCACGACGAACGTCTCGGCTACGCCAACGTGGGTGGGCGTAGAAAATTGCTGCATCAGCCACACCGACAGCGGCGAGGCGATGAACGCGGCGCCGCCGAACCCCATGATCGCCATGCCGGTCGCCATGCCCGGTCGGTCCGGGAACCATTTGATGAGCGTCGAGACCGGTGAGATGTAGCCGATGCCCAGCCCGCACCCGCCAAGCACGCCGTAACCGAGATAGACCAGCCAGATGTTGTGAACGTATACGCCGAACGCAGAGACCAGGAAACCGCCTGACCAGCACAGCGCGGCGGCGAACATCGCGCGGCGCGGCCCGCCTTCCTCGACCCATCGACCAAGCAGCGCCGCGGAGAGGCCCAGGAAGAAGATCGCGATGCTGAAGATCCAGCCGAGATCGGTGAGCTTCCAGTCGTCCGGGGCGGACTGCGTGATGCCGATCAGCTTGGACATCGGCAGGTTGAACACGCTGAACGCGTAGGCCTGCCCGATGCACAGATGCACGCAAAGTGCCGCCGGGGGCACCATCCACCGGCTGTAACCGACGTCGGCGATCGACCGGTCGCGGTGCAGCAGACCGGACAATCCGGCATTGCTCCGCGCCGGGAAGGCTGTGGTACTCATGGATCGCTCCCAGAATGATTGTTGATTTTTCTTAGCAAACTCCCAGGTCTTTGCCTAGGTAGGTTCAACCACGACTTGATTCGCGTAGGTGCTCGATTGCTTGGCGCGCAGCAGGATCAAGCTGCACAGCCTGGAGTTGTGCGATGATCTCGCTGCGCATCCTCGGGTCCCAGAACTTCTGGATGTGCTCGGCGATGGCTGCAACCGCCTTGTCATGCGGCTGGTGCGCGAAGAACCTGCCGATCTGGTTGGCCATGTAGGCGAGCTTGTCAGGCGACATTTTGGACCTGTTGTGCGGCGATGCGTTCGGGATGGGTGAAGACCTCGAAGCCGTCGGCGCGCGCGATGCCGATCAGAGTGATGCCGGCAGCGTCTGCCATGCGTACCGCCAGAGCCGTCGGCGCGGAGACCGCGACGACCACCGGTGCGCCGAGCATCGCCGCCTTCTGCACCATCTCCACCGAGATGCGGCTCGACAGCAGCAGCAATCCCTCGGCCACGATAGCGCGGTCCCCCGCCAGAGCGCCGGTGAGCTTGTCGAGCGCGTTGTGTCGGCCGACATCCTCGCGCACCGCGACAACGCCGCGTGAGGGATGCCAGAACGCCGCGGCATGGACGGCGCGCGTCTGCTGGTTGAGTTTCTGCGCGGCAGGAAGTGCGGCCATCGCGGCGTGGATTGCCGCGGCGTCGAAGCCCGCGGACGATGCGATGTGCGGCGGGGTGCGCACCGCATCGGCGAGGCTTTCCAGCCCGCACAGGCCACAGCCGCTGGGTCCGGCGAGGCGACGCTGACGGATGGCAATCCTGTCCGCGCGGTGGGGCGCCAGCCACATGCGCAACTCGATGCCTGGTTCGGCGCCCTGTTCGGCGGCAACGACATCGAGTTCCTCAACCTCATCGGCGGCTTGGATGATGCCTTCGGTCAGGCTGAAGCCGATGGCGAAGTCTTCCAGGTCAGCCGGTGTCGCGAGCATGACGGCGTAGGCCGTGCGGTTGTAGCTGAATGCCACCGGCGTTTCTTCGGGGATTGCACGTGCAGCGCACGTCACCGCATCGCCGTGGAAGGCGGTGCGCGCAACGCTGCGGACCGGAGGCGGGATCATCCCGGCCAATTGTCCCCCTCCCCTTGCGAGAGTGTGTTGGGGGGAGGGATTGCAGCCGCACAAGGCAGGGGTGTCGGATGAATAGCGAATTTGACTTCGTGCCGCCTTGCCCCGCCCCCCAACGCCCTCCCCAAAGGCGTGGGGGAGGACTTTTGCATCGCCCGCCCTGACGGATCAGGATGCGGCATCACTTTGCCGGCACGACCTCGATGCGGCGGCTTTTCTGCGTCAGCTCGCGGTATTCTTCCTGCCATTCGCTCGGTCCATTCGACGGCGTCACCTGCACCGCGGTCACCTTGTACTCGGGGCAGTTCGTCGCCCAGTCCGAATAGTCGCTGGTTACGACATTCGCCTGCGTCGCCGGATGATGGAATGTCGTGTAGACCACGCCCGGCGCAACACGATCGGTGATCTTGGCGCGCAATGTCGTCTCGCCCGAGCGTGACGCCAACCGTGCCAGATCGCCATCGCGGATGCCGCGCTGTTCCGCATCGTGCGGATGGATCTCCAGCACGTCCTCGTGGTGCCACACGACGTTCTCGGTGCGACGGGTCTGCGCGCCGACGTTGTACTGGCTCAGGATGCGTCCCGTCGTCAGCAGCAGCGGGAAGCGCGGCCCGGTCCGCTCGTCAGTCGGCACATACTCGGTGATGACGAAATTGCCCTTGCCGCGAACGAAGCTGCCGATGTGCATCGTCGGCGTGCCCTCCGGTGCGTTCTCGTTGCATGGCCATTGGATCGAACCCTTGGCCAATTTATCGAACGACACGCCGGCGAAGGTCGGCGTGGTGCGCGCGATCTCGTCCATGATCTGCGACGGATGGGTGTAGTTCCAGTCCGCACCCATCGCACGGGCGATCGCCTGCGTCGCCTCCCAGTCCGCCAGACCGGCGCGCGGCGCCATCACCTTGCGCACCAGGTTGATGCGGCGCTCGGCGTTGATGAACGTGCCGTCCTTCTCGAGGAACGTGGAACCCGGCAGGAACACGTGTGCGTAGTTCGCAGTCTCGTTCAAAAACAGGTCGTGCACCACCACGAACTGCATAGCCGCAAGACCCTCGGTGATATGCTGCGTGTCGGGATCGGATTGCGCGATATCCTCGCCCTGGATGTAGATGCCGCGGAACGACCCATCGACCGCCGCATCGATCATGTTCGGGATGCGCAACCCGGGCTCCGGATCCAGCGTCATGCCCCATTCGTGCTCATAGATCGCACGAACAGCAGGGTTGGAGATGTGGCGGTAGCCAGGCAGCTCATGCGGGAAGGAGCCCATATCGCAGCTCCCCTGCACGTTGTTCTGTCCGCGCAGCGGGTTCACACCGACACCCAGCCGGCCGATATTGCCAGTCGCCATCGCGAGATTCGCCAGCGCCATCACGGAGGTGGTGCCCTGGCTGTGCTCGGTCACGCCCAGCCCGTAGTAGATCGCGCCGTTGCGCGCAGTGGCGTAAAGCCGCGCCGCCGCACGGATCGTCGCGGCCGGCACGCCGCTGACCTTCTCCACCGCGTCGGGGCTGTTGCGTGCCTCGGCGACGAAATGCGCCCAATCCTGGAACGCATCCCAGTCGCACCGTTCGCGCACGAAATCCTCGTCCACCAGGGCCTCGGTGACGATCACATGCGCCAGCGCCGTCAGCACCGCCACATTGGTGCCGGGCTGCAATGCGAGGTGATGTGCCGCCTCGATGTGCGGCATGCGCACCATGTCGATGCGCCGCGGATCGACAACGATCAGCTTCGCCCCCTGGCGCAGCCGCTTCTTCATGCGCGAGGCGAACACCGGGTGACCATCGGTGGGATTGGCGCCGACCAGCAGCATGACATCGGCCTGCTCGACCGAGTCGAAATTCTGCGTGCCGGCCGATGTGCCGAACGTGGTGCTCAGGCCGTAGCCGGTCGGCGAGTGGCAGACGCGGGCGCAGGTATCGGTGTTGTTGTTGCCAAACACCTGGCGCGCGAGCTTCTGCACCAGATAGGTCTCTTCATCGGTGCAGCGTGACGACGTGATGACGCCGATGGAATTCTTGCCGGCTTCCGCCTGGATGCGCCTGAACTCCGACGCAACACGACCGATCGCATCGTCCCAGCTCACCTCGCGCCACGGATCGGTGATCTTCTCGCGCATCATCGGCTTCAGGATGCGATCGGGATGGCTCGCGTAACCCCAGGCGAAGCGGCCCTTCACGCAGGAATGCCCGTGGTTCGCGCGGCCGTCCTTCCACGGCACCATGCGCACGACGGTATCGCCTTGCATCTCGGCCTTGAAGTTGCAGCCGACGCCGCAATAGGCGCAGGTGGTGATGACGGAATGCTCCGGCTGGCCCAGTTCGATCACCGACTTCTCGAGCAGCGAGCCGGTCGGGCAGGCCTGCACGCAGGCGCCGCAGGAGACGCATTCCGACGTCAGGAAATTCTCCCCCGCGCCGGCGGCGACCTTTGACTCGAAGCCGCGTCCCTCGATGGTCAGCGCGAACGTGTTCTGCACTTCTTCGCACGCGCGCACGCAGCGCGAGCAGACGATGCAGCGCGCCGGATCGAACTGGAAATACGGATTTGACGCGTCGATCTCCGCATGCAGGTGATTGACGCCGATCTGGCCGTAGCGGATCTGGCGCACGCCGATCAGCCCGGCCATCTCCTGGAATTCGCTGTTGCCGGCGACCGGCGAGGTCATGCCGTCCAGCGGATGGTCGGTCAGATACAGTTCCATCACGCCGCGGCGCACGCGGCGCACGCGCTCGCCCGTGGTGGACACCTTCATGCCGGCGGCGACCGGCGTGGTGCACGATGCCGGTGTGCCGGCACGGCCCTCGATCTCGCATAGGCAGACGCGGCACGAGCCGAATGCGTCCAGCGTGTCGGTGGCGCAGAGTTTTGGAATTCGGATCCCGGCTTCCATCGCCGCACGCATGATCGACGTGCCGGCGGGGACCGTGACGTCCTGCCCGTCGATCGTCAGCGTGACCTGTTCGGTGGCGGTGCTTTCCGGCGTGCCATAGTCGATTTCGTGGATCAGGGGCATTCGCAGTCTCCTCACTCGGCCGCAGCGCGTTGCGCAGGGCGAGGCATGAAATCTTCCGGGAAATGCTCGAGCGCGCTCATCACCGGATACGGGATGAAACCGCCGAGCGCGCAAAGGGAACCGAACTTCATGGTGTGGCAAAGGTCGCGCAGCAGTTCGAGATTGGCCTCCGGCCGGTCGCCTTCGGTGATGCGATCGATCACCTCCATGCCGCGCACCGATCCGATGCGGCACGGCGTGCACTTGCCGCACGATTCCGCCGCGCAGAACTCCATGGCAAACCGCGCCTGCTTCGCGAGATCGACCGTGTCGTCGAACACCACGATGCCGCCATGACCGATCAGCCCGTCGCGCGCGGCGAACGCCTCGTAGTCGAACTTCGTGTCAAACAGCGCCGGCGGGAAATACGCGCCCAGCGGTCCGCCGACCTGCACCGCGCGCACCGGCCGCCCGGTCAGCGTCCCGCCGCCGATGTCGTTCACCAGTTCGCCGAGCGTGACGCCGAAGCCGCATTCGAACAGACCGGCATATCGGATGTTGCCGGCAAGCTGGATCGGCATCGTGCCGCGCGACCGCCCCATGCCGATGTCGCGGTAATACTCGGCACCCCGGGTCAATATAATCGGCACGCTTGCCAGCGAGACGACGTTGTTGATCACCGTCGGCGCGCCGAACAGGCCCTTGTGCGCCGGCAGCGGCGGCTTGGTGCGCACCTGCCCGCGCTTGCCTTCCAGGCTGTCGAGCAGCGAGGTCTCCTCGCCGCAGACATAGGCGCCGGCGCCGACCCGCTGCTCGATGTCGAACGCGTGCGGCGAACCGAGCACGCTTGCGCCCAGCACGCCTTCGCGTCGCGCCATGTCGAGTGCGGCGTTGAACGTGGCGATGGCATGCGGATATTCGGAGCGCGTATAGACATAGCCCTTGGTCGCGCCGACCGAGATGCCGGCGATCGCCATCCCCTCGATCAGCACGAACGGATCGCCTTCCATCAGCATCCTATCGGCGAACGTACCGGAATCGCCCTCGTCGGCATTGCAGACGATAAACTTGCGCTCGCCCTTCGCATCGCCGGCGGTTTTCCATTTGATGCCGGTGGGAAAGCCTGCACCGCCGCGACCGCGCAAACCGGACTGTGTCACCATCTCGATCGTCGCGGCAGGACCGATCTCGATGGCGCGCGCCAGCCCCTTCAGGCCGTCATGTGCGCGATAGTCCGCAAGCGACAGCGGATCGACGATGCCGCACCGTGCGAATGTCAGGCGCGTCTGGCGCGCGAGATACGGGATCTCCTCCGGCCGGCCCAGTCGCAGCGCATGTGCGCCGCCCGTCAGCATGCCGGCCTCGATCAGCCCGGGGATGTCGCCGAGGCTGACCGGGCCATAGGCGATGCGGCCCTCGGACGTGGCGACCTCGACCATCGGCTCCAGCCAGAACAGGCCGCGCGAGCCGGTCCGAACGACCTCCACGTCCGCCGCCTGTCGCAGGAACGCGGCAACCACATCGGCGCCCATCGCCAATGCCGCAGCGTCGCGCGGGATGTAGACGCGTGTGCTCATCGTGCGCGATCCAGTGCGGCATCGATGCGCGCGTCGTTGAGCCGCCCCAGCGGATTGCCGTCCAGCATTGCCGACGGCCCAACGGCGCAAAGACCGAGGCAGAACACCGGCTGGAGGGTCACCGAGCCGTCGTTGGTGGTTTCGTGCCAGTCCACACCGAGCCGGTCTCGCACGTGCGAGGCAAGCGCATCGGCTCCCAGCGACTGGCAGGCTTCGGCGCGGCACAGCAGCAGCGTGTGGCGCCCCGGCGGATGGCGGCGGAAATCATGGTAGAAACTGACCACGCCATGCACCTCGGCGCGCGTGAGGTTCAGTGTCTCCGCGATCATCGGCACCGCATCGGCGTGGATATAGCCGAACGCCGCCTGCAGGGCGTGCAGGATCGGCAGGGTGGCGCCTTCACGCGTCGCTTCCGACGCGATGATCACCGTCCCGCGCTCCTTGGTCCACGGCTCGAATTCGGCCAACGCCCGCGCTCCTGGCTGCCCCACCCCGGGTTTGCACTCTAATTTGCACTGTAGATGAAGGTGCTGGCGGCGGAAATGCAAGCAACCCAAATGCGGCGCCGTACCTAACGGGTGGTCGGCAAATGGGCGATCAGGCCGCGGTCACGGGCGCCCGGTCTCCGCTGCCGGGCTGAATTACGCCGCCGCGCAACGCACCGGGGTCCGCGCTGCCCCAGAAATCCTCGAACCCGCGCGGCAGATGCCGGCTGTTCGGCATCGACAGCCACAGGCGAAACAGCAGCCGCTCCTGGTGGCTCGCGCTGTCATCCTCATAGGCGGTGCGGCCATGGAAGATAACGTGGTTGTTCAGCAACTGGATGTCGCCGGGAACAAACGGCGAATAGAGGCAGACCTCCTCCGCCACCTCGGCCAGCAGATCGAGCGCCTCGTTCTGCGCCGAGGTCAGACGCGGCACCTCGGGGAATTCCTGCGCCTGCTCCACATAGGTGCGGGAATATTGGCAGGTCAGTTTTCCTTCACGCACGCCGAACACCGGCAGCGCGAAGGCACGGCTGGTCGTCGGGCCATCCTCGTCTGCCGGCCGGGCACGCCAGTAGTCCCGGCACAGCAGTTCCAGCAGATCGGGCCGCCGGCGGAGGATCTCGTTGTAGATCGTGACGATGCTGGTGAGCTTGCTGATCCCGCCGGCCTTCGCGTTGCGCACGCAGAGCAACGCGATCACATCGCAGCGGTCGGTGTGCCAGCGCAGCGGTCCGGTCGAGCGCGCCCGCGCCCGCGATGACGTGATTTTGCCCACTTCGAGGGGTGCGTAGGTCTTGGTGGGCAGCTTCGTCTCGTCGCGCACCTCGCCCATGATCTCGCCGTTGGCGTTCTGGAACACCGCGGTGCCGAGATGCGCGCCGATGCCCCAGAAGATCCGGCGGATGTCATCGTCGGCGTAGCGCTCCACCGGCAGGCCGCGCAGCCGGACCATGCCGCGGCCGTTCTCCAGTTCGTCGCTTATCTGGCCGAGCAGGTCGGCGGTGGAGGCGAGCGGGAAGTCCTCCCGCGTGAAGCCGAACAGCGGGGCGCCGGCACGCTTGATCCGCGCCAGAGCGACATCGATCTCGCGCCGCTGCGTATCATCCAGAGTGCGGATCCAGTCGCCCGAAGCGTCCAGGTCCTTGCCGTGCCAGTTGGCGCGTGTCGCCAGCTTCTCTCGTGTCATGCGTCTGCCCCACCGGTCCCGTTCAACTGTTGCCGTGGATCAACATATAACGGCTGCCGCTGGCCGGATCGAAGCCAAAAGTGACTGAAAGGCGACCGTTGGTCGTATCGGCCCGGCTGTAGCCGGCCAGCGTCAACGATGCCGTCGGCTTGCCGGTGGCTGTGGCATGCAGTGTCAGGCCGGTGAAACCCGCAGCGCCCTGTCCGTCAGCAAATGCGAGGCGGAAGTCGGACGGCGTGATGCCCCAGATCGTCGCTGCGTCGCCTGCATGGAAATTGTTGACCGTGCTCCAAATGTCGGATGCGGGACCGCGATCGTCGACGAAGAAGGTGTCCGCACCGTTCCCGCCGGTCAGGAAGTTCGAGGCGGTTCCGCCATCGAGGACATTGACCCCGCTGCTGACCGCAATTGCATCAGTGCCGCCGCCACTATGAATGAACCAGTTCGGCGTGCTGACGCTGACGTTCAGGCTGTCATTGGTGATGTTGATATACTGCTCCTGCAAACCGGCCACCGGGCCGGTGTAGGGCTCGGCGGACGCTGCGACCGGCTGACCTGTTGTCGTGTCGAGTATTCCGATTCCCGCCCCTTGTGTCGGAGCCGACGCGTCGACTGCGACCTTGGCATCGGTGGCTGATCCCAACAGTGAATTGTCGACCTCGACAGCGAAGCTGGTGTGACCGCCGGAACTGCCGGCAGAGAACACCAGGCGATTGAGAATTGACTGGGCCAGATTCGTCTGACGTCAGGTTCTCACCCGACTCGGTGAAGACGCCGTTCGAAAACGCAGCGTCCGTGCCGATGGTGGGATCGCTCAGCGTGCCGCCTCCCGCGAGGGTGACCGTTACTATCTCACGCAATCCCGGCCCATCCGTAACCACCAGGTTCGCAAATGGATGAACCGTCGAATTCGCGCCGACGGTCAAAGCAACGGGCCCGTTGTCCGCAATGTTGATCGTTGGGTTTCCCGCCGCCGCCGGCCCATAGAGTTGCTGGATGGCGGCTACATCATTGGGATCGATGCTGAGATTTGTCGTCAGCCCCACCGGCCACATCAACGCCTGATCGTCGATCGTGTTGTGATCGAGCCCAAGCGCATGGCCAAATTCATGGGCGAACGTCTGAAAAAGCCTGGATACGAACCCATTGTATACAAAGTCGCCGTCGGAAAGCTGTGTTATGCCGACCTGCGCGGGGTCCTCGGCGCTGACCATGACATCCGGCAAGAAGTTGCCGTTGATGGAATTCCAGTTGGTAAGCCCGATCAGCCCGCCTGATGCGGCGCCGAGTGCAGCAAATCCGACGCGGATATCGACACTCGCGCTGTCGGCGACCAACACGAGGTCGATGCCGGACACCGATTGCCACATCGCAGCGGCTTTCTCGACCAGAGCTTGCTGGGCAGGATCTGTCACCGGGCCTGAAAACGTTGCCGGCTGACTAGGAAGATTGCTTGTCGCGAAACTCCACGTGATGGTATTGCTGGCCCACTTGGCACCTCCAAGCGGATCCGGCGATTGGGGCAGGAGAGCTGCAGAAATTCCGATGCTGCCGCCCGCGAGCGCAATCGAGGTCGGTTCATCGGTAAAATCATCAGTGGCCATCGGATCATGGCCGACTTGGTGAATGCCTTTGTACACTTGCCAATCCTCTGGAGCTCAATTACGCTTTTTGAACGAATGTCAGTGCAGCAGTGCGATTTATAGCAAAGGGTCGCCATTTGGACTCGGCCGGTCGATACGATAAAGCCATCACTTTGGAGTGACCATAAACCGGCGCTGCACCGGCGGTCCGGCGTATGAACGTTCTTGACGCCCGTGCCCCCCGCGCCCGCACACTCGGCACCCAACCCGCACCAAGGCCCCGCCCATGCAACAGCACCAGTTCGGCCGCCTACCACCGGTCTCCACGCTCACCCTCGGCGGCGGTGGCCTCGGCATGCTCTGGGGACCGACGACGTTCGACGAATGCGTCGCCACGGTGCATGCCGCGGTCGCCGCCGGCATAACCCTGCTCGACCTCGCGCCCCGCTACGGCGACGGCAAGGCGGAGGAGGTCGTGGGCGAGGCGTTCGCCGGCAAGCTGCCGGCCGGCCTCCGCGTCACCAGCAAGTGCAACCTCGGCAATCCGCCGCCCGGCGAGATCGAGACCATCCTGCGCCGGTCGATCGAGGGCAGCCTGCAACGCCTGCGCCTGTCGCGGCTCGACGTCTTCTTCCTGCACTCCAACGTGGTGCCCGACGAAACCTTCATGGCCGGATGGCGCGACGCCGCTGCGCGGATGACCCCCTACCCGGTGTTCGTCGCGCATGTCCGCCCGGTCTTCGAGCGGCTGGCGGCCGAGGGGCTGATCGGCGCGTGGGGGCTGACCGGCATCGGCCATCCCGACACCATCATCCGGCTGCTGAACGAGCGCCCTGCCCCGGCCGCGGTGCAGTGCATCGCCAACCTGCTGGACTCGCCCGGCGGGCTGAAGTTCTTCGACGGACCGGCGAAGCCGCGGGCGGTGATGGCGGCGGCGCGCGCCAACGGCGTCGGCGTGATGGGCATCCGCGCGGTGCAGGCCGGCGCGCTGACCGCCGCGATCGACCGCCCACTGCCGGACGACCATCCCGAAGTGCGCGACTTCGCACGCGCCGCCGGCTTCCGCCGCCTCTGCGCCGAGCTTGGTGCCAATCCGGCGGTGATCGCCCACCGCTATGCGCTGTCGCTCGATATCGACACGCTGGTGCTGGGCGTGAAGAACCGCGAGGAGCTGGCGGAATGCGTCGCCGCCGCCGAAGCCGGACCGCTTTCCCCCGATCTGATTGCCCGGGTCGATGCCTCGGTTGTGCCCGCATCCAGCGGGTAACAGCCCCGCCCGTTGCCACCTGTCGACGCGGGCCCTACCCTGACCGCACAGGGCGTCATGGCCGCGCGCGGCCGGACCGCCGATGGCGAGCAACCCCGAAACAGAGGGAACGAGAGCGATGAAGGTCGGCCAGGCAGTTGCGGAAATCATGAAGCGCGAGGGGATCGAGATCCTCTGCGGCTACCCGGTCAACCATCTGCTGGAATACGCCGCGTCGGCCGATATCCGCCCCGTCATCGTGCGCCAGGAGCGCATCGGCATCCACATGGCGGACGCGATCTCGCGCGTCACGTCGGGCCGGAAGATCGGCGCGTTCTGCATGCAGCACGGCCCCGGCAGCGAGAACGCCTATGGCGGCGTCGCCCAGTCCTACAGCGAGTCCGTCCCGCTGCTGGTCATCCCGCAGGGCTATCCGCGGCGCATCGCCGGCATCGATCCGAACTTCAGTGCGTCACGCGAGATGCGCGGCGTGGCGAAGATCGCCGAGCATGTGATCGTGCCGGGTGAGATCGCCAACGCGATGCGGCGCGCATTCAACAACCTGCGCAACGGCCGCAGCGGTCCGGCGATCGTGGAAATCCCGACCGATATCTGGGGCGAGGAGATCGGCGATCTCGACTACACGCCGGTCGGCCGCGTGCGCTATGCGCCCGACCCGGCGGATATCCGCAAGGCGGCGGCGGCGATCCTGGCGGCCAAGCGGCCGGTGATCTACGCCGGCACCGGCGTGCAGTGGGCCGAGGCGTGGCCGCAGCTTCGCACGTTCGCCGAACTGCTCGGCGCGCCGGTGACCACCAGCCTGGGCGGCAAAAGTTCGTTCCCGGAAAACCATCCGCTGTCGCTCGGCTCGGGCGGCAACGCGGTGCCGCAGACGGTGCACCACTTCGTCGCCAATGCCGACCTGATCATCGGCATCGGCTGCTCGTTCACCGAAACCAACTTCGGCATCAAGTTCCCCAAGGGGAAAAAATTCATCCACGCGACGCTGGATCCGAACCACCTCAACAAGGACGTCCCGGCCGCGGTCGGCCTGGTGGGCGATGCGGCGCTGACGCTCGACGCGCTGATCGGCGAGTTGAAGCAGTCCATCAAGTCGAACCGCGACACCGCCGAGGTGGTGCGCGAGATCACCGCGGTCCGCGCCGAGTGGATGGCGCAGTGGAAGCCGCTGCTCAACTCGAACGAGGCGCCGATCAGCCCGTATCGCGTGATCTGGGAACTGATGCAGGGCACCGACCCGAACAACACCATCATCACCCACGATGCCGGCAGCCCGCGCGATCAGATCTCGCCGTTCTGGGTCTCCACCGAGCCGATGTCGTATATCGGCTGGGGCAAGACGACGCAGCTTGGCATGGGTCTCGGCCTGGCGATGGGCGCGAAGCTGGCTAAGCCGGACAAGCTCTGCATCAACTTCTGGGGCGACGCGGCGATCGGCTTCACCGGCATGGACTTCGAGACCGCGGTGCGCGAGCGCATCCCCATCCTGTCCTGCCTGATGAACAACTTCTCCATGGCGATCGAGCTGAAGGTGATGCCGGTGTCGACCGAGAAGTACCGGTCCACCGACATCTCCGGCAACTACGCCGACATGGCGAAGGCGTTCGGCGGCTACGGCGAGCGCGTGACGGATCCGAACCAGATCAAGGCGGCGATCCAGCGCGGCATCGAGCAGACGCAGCAGGGCAAGCCGGCGCTGCTGGAGTTCATCACCGCGAAGGAGACGCGGGTTTCGAAGTTCTAATTCAGACGCAGACAAATCTAGCGCTCCCCCTCCCCTTGTGGGATGGGGTTGGGGCGAGGGGTAGGCTCCGCACGAACCCCTCCCCCCAATCCCCTCCCGCAAGGGGACGGGGAGCGCTTGCGCCTTAACTGTCGGCCATGACAAACCAGGAACGTCCAACAATATCATGGCCAACGTTTCCATACGGAACGTCCGCAAGATCTTCGGCTCGACCGAGGTGCTGCACGGCGTCAGCGTCGAAATCGACGATGGCGAGTTCGTCATCCTCGTCGGCCCATCCGGCTGCGGCAAATCGACGCTGCTGCGCATGATCGCCGGGCTGGAGAACGTCACCGCGGGCGAGATCGCCATCGGCGACCGCGTGGTGAACAACGTCGCGCCGAAAGAGCGCGACATCGCCATGGTGTTCCAGAACTACGCGCTTTACCCGCACATGACCGTGCGCGACAACATGGCGTTCTCGCTCAGCCTGGCAAAAGTGCCGAAGACGCTGATCGAACAGCAGGTCGCCCGCGCGGCACAGATCCTCGGCCTGGCGCCATATCTCAACCGCTATCCGCGCCAGCTTTCCGGCGGCCAGCGCCAGCGCGTCGCGATGGGACGCGCGATCGTGCGCGACCCGCAGGTGTTCCTGTTCGACGAACCGCTGTCCAACCTCGACGCGAAGCTGCGCGTCGCGATGCGCGCCGAGATCAAGGAACTGCACCAGCGGCTGACCACCACCACCGTCTACGTTACCCACGACCAGATCGAGGCCATGACGATGGCCGACAAGATCGTGGTGATGAACGGCGGCAACGTGGAGCAGATCGGCGCGCCGCTCGAACTCTATGACCGTCCGAACAACCTGTTCGTGGCGGGCTTCATCGGTTCGCCGGCGATGAATTTCCTGAAGGGCAAGATCGAGGGCGGCAACTTCCGCGCCGAGGGCGGTGAGGCGCTGCCGCTCCCGCGCGGGCCGAACGGTTCCAACGACAGGCCGGCGGTTTACGGCGTGCGCCCCGAGCACTTCCAGCTGGATCCGAACGGCGTGCCGGCCATCGTGCATGTCGTGGAGCCGACCGGCTCGGAGACGCAGGTGCTGGCCGAGTTCGCCGGCGCCTCGGTGCTCTGCGCCTTCCGCGAGCGCGTGTCGGCCAAACCGGGCGAGACGATCCGCATCACCCCCGAGCCATCGCTGGTGCATCTGTTCGACGCCGGCACCGGTCTGCGGCTTGCGGGCTGAGGTTGACCGTCTGCTTTACGCAACACGCGGCGTGGCGGAATATGGCGCGTGTTGGATCTTTGACCTGCCGGTCGCAAAGGTCCTGAACGCTGACGACCGGTAATGGAGGAAACTACCGAATGACTATCACGCGGCGTGATTCACTGGCCCTTGGCGCGGCCGCACTGGGGGCCGCATCGATCCCGATCATCGGGGCGAGAGCGGCGGTCGACGACGTCCCGACGGCGGATGTGAAGGCGCCCGAATTCAAGATCGAGAAGGGCGCCAGCCTGCACGTGCTGCGCCCGGCCAAGTTCATCGATCCCGACGAAGTGTTCTGGAAGTCCAACACCAAGAAGTTCATCGACGCCACCGGCGTGGACGTGAAGGTGGACTTCGTGAGCTGGGAGGATCTGCGGCCGCAGCTTGCGGTGGTCGCCAACACCGGCGCCGGCGCCGACATCGTGATCAGCTTCGGCTCCGACCCGCACATCTACAGTTCGAAGCTGGTGGAACTGACCGACCTCGCCGAATACCTGGGCGCCAAGTATGGCGGCTGGTACGACCTGTCGCTGCTCTACGGCAAAAAGTGGAACACCAATAACTGGATCGGCATCCCGATTGGCGGCGGCACCGGTCCGGTGGTGTATCGCAAGTCGTGGGTGAACGAGGTCGGCTACGACAAGATACCCAACGACCTCAACGATTTTCTGACGCTTTGCCAGAAGTTGCAGAAAAGCGGCCATCCGTTCGGCATGTCGCTCGGCCACGCGCTTGGCGACGCCAACGGCTTCTCCGAATGGCTGCTGTGGACGCACAACGCGTTCGTGGTTGACGAAGCGGGCAAGGTCGCGATCGACTCAAAGGAAACCATCGACGCGCTTAAATACGCCACCGAACTGCAAAAGACGATGATCCAGGGCACGCTGACCTGGAACGACGTGGGCAACAACCAGGCCTATGCATCGGGTCAGGTCGGCATGACGTTCAACGGCGTGTCCCTGTATTATGTCCTGCTGAAGTCGCCGGACCAAAAGCTGCAGGCGATCGCCGCGGATACCCAGCACCAGGACACGCCGTTCGGCATGTCGAAGCGCAAGCCGATGTCGGCGGCACCGATGAACGCCATGCTGTTCCAGCACAGCAAGTATCCGAACGCCGCCAAGGAGTACCTGCGCTTCATGATGGAGGCCGACCAATACGGCCCCTGGCTGTCGAACTGCCTCGGCTACTGGTGTCAGTCGCTGAAGGCGTACCGTCAGATGAAGTTCTGGGAGTCGGACCCGAAGCTGGCGCCGTTCTCGACCGCGTTGGATTCGCCGTTCTACGACGGCTACAAAGGACCGATCAGCGCAGCATCGGCCGCGGTGATCGCCAACTACACCGTCGTCGACATGTTCGCCTCCGTCGTGTCCGGCAATGCCACCCCGGAAGCGGCGGCAAAACAGGCGGCAAAACAGGCCGAGCGCTACTACAAGAACGCCTGACGCGTAACGCGCGGGGCGTCGTCGAAGGTCGGCGACGCCCCAGCCCAGTGGCGGGACAACGATCCCGCGGAGAGAAATGGACGCAACCGTCGACGTCGGCCTGCATCGCCTCCAGTTCACCCGCAAGCCGGACGGCTGGGTAACACGGCTGTTCGACTACAAGCCGTTCCTGGTGTTCCTGTGCATGCTGCCGACGATCGGCCTGCTGGTGGTTTTCCTGACCTATCCGCTGGGCCTTGGCGTCTGGCTGTCGCTCACCGACACCACGATCGGCCAGCCGGGCAAGTTCATCGGTCTCGACAACTTCGTCGAACTGGCGGACGACCCGATCTTCTGGATGTCGGTGACCAACACGATCTTCTATACGACCGTAGCCACGGTCGGCAAATTTGCCCTCGGACTTTGGCTGGCGCTGCTGCTGAATCACCACATCCCGTTCAAAGCCTTCATCCGCGCCATCGTCCTGCTGCCCTGGATCGTGCCGACCGTGCTGTCGGCGATCGCATGGTGGTGGATCTACTCGCCGCAATTCTCCATCATTTCCTTCGTCATCGTCGACGTGCTGCACCTGCGCGACACCTACATCAACTTCCTCGGCACGCCCTGGCCGGCGCGCTGGTCGCTGATCGTCGCCAACATCTGGCGCGGCATCCCGTTCGTGGCGATCACGCTGCTGGCCGGACTGCAGACCATTTCCCCGTCGCTCTATGAGGCAGCGCTGCTCGATGGCGCGACCGGCTGGCAAAGATTCCGTCGAATCACCGTTCCGCTGCTGATGCCGATCCTCGCGGTGGCGCTGACGCTGTCCGTGCTGTTCACGTTCTCCGACTTCCAGCTGGTCTATGCAATTACCCGCGGCGGGCCGTTCAACACCACGCACCTGATGGCCACCCTTGCATTCCAGCGCGCCATTCCCGGGGCGCAGCTCGGTGAAGGTGCAGCCATCGCGGTTTCGATGATCCCGTTCCTGATCGGTGCGACGCTGCTGTGCTTCTTCGGCGTCGGGCGGCGGAAATGGCAGCAGGGCGAAGCCAATGACTGATACCTTCGTGCCAAACGCGGCGGCCGAGGTCGAGGCCATCGCTGGCCGCACGGTCGACGTGCCGGAGCGGATGTCGTGGGACTCCGGGCTGCGCCGCACGGTAACGATCTACATCCCGCTTTCGCTGTTCGTGATCGTGCTGCTGTTCCCGTTCTATTGGATGGCGATCACCTCGTTCAAACCCGACTTCGAGATGTACGACTACAAGGAGTTCAACCCGTTCTGGATCCATTCGCCGACGCTGCACAACATCGAGGTGCTGCTGTTCGAGACCAACTATCCGCGCTGGCTGACGACGACCATGAGCATAGCCGTCGCGTCCACCTTTCTGTCGGTGTTCTCGAGCGTGCTGTGCGCCTATGCCATCGAGCGCCTGCGGTTCAAGGGCGCGCAGCATGCCGGCCTCGCGATCTATCTCGCCTATCTGGTGCCGCCGTCGATCCTGTTCATTCCGCTGGCCACGCTGATCTATCAGTTCGGCCTGTTCGACAATCCGGTGGCGCTGATCCTGACGTATCCGACCTTCCTGGTGCCGTTCTGCACCTGGCTGCTGATCGGCTATTTCAAGTCGATCCCGTATGAGCTGGAGGAATGCGCGCTGATCGACGGCGCCTCGAGGCTGCAGATCCTGCGACGGATCACGTTGCCGCTGGCCGTGCCGGGGCTGATCTCGGCGGGCATCTTCGCGTTCACGCTGTCGTGGAACGAGTTCATCTACGCGCTGGCATTCATCCAGTCGACCGACAGGAAGACCGTGCCGGTGGCGATCCTGACCGAGCTGGTGACCGGCGACGTCTACCAATGGGGCGCGCTGATGGCAGGATCGCTGCTCGGTTCGGTGCCTGTGGCGCTGATCTATTCGTTCTTTGTCGAGTACTACGTGTCGTCGATGACCGGGGCCGTGAAAGAATAGCGTTCGGGGGAAGTCTATGAAGATCGAGCGTGTCGAGACGCTGCAGGCCGATGCCGGCTGGCGAATGTTGTCCTTCCTCAAGATCACCACCGACGACGGCATCATCGGATGGTCGGAGTTCAACGAAAGCTTCGGCTCCGTCGGTCTGTCGGATGTGATCCGCGGCCTTTCGCCCGTGCTGATCGGCCGCGACCCGCGCCGCTACGAGCAGGTCACGCAGCATCTGCATGTTGTCACCCGCCAGTCGCGCGGCGGGATCAACCAGCAGGCAATCGCGGCGATCGAGAACGCGCTGCTGGACGTGACCGGCAAGGCCTACGGCGTGCCTGTCTGTGCGCTGTTCGGCGGTCCGATCCGCGATCGCATCCCGGTCTACTGGTCGCATTTCGGCACCTACCGTGTGCGCAGTGCACAGCTTATGGGCGTGCCGCCGCTGAACAGCTACGACGACCTCGCGCGCCACGCGGAGGAGGTGAAGCGGCTCGGCTTCCGTGCATTGAAGACCAACATCATCCCGGTCGTGGACGGCAAGCTGATGTCGTATACGCCAGGGTTTGGCCGCACGCCGGGCTGGCCCGAGTTGAACTGGGACAACCGGCTGCTGCGCGGCGTGACGGATCAGCTGACTGCGATCCGCGCCGCCGTCGGGCCCGACATGGGCATCCATCTCGACATCAACTTCAACTTCAAGACCGAAGGCTTCAAGCGCATTGCCGATGTGGTCGCGCCGATCAACCTGACATGGCTGGAGATCGATACGCATGACGCGCCGGCGCTGGCGGAGATCAAGCGCGGCGCCCCCTGCCCGATCGCGTCGTGCGAAACGCTGCACGGCCGCCGCGAGTTCAAACCATTCTTCGACAACTACGCGACCGACGTTGCCATCGTCGATGTGATCTGGAACGGCCTGAACGAATCGCTGAAGATTGCTTCGATGGCCGACGTGTACGAGATCAACGTCGCCCCGCACAACTTCTACGGTCATCTGTGCAGCGCGATCAGCGCCACCTTCAGCGCGATCGTGCCGAACTTCCGCGTCATGGAGATCGACATCGACAGCGCGCCCTGGCGGGACGAGTTCTATGTCACGGTTCCCACGATCGAGAACGGCGAGTTCGTGCTGCCGAAGGGACCCGGCTGGGGCATCGACGTCAACGAGAAGGCGGTGCGCGCGCGTCCGCCAAAGACCTGAAGACCGCTGTAATATCGTCATGACCGGGCCTGTCCCGGCCATCCCTGCCACACCTGCGTTGCGACGGATGGCCGGGACGGTCCGGCCATGACGGGTAACCACGAAGGAGAACTCAGTTGGCCAAGTTCAAGATCGCAACGCCCGCCGGGGCGAGCTTCACCGTCGCGGGCGGCGGCTACGACTACGAGATGGAACCGCTTGAAGGCATCGACGCCGAAATTGTCGAAGGCCCCATGGAGGAGGACGGCTTCATCGCGTTCGCGAAAGACGCAGACGCCGTCTACGCAAAAGGCTTGCGCTTCAGCAAGAAGGTGGTCGACGGCCTGCCGGAGAAGTGCCGCGCCATCGTGCTGGGTTCGGTCGGCGTCGACAGCGTGGATGTCGTCGCGGCCACCGCGCGCGGCATGCCGGTCACCAACTGCCCCGACACGTTCATCGACGAAGTCGCCGATCATGCGATGATGCTGCTGCTCTCCAGCTTCCGCCGCACGATCGAGCAGGACCGCATGGTGCGCGAAGGCCGCTGGCGCGAAGGCCGCCCGGCGCTGTTGTCAATCCCGCGCCTGCTCGGCCAGACCCTGGGCCTCATCGCGTTCGGCCATGTCGCGCGCGCGGTTGCCAAACGCGCCAAGCCGTTCGGCCTGCGCGTCATGGCCTACGACCCGTTCATCGAGGAACTGGTCATGATCGAGCATGGCGTGATCCCGTCGACGCTCGAGGAAGTGCTGTCGCAGTCGGACTTCGTCTCCATGCACGCGCCGGCGACACCCGAGGCGGAAGGCATGCTGACGGAGAAGCACTTCCGCCAGATGAAAAAGACCGCGATCTTCATCAACACCGGCCGCGGCCCGACGGTGCAGGAGGCCGGACTGATCAAGGCGCTGCAGGAAGGCTGGATCGCACATGCCGGCCTCGACGTGCTGGAGATCGAGCCGCCGGGCAACAACAATCCGATCCTCGGGATGCCGAATGTCACGCTCAGTGCGCACACGGCGTCCGCATCGGCGCGGTTCGATCCGGCACGCAAGCGGCATGTCGGACGCGAGCTGGCATTGGTACTGAACGGCAAGTGGCCGATGAGCTGCGTCAATCCGGCCGTGCTGATGAACTCGAAGCTGCGCCGCTGGCAGCCAGTGTCGATGGAGCGCGGCCCCAATAGCTGACCCACCAAACTTCAATCTCTCCGGTCGCCTGGCCCTCGTCACGGGCAGTTCCCGTGGCATCGGCTGGGCGATCGCGCAGGGACTGGCCGGCGCCGGCGCGCGCGTTCTGCTGCACGGGCGGAACACCGAGACATTGCGTGCGCGCGCAGCCGACCTTGGCGGCAACGCGGGCAGTTTGGCATTCGACGTGACCGACGCCGCGGCGGTACGTGCCGCCTTCGACAGTATCGAGACGGAGCACGGCCGCCTCGACATCCTGGTCAACAACGCCGGCATCATTCCGCGCAAGCCGCTGCTGGAGACGACCGATGCCGACTGGCAGGCGGTGATCGATGCCAACCTCACCGCCTATTTCCGTCTTGCACGCGAGGCAGCACGACTGATGGTGCCGGCCAGGCGCGGGCGCATCATCATGATCTCCTCGATCATGGGGCTGCTCGCGCGTCCGACAATCCCCGGTTACGTCACGGCAAAAGCCGGATTGCACGGCATGACGCGCGCCATGGCGGTGGAGCTTGCGCCGCACGGCATCACGGTCAATGCGATCGCGCCAGGCTTCGTTCCGACCGACGCCACGCAGGCGCTGCACGAGGACCCGAAATTCAACGAATGGATCGCAGGCCGCGCGCCATTGGGCCGCTGGTGCGAACCATCCGAGGTCGCTGGTCCGGCGGTGTTCCTCGCCTCGGACGCTGCGTCCTATGTCACCGGACACGTGCTGGTGGTCGATGGCGGTTTGACCGCGGCGCTTTAGCGACGACAGCGAAATCGCTTCCCTGTGCCATGCGGATGCACTTGCGCATGACCGATGGCAACGCCTCGTGCTGCAAGCATTTCGATCGGACAGTGGAATCCGTCCGCTTCGATCCTCGCCACGCGCGCGGCAAACAGATCGATGGTCAGCTCGAAATGCGTAAAGCCGTGCCGCACCTGCCCCGCCGGCTGCCACGCCAGATCCATCGGCGCCAGTGCGAATGCCTCCGGCGGCCGCCATGGCGATGCACGCCATTCGGTCCCGGGCAGTTCGGTCATGCCTCCGAGCAGACCCCTCAGCGGACGCCGACGCAGCAGCACATTGCCGTCGGCGTCCACCAGCCAGAAATGCACGCCGTGCCGCCGCGGCCGCGTCGGTTTCGCCGCTCTTGCGCGGCAGTTCATCCGCGATGCCAGTCGCGCCGGCCGATGCAGTGCGCCATCCAGGGACACAGGACGCAGGCGGGCGCCGCCGGGGTGCACACCGTCGCACCAAGATCGAACAGTGCCTGGGCGAAATCCGACGGATGCGCCGTCGCATCGGGGTCAGCGCCAAGCTCGGCCGCAAGCCGACGCAGCACGCGGCTTGGCCGCCGGCAGCGGATCCTCGCACGGCGAACAGCCGCGCCACCACGCGCTCCACGTTGCCATCGACCGGCACGGTCGGCAGGCCGAACGCGATCGCCCCCACCGCCGATGCCGTGTACTCGCCGATGCCCGGCAGAGCCCGCAGGCCGGCGAGATCGCGCGGGAAACCGCCCGCTGCGACCACCGCACGTGCGCAGGCATGCAGGTTGCGGGCGCGGGCGTAGTAGCCTAGCCCTGCCCAGGCGGCGAGCACTGCGCTCCAGCGGCGCGGCGGCGAGCGCCTCGACGTTCAGAAATCGTCTTAAGAAGGCTTCATAGTACGGTATAGTCGCTGCTACAGTCGTCTGCTGAAGCATGATCTCGCTGACCCAGACCCGGTAGGGGTCCGGCACTTCGCCGGGCCGGGCACGCCAGGGCAGCGACCGACGGTGGCGCGCGTACCACGCAAGGAGCAGAGAGGCAGGTGCGGTGACGACAGAGGACACAGACAGCGGTATGGCCAGCAGACGCGCGCCACGTCTACGGCGCCCGCCCGCTCGGCGCACTGGTGCCACGCCTCACGCGTCCGGCCTTCCGGCGCCGGGCGCCGGCGACCGCACAGGTCCTCGCGGACTGGTCCGCGATCGTCGGCCCGGCGATTGCCGCCGTTGCCACGCCGCGCCGCCTTGTCTCGGGAACTCTCACGATCGCCTGCGCCGGACCGATCGCCATGGAGCTGCAATACCTCGGTGGCGAGCTCATCGCGCGGATCAACACCCATCTCGGCAGCCAGGTCGTCAAAGGCCTTCGCTTCGTGCAGACGATCGGGATGGACGCTCCCGCGCCGCCACGATCAGGCACAGCCCGATCCGATGGACCTGGCGAAAGCCGAGGCGGCGGTCGCCGGCCTGCCGGAAGGCGAATTGCGCACGGCGCTGGCGGCACTGGGAAGCGCGGTGCTGGCCCGCGGAAGGTCCTCGACGGCTCGCCGACACAGGCAGTAAGACACCAGATGTAGAGGTTGAAATGCCAATATCACGCCGATCGACACTACACCTTGCCGGACGTGCCGTTGCCTTCGGCGCCGCCGGCTATGTCGGCTTGCGCCAGCTTCGCGCTGTGGCAGCGCCGCTGGTCCTGGCCCAGGGCCCGGCACCCGCGACTTCGGGCACCAAGCCGGACGACGAGCGCAAGACGCCCCGCACCCTGGGCGATCCCGCCGCCAAGGTGACCGTCATGGAGTTCTTCTCCCTCACCTGCACGCATTGCGCCGCGTTCGCCCGCGACAGCATGCCGCAGATCGAGAAGGAGCTGATCGCGCCCGGCAAGGTGCGGTTCGTCTACCACGACTTCCCGCTGGATCAGGTCGCGCTGACCGCGGCCATGGTCGCGCGCTACCTCCCGCCGAACCGCTACTACCCGTTCGTCAACGCGCTGTTCGCCAACCTGGACCGGTGGGCGTTCGCCCGCGGCGTCAACTCGACCGACGAACTCTGGAAGATGGCGGCGCTCGCCGGGATGAGCCGCCCCACCTTCGATCAGGCGATCGCCGACACCGACCTGCGCGACTGGATCCTCCAGCAGCAGCAGGCGGACCGGGACAAGTGGAAGATAGACGCGACTCCAAGCTTCGTCGTCAATGGCCAGAAATATGCGGGCGAGATGAGCTTCGACGCGTTCCGGAAGCTGGTCCCCGATAGCTGACGACCAACGCCTTGCCTCTGCGCGCGCCGCCACGAATCTCGCCTGCCAGCCAAGGAGCTCACCTTGCCCGTGCATTTCCGCCGCCTGCGCATCGTCGGCTTCAAGAGCTTCGCCGAACCGGCCAGCGTGGAGGTCCATCCCGGGCTGACCGGCATCGTCGGTCCGAACGGCTGCGGCAAGTCCAACGTGGTCGAGGCGCTGCGCTGGGCGATGGGCGAGCAGAGCACGCGGTCG
Organism: uncultured Alphaproteobacteria bacterium; assembly: GCA_963739725.1. Lineage (GTDB taxonomy): Bacteria > Pseudomonadota > Alphaproteobacteria > Acetobacterales > Acetobacteraceae > JAMXLO01. The sequence goes on along the minus strand of CAVUBS010000024.1, from coordinate 5,207 downwards.
CTGCGCGCCGGCGAGATGGACGACGTGATCTTCGCCGGAACCGCGGGCCGGCCATCGCGTAATCTGGCCGAGGTGACCATCACGCTCGACGAGACGGCCGGCGCTGGTGCCGCCGCCGTTCCATGAGCAGGCCGAGCTGGAGGTCATCCGGCGCATCGAGCGCGGCGCCGGCAGCGAATACCGGGTGAACGGCAAGGAGGTGCGCGCCCGCGACGTGCAGACGCTGTTCGCCGATCTGGCATCCGGCGCCCACACGTCGGGCATGGTGAGCCAGGGCCGGGTCGGGGCGCTGATCACGGCCCGGCCGGAGGATCGCCGCGCGGTGATCGAGGAGGCGGCCGGCATCACCGGCCTGCACGCGCGCCGTCACGAGGCGGAGCTGAAGCTGCGCGCCGCCGAGGCCAATCTGGCGCGCGCCGAGGACCTGCGCGGTCAGCTCGAAGCGCAGCTTGCGGCACTGAAGCGCCAGGCGCGGCAGGCCAGCCGCTACCGCAACATCTCCGGCGCCATCCGCCAGGCCGAGGCCGAACTGCTGTCGATCCAGCGCGCCCGCGCGGAGGCGCTGCGCAGCGAGGCGCAGGCCGCGCTGCACGCGGCGCGGCTGGCGGTCGCCGCCGCGACCGAGCGCGCCACGCAGGCTGCCGCGCAGGCCACCGAGGCGGCGGCGGCGCTGCCCGCGCTGCGCTCGGCCGAGTCGGAGGCCCGCACCGGCCTCGAACGCCATCGCGTGGCGCAGGAGCAGATCGCCGCCGAGGAGGAGCGCGCCCGTGCCGCCCTTGCCGACGCGGCGAGGCGGCTCGGCCAGCTGCGCCAGGACCTGTCGCATGCCGAGCAGCTCAGCCGCGACTCGGATGCGGCGGAACAGCGACTCGCAACCGAGGACGCGCGGCTTGCCGATGCGGATTCAGGCTACGCCGAGCACGCCGATGCGGCGGAGGCGGCTGCCGCTCAGGCAGCCGATGCGGTGCGCGACGCGGAGGCGGAGGCCAATCGCGCCACCGAGGCGGCAGCCGAAGCAGGTGCCCGCGCCGAGGCCCTGGCCCAGCTACTCGCGCAGGCAGAGCAGCGCTGGCGGCGCGTGGACGAGCAGTTTGCCAGGCTCACGGACGAGCGCAACCGCATCCTGAGTCAGGTGATCGAACCCGCTGCGGTGGACGCCGCCGATGCCGAGCAATTGCGCGGCGAGGCCGATCTGGCGGCGGCGCGATCCGCCCAGGATGCCGCCGAGCATGGGCGCGCGACTGCCATGCAGGTGCTCGCCGCCGCCCGCGAGGCGCAGTCTGCCGCCGAATCGGTGCGCACGAAGCTGGCAGCCGAGGCGAATGCCCTCGCCGAGGTGCTGGCGGTGAAGGATGGCGAACGCTGGCCGCCGATGGTCGATGCGCTCAGCGTCCCGGCGGGCCTCGAGGCCGCATTGGGTGCAGCACTCGGCGAGGAGCTGACATCAGCCGCCGATCGCGGCGCCCCTCGGCATTGGCGGGAATTGCCGGAATTCGATCCGATCCCGGCACTGCCGTTCGGCATCAGCGCGCTTGCGGGGTTCGTTCAGGGTCCGCCCGCGCTCGCGCGTGCCCTGTCGCAGATCGGCCTCGTCGACGACGAGGCAAGCGGCGACACGAGCCAGCCGCAGCTTGCGCCGGGCCAGATGCTGGTCTCCCGCGCGGGCGCGGTGTGGCGGTGGGACGGTTACACGATCCGCGCCGGCACGCCCACGGCGGCTGCGGTCCGACTGCAGCAACGGAACCGGCTGTCAGTTCTGAAGCGTGACCTGGAAGCGGCCGGGCAGGACGCGTCGATCGCCCGAGCGGCACTCGATGCGGCTGAAACGGCCGATCGGGCGGCGGCGGTTGCCAGCCAGCAGGCACGTGCCGCCACAGGCGACGCCGAGCGGCGGCTCGAACACGCGCGAACCGCCCACGAACGGCTGCGCACCCAGGCCGCCGCCGCCGCCGCGCGGCTGGCGGCAATTGACGGCCAGATCGACCGCCACGCCGCCGAACGCGACGAGGCGGCGGCCAGCCTCGCGCAGGCTCGCGAGGCGCAGGGCGCCCTGCCCGACCTGGCCGGCCTGCGATGCGCAGTCGAGGCGGCGCGCATGCAACTTTCCACTGCCCGTGAGTCGGAGGCGACAGCACGTCGCGAACGCGATGCGCTGACGCAGGAGCATGCCGCTCGGACCGCGCGCCGCGCTCGCCATTGCAGCGGAACGCGCGGATTGGGCACAGCGCGCCGAGGATGCCGCCCGCCGGGTCGGCGAGTTGGCGGCACGGCGGGACGCTGCCGCTGCCGAGCATGCGGCCTTGGAGGCGGTTCCGGCGCAGATCGCGACGCGCCGGGCGGAGGCGCTCGATGCGCTGGAAGTGGCCGAAGCGGCACATCGCCGTGCCGCTGCGACACTCGCGGAAGCGACCAACCGGTCCGTCGAGGCCGACCGGGCGGCACGCTCCTCCGAGGCGGCCCTCGGCGCGTCGCGGGAGGATGCGGTGCGTGCCGAGGGGGCTGCCGGCCAGGCCGAGCAAGCGTGGCAGGCGGTGGCTGAACGGATCGTCGAGCGCCTGGGCGCGGGCCCTGCATTGCCCGACCCGCCGGCGGAGATCACGCCCGAATCGGAAGACAAGGCACGCCGGCGCCTGGAGCGGCTGCTCAAGGAGCGCGAGGAGATGGGTCCGGTGAACCTGCGCGCCGACGTCGAGGCCGACGCGGTGGAGCAGCAGATCGCCACCATCACCGCCGAGCGCGAGGAACTGACATCGGCGATCGCCAAGCTGCGCGGCTCGATCGGTCACCTGAACCGCGAGGGTCGGGAGCGGCTGAACGCGGTGTTCCAGGAGGTCGATCGCAACTTCCAGGCGCTGTTCTCGCGCATGTTCGGCGGCGGGCGCGCGCATCTCGCGCTGGTCGGATCGGACGACCCGCTGGAGGCTGGGCTCGAGATCTATGCCCAGCCGCCGGGCAAGAAGCTGGCCACCCTGTCGCTGCTGTCCGGCGGCGAGCAGGCGTTGACTGCGCTGTCGCTGATCTTCGCCGTGTTCCGCTGCAACCCGGCGCCGGTGTGCGTGCTGGATGAGGTGGACGCGCCGCTCGACGATGCCAACGTCGAACGGTTTTGCAATCTGCTGGACGACATGGTGCGCGAGACGGCGACCCGGTTCATGGTGGTGACGCACCACCCGCTCACCATGGCGCGGATGGACCGGCTGTACGGCGTGACGATGCAGGAGCGCGGCGTGTCGCGGCTGCTGTCGGTGGACCTGCAGCGTGCGGCGGAACTGGCCGAGCCGGCACGCATGGCCGCGGAGTAAAGTCGTGAATGCACACGGCGGGGCAGAGTGAACGGCGGCCCGGCCGGCTGATCGTCAGGTTCGGGCTGCCCGGTCTTACTGTCGTTGTTCTGGCCGTGCTCGCCTACCGGATGACCATCGGCGTCGATCTGGCCGACGAGGCGTACTATGTCACGTTCCTGGATGGGTGGCTGAAGGATGGGGTGGGCCGCAGCCAGGATCTGGTTGTGCACCAGATCGGCAGCCCTGCTCGTGTTCCCCGCCGCGCGAGTCTACACATGGATCGTCGGCAGCGAACGCGGGCTGGTGCTGTTCCTTCGGTTCGTCTTCCTTGCCATGGCGTGCGGCGCGAGCCTCTGCCTGTACCGGTTGATCCGTCGCCTGAGAGACCAGGCGGTCGCCTGGTCATCGGCGTTGCTGGTTCTGTGCTTCATTCCGTTCGGCCTGCCCGCACCCTCCTACAACACGATCGGCATGTTTGGGATGCTGTCGGCCCTGGCGCTGTTCGGAAGTGCGGCCTTGCCGCAACGGCAGGCCACATATGCACCCGTGCCGGCGATCCTTTCGGCGTTTGCGTGGATGGTCGCGGTCATCGCCTATCCGACGTTGGTCGTGGCGTTGGTTGCGTTGCTGACGTTGGCTTTGCTGGCCGCGCGCGATCGTGGCGAACGTCTGCGCCTGCTCGGCTACACGATGGTCTGCGCATTCTTTCAGTTCTGTGGCGCCGGCCTGATGCTTGGGGTGTTTGGCTGGACACGCCTCTGGCAAATGCTGCGGTTCAGCAGCGCCGCCATGCAGATCTCCGAGACCATGAGCGCCAAGATTGCCGAGTTGCTCGATCTGTTCGTTATCCATCCGGTATTCAGCACGCTGTGCCTGGCAGCGGCAGCCGTTGGCGTATGGCTGCTCTCAGCCGGTCGCGACCGGCGTCGCGGCATTTTTCCCGCTGTGCTTGTGGTGGCAATCGTAGTGGCATCATACGCGACGGGGACGGCGCTGTGGTTCCAGCCGCACGATATCGTCGTGCTGCTCGCGCTGGTTGGACTCTTCACGATGCATACTCGCGCGGACACCGACGGTCAGCCGGTGATCCGCGTTATCTATGCAACGTCTCTCGTCGGGGGTCTGATCACCGCGGCCACGTCCGACAACGGCATCCACAACTTCCCGATCGGCGGCCTGACGGCGGCAGCGCTGGCACCTGCCCTGCTGGTTCCGCGCGGCGCGCCGGGCCGAGCCCTCGCGGCCCAGTGCGGCATGCTGCTGCTGACCGCCTTGCTGTTCTGCGCCAGCGCACTCGCCAACATCTATGGCGAGACCGCCAATCCCCTGACCGCACGATCGGTGCGCATCAACGACGGCGTGTTCGCAGGACTTTTGACCAATGCCGATCAGGCCGCCTTCGTCGCGGCGGCCACCGCGGCGCTTGGCGAACGTGTCGGCCGCGGCAGAACCATCCTCGTCCTGGGTCGCCCGTCGGGGATCTATCTGCTCACCGACGCATCGTCCATGGCGCCGTCCACCTGGGATTTCTGGCAGTTCCACGGCTCGCTGCCGCCGCAGATGGATGCGCTGATGGCGGCGTTCTATCGCGTCCCCGCGCATCGGCCCGACGTGATTGCGGTCTTTACCGATCCACGCACCTATCCGCTCGCGCCGTGGGCTCGCGATCTGCTCGCCGGCTATGCCGACGGTGTCCCATGTCTCCGTCGGATCCTGGTCGCTTGCAGTCTACGAGCCTTGCAAAGCACCCGCGTGCAGCACGCCGGCAACGCGCGGCGAGGGCTCTTCAAATCCATCCAGATCACAAATCCGGGAGAGCCACGCTCAGCCATAATTCGGCAACGCGCCGGATACATTGTCCACACATGTTGCGGTAACGGTCCCAGCCAAAGGAGCCCGATCATGGCGGAATTCGCAGTTACC
>CAVUBS010000023.1:0-274730 GCA_963739725.1 uncultured Alphaproteobacteria bacterium | reverse complement strand
GTCGACGGCAGCGTGTAGCTGAACGTACCGTCCGGTTAACCATCAGGACCGCCTCAGATCGCCCTGACCCGTATGCCCGATTGCGGGACGTGAGCCATCGAATGATGCGGAGCGACCGGGTGCCAGCCGTCATCGGCCCCGGTCACCGACGACCGCTATTGGGACGGACCGCCTGGCCGGTCCAGCGATCGTGGTGGGTCGAGTGCGGCCTGCGGGCAATTAACCGCAGACGACGCCCGGCTTGTATATCGCCGTGTGCTCGGCGAGAGTGAGCGCATCTTCGACGTCGAAGCCGAGATAGCGCACCGTGCTCTCGATTTATCGAGCCCGCGATTTCCCCCTGCCGAGGGGCACCTTACGGGGACGACGAACCCACCGGAACGAAGCCTTGACGCGACAGCTGACGGAACCGGATCTTCAGCGTACGCTTGATTCGGCCGCATCGAAGGCCGCGCGCAATTTCGGCGGCGACATTGGCAGATCGCGCAGCCTCAGCCCGGTCGCATCGGCGATCGCGTTGGCAACCGCCGCCATTGGCGGCACGATCGGGACCTCGCCGACGCCGCGTGCGCCAAACGGATGCCGCGGGTTCGGGACCTCGATCAGGATCGCGTCGATCATCGGCATGTCGGAGCAGACCGGCACACGGTAATCGAGGAAGCCCGGGTTTTCCAAATGGCCGTCCCGATCGTAGACGTACTCCTCGCTGAGCGCCCAGCCTATGCCCTGCGCCACACCGCCCTGCATCTGGCCCTCGACATAGGAGGGATGGATCGCGCGGCCCACATCCTGGATCGCCGTGTAACGCAGGATCTTGACGTAGCCGGTCTCCGGGTCGACCTCGACATCGCAAATATGCGTCGTGAAGCCCGGCGCCTGGCCCTGCGCGTTGATCTGCACCTCGGCGCTGATCGGCCCCCCGGTGCGGGCCGAGCGCGCGGCAATGGCGGCCAGATCGAGCGGCTCGAAGCCGCCGGCATTGGGACCGGCCGGGACCACGTTGCCATCCTTCCACTCGACGGCGTCCACGCTGATCTCCCACATGATCGCGGCGCGCTTTTTCAGTTCCTCGATCACCTTCTCGGCGGCCTGCGTCATCGCCATCCCGCCGGCGAAGGTCACGCGGCTGCCGCCGGTCGAGGCGCTGAAGCCGATCGCGGTCGTGTCGCCGACCACCGGGCGGACGTGATCGAACGGAACGCCCAGTACCTCGGCGACCATCATCGCCATCGAGGCGCGCGAGCCGCCGATATCGGGATGGCCCCCGGTGACGGTGACCGTGCCGTCTTCGTTGACATGCACCGCCGCACTCGATTTGCCGCCGGCGTTGTGCCAGTAGCCCGAGGCGATGCCGCGTCCCTGCTTGGGCTTCAGCGCGACCTTCATGTGCGCGCTGGCGCGCGCCGCCTCCAGTGTCTGTTGATAGCCGATATTGTTCCAGGTGACGCCGTGGGTCGACCTGACGCCGTCTCTGGCACCGTTGATTTCGCGCATCCGGAGCGGATCGATCCCCAGTTCGCGCGCCAGCTCATCGACGCAGCTTTCCAAGGCGAACGTCCCGATCGGCGCGCCGGGCGCGCGGTACGCCGCGACTTTCGGCCGGTTGGACACCACGTCGTAGCCGACGGTCAGCGCGTTCGGAAAGTCGTAGACCGCCATGGCGCAGATGCAGCCCTGCTGCACCGGCGAGCCGGCGAACGCACCCGCCTGGAACTTGAGGATGGTTTGCGCCGCGACGATGCGACCGTCCCTCATGCCGCCAAGCTTGACTTCGACAACGGCGCCGGAGGTCGGGCCAGTGGCGCGGAACACGTCCTCGCGGCTCATCTGGATCTTGACCGGACGCCCCGATTTCTTCGACAGCATGTAGGCGAGCGGTTCGAGGTAGATGATCGTCTTGCCGCCAAACCCGCCGCCGATCTCGGCCGGGATGGCTCGAATATTGGCGATGTCGGCGCCGCAGATGCGCGCAGTATAGGCGCGCACCATGAACTGGCCCTGGCTCGAACTGAAGATGGTCGTCTGGCCATCGGCCCCAACCGAAACCAGACAGGCGTGCGGCTCGATATAGGCCTGGTGCACCGGCTTTGTCGTGTAGCGCCGCTCGATGACCACGTCGGCTTCCTTGAAGCCGGCCTCGACATCACCTTTGGCGAAACGCACGACCTTGGCGATGTTCGACGGCTTCTCGGGCTTCGGCTCGATCCCCGCGGTAAAGATGGTGTCGTGCAAGTAGCGGCGCGTCCTCGGCCATTGCCGCTTCGACATCCATCACGTGCGGTAGGACTTCGTATTCAACCTCGATCAGGTCCAGCGCCTGTTCGGCGATCAGCTGCGAGGTCGCCGCTACCGCGGCCACCGGGTGCCCATCGTAGAGAACCTTCCCCTTCGCCATGCAATTCAGTGACAGGTCGCGCAGATTATGCGGCGCGGCACCGATATGCGCGCGCTCGGGCGTGATGTCGGGAAAATCGGCGCGGGTGATGACTGCCTTGACCCCGGGCAACGCCCGCGCCTTTTCGGTATTGATCGATACGATCCTGGCATGAGCATGTGGGCTGCGCTTTATTCGACCCCACAGCATACCCGACATTGTCATATCGGCACCGAAATTGGCGTGGCCCGTGACTTTGTCGACGCCGTCGGGGCGGATAGGCCGGGTGCCGACCACCCGGAGTGCAGTCTTGTCGAGATAGCTCATGTGCACCCTCCTGTCGTCCTGTGCGAAGCCGGCCATGGCGCCACGGACCTTTGCGGCAGGATGTTTTCCTGACAGCCGCGCATGGTCTCACCTACCTGGGCCCCTATTCTTCGTTCCCCCTAATACGTTGGAATGCACCCTGCCGGCAATTCTGGTAGGCGACGGTTCATCCCGGCGGGCGCGGGGCACACACGATGTCCGGGGTTTAGGGTTCTGTCAGTGATCGCGCCATTGCCCGCCTTGGTCATGAGCTCGTCATCAATGTCGATATTCGTGCGCATTTGTCGTCGTGTATGCGATGACGACGATCGTCGAGCCGACCGAATATGAGTGTCAGGTCGACAGGTAGGTGCCGCCGTCGCAGAATATTTCGCCAATTGAGGTCAGGAGGAAATCCCAAATGCCAGATACACCAACCTTCGGCCGCTACGCCGAAATTCCGTACGATCAGATGACGCCGGAGCAGCAAGAGGGTTATCGTTCGCTGGTCGAGACCCGCGGCCCGCTCGGCGGGCCGAACAAGATCTGGGTGCACAACCCCGGGCTTGCGAAGGTGATGGGGCCGTTGGGTGCTTATTTCCGGACCGGCTACTCGCTCTCCGAGCGTGAGCGCGAGATCGCCGTCATCATCATCAACAGCAAGTGGCACTCGATCTATCCGACCAACGCGCATGAGCGCGCCGGCAAAGCCGCGGGGCTGCCGACCGAAAAGGTCGAGGCGCTGTTGTCTGGCCTGCCGACCTCGTTCGACGACAAGCGCGAGCAGATCGTCTACGAGATGGCCACCTGTCTGGCCAATTCGCGCTGGGTCTCCAAGGGAGTTCTGGGACCGCGCGGTTGAGGCGCTCGGCCACGAGGGCATCACCGATGTCATTTGCCTGATGGGCTTCTACACCAGTGTCTCGATGACCTTGGCCTTTTATGACGTGCTCAGCCGGCGCGACGGGAATGGCGCGCTGAGGATCACGGCTCGATCAACGTCCATTCAAGTACGGTGGGGCCGGTGATTTTCGTCCCGACGAACGGCGAGTGATCTCGCTGACGATCGCCTGTCACAACCGACCGTGGCAACCACCGCGGCATTGCGGACACTGCCGAAGGCGAGGCGACAATGAACGAAGGCGATCCGGTCAAGTCGGCGGTCGCGGCGCACTGGAACCGCCGCGCGCCGACCTTCGACAGCGATTTTGGTCACAGTATCGTGACGGCCGACGAGCGCGCGGCATGGGATCGTATCTTTGGCCTGATCTCTGGAGGCCGAAGCGGGCTCGACGCGCTCGATGTCGGCTGCGGCACGGGATTTCTCAGCTTCGAGCTGGCGGCTCGTGGGCATCGCGTGACAGGGATTGATTTCGCCGCCGCGATGCTGAACGAGGCGCGCCGAAAGACGGCGCTCACCAATGTCTCGGTCTGGTTTGAGCAGGGCGACGCCGAAAACCTTCCCTTCACCGCGCGCGTCTTTGATCTCGTAGTCTGCCGTCACGTGCTGTGGACCTTGCCGCATCCCGAGGCCGCGGTGGCGGAGTGGGTGCGGGTACTCCGGCCTGGCGGCCGGCTTGTCGTGCTCGACAGCCAATTTGATGAGAACGTGCTGATCAGTCCAAACCAGAATGCCCGGGCCAGCAGCGAGTACGCCGGTCTCGAACGCCAGTTGCCGTTTCTCGGTGGCCGCCCGCCGGCGGACATCGAAGCTCTCTTCGAGGCCAATGGCCTCGTCGAGATTGGCCACGACCCGCTCGCCGACCTGGTCGAGGCGCATTACCGTCGCATGGAGGCCGAGGGACTGCCACCGCGGCGCCGCCGTCGCTACGCCGCCTGGGGGAACGCGCCAGGCCGGCGTCCCGAGTGAAGACCATGAGGAGATTTGTGGGGTGGCGGGAGGTAAGCTAACGGAATGCGGCCAGCTTTCAGGCGGTCTCAAAAGGAGACTTGATCGCGGATCGGGCCACGGATGATGCGCGCCGGTACAGGACACCGAGAGCGCGTGCGCGCGGACCTAGGCCTTGGCAGTTCCGCGATCGGCACCTCGGTAGAACGCATGACGCGCTTCACTCTGCTGCTGCACCTGCCACGCATGACGGATCATGGTCACGAGGCTTGCGTTAAGAACGGACCCGCACTCGCCGGGCATGGTGCCGAGGCGGTGTGCGACGCCATTACGCGAACGATTATTACCTTGTCTGAGCAACTGCGTCGGTCGCTGACTTGGGATCAAGGAGTTGAGATGGCTCAGCACGCACGCCTGAAGACCGACGCTGGCATCCAGGTCTATTTCTGCGATCCTCACAGCCCGTGGGACCATTCCTCGGAGCCGACCTGATCGGCTTCCCGTCACCCGGACGGGGAAACCAGACATTCAGCTCGTTGACCGACGGCGGAACGGTGGCTTCGTCGACTTCGACTCTACGCGTTCTCTATTGAAGACGTATGTTTTTGATTGAGTTGATCTGGCGTAGTCTGTAGCATGTTGCCGCGATGGCGTCTGGAGGAACTGTGCCTGCACGGGTACTTGCCACCGAAGAGAACCGATCACGGCCGGCGGCTCCCACGAAGTCCGCGGAGGTCACCCGGATCGGCCCGCTCGGAAAACCCGTTGGTGCGGTCGTCGCCGCGGCAAAAGTTCTCCGCGTGCTGCACGCGTCCGAGCGTCCGCTGAATGCGAGCGAGGTGGCCCGCACGGCGCGCCTGCATCGCGGGACGGCCTACAACATCCTTCGCACGCTGCAAGCCGAGGGCTTTGTTGGATATGACGAAGTGACCCGCACCTACACCGTGAGCTTGCGCATTCTCGAACTGGCCTACGGCGTTTTACGGCGCAGCGGCTTGCTGGACATCGCACGTCCGCTGATGCACGCGGTCTCGGATGGCCACGGCGTCTCGGTCTACCTGTCCAAAGTCGTGGGACCTTCGTCGCTGCTGCTGTTGGATTGGGTGGGCGCCGCGTTCCAACCCGACCTATATGTCACCGTCGGGCGTCCTTCCCCGGTACCGGCTGGGGCATCGGGCATGATCATGGCCGCGTTCGGCAACAGTAGCCAGGGCGAACTCCAAGCACTGTTCTCGCAAGTCGCATGGTATCAGAAACCCTCGTTTTCCGAGTTTCTGGCCCGCGTTGCCGAGGCGAAGCAAGCCGGCTTTGCCGTCGATCGTGGGACCATGTTTCAGGGGATCACACTGATTTCGGTACCGGTTCTGTCGCCGGCATGGGAGCCGTTGCTGATCCTGACCGGTGCGGGGCGCTCGCACGATCTGGAGGCTGAAGCGCTGGAGCCGCTGTGCCGCGCGATGCAATCGGCGGCTGCGCGCCTATCCGAGAGCGTCCGATTACTGCGCCTCGAATGACGAGAGTGACATCATCTCAAGGGGGACAACATGGTTGCCTCACAGGCGATCGCCCGTAAGTCAAAGGCCGAGACGCCCCTGGATTTCGATGCCGTCGTCATCGGCGCCGGCGTCTCGGGCCTTTATCAGCTCTACCGACTGAGGGAACTCGGCCTCACCGTGCGGGTCTTCGAAGCCGGCACCGGCGTTGGCGGCACCTGGTATTGGAACCGCTACCCGGGCGCCAGGTTCGATTCCGAAAGCTGGACCTACGGCTACTCGTTCTCGCAGGAACTGCTCGACGAATGGGACTGGGAGGAGCATTTCGCCGGCCAGCCCGAGACCGAGCGCTACCTGAATCACGTCGCCGACAGGTTCGATCTGCGCCGCGACATTCAGTTCAAGACCCGCGTCGCCGCCGCGCATTATCGCGAGAACACGCGCAATTGGGACGTCACCCTGGACGACGGCCGGCGCTGCACGTCCCGCTTCCTGGTCACCGCGGTCGGCGTGCTGTCGGCGGCGACGCTGCCGAACATTCCCGGGGTCGAAGGTTTTCAGGGCGCGTCGTTCCACACGCATTACTGGCCGAAGGAGCCGGTCAGCTTCGCCGGCAAGCGCGTCGCGGTGATCGGCACCGGTGCCACCGGCATCCAGACGATCACCGAAGTGGCGAAGACGGCCGGGCACCTGACGGTGTTCCAGCGCACGCCGCAATGGGCCGCACCGCTGCACAACGCCAAAATCACCAAGGAGGAAATGAACCGTATCCGCGCCGACTACGCCGATATTTTCGCGCGCTGCCAGGAAACCTTCGGCTGTTTCATCCACGCGGCCGACCCGCGTTCCGCGCTCGAGGTGGCCGAGGACGAGCGTGAGGCGTTCTGGCAGAAGCTCTACGGCGAGCCCGGGTTCGGCATCTGGATGGGCAATTTCCGCGACATCCTGATCGATCGGCAGGCCAACAGGCTGATCTCCGACTTCGTCGCCCGCAAAACGCGCGAGCGGGTCAGGGACCCGGTCGTGGCTGAAAAGCTGATCCCGAGAACCTACGGTTTTGGCACTCGCCGCGTCCCACTCGAAAGCGGCTATTTCGAGGTCTACAACCAGCCCAACGTCGAGTTGGTCGATCTCACCGAAACGCCGATCGAGCGCATCACCCCGACCGGCATCAAGACCAGCGCGCGTGACCACGAATTCGACATGATCATCCACGCGACGGGGTTCGACGCGATCACCGGTGCCTTCGACCGCATCGACATTCGCGGCGTCGACAATGCCTCGCTGAAGGACAAGTGGAAGGACGGCCCGCAGACCTTCCTCGGCATCATGGTCGACGATTTTCCCAACATGCTGATGGTGATGGGCCCGCATGCCGGGCTCGGCAACTTTCCGCGCGCCGCCGAGTACAGCGCCGACTGGGTCACCGGGCTGATCCGCTTTGCCCGCGACCGCGGACTGACCCGCATCGAGGCCACCGCGGCGGCCTCTACCGCCTGGACGGATCATGTCATTGAGACGAGCGAGGGGTTGCTGTTCGCCGAAGTCGAAACTCGTGGATGACCGGCATCAATCGCAACGTCGAGGGCAAGCAGATTCGCCGGATCATGCGCTACAGCGGCGGCCACCCCAAGTTCCGCGAGCACTGTGAGGCTGCGGTCGCAAACGGCTATCGGGAACTGGCGCTGGCCTAGTACGACAAAGCAAAACGCGACGGAGGGGACGATGGACGTCGGCATGATGATGGGGTTCACGAGCTACGGCTGGGACGACTGTTCCGACCAGCGCGTGTGGGACGAGGAAATTCGCCTCGCCCGGCTCGCCGCCGATCTCGGCTTCGACTGTCTGTGGGCGGCCGAGCATCACTTCAACGACTACTCGTTCATCCCCGACAACCTCCAGCTCATGAGCTATCTGACGGCGGCGTGTCCGAACATCGATCTGGGCACCGCCGCCGTCATCGTCCCCTGGCACGACCCGCTGCGGGTCGCGGAGCAGGCGGCGGTGCTCGACCTGCTGAGCAAGGGAAGGCTGCGCCTGGGTCTCGGCCGCGGCCTGGCACGGCGCGAGTTCGCCGCATTTCGCATGAGCATGGACGAATTGCGCGAGCGTTTCGACGAAGCAGCGCCGATGATCGTCAACGCGTTGAAGACCGGGTTCATCGAAGGTGACGGCAAATTTTACCAGCAGCCGCGGATCGAGATCCGCCCGCGACCGCAGCATTCATTCGATGGGCGCATCTACGCCGTGGCTTCGAGCGAGGATTCCGTCGTGTCCGCCGCCAGGCTTGGCGCGCACATGGTGATGTTTGCCGACCGCCCCTGGGAGATGCGGTTGCCGATCATCGAGCGCGGGCGCGAACTGCACCGCCAGTTCCACGATACGACGCCGCCGCACGTCATGCTGACCGAGTTCGTCGTCTGCAGCCACGACCTCGCCGCCTGCGAGGAGGAGGCGCGGCAATACCAAGGCAAATTCGTCGAGAGTAATTTCTACCACTACGAATTCCTGGGCGAGCACTTCAAGACCGTGAAGGGCTACGACGCCTACCAGCAGAAGGCCGAAATCGCCCGCAAGGGCGGTCTTGAAGGCGCGGTCGCCGGCTTCATGCAGGCCGCGAGCTGGGGCACACCCGACAAGATCCTGCGCGGGCTCGAGGAGCGCCGCAGGTTGATCGGCGATTTCGAGCTCAATGTCGCATTCCGCTTTGGCGGCATGCCCTACGAGGTATCTGAACGCGGGCTGAAACTCTTCGCCAAGGAGGTGCTGCCGGTGCTCAAGGCGCAGGCGCCAGCCGAGGTGAAGGCAGCGGCTGAGTGAGTATTTCCACACGGAGCTTCTGAAATGCCGGAACGCACCTCGGACATCGGAACATTCGATGCGATCATCGTGGGAGCCGGCGTCGGCGGGCTCTACGCGATCCACCGCCTGCGCAAGCTCGGCCTCAAAGTGCGCGCCTTCGAGGCCGGCGATGGGGTCGGCGGCACCTGGTACTGGAACCGCTATCCCGGGTGCCGCTGCGACGTCGAAAGCCTGGAATACTCGTATTCCTTCTCCGACGACCTGCAGCAGGAATGGCATTGGCCCGAGCGCTACGGCACGCAGCCCGAGATCCTGCGCTACATCAACCACGTTGCCGACCGCTTCGACCTGCGCCGCGACATCGAATTCAACACAAGGGTCAAGGAAGCCGTCTTCGACAGCAAGACAGATCTATGGACTGTAAAGACCGATAAGGGCCACGTCGCGACTGCGCGCTACTGCATCATGGCGACGGGCAATCTTTCGACGCCGCGCAAGCCGAATATTGCCGGGTTGGATAGCTTCAAGGGCAACTGGTACCACACCGGTCTGTGGCCGCATGAGGGAGTCGACTTCACCGGCCTGCGCGTGGGCGTGATCGGGACAGGCTCATCCGGCGTCCAGTCGATCCCGATCATCGCCAGGCAGGCGAAGCATCTCACACGTGTTTCCAGCGGACCGCCAATTTCAGTCTGCCTGCCCGCAACGTGCCGATGCCTCCCGACAAGGAGCGCGCGCACAAAGCCGAGTATTCGGCGCGCCGGCGCGCCGCATACGACACGCCGTTCGGCATCGCGGGGTATCCGCCGCCGGTGAAGTCGGCGCTCGAAACAACTGAACAAGAGCGGCAGCGTGCCTACGAGGCAAAATGGGCCGAGGGCGGCAGTATCAGCTTTCTCTATTCGTACACGGATTTGCTGGTCAACAAGGAGTCAAACGACACCGCATCGGAGTTTGTCCGCCAGAAGATCCGCGCCACGGTCAAGGACCCCAAGACTGCCGAGCTGCTGTGCCCCAACAACCATCCGATCGGCACCAAGCGGCTCATCCTCGATACCGACTATTACGAGACCTACAATCGCGACAACGTCACCCTGGTCGATATTCGAAGCCAGCCGATCCAGGAAGTCACGCCGACCGGATTGCGTACCGCCGATGCCGACTACGCGCTCGATGCGATCGTCTTTGCGACCGGTTTCGATGCGATGACCGGTGCGATGAAGGAAATCGACATCCACACCGATGCAGGGCTGTCGATCCAGGCGAAGTGGGAAGACGGACCACGCACCTATCTCGGGATCATGATTGCCGGGTTCCCCAACCTGTTCATGATCACCGGTCCGCAGAGCCCCGGCGTCAAAAGCCAGATGATCCTGGCGTGCGAGCAGCACGTCGATTGGATCGCGGATTGCCTTCAGTATTTGCACGGCCGCGGCCTGACGCGCATCGAGGCAGAACAGGATGCCGAGGATTCCTGGGTGCAGCACAACAACGAGGTGGCCGATCGTACCCTCTATCCATTGGCCAATTCGTGGTATGTCGGCGCCAATATTCCTGGCAAGCCGCGCGTCTTCATGCCCTATGTCGGCGGCGTCACCGCCTACAAGAAGAAATGCGACGAGGTCGCGGCCAAGGGCTACGAAGGTTTCCGATTGGGTGCGCTCACGGACGAACGGCGGTTCGCGGCAAACTGAAAGGCTGCTGGATTGCCGGTTGCAGCGACGCCGCATGCCGTTCGTGCCTTTGCGGTTCCACCGCGACGATGCACAGGAAGCAGTCGATAAACGCTCCTGTACGAAATGTTGGGTTACGAGACAACGCAGGATCGCGCCATCAGAACACGGGGGAAAATCATGGCGTCAAAGCTTGCACTGGATCCGCGGGTCGATCCCCGTATCAAGACGGTGTTCGCCACGTTCGAACTTCCGACGCCGACGAGTGTCGCGAGCCGCGAGGAACTTCTTGCGGAGGAGTCCACCGCGTCGGCGACCGCCAAGGCCGAAGCCATGAAGGCATTTCTGGACGCCATGGATACGGAAATGATCGCGCCGTCCACGGGGCTGAGTGTTCGCACCGAGCGGTTCACCTCCTCACCCGATGGCAATTCGGTCAACATCCAGTTCATCCGGCCGGCGAACGAAAGGATACTGCCCTGCGTCTACTACATTCACGGCGGCGGGATGGCGACGATGTCCTGCTACTACGGCAATTACCGCGCCTGGGGCCGGATGATCGCATCCCAGGGCGTCGCGGTGGCCATGGTCGATTTCCGCAACGCGGTTCGCGCGTCGACGGCGCCGGAGGTCGCACCCTATCCGGCCGGCCTCAACGACTGTGTCTCGGGCCTGAAGTGGGTCCATGCCAATGCGGAGAAACTGGGCATCGACATCAACCGCGTCATCGTCGCCGGCGAGAGCGGCGGCGGCAACCTGACGCTGGCGACCGGGATGAAGCTTCTCAAGGACGGCGACATCGGCCATGTCCAGGGCCTTTACGCACTTTGTCCCTACATTGCCGGCGAGTGGCCGCTGCCGCAGAATCCCTCCTCGACCGAGAACGAGGGCATCCTCATCAGCGTGCACCACAATCGCGGCGCCATGGGCTATGGCATCGAGGCATTCCGTGCGCGCGACCCGCTCGCCTGGCCGAGCTTTGCCAAGGCTGACGACGTCAAGGGCCTGCCGCCGGTGGTGATCAGTGTCAACGAGTGCGATCCGCTGCGCGACGAGGGCATCAACTTCTACCGGTTCCTGATGCAGAACGGCGTACACGCCCGCTGTCGCCAGGTCATGGGAACCGTCCATGGCACCGAGATTTTCATCATGTGCTGCCCGGATATCAGCCGGGACACCGCGCGCGACATCGTCGGTCTGGCGATGGGATAATGTGGGTTTCTGTTTGGAGGTAAGACCGAGCTGCTGCCCATCCGGTCCCGATCACCAAGGGTCGATATAGGGGTACTTCTTTTCGGTCCTCGGCAGCACGGGTGGCAACCGCCTCAAGCTGTTTACGATCCATTGGCAAGCGTCTCCACTGGCCGTATTGCGCACGGCTTGCGTGTAGCCTCCGTGCGCGATACTGCCGAAGGAGGACGAGACATCCACCCGGTGATGCGGTCGTGTAGCCGACCGCCGTCAGACATGGTGTTTCGACGTGCAACTGGTCAGCGCTGCGTCCGCTACATGTTGGCCTCAGAGATGGTGGTCGACGGTGGGTTCGGGGACTCTGAAGCGATCTCAGTGCGAGCACTCGCCCCGATGGGAACCGCGCCCTTTATCGTGAGAACGTGTCCGCTTACCCGATGCCCGCCAGAAAATAAACTGGCGCAGGACCATCCCAATTCCGCCGTCACACCCGTGGCATGCCCAGGCCACGCTCCGCGACGATGTTGCGCTGGATTTCGTTCGTTCCACCAGCGATCGTGCCGGAGAACGCACTCAGGAAGTCGAACATCGGGCTGCCGAACGGCTCCTCTGCCAACAGGGCGAACGCCTGGCCATCCACCCCGCCGATCCGGACCATGAAAGAGCAGATCCGCTGGCGCAACACCGTCGAGGACAGCTTGACGATGGACGGCAAGACGCTGGCCGATGCCGCTTGTGTCTCGCTCTCCGCCAGCACGCGCCGCAACAAGCGTCGTGCCGCCTGCATTTCCGCCAGGAAACTAACGAACTCACGATGCAGTTGTGCATCGCGCAACCAGGCCGCACCGTCCTTCAGCGATTTACGGTAGAACGCCTCGATCTCGTAGCGTTGCCGCTCGCCGCCTTCGAACGAGATAACGCCGCGCTCCGACGCGAGGGTCGCCTGCGCCACGCGCCAGCCATTGTTCTCTGCGCCGATCATGTTTTCGGCCGGAATCCGGACATCCGTCAAGAAGAGCTCGCCGAACTCCGCGCGGCCGTTGGCCTGTCGGATCGGCCGCACCTCCACACCCGGAGACCGCATGTCCATGATGAAGTAGGTGATGCCGCGGTGCTTCTGCGCGTTCGGATCGGTCCGTGTCAGCAGCAGGCAGTGATCCGCGTACATCGAGTTTGACGACCAGATCTTCTGTCCGTTGATCACGTAATGATCGCCATTCCGCACCGCCCGGCACCGCAACGACGCCAGGTCCGACCCTGAGTTCGGCTCCGAAAAGCCCTGGCACCAGACTTCGCCGTTTGCCACGCCTGCCAGATAACGGCGTTTTTGCGCCTCGGTGCCGTGCGGCAGCAACGTGCCCGGCATATGGATCAGCGAGATGGTGAACAGCCGGTTTTGCGGCGCGTCCGCGCGCGCCATCTCATCGGCGATGGCGATCAGGTGGCGTCGTGAAACGCCAGCACCGCCGTACTCCTCTGGCCAGTGTGGAATGGCGAGGCCGACCTTGCTCCGTTCCGCCATCCACCAGCGCTGGAACGCAATGTACTCCTCGTTCGAGGCCCGAGCCATGCGGGCCTTCCAATCAGGCGGCACGACCTCGGCCAGCCACTTGCGGATTGCCTGGCGGAACGCGGAGAGGTCATGTTGCGCATCAAGAATGCTCATAGTTCAAGCTCCAGCGCGGAACGCCCGGATACAGTGATGGCCGCCAGTGCAGCGGCGGCCTGATCGCGCAACGCGGTGTTTGCCATAACCAGCACTTCATTCAGGCGTGCCCGCTTGAGGAAAATGTGCGGATCGAAGTCCCAGGTGAACCCGACGCCACCGTGCAATTGCACGCAGTCCGTGGTGACAAACACACAGGCTTCTGTGACTTCCGACTTTGCCAGCGAAGCCCAGAGTCCGGCGTCAGGCTCGTCAGTCACCGTTCGCTGCACGGCATGCCTGACCATTTCGTCCGCTACGGCCAGCTTCGTGGCCAGGTCGGCCGCGCGGTGTTTCAGTGCCTGGAATCCCGCGATCGGTTGGCCGAATTGCTCGCGCGTTTTCATGTAGGCAATGGTGCGCTCAGTGATGGAACGGGCACCGCCGGCGCTGTCGGCAGCGACGGCGAGCGCCATGGCCCGCATCAGTGCCGCGCGGGTCGCCGCCGCATCTGGCAGAGTGCCAACGGGAGTCGCGTCCATCAGGCGGACGTCGATCACGTCCCGAGTCCGGTCCCACATCGGTGCCACGGTCACCTCGGCCCCGGCCAGGTCGACGATGACCCAGGCATTGTCCGCGGGGGCAAGAAGGAACGCCGCGTCGGCGGCACCCAGGCAGCGCAATGTGCCAGAAACGCCGGCGCCAAAGCGGGTCAGGCTGCGCACGTCCAGTGTTGCTGGCACTGCGGCACTGATATCCCCGGATGCCAGCCGCGGCAGCCATGTCTGGCGAAGCGCTTCACCGCCAGTTTCGACGATGGTCTGCGCCGCCGACAAAGTGGCGACATAGGGTCCCGGCGCCGATTGCCGCCCCAGTTCGCCATGCAGGATGGCGAGACCTTGAGCGCCCAAGCCGAGACCCCCGTATTGCTCTGGAATCCCGAAGCCCAGCCATCCAAGCTGCCCAGCTTGGGCCCAAAGCGTCTTATCGAGCGCGTTCTTGCCGTCGATGAACGCGTGCAGCTCGGTGCTGCCGCATTGCTCCGCCAAAACGCTGGCGACGCTTTCCTGTAAAGCATCGAGAGTCGCCTGATCTAGCGTGCTTGCCGTCTCCATTGCCGATGTAACCATGCGGTTTCCTATGCTGTCGCGACAGCCGCTGCCCTACCGGCGAGTATACACCTGCAGACCAGCATTAGCCTGGCCTGAGCGCTGACAGAACGCTACGGACGGGCTGACGGCCAAAGGCACTGGGTGCGGCGCTCCATAGCCGGAGATTGTCGCTTCGAGCATGCGGCTGACAGAGGATGGAGAGTTGATTACCAGCCGAAATCGTCCCCCTTCCTTTTGTTCCATCTCACTGCCGCACGCTCCATGTTCGGAGCCGGCGGTCCCATTGCGCCGCAATCGGCGCATTGAACCGTGAAAGTGCCGGTCTGCACAATCTGGGGTCGGTCCCCGCAGAATGGGCAGGGTTTTAGTATCGGGACGAGCGCCTCCTGCTCCATATTCGCCTCCCCATGTGCGTTCCGGTCAGCAATATGTCTCATTTGGACATACACGGCCAGGAGCGCAGATGCCACAGAGGCGGCATCGCCGTAACGTGGGCCCGGCTTTCCATCCGAGGGCGGAAATATTCCTCACATCGCCGTCATACCGCCGTCCGCAAACAGCAGGGCGCCGGTCACGTAGGAAGCGAGACCACGCGGTTCACCTACCGTCCCGACCACGAGTGGTATCGGTTCCCTCAAATGGGCGAAGATGGCGCGGATCTGGCGAGAGACGGCGCGGTAGACCTCGAAGCGCGGCGGCACGAATACCAGTTCCGCACATTGCCGCATCGCGGTGATCGACGGCATGGCCGAACGCACGCCGAATGCTCGGGCCTCGTAGCTCGCTGCGGCCACCACGCCTCGCTTGGCGCCGTGACCAACCGCGACCGGACGGCCTCGCAGTTCCGGGTTGTCGCGCTGCTCGACCGACGCATAGAACGCGTCCGACATGGATAATCTTGCGCGGCGGCATGCGCTGACGATATCAAACCGCGAACAGATAGTGCACTACCGCGCCTCGGTGCCGCCGGCACCTGCCATTCGTCCCGCACGCATCGCGCGCCAGACTTTCTCCGCGGTCGCGGGCATCTCGACATGGGTGACGCCAAATTCGGCGAGCGCATCGACAATCGCGTTGACGATCACGCCGAGCGACGGCGTGATGCCGCCCTCGCCACCGCCGCGAAATCCAAGCGGATGCGTGGTCGACGGCACCTCGCTGATATCGGTCGCGAAGAACGGCAGATCGCCGGCGCGCGGCATCGCGTAGTCCATGAACGAACCCGCCAGCGGCTGGCCGCTCTTGGGGTCGTAGATGCAATGCTCCATCAGCGCCTGGCCCATCCCCTGGGCGATGCCGCCATGCGTTTGGCCATGGATGATCATCGGGTTGACCGCGCGGCCGACGTCATCGATCGCGGTATAGCGAGCAAGCTCGACCAACCCGGTCTCGGGATCGACCTCGACCTCGGCAACGTGCCAGCCATGCGGGAACGACGAGATTCGGCTGATCGACATCGCCAGTGCCGACAAGCGGACCGCGCAGCGTTTCCGGCACCCTGGCATCGCCCTCCGCTGCCGCGGCGACCGTGAACAGATCGACCGCCCGGTCGGTGCCCTTGATCGTGAACCTGCCGTCGGCAAAGCCGATGTCCTCGGCCGTCGCCTCCAGCAGATGCGAAGCGATTTGCAGGCCGCGTTCGATAATTCGCTGCGCGGCGCCGTGCATCGAGATCGAGGCAAGCCGAATCGAGCGGCCGGAATGCGATCCGGCGCCGAATTTCGTGCGGTCGCTGTCACCGGTTACCAGGCGGATGCGCTCGTTCTCGACCCCGAGCCATTCACCGAGCAATTGGGCATAGCTGGTCTCGTGGCCCTGCCCGCTCGACAGCGTGCCGATCTCGACCTCGATCACGCCCTGCGGCCTCACCCTGGCCACCGCCTCTTCCTCTGCCGCGCCGCTCTGCGATTCGACATAGGTCCCAAGGCCGATCCCGCGACAACGACCGCGCCCACGCGTTTCCTCGCGCCGCGTCGGATACCCGTTCCAATCCGCAAGCGCCAAGGTGCGATCGAGAATCGCCGCATAGGCGCCGCTGTCATACGTCATGCCGAATGGATTGGGATACGGCAGGGCCGTCTCGGGGATCAGGTTGCGGCGGCGCAGCGCGACCCGGTCGAAGCCGAACGCGCGCGCGGCGCGGTCGATCAGCCGCTCCATGACGAACATGACCTCGGGCCGCCCGGCACTGCGGTAAGGCGCGGTCGAGACCGTGTTGCTGAACACCGCGCGCGCTCGTGCCCGCGCCGCCGGCGTGCGGTAGAGGCTGGTCATCAGCTCGGTGCCTTTGGTCAGCGGCACGAAGGAGGCGGCATAGGCGCCAAGATTGCTGAGGTTCGAGGCGCGCAGCGCGAGGAAATCGCCCTGATCGCTGAGCGCCAGTTCTGCCGTGACGGTCAGGTCGCGGCCCTGCACGTCGGTGAGCATCGCTTCGCTGCGCTCGCAGCGCCATTTGACCGGCCGGCCGGTACGCCTTGCCGCCCAGCAGATCAGCGCGAACTCGGGATACGTACCGTTGCGGGTACCAAAATTGCCGCCGACATCATGGGCGACGACGCGAACCTGCGCGTCCTCGACGCCGAGCATGTGTGCGACGTCGCGCTTGGGGCGCCCGACACCGCCGCCGCCCGCATAGAGCGTGTAGCGGTTCGTGCCGGTATCAAATTCGGCGAGCGCAGTGCGTGGCTCCATCGGCACGCCGGTCACCCGCTGCACATGGGTTTCGAGCCGCGCGATGTGCGCAGCCCTGGCAAAAGCGGCCTCGGTCGCCGAACCGTCGCCGACCATGGCATCGATCGCGACATTCGGCGTGTCCCACAGCTGCTGTGCGTCCGGCGCCGCGGCCGCCACTGCCGTCGTCACCGCCGGCAAGGGGCGGTAGTCGACGACGACAAGCTCGGCGGCGTCCTTCGCAGCCGCCAGCGTCTCGGCAACGATCAGCGCGACCGCCTCGCCGACAAATCGGACCCGGCCGATGGCCAGCGGCATCTGGTCCGGCACCGCGATCGGCGAGCCGTCGGTGTTGGCGAGCGTGATGTCGGGAGGGCTTCGCGACGCCGGTGCATGGGTCATCGCGCGATGGCCGTCGGCGAGGTACTCCGCCGCGGTCAGTACCGCGACGACGCCGGGCGCAGCCGAGGCGGCGGCGGTCTCGATCGCGGCGATGTCGGCGTGGGCATGCGGCGAACGCAAGACCCAGGCGATGGCCTGGCCCGGCAGGCTCACGTCGTCGCCGAAGCGGCCTTGCCCGGTCAAAAGCCGCGCATCCTCGTGCCGCCGGACCGGTTGCCCTACACCGGCGCGCCTCATGATCGAACCAGCGCCATCGGTCATCGTGCTCTTGTCCAGTTGTCCTGGTCCCCTTAGCCTTCCCGGCGCCGCTGAAAAGTCTATCGCCTCGGCAAACGCTTGTTACGACGTAACGAAACTGAAGGAGGAAGAGTCCATGGCGTTTATCCGGCACGTTGCGATCGCGAGCAAGGATCCGGCGGGCACCGCTGAATTCTACAAGCAGCACTTCGACCTGAAGGAGCTGTACCGGCAGCCGAAGGATACCGGCGACGATGGCGTCTGGCTCAGCGACGGCTACATCTATTTTGCCATCCTGAAGCACGGGCCCAACACGCCGCAGCTCGGGCCTGACCAATCATCGGATTACTGCGGCATCCACCATATCGGCTTCATGGTGGACGATCAGAGGGCAAAGGTTGCCGAACTGGACGCCGCGAACGTGCCGCACGTGCAGGACAATCCGGCGGCGCCGCGACGGGTCAGCCTGATCAGGAACGCACCGAACGAGAAGTTCATCGGGCCGGACTGGGTCCATTTCGACGTGCGCGAAAAAGGCTGGAACGAGGCCATCCGGTCCAACACGCAGCTCTACGAGCTGACGCCGGTCACCTCCGACCGCTAGGCGCACGCCGCGCCGGCAGCTTGACGCGACCGGAGTTCCTGCAATGAGCCTGTTTCATGACCCGGACACCCCAGCGTCGGCCCTATGTCGAACGTACCGCGTCGTTCGCCGGCAGCGCCGACTCGCCGGAACGGGTGCTGGAAGAGTGCCTGGCCGAGATTGACCGGTGGGAGGCGGCCGTCGCCGCCTTCACCACGATCGACGCACAGGCGGCGCGCGCCGCAGCGGAAGCCGCGACGAAACGCTGGCGGGCCAACGCGCCGCTTTCGGCAATCGACGGCATGCCGGTCGGCGTGAAGGACATGATCGATACCGCGGACATGGTCACGGGCATGGGTTCGCCGCTGTTCGACGGCTACCGCCCGCGGTTCGACGCCGCCAGCGTGCAGGGACTGCGCGAGGCCGGCGCAGTCATCCTGGGCAAGACCGTCACGACGGAATTCGCCTCCACCCAGCCGCGAGGGACGCGCAATCCCTGGGATCCGACACGCACGCCGGGCGGCAGCAGCAGCGGGTCGGCGGCCGCGGTCGGCTGCGGCATGCTGTGCGGTGGCCTCGGCACGCAGGTGGTCGGCTCCATCCTGCGGCCCTCGGGCTTCTGCGGGGCCTATGGGTTCAAGCCTTCGGTGGGCGCGATCAACCGCGGCGGCAGCCTGGATTACCTCAGCCAGAGCGTCACCGGCACGATCGCCGCGAGCCTCGCGGATGCCTGGGCGATGGCCCGCGCGGTCGCCGAACGGGTGGGCGGCGATCCGGGCTATCCCGGCCTGATAGGTCCGCCGACCCTGCCGCCGCCGCGGCGCCCGGCACGGCTCGCTCTGCTGTGCACCGCCGGATGGCCGATCCTGACGGCACCCGCACGCGCCTCGCTGGAGGCGGCGTTGGCCTTGCTGCGTGCCGCCGGCGTGACCGTGCTGACGCCGGACGAGTGCCCCGCGCTCGCAGCGGTGGAAGCCGCCACCGCGGAGGCGCTCCAGATCACCATGGGCATCAACGCCTGGGAATGGCGCTGGCCGCTTGGCAGCTTCGTGGCGCGCGACGCTGCGGCGCTGAGCCCGAGCGCGCGGGACCGGCATGCGCGAGCGCAGGCGATGACACAGGCGGAGTATGCGGCGTTGCTGGCCCGGCGTGAGGCGGCGCGGATGGCGTATGCAGCGCTCGCCGGACAGGTCGACGCGGTGATCAGCGTGACCGCCCCGGGAGCCGCGCCGGTCGGCCTCGAGACCACGGGCAATCCGGTCTTTTGCGTCCCCGGTTCGCTGCTGGGGGCTCCGGGGTCAGCCTGCCGATACTGAACGATGGCGGCCTGCCGCTCGGGCTACAGGTGCTGGGCTTCCCGCAGGGCGATGCGCCCCTGTTCGCGACAGCCGGCTGGATCGACGATGCGCTGCGCGCGTAAGCACCGGCGCGGCCTGCGTTTATCGCGGCGCTCGCGGGTGAACGCCGGCACAAAGCCTGGAGCATAGTCATGCCGGTTCGCGTCATCGGCATGATCGGTGTCACGCCGCCGGCACACGCTGCCACCCTGCATGTCATCGAGGGCGCCATATCGCCTGCGTTCATCGGCGACTTTGCCAGGGCCCACGAGTCCGCGGGCTTCGATATGGTGCTCGTCGGCTACACCTCGTCATCGGCGGACGGCTTCCTCGTGGCGATGCACGCGGCTTCCTGCACGCAGCTTCTGTCCTACCTCATTGCGCATCGGCCCGGCTTCGTGGCGCCCACCTTGTTCGCGCGCAAGGTCGCGACCTTCGACCGGCTCACCGGTGGCCGTGTCGCGCTGCACGTGATCACCGGAAAGACCGACGCCGAGCAGGAAGGAGATGGCGATTTCGCACCCAAGGTCGAGCGCTATCAGCGGGCACAGGAGTACCTGCACCTGGTGAAGCGCACCTGGACATCGGACGGTCCGTTCGACTTCGCGGGCCGGTTCTACAAGGTGCGCGGCGCGCACTCGGATGTACGCCCGCTGCAGACGCCGCATCCGCTGATCATGTTCGGCGGCGCCTCGGATGGCGCGCTCGAGATGGGAGCAGCCGAGTGCGACGTGTTCGCCATCTACGCCGAGCCACGCGCGACCACCGCCGAACGCATCACCGATTTCCGGGCGCGCGCTGCCAGGCATGGCCGCAGCGTTGGTTTCAACATGTCGGTCCGGCCGATCATCGCCGCGACAGAAGGCGCGGCCTGGGACAAAGCGAGGCGGATCCTTGCCGGCATGACAGGCTCGCTCGGGTGGGCTCGGCAGGAGCGCGAGGGTGTCCGCGCACCTGTCGACAATGCGGGGCGGCGTCAGTTCGCCCTCGCCCAGCAAAAGGACGTGCACGACGAGCGGCTCTGGATGGGCATCACCAAGGCGACCGGTGCGCTGGGCAACACCTCGTGCCTGGTCGGTACCGCGGAGCAGGTGGCTGATTCGCTGATTGCCTATTACCGTCTCGGCGTCTCTTCGTTCCTGATGCGTGGCTTCGATCCGCTCGGCGACACCATCGAGTTCGGCCGCGAGCTGATCCCGCGCCTCAAGGCCGCGGCGCTCGACGTCGATCATGATCGGCGCACTGACGCTCGTTAAGGCTCCGGGGGCTTTGCCCCCTGGACCCCCAGCAAAGGCGGAGCCTTTGCAATCCATCCATTGTCGTGAAGGGTCCCAAGGGCTACGCCCTTGGTGGGGTTCGGGGCAAAGCCCCGAGCTTGGCTGAACCACCGCCATGGGCCGTGACACAGAGGAAATACCCATGAACGTCTCACTGGAGGTCGCGGAGCGGCCACGGCCCGCCGACACCACGGAGTTCGACGCGATCATCATCGGCGCCGGCATTTCCGGCATGTTCACGCTCTATCGCCTGCGCGAACTCGGCATGACGGCACGCGTATTCGAGACCGGCACCGATGTGGGTGGCACCTGGTACTGGAACCGTTACCCCGGCGCCCGCTTCGATTCCGAAAGCTGGACCTACGGCTACTCCTTCTCCAAGGAACTGATGCGGGAATGGGACTGGAAGGAGCATTTCTCGCCTCAGCCCGACACCCTGGAATACCTGAACCATGTGGCCGATAAGTTCGATCTGCGCCGCGACATGCAATTCCGCAGCACGGTGGCGTCGGCGCATTGGGACGACGCGGCGACCCGATGGACCGTGACGCTGGAAAGCGGGCAACAGGCACGGTCTCGGTTCCTGCTCACCGCCGTCGGCATCCTCTCGGCCCATACGATGCCGGCCATTCCGGGCGTGGAGAGCTTCCGCGGCCCGGCGTATCACCCGGCGCGCTGGCCGCACACGCCGGTGGATTTCACCGGCAAGCGCGTCGGCATCATCGGCACCGGTGCCACCGCGATCCAGGCGATCCCGGAGATCGCCAAACAGGCAAAGCAGCTCACCGTCTTCCAGCGCCGGCCGAACTGGGCGGCGCCGCTGCACAATTCCAAAATCAGCAAGGACGAGATGGCGGCGATCAAGTCCCGCTACGACGAGATCTACGCTCGCTGCGCGCAGACCCCGATGTGGTTCATCCACCAGGCCGACCGCCGCAAGACGCTCGACGTGCCGCCGGAGGAGCGTGAGGCGTTCTGGGAAAAACTCTACGCCGAGCCGGGCTTCGGCATCTGGATCGGCAATTTCCGCGACATCATGACCAACGAAAAGGCCAACGCCGCGATCAGCGAATTCATCGCCGGGAAGATCCGCCAGCGCGTGAAGGACCCACTTGTCGCGGACAGGCTCATCCCGAAGGACCACGGCTTCGGCACCCGCCGTGTCCCGCTGGAGAGTGGCTATTTCGAGGCCTTCAACCGCGACAACGTGCTGCTGGTCGATACCTTGCACGACGAGCCGATCGAATGCATCACGCCGAACGGCATCAGGACCAGCAGGCAGGAACACGAATTCGATATTCTGATTTATGCCACCGGCTTCGACGGGGTGACCGGCGCGTTCGATCGCATCGACATACGCGGCGCGGACGGGCTGCGGCTGAAGGACGCCTGGGCGGACAGCCCCCGCACCTATCTCGGCATGCTGGCGGAAGGTTTTCCGAACATGCTGATGGTACTGGGCCCGCATACCGCGCGCGGCAATATCCCACAGGCCGTCGAACACAGCGTGGAATTTCAGGCCGGCATCCTGCGCTTCATGCAGGAGCACGGCTACACACGCGTGGAAACCCGGCCCGAGCAGGTGGCGGAGTGGACGGAGACCGTGATCAAGGCGGCCGAGCCGCTGCTCTCCTCAAAAGTCGACTCCTGGCAGACCGGTGTGAACCGAAACGTTGCGGGCCGCAGCGTGCGCCGCGTCCTGGGCTATAACGGCAATGGCGTTCACTTCCGACGCAAGACGGACGAAGTCGCCAGCGGCGGCTACAAGGAGTTCGCGCTGCGCTGACCGCTGGTAACGCGGGCGCCGTGTGCCGTGCGCATGGACCCTTAGGATTCGCCGGGAAATAAGTGCTCCACGTGGCGCAACGGACGCTTCCACATCGTCATGCCGACGCAGGTCGGCATCCACGTCTTCTCTTTGTGCTTGCAGCAAAGACGTGGATGGCCGGCCTTCGCCGACCATGACGAGGAAGCATGAGGCGCGTCCGGAAATGATTCGGTTGTTTCCCATCGGGCCCTCAGCGCCCGAGCTGCCAACCCACGCGGGTGGCAAAGCGCGCGAAGAACTCGGGTTCATAGGCGTGGTCGGGGTCCTCGCGGACCATCTCGTCGATCACATGGGCGTCCGGACCGACCAGGATGCGCAGCCTGTCCGCCTTCACGCCGTCGAGGATGATCGTCGCCGCCTCCGCCGCACTGGTCGGCGCGTCGGTGACAAAACGACGTGCCCGTTCGGCCAGCATCGCCTGAATGTCCGCATCCGTCAGCGCCGATGGGTCGCGGCCCATCGAGGCCAACCGCGCACGGATCTGCGCGATCTGCGCCGCGTCGAGTTCGTCGGAGTCGTTGTTGGTCTGCACCTTCAGCGAGTTCACCCGAATGCCCGTCCCGATATGCCCGGGCATGACGACCGAGACCTTGATATGCGGCGCGTTCATCCGGAAATCGGCGATCAGCGCCTCGGAAAAACCTTTGACGGCGAACTTCGCCGCCGCGTAGGCGGTATGCGGCGTATCGGGGCCGACCGACGCCCAGAAGCCGTTGATGCTGCTGGTGTTCACCAGGTGCGCCTCGTCCGCCGCACGCAGCAGCGGCAGGAACGCGCGCGTGGTGAAGTAAACGCCGCCCCAGCAGATGTTGAACGTGCGCTCCCACTCCTCGCGGTCATTGACGATCATGCTGCCGCCGCCGCCGATCCCGGCGTTGTTGAACAGCAGATGGATGCGGTCGGTCGCATGTTGCGCCGCGGCCTCGTCGCGAAACCGCAGCACGTCCGCCTCGCGGGACACATCGGCCAGATGCGAGGTGACGCGCGTGCCCTGCGGCAGCCCCGCCGCCTGGCACAGTTGCACAGTCTCCGCCAAACGGCGGGCGGAAACGTCGCACATCGCAACATGGCAGCCCTCGGCCACCAGTTGGCGCACCAGTTCGCGCCCCATGCCCGAACCACCGCCGGTGACGACGGCGATCCTGCCGGAGAATTCTTTCATTGGTTGCCTCCCTTTGTGCGTGCGGTTCTCACCCCGATTGGGCTGGGGCGCAGGCGCGGATTGCGGATTCGAAGCGGACTTTGGCGTCCAGGCCGCGGGCGAATGGACTGATGATCGGCACGTCGATGCCCGATTGCCGATACGCCTCGACCCGCGCACGGCACTGGTCCGGTGTGCCGGCGATGCTCGTTGCATCGATCATCGCATCACTCACCGCATGCTCGGCCGTTTCGCGATCGCCGCGCGCCCAGGCCGAGGCGATCGCTGCGGCTTCGGTCGCGAAGCCATGCTCGGCCATCATCCGATTGTAGCGTGGGAAGAACCCGCAATAGAACGCGATACCCGGTCGCAGCACTGCGAGCGCCGCATCGCGCGTATCGCCGACAGAGGTGGGCAGCAACGTGGTGACCTCGATCCGGGTCACGTCGCGTCCGGCGTTGCGGGCACCTTCGGCGAGATGCCGCCGTACCTGCGCGGCCGTGCGCAACGTGCTGCGCGTCAGGATGATGCCGTCGGCAACTTCGCCGCACAGCTCGATGCCTTTCTGAAACACCGCCGAGAGGTAGACCGGCACGTCCCGGTGCCGCGGCGTGTACCACAGGTCAAAATTCTCGATGCGGATGGTTTCGCCTTGAAAGCTCACGCGCCCTTCACGGATCAGTTCGCGGACGATCGCAACGGTTTCGCGGGTGCGGGTCAGCGGCTTGCCGTACACCATCCCATGCTCGGGGCCGACCTGCGCCTTGTGGCTTGACCCAAGCCCGAGAATGAACCGCCCGCCGGACAGGTCGGCGACCGAGGAGGCTGCCATCGCGATCGTTGGCGCGGTGCGAACAAAGACACTGCTGATGCTGGTGCCGAGCAGGATGCGCGAGGTCCGCATCGCGCAGGCCGCCAGGATCGCGAACTGATCGCCGCCATGACCTTCGGCGACCCAGGCGGACTCGTAGCCGAGGCGCTCGGCGAGGACGACCAGGTCGATGATCTCGGCCGGGTTGGGGCCGCCCGAAATGGCGATGCCGATCCTGCTCATGCTTTGCCTTTGGTTTGCCGGGCCTTTGGTTTGCCGGGCCTCTGGTTTGCCGGGCCTTTGGTTTGCCGGGCCAGGGCAGCACGCTCAGACGGTGAATGCCAGTGCGGGCCACCGGTCGGCCCAGGGCGCCAGAGTTTCCAGTCGCCGGGCGATTTCAAATGCGACAGCGTCATGCCCGAACGGCGCGACGATCTGCACGCCGATCGGCCGACCATCCGGATGGGGTTCGCCGGGCACGCTGATGCCGGCCATTCCGGCGGCATTGACCCACGCACCGAACATGCTCTGGGTTGCCGTCGTCAGGCCCGGCGGCGCTTCATCCTCCGCACGCCACGCCGGCGCGGCGGCGGCGGGGAGAATCAGCGCGTCGTAGTCGCCCCATGCGACAGTCACATCGGAACGCCACGCGGCGAGTGCATCCAAAGCATCGACATACGTCGCCGCCGACAGCGCGAGGCCGCGTTCCGCCGTGGCGCGCGCGATGTCGGTTGTTTCCTCACGCCAGCGATCCGGGAACCGCGTTACGATCCTCGCCGCAGCCGCCGCGATGAGCGTGCCGTGAATGGCGCGGAGGCCGTCGAGATCGTACGGCGCGGCCACCGGCGCAAGCTTGCAATTGGCGCCCTGCAGACGGTCGATGGCGGCAGCGATGGTCGCCGCCACCTCCGGCGTCGCGCCCTCGTTGCCGATAGAGGTGAACCAGCCGATGCGGAGGGCGCTGTCGGCCGTGACATCCGGTGCGGACGGAAACCGCTGCGAATATGGATCGCGCGGGTCCGGGCCGGCGAGCACGCTGTACAGCAGCAGCGTGTCGCGCATCGTGCGGGCGAATGGACAGATGGCCTGGAAGTCGAGTGCGGTGGGCGGAAAGCCGAACCGGCGAGGCAGCCGGCCGGTTGAAGGCCGCAATCCGACAAGGCCGGTATAGGATGCCGGGAGGCGTGTGCTGCCGCCCATGTCGGTGCCGAGCGCGAGCGGTGTGACCCCGACGGCGACCGATGCGACGGCGCCGCCGGAGGAGCCGCCGGGCGTCAGGCCGGTATCCCAGGGATTTCGGGTGACGCCCGACAACCGGCTATGGGTGCGGCCGAGCAGCGCGAATTCCGGTGTGGTGGTCTTGCCGATGATGACGGCGCCGGCTTCCCGCAGCCGCTCCACGCAGACGTCGTCGCGGTCGGGCACATGATCGCGGAACAACAGGCTGCCCCATCGGGCGGGCATTCCGGCCACGAAGATATTGTCCTTGACCGATACGGGGATCCCGTCCAGCGGGCCGAGACGGGTACCGGACGCCTGGCGCGCGGTGGCAGCCCTGGCCGCGGCGAGCGCGCCGTCGCGGTCCACATGGGTGAAGGCGTTCAGCGCCGGCTCCGACGCATCGAGCCGCGCGAGCGATTGGTCGAGCAATTGCAGTGGCGTGATGTCGCGCGCGTCGAGCAGCGCCGACAAGGAAGTGGCATCCAGTTGCCAGGTCATGCGCTGACGCCCGAGCTATAACGACAAAATACGGTGGCCCGCATCGAGCAGCATATCGCTGATCCATGCCCCTTCCATCACGTCACGTTGCATCATGCCGCCTGCCTGTTGGATGCGATGGGTAATTTCCTGCATGGTCCTGACGACTTCCGGATGGTCGGGCTGGCCGGGATAACCAAGACTTTGGGCAAAATCGTTCGGGCCAATGCTGTACAGGTCAATCCCCGGCACCGAGAGAATGGCGTCGAGGTTGTCCAGCACTGCGACATCTTCCAGCAGCGCGCACACCAGCATCTGCTCGTTCGCCTCGCGGTAGTACGCCGCCTTGTCGGCAATCCCGGCGTTGTAGTCGGTGCCCCGATTGGCCCCGAATGAGCGCTCGCCGAGCGGGCCGAAGTAGCACGCCCGCACCAACTGGCGCGCGTCCGCCTCGGTGGCAATGTGCGGGCCCAGTATGCCCATGATCCCGCGATCGAGATATCGCAGGATCGTCGATGCGCCGATATCCGGTACCCGGGCGATCGTTGTCAGGCGATGGCGCTCGGCGGTCCTGCAGAGATCCTCAAGCTGGTCCAGACCGAAGGGTCCATGCTCGCCGTCGATGAAGACGAAATCGAAGTCGATCTTCCCCAGAATGTCGATAATCCACGGCGAGGGGAAGGAAAGATTGTAGCCATACGCCCTGCGTCCCGCGCGCATGGCGGCTTTGACTCGGTTGGGTTGCTTCATCTTACGTCATCCCGTGTGCTGGCGGCTTTGATCCCACAGTGCTGATCGCCGACGTTTTTCCCGTTTGTACCGGCCAGGTCGGGGTCGCTACCATTTGTAGACTTTTTGCAACGTGCCGCCCATGAGCGCCGCCTTGTCGCTCTCGGACAGGCGTTTGGTGTCGCGGAACGGCGCGACGCCTTGCTCATAGGTCAGCATGCCGATCGTCCGCGTCCAGTCGGTGCCCCACATGCAGCGATCCAGTCCGAACGCATCGATGATCCGCAGGACCGGATCCCAGATGTCGTCGTACGGGAAAGGAAGGTGCGACATCGTGCAGGCGCCGCTGACCTTCACCCGTACATTCGCGTATTGCGCCAGGGCGAGCAGCTTCGGCAGATCGGCCCAGACGTCGGCCGGCACCGGTGGCCGCGACGGTTGCAGCAGGCCGAGATGGTCGATCACGATCACCGTGTCGGGGTGCCGCTGGATGTGCGGCAGGCCTTTGTCCAGGATGCCCCAGCAGAGCAGGTTGACCGGCAAACCGTGTTTGCCTGCGGCGGCAAAGGCGCGGTGCAGGCCGGGATGGTCGGCGTCCGTCGGCAGGCCGTCGCGCATGCGGATGCGAATGCCGCGCGCGCCCTGCGTCGCCGCCCATTTCGCCACGACATCGTCGATCGCCGGATCGGTCGCATCGACCGGCGTCACGACCCGGAATTTGTCCGGATAGGTGTTGTAGACCTCGAGCGCGTAACTCGGATCGTACTCATAGGCGCTGAACGACGACACCATGATCGCACCGTCGACGCCGACGCTGTTCATGGCGGCGACCATTTCCTCGCCGGTGGCAGAGGACAGTCCGTGCGAGGGACCGGCCCACGGCCGGCCGGGATGATTGCGATCGAAGGGATGCACCTGAACGTCGATGACCGGCATGGCGGTCCTCCTGTCTGTTCGCCCCATTGTCCGATGTCGCAGCCGGATTGCCCAGAGTGGGCGCGCTGAGCACCGGTGATCCAGCGTGCGTCAGAAGATGTTCTCCGGCGCCAGGCCGAGCATGACCTGACCGACCGTCTCGTAGTGCAGTATCCGCCCCTGGCCCTGTTGCGCGACCGTGTCGATGTCGCGCAGTCGGCGTTCGAACGGATTGTCCTCGAACACCGCCATCGAGCCGCAGTCGTGAAACAGCGTGTTGACGATCTCCCGTGACGACTGGATGGCCCAGGTGGAGGCGAGGCGCAGGCGGGTGCGCTGATCCATGTCCATTGCGCCCCGCTCCTCGATCGTTGCCAACGCCTCGTCCGCCGCCGCGTGCAGGAAATAGCGCGCGGACCGCCACCGCGCCTCGGACTGCGCCACGTGCGACTGGACGACGTTGTTCTCCACCATCGGTTTGCCCGCGCCGCGGCGGGTCTTTTCGCGCGGCAGCGCCAAGAACGCGTCCATCGTGCCCCGCGCGATACCGAGCGCCACGCCGCCGAACCCGATCGAATAGAGCTGGTTGCTGGTGAAACGATACAGTGGGCTGTCGGTCCGGCGGTCGCGCGGATCGTCGCGATAGATCGCGCGCTCGTGCGGAATGAACAGATTGTCGACGGAATACTCGTTGCTGGCGGTGCCGCGCAGCCCCAGCGTGTGCCAGATATCGTGGAATGTGGCGCTCGATTTGGGATACAGGAAGGTCTTGGTTTCCTTGGTGCCCGCCACCCGCAGATGCGCACCAAGCCAGGTAGCGTTCTGACTGCCGCTCATGAAGCGCCACTTGCCGGTGATGCGGTAGCCGCCTTCGACCGGTGTGGCCTCGTACGGTGAACCGGGCGGTCCCCACGCGACGATGCCGTCCGGCCTCCCGAAAATCTCCTGGGCAATGTTCGGATCGAGATACGCGCTGGTGGTCGAGCAGCCGTTGCTTTGAGACACCACCCACCCGGTCGATCCGTCCGCGGTGGCGAACGCCTCGGTTACCTGGGCGTAGATCGAGGGTTTCAGCTCCATTCCGCCAACGGATTTCGTCTTCAGCATGGTGAAGAACCCGCCATCGATCAGGGCTTTGACGACCGGTTTGGTGAGTTGCCGGATTTCGTCGTTTTCGTCCGAGGCCGCGGCGACCAGGGGCATGAGATCGCGAGCCTTCTGGACCTGGGGATGGACGGTCGGCATGGTGTGTCTCCTGCTCCGCGACGGCGCGGTCCCGAACGATTACCAACGGGCCGGACGCCCTGGTCAAGCGATGGGGTCCACCCCACGTCCCGGCGCTGGCCATCCGATGTCGCGAGGGCGGCGGCAGACGGGCGCATCGTCACCGAGTACGGCGTCGTACCCGACGGCGGCGACGGTCAAGTGCTTCCTCGCCGAAGCGAATGCGACCCAAAGCCGTTGCGTTCCATTCAACTGGCCCGCGGAATAAAGCCAGGCACCCCGGTCCCCACCACAGTGTTGAACCGGACGTTCGTCGTTATGGCGTCCCTGATCTCCCGCATGGCGTCTTCAGGCAGGCTCGAAATCTCAAAGTTCTCTTGGATACGACGAGGTGTGGTCGAGGTGGTCAGGAAAGCAGTGCCGCGTTGCACGGCCCAGGCGAGCGCAACCTGAGCAGGCGTCTTGTGGACGCGCTGTGCGATGGCTGTGATCACAGGGTCATCCAACACTTTCGGATCCATGCCGTGGCCCAACGCTGCAAACGCCAGCAGTACAATCCCGTGCTCCCGGCAGAAGTCGAGCAGGTCCCATTCCGGGAGATACGGATGTGATTCGACCTGCACCACGGCAGGCTTGATCCGCGCCGCCGCAACGATCTCCCGCAGCTTTTCCAAATTAATATCCGACAAGCCGATCGACTTGCACCGGCCATCGTCGACGAGGCGCTCGAGCGCTCGCCACGTCTCGACCAACGTTACCCCGGAATCATAGATGACCTGACCGCGCTCGTCCCTCGGGTCCTGGTCGTCGCCGGGTCGAAAGGCAAATGGCGTATGGATGAGATAGCAATCGACATAATCGATTTGCAGTCGCCGGAGGCTGGCGTCAAAGGCGGGCTTGACCCGTTCAGGACGGTGATTGGTATTCCACAGCTTCGTGGTAATGAAGACGTCCTCCCGCCGGATTGTCCCCACCTTGAACGCTGCCTGAATCGCATCGCCAACCGCTGCTTCATTGCGGTATCGTTCCGCACAGTCGAAATGTCGAAACCCCACTTCCAGTGCGGTCTTGGTAGCTTGTTCGGTCGCGAGAGGATCGGGTATCAGCGTGCCGAACCCGACAGCGGGGATCGCGCCAGATCCGTGGGAAAGAGGAATCTGCGTATAGCGAAGCGCATCGGAGGTTGCCATGTTCAGACTCCTTCGTTTGAAACTGGCCGCCGCATAAGCAGCGAACAGGTTCTCTCATTCATTGAGCGTCCGCGGGCCGCTGACGAACCGATTGCCCCGCACGTAGAATCGCAGCGGACTGTCGGCGGCGCGCGTGATGCCGATCCGTTTGCTCTGCCCGATTTCGTCCGACGCCTGACCGTCAGATCCGAGCCACAGCGGGCCGGCCTGACAGAGATCGATCCCGTCCAGCCGGCGATCAATCCCCAAGGCTGCGCACAGCCGTCCCGGGCCCCGCGCCAGGTCTCGCACCCGCTCGGTGCCGCGATTTCGCTGCATGATCGTGATGCCATCGGTTGGCTCGATCGCCCTGATCAAGACGCCCGCTCCCACGCCGGACGTCTCGCTCGAGACGTTCAGCATGAACGAGATGCCATAGGCAAGATAGACATATGCGTAACCGCGATCGAGGAACAGCGTCCGATTGCGTGGGGTGATGCCGCGATAGGCGTGACCCGCGGGGTCGCCGATGTCATACGCCTCGGTCTCGACGATGCGCCCGCCCGCCACGCCGTCGGGCAGCATTCGCACGAGCATTTTGCCGATGAGAAAACGAGCGAGCCGGGCAGTATCGACGGGCATCTCTGCCCGGTCCAGCACGCGCGGGCGCGCTCCTGTCGCGCCGATTTCACCCCATTCGCTCAACCAATTGCGCGCGCGAAGGTCCGGGCTCGAACGGGTCGCCAAAGTACTGGGTCTCGCGGGCCACCTTGCCATCCAGGAACTCCATGACGCTCACCGAATGGGACGGCTGGCCGTCATAGGACAGGATGAATTCCGTGACCCAGAGGTCGCCCGAGCCGATGATGCGGCGCACCGTGAAGCGCTTGAAGTTCGGCTGCGCGGCGCGAGATGCCTGGATGTTGCGCCGGCCCCTGATGCGCTCGCCCGATTGCGGGTATTCGAGCAGTGCGTCATCTCGGTATATGTCGTGCTCAACAGTGAAGTCATTCGCGTCCGAGGCGGCCCAGTGGCGATCGAGTGCCTCTCGAATTGCATTCTCATCCATCCTGCTACTCCCGTTCCTGGTCATTGAGGTCCGGCGGCACAGGGTTGACATGATATTCAACCCGGCAGTCGCCGGACGAACAGCCCACACGATCAGTTGGGCGGCGCCTATGGTCAACTCGGTCGAGCGGCAGACCCCGGCCAACTTGCGGCAGAGATCGTCGAAAGCGTATCGGCCGCCAGAGCGCCGTCAGTCTGCGCACCGCGTTCGGCGCCGGGCGGCACCGCGGTGTGATCTGCAGGATCAGGCGTTGGTCTGTGCAGTCCATAGAAACCAGACGGCCAGCAGTGGCTGGTCTGCTGAGCGCATCGCATGCACGATGTTCGGCGGGTTATAGACGAGGTTTCCGATGCCAGGTTCGTGCCATGGATTGGTCGCCTGGCGCCATTCCCCGCGCGACATTGCGATATAGATCTCCTCGGGCGGATGACGATGGTCGGGATATCGCATTTGCGGTGCCATGAGGCTGACACCGATCCGGACATCGTGCCGTATCTCGAGTCCCTCCGAGCCGACGATTGTCGCGTTGGCGTGCCCGTTCACGAACGATTTGCCCTGCGTCTCGGCGCCTGCCCGTATCGTCCAATGGAGTTGCGGCTCGATGGCGGCAAAGGCATCGGCCAGGGCGCCAAGCGCACCTTGCCGCGAGCGCGCGTTCTCCAGTGCCATCGGCAGATGCCGGCAGACCGGCAACCGGGCCGCCTCCGCCGCTCCGTCCTCACCAGACGGCGTCTGTAGCGCGGCAAATATTCGTTCGCCAGCCACCCGCACCGGTTCGTCAGCACCGGATGCATGGCGGATCGCTGCTTCGGCCAAAGTCAGAAACGACTGAAGATCGGGCGAACGGAGCGATGTCATCTTTGGGAACCTCATCGTGCGGGTGGCATCCTGGCGCCTGTCTCGGTTGCCGTTTGTCACCGCCAATTCCTCCGGCGAAAGTATGCCTGCTGCAGCAGACGCTCCGATTTCGGCCGGTCGCTGCTGCTTCGCGTCCATCTGCGGTTCATTTGCTGCGGTTCATTTGGGCAACGTTGCTCGTCCAAATCGGACGTTCTATCTCGGCGGCTTCCGGGCAACGGTAGAACCAGAATTCTGCTGGCATCAAGATCGCCGGCGGGGACAGCGGAATCGTGACGTTGGGGCTCACGCCCGCGATGTCCATCAACGTCCCCGGCAAGCGTCAACAGCACCAAAATCTTCTGCACGGGCTGGCGGTCACGGCGGACAATCATTTGAAATATCGGCACTCGACACGCCAAACGTGGTGCCCGCCGAGCTACATCCTGCGCCGCCCAAGCCTGTTGTCGTTGCGCCCGAAGACCGCCCCGATGCTCGCGGCGAGGCAGATGCAGGTGCAACCGTGTTTGGATTTACCGGCGTGAAGGCGCTGCCTCCGGGTTGTCCCGCGATCGCGGGCGCAGTCATCCCGGTCGGGTTACCTCTAGAAGTTGGCTCGATTGGCACGGGAGCAATGCTCGGCAATCTTCCCAGCTGCTCCGAGACGGCCGGGCCCACGTCAATTGTGCCGGTCGTTAGCGTGCCGCCAGCATTCGCTGTGCCGCCCGCACTCGGGACAGCCGCCGGAGATTGCACCGAGGAGGAGTTGGTTGAGCCAATTGATTGCGCCCCAGACGACTTTGCCGTCAACGCCATCAGACCGACGATGAGGAGAACCACTATGCTGCTCTTCATGCTTGAGGTCCTTCAGATCCGCAACAAGGAAACGGAGTTGGACAGCGACCGGTTCCGCCAGGCAGCCCGCCGCATTTCCAGTGCGGGATGATCGCACCCGTCGTGCCGTTTGACGAGCCCGGCCATTGCCAGCGTCGCCCCGTACATTGGCGGCCCGGTGGCAACATCGCCGCGGTCGGCGATCGCAGCGTGCCAAAGCCCATCGCAGCTTCCGTATCGATGACCGCCTATCGGATGTCAGGGCTGATCCTGGATTAGTCGAGATCGTGCAAAAGCCCTTTCGCCGCCTTGAGATCGGCGGTGTCGAGCCCCTCGGTAAACCGCTCGTAGACCGGCTGCAGCAGCGCCAGCCCGTCAGCGGATCGGCCCTGATCGCGCAGCAAATGCGCGATGCTTGTGGCGACGCGCAGTTCCCAGGACAGGGCACCTTGCCGGCGCGCCCAGTCGAGCGCCTGCAGGAAGTGATCCTCGGCCGTTGCCGCGGCGCCGGCCGCCCCTTGCGACAGCAGCAGTTCGCCCTTGACGCGCAGCAACTCGGCAATGCTCCAGCGCTCTTTGGTCTCGCCGGCGCGCGCGATCGCCTTCTCGAGTGCGGTGGCCCGCTCGAATAAATCCCGATAATACGTGGCAAACATGAAATACAAACGCACCCGGACGGGGATCACCCGGCAGGACCTGTCGCAGGACCGCACCTTCTGGCGCGACCTTCTGGCGCGACGCACCGGCTTGCGCGGTTTGCCGCCGCATAGCGCGGGGGGTTACCGGAACCGTCGGTTCGCGATCATCCGCGACGCCGCGTGGATCACCTTGTACCGGGCGCGGCTCCCGTTTCCGCAAGTGGGCGTGTTCCTCCGCTGCGCCGGCCTTGCCGGTGAGGCTTTCTTCACGCTGGCTGATCGCGCCCGTCCGGAGATTGAGCCGTTGCTCCGGGCGGAGCTCGGTCCGGACCTGGCGATGGAATGGGGTGCCTCGCACCGCCGCGGAATGACCGATATCGCGGCAATCCTGGCCGCCCCGCTGCCCTGGAACGACACTGCGGCGGAACAGCATATTGCATGGATGCTTCGGGTTGGCGCCGCGTGGTGGAGTAGTTTCGCGTCCCTGGCAGGCGGTCCGGAGGTGAACAATACGTCCCCTGCCCCACTCAAGTCCGGGCAGAACAAGTCGCCTGTGCAGGTCTAGGCGAACGTCACCTTGGATGGAACCAATCCGATACTGGCTGCTTCCTGCATTGGGTCAAATTGAACGGAGCCAGGCATCGACGGTCGATTGATACCGACGGGGTTTCGCCGAAAAATGGAGCACGCATCCCGTGTTTGGTTTGGCCCCAGTCCAAGAGGAACGGAAAGGAACATCATGAGCAAGAGCGGGTCGCAGAGCGGAAAATCTCCATCGCAGATGATAGACGAGAGGATCACGGAACTGGGCGACTGGCGGGGAACGATGCTTTCCCAGCTCCGCGCATTGATCAAGCAGGCCGACCCCGAGGTGGTCGAGGAGTGGAAGTGGCGGGGCGTTCCGGTGTGGTCTCACGACGGATTGATCTGCACCGGCGAGACCTACAAGAGCGTCGTCAAGATGACCTTTGCCAAGGGAGCCAAACTCGACGACCCGTCACGCCTGTTCAATTCCAGCCTTGATGGCAACACCAGGCGTGCCATCGATTTCCACGAGGGCGAGAAGATTGACGAGAAGGCATTGAAGGCTCTGATACGCGCGGCCGTGACGCTGAATGCATCCCGCGCTCGCGGTTGATCGAGCCAATGCGCGGAGGATGTCCGCATCGAATTTCGTCATGGTTCGATCTCCCCACCATCGGACGCCCGCGGCTCTCGGTCACAACGGTGACGCGAGGAGGCGTGGGACCGCGAAGGTGTCGAGCAGAACAAGCTTGTCAGCGATCTTCAACGCGCCGCTTTCCAGCACCAGCGTGTCGCGGTACAGCCCGGTCGCGAAGAGCTGACTCTCGCCTTCCGCGTCGGTCTGAAAAACTGCGAAAGACGCCTCGACCAGGGCACCAGCACTGTCGGCGCTGATGATCCTCGGCAATCCGATCAGGTGGCGGTCGGTATGGATGTTGTATTTGTTGGCTTCACGGAGCGCCAGAATGCGGTCCTCGAGCATCGCCCGACTATCGCAGAATATCAGGGCCGCCGGCAGTCCCTGCCGCCAGTTCTCGCCCGGCATGACCTGGTATCGACATTCCGTCGCGAAGAGGTCGAGCCATTCGTCATATCGTGTTGCGTCGATCAACGCTCCGTAGCACGCGAACAGATCAAAGATGAGGTCGCGGTCGATTGTCATCGGACTGCGCCAGGCGGCTCGATGCCCATCAACTCGGCGTAATAGGACCAGAAGCCGCGCACCGGCACGTCGTTGACCCTGTAGTCGCGATCGGAAATGGGACCGCCCCCGCCAAGCTCAACGACCGTCGTATGCTCGGTGTCGGAGCGCGACGCGCGATGGGCGATCTCGACCGCCTCGCCATCCTCCATCGAGACGAGTCCTGCCGGTCCGACGAGGTTGGCCTGATGCAGCCGGTGCAACGCCATGTCCGGCCGGTCGTCCGCGTAGCCGAACACGGTTGAAAACACCTCGTGTTCGTCAACGCCGCGGGTGCGGATCTGCCGCATCGCGAGGCTGTTGCTGATCTGCGCAATGACCGCTGTCGGAAAGATCGAGACAATCGCGAGGCTCACCTTGTCGTCGCGCTCGGGGCGAAAGGCAACAAGTCCCGGCTCCTTCAGCTTCAGGTAATCGCTGCGCACGCCAATGCTGCCATAGGCGTCATGTGCAAAATCGTCGGTGTCGCTATCGGCCTCGGCCCAGGTGATGTTGTGGCGGTGGCGTGCATCCATGGTGACGCCGCCGACCTGGGTCGCACGGTCGAGCCCGAAGGTCACAAGGAATTCGTGCAACAGGCTCGCGTGGTAATTGTCACGCGTGTTCTCGGCATAGAGCTTCCAGTTCGCCCGGATGCGCTGGCGGGAGTAGCCGAGCACCTTGACCTTGCGGTCGAACAGGCGGTGCAGTTGCGCGATGATCGGTGGGCCCAGATAGACTTCAAGCGGCTCGGCATCAGCGGCCATCGTGCCGAACAGCACGCCGCAGACATCGCCGATCACCAGCGGCTGGAGCCCGTGCGCCGCCATGTCGAAGCTCGCATCGAGCCCGCCCTTGCCCCGAACGCCGCGCCGGAACGGGATCGATTTGAGCGCGCCGTCGAGCCCGTAGCACCATTGGTGATAGATGCACGTATGAGAACTGGCGTTGCCCGAGATTTCGCGTCGTACGAGGGCGCCACGATGCGCGCAGCGATTGACGAAAGCGTGAAACGCGCCGTTCTCGTCGCGACCGACGATAACCGGCGTGTCGCCGACATAGGTCGCACGGAAATCACCTGGATTTGGAATTTCGGCGTCAAGGCAGAGATAGTTCCAGGTTGGACCACTGAAGATCCGCTGCTGCTCCTGCCGATAGAGCGCGGTGTCATGGTAGAGACTGTACGGCACCCGGCTGTAATCAAGCGTCGGCCAGATCGCTTCGGTCACCATCGTCCGCCTCGCGCTGCTGACATAGTTCCAGTTTTAGCCGCCCGATCGCGCCGCGGACAAGTCCGCCGATGCCTCGGCTTTTCCCGGCAGGTCCGCCACGACCGGCAACCCTTGCGCCAGGTTCCCTCCGAGAGAACAATGCGCAGCGCAGCAACAAATCGCGGTCACGCCGCCAAGGGGAGAGAATGCCATGGACCTCGGATTGCAAGGCAAGCATGCGATTGTGACTGGCGGCAGCCGGGGCATCGGCAAGGCCATCGCGCGGGAATTGGCGCGCGAAGGCGTGGATGTGGCGATCGTGGCACGCAACAAGGAGGCTCTCGAGGCGACGGCACGGGAGCTGGCAGGCGAAACGAACCGGCGCATCGTTCCGCTCGCGGCCGATGTCACCAGCAAGGCGCAGGTGGACCGCATGGTCGCCGAGGCGGCACAGCAACTCGGCGGCGTGGACATCCTGGTCAACAGCGGATCCGCGCCAGGTGGTTCGGCCACCGCGACCGGCCCGATCGAAACTGTCATCGACGAGGATCTGCTGGAGGATTTCAACGTGAAGTACGTCGGCGCGCTGCGCTGTTCCCGCGCCGTCATACCGTTCATGAAGACGGCGGGCTGGGGACGCATCATCAACATCAGCGGTGCCAACGCCCGCAACGCCGGCAATCTCAGCGGTGGAGCACGCAACGCCGGCCTGGTGCACATGACCAAGACGCTTGCGGTCCAATTGGGCCGTCACGGGATCACGGTCAATTGCATCCATCCCGGCACGACCCGCACCGAGCGCACGCCGAGCCTGCTCGCGGCCCGCGCCACCCAACTGGGGGTATCGCCGGAAGAAGCGGAGCGGCAGGATTTTTCCCCCGACTCGCCGCGCGGCAATGCGATCTGCCGCATGGTGGACGCCTCGGAGATCGCGTTCGTCTCGGTCTTCCTGGCCTCGGACAAGGCCTGGGCGGTCTCCGGCGAACTGGTCGCGGCAACCGGAGGCGCCGGGCGATCGGTATTTTACTGAGGCACACCTGGACTGGGATCAAGTGCGCACGGAGTGACGAAGCGGGAAACGGAACATGATGATGCACACCAGGATCGCGCTCGGCCTTGCCATGCTGGCAGGCCTGACCGCCTCCGGCCACGCGGACGAAGCGTTGGCTCCGCGGGACGTGCCGGCGAAATCGATCCCGGTGCCGCTGACCCCGAGTGCGCAGCTCCAGACGCTGATTGCGGCGCCTCTACGGCCGGGCTGGAACGTGCTGCCGAAGACCATCGACGAATGGCGGGCCGCGACCGCCGCCGGCGCGGAAGCGACCATCCGCCTGCTGCCCGGCATGCGCGAGCGCCTGCACGTCAAGGTCGAACCGACCACGATAGCGGGCGTGCACGCATTCATCGTGACGCCG
Source organism: uncultured Alphaproteobacteria bacterium (assembly GCA_963739725.1). Classification (GTDB taxonomy): domain Bacteria; phylum Pseudomonadota; class Alphaproteobacteria; order Acetobacterales; family Acetobacteraceae; genus JAMXLO01. The sequence continues at coordinate 236,555 of CAVUBS010000023.1, read as the reverse complement.
GAGACGGTCCCGCCCGAAAACAGCGACCGCCTGCTCGTTCATGTGCATGGCGGATGTTACGTGTTCGGGCCCGGCGAGGCGGCGACGTCGGAAGCGATCCTGCTCGCCGGTTTCGGGCATTTCAACGTGATCTCGGTCGACTATCGCATGCCGCCCGACGGTTATTTCCCGGCGGCGCTGGACGACGCGATGACGGTCTGGAAGGCGACCACGGCCACGCATGATCCGAAGAAGATGGCGATCTTCGGCTCATCGGCAGGCGGCGCGCTGACGCTCGAGATGGTTCTGCGGGCCAAGCGTGACGGCCTGCCGCTGCCCGCCGCGATTGCGCCAGGCACGCCGATGGCCGATACCACGAAAGTCGGCGACACGTTCAACACGAACGCCCTGGTGGACAACGTACTGGTCTCGCCGGACGGCATCTGCGATGCCGCAACGAAATTCTACGCCAACGGCCACGACCTGGCAGACCCCCTGCTGTCACCTGTTTACGGCGACATGCACGGATTTCCGCCGACAATTCTCACCTCGGGGACACGCGACCTGTTGCTGAGCAATACGGTGCGTGTGCATCGCAAACTGCGCGAGGCAGGCGTCGAAGCGTCGCTGCAGGTCTGGGAAGGCCAGTCGCACGCGCAGTATGGGCGCGACGACCGGGCGCCGGAAACCAAGGAAGCGTTCGAGGAAATCGCTGCGTTCTTCGACCGCCATCTGGCCAAGTGAGGGATCAGCACAGCCGGGCACCGCTGCGTCGGCTGGCGATCAACTTCAGCCACGGCGCCGAATGGAAGGCGCTCATCAGCAAGTACATCGGGACCATTCCGCTCAACGGTGACGCATCTCGGCGCGGCCGAGCAGAGCATATCCAGCCGGCCGCCACCGAGAACGCAAGTGAGCAGCGCCATGATTGCGAAGGCTCGGCGCGGCCGCGAGGCATAGCCAGTCGGCTGCGCCGAGGGCGGCCACATTGCCGCTCCCGGCGCAAGCGCCCGCAGTTTCACGCTGAGTTCGATCATCGTGGTGGATCCGCGACCGGCCTCCGGCAGCCGTTTCGTATCGGTCGATCGACGACATCAAAGTTGTCAGCGCTTGTCGTACTCGTCGTGGCGGCGCCACCAGGGGCCCGTCTCGTTGCGCCCCTTGGGAGCACGGTCGAGCCACTGGTACATGCCCCAGAGGCCGTCCACGCCGCGCGCATAGGTGGAATAGGTGTGGTAGACGACGCCGTCCTCGAGCACGAACGCGCTCATGCCCGGCCTGTCGCGCGAGAACGTGGGCGCGTCGGTGCCGCATGCGGCCGCGAACCGGGCGACGGGCTCCGGGACCGATGCCGCGTCCATCGCATGGCCGCCGCGCCTGTAGTTGTATTCGAGGCCCCCCGCGCGCTGCTGCTCCTCGGTGAACGAGACGTTGAAGTCGAAGTTGAAGTCGGCGCCGTGCGAGGACGCCCACGGAAACGTCCACCCCATCCGCCGCTTGTACGCCTGCAGCTTCGCGAGCGGCGCCCGCGACACCGCCGAAAGCGTCACGTCGTGGTTCGCCAGGTGGACGACGAAGCCGTCGAACCCGTCGGCGATCGCCGAGCAGGACGGACATCCCGCCGTGTAGTCCGGCCCGAACATGAAGTGGTAGACGAGGAGCTGCGAGCGCCCTTTGAAAAGGTCTGCCAGCGAGGCGCTCCCGTCATCGGTCTCGAATCGGTACTCCTTGTCGACCCGGACCCACGGCAGTTCCTGACGTCGCCGCGCCAGCTCGTCGCTGCGCCGCGTCAGCTCCTTCTCCGCCTCGAGCAGCTCGAGCCGGGCGGCCAGCCACTCTTCACGTGTTCCGGTCATGTGTCGTCGTCATCGTGCTTCTCCGTTGCTGGTGTTCTTGGTCGCTCGGTAGATTGGGGCCGGGCTCGAACGGTGGGAGTGACAAGTGTGACGGGATTCCAATGGACTTGCCGATCACGGCCGCGGCGCGAACGCCGCTCACGCATCCGGCAGGGTGAAGACGGTGCACGGCGCCGCGATGCCGCGCAGCACGTGTTCGCCCAACGGCACCAGCGGCGTGGTGGTCTCGGCGGCGACCGCGCCCGAGATCAGCACCGACCGGCCGAGCGGCCGGCACAGCCCCTCCAGCCGGCTGACCAGGTTGACCGCGGGGCCGATCGCGGTGAAGTCCAGCCGGTCGGCCGCGCCGATATTGCCCCACAGCATCTCGCCGAGATGCAGCGCCGCGCCGAAGGGCAGCGGCGGCAGCCCCTGCGCCTGCCGCACCGCATCGAGATGGGCCATGCCGGCGCGGGCGGCGACGACGGCGCGCAGTGCCGCCTCGCAGGCCTCGGCCGGCGCGCCGGTGACCGGGAAGATCGCCAGCACGCCGTCGCCGATGAACTTCAGCACCTCGCCCCCGAAGGCGTGCACCGCCCCGGCGACGCGGTCGAACCAGGCGTCGAGGGCGGCAATCATCGCCGCGGGCTCCGTCGCCTCGGACAGCGCGGTGAAGCCGCGCAGATCGGCGCAGAGCAGCGCGGCGCGGATGGTCTCGCCGGTGCCGCGGCGCAGCGCGCCGGCCTGCACCCGGGCGGCACTGCGCCGGCCGAGATAGGCCTCGAGCAGCGCTGCCAGCGCCGCGCGTGCGGCCAGCGCGGCCAGGGGTGCGGCGACGAAGCGCGCGACCTGGCGCCAGCCGGCCGGCCTCGGCGGGACCGAACGGCCGGGTCCCGGCCCAGCCCAGCACCGGACTGTCCGGCGGCGAGGCCAACCGTGTCCTCCTGCACCGGGCCAAGCTCGGCCAGCCAGTCGCGCCCGGCCTGGCTGAGCGGACCGCCGGCGAAGCCCAGCGCCTCGATCACCGCCCCGGTCTCCGCTCGCCAAAGCCAGGTGTGGCGGGCGATGATCGGATGCGGCACCGCGAGCGTCAGGGCGCCGCCGGCCAGCGGCAGGCCGTCGCGCCAGCAGCCGGCCGCCAAGCTCGGCCAGAAACCGGTCAGGGCCGGACGAGTTGCCGGCCTCGTCCACCAGCCAGGCGAAAGGCGCGGGCAGATCCATGCCGCGATCATGCGGCCACGGCCCCGCGCCTGTCATCCGCGCCGCGGCGATGCGCAGCCGGCCCCGCCGGTCTATCCTGGCTCCGACCCCAGCGCGCCTAGCGGCACAGGCGCAGCGACATCAAGCGCGGCAGGCGGTCACTCCCTGCCGGTGCGGCCGTGCCGGGGATCCGGGCCCGGGTCGCGCCCGGCTCGCAACCTCGGCCAGCCGGCCGAGGTAATGCGCCCAGCCATCCGCATGGCTGGCGCACTGCTCGCTGTTGGGCAGACCGGTGTGGGTCATGCGCAGCAAGTGTTCCGTCCGGCTGCTCGATCAGGTCGATCTCGATCAGGCTCGATCCCGGCGGCACCACCTCGCTGCCGTCCCAGCCGAAGCTGTAGGCCAGGCGGTGCACCGGCACCACCTCGCGGAAGGAGCCGCGGGCGCAGCGAGCCCCGGTGACATTGACGAGATAGAGCCCGCCGGGCCGCGGTTCGACCTGCGCCTCGGTTCCCATCCAGCGCAGGATCTTCTCCGGATCGGTCAGCAGGGCGAACACCGCGGCCGGCGGCGCCGCGATGTGCTGCTCGCGGCGGACGATGAGGGCCTCTTGCATCGGTATCCTCCATGGTTGCGACAGTTGGAGCAATTGCGAATTATGCCGCGTTCCGGCCCTGCTTCGTCGTTCGCTCCGTCCTCGGTACGACGTGCTGACGGATAGTTGTAGGTTAAACTCAGCACCGGGGTGGGAGTGTCAAGTGTGACGGGATTCCGATGGACTCGCTGATCACGGCCGCAGCGCGTGCGCTCGCGGCAGGTGATCCCCTCGGCGCGCTGAACCGGGTCGCCCTGCGCGACGACGCGCCGGCGCTCGCGCTGCGTGGCATCGCAATGGCGCAACTCGGCGATCTCGTTCGCGCGAAGGTCCTCCTGCGAAGTGCTGCGCGCGCATTCGGTCCGAAAGAGGCCGTGGCCCGCGCGCGGTGTGTCGTCGCCGAGGCCGAGATCGCACTCGTCTCGCGCGACCTGGGTTTTCCGCCGAAGGCGCTCGACGCGGCGCGGGCGACGCTTGAAGCGCACGGCGACCCCGTAAACGCCGCGCTTGCGCGGAACCTGGAGCTCCGGCGACTGCTTCTGATCGGACGCCTCGACGAGGCGGAGCATACACTTGCCGAGCTTGACCCCGCGCCCTTCCCGCCCGCGTCGAGGGCTGCCCACGAGCTGGTCGTTGCGGGGATCGCAATTCGACGCATCCGGACGAAGCCGGCGCGCGCCGCGCTCGCTCGGGCCGAGTGCGCCGCGCGCGACGCAGGCATCCCTGCGCTGACGGCGGAGGTCGCAAGCGCATCGCTCGTCCTGAACACGCCGGCGGCGCGCCTGATTGCGCGTGGCGAGGAGCGACTCTCTCCTGCTCGCGGATGTTGAAGCGCTGCTGGCGTCGCAGGCGTGCGTCGTGGACGCGTGCCGTTATGTCGTGCGTGACGCATGCACGGTGGTTTCGCTCGCGACGCGCCCGGTATTGTTCGCGCTTGCACGTGCGCTGGGAGAAGCCTGGCCCGGCGACGTGGCGAGGAGCACGCTCGTCGCACGCGCCTTCCGGGCGAAGCACGCCGATGACTCGCATCGCGCACGGTTGCGGGTCGAAGTCGGGCGGCTTCGTGTCGCGCTGCGGCCGCTGGCGGACGTGAGCGCGACGAAGCGAGGCTTTGCGCTGGTGCCGCGCCGCGCACGCGAGGTCGTCGTGCTGGCGCCGCCCGTCGACGAGCGGCATGCGGCGGTGCTCGCCTTCCTCGCCGACGGCGAGTCGTGGTCGAGTTCGGCCCTGGCGATCGCGCTTGGTGCCAGCGCGCGCACCGTGCAGCGGGCGCTCGATTCGCTTGCGGCGGCAGGCAAGGTGCAATCGTTCGGTCGCGGGCGGGCGCGTCGTTGGATGACCCCGCCCGTGCCGGGATTCCCGACAATCTTGTTACTCCCCGGTCCACTGCCGGGTGACTAGGATGGAAGCATGAACAGATCAGCAGCCGAAATCCTTCGCGAGTATGGCCCGTTCCCGGATGTCGATCACGTGGCTGGCGTGACGTTCGACGGCCGGCACGTCTGGTTTGCGTCCGGCGGCAAGCTGAATGCTTTGGATCCGGTGAGCGGGAAGACGGTGCGCTCGATCGATGTCGCCGCGCATGCAGGAACCGCCTTCGACGGCCAGCACCTGTTCCAGATCGCCGAGGATCGCATCCAGAAGATCGATCCGAAGACCGGCCGGGTGCTCACGACGATCCCGGCGCCTGGCGGCGGCGGTGACTCGGGGCTCGCGTGGGCCGAAGGAACGCTTTGGGTGGGGCAGCATCGGGACCGCAAGATCCATCAGGTCGATCCCGAAACCGGGGCGATCCTTCGCACCATCGAGTCCAACCGCTTCGTGACCGGCGTCAGCTGGATCGACGGCGAGCTTTGGCACGCCACCTGGGAAGGCGACGCGAGCGAATTGCGGCAGGTCGATCCGCGGACGGGCGAGGTCCTGGAGCGGCTCGAAATGCCGCCTGGCGTGGGCGTGTCGGGGCTCGAATCCGATGGCGCCGACCAGTTCTTCTGCGGCGGCGGGACCAGCGGAAAGGTGACGACCGTGCGCCGACCCAGGCGCGGCGCCGCAAGCGGCAGCGGCTCCGCAATCCAAGTCGACCCTGCGAGCTAGTTGCAATTTACGTTCTGGTAGGCATTTGCCCCTACCGACTCGCCAGCATCCAGCGCTGGGAGAGACAAACGTGAGGGCAAAGCTCATTTCCGCCGCCGCCGCCGCTGTCGTGGCTGCCGCCGCGTCATGCCTCGGGTTTGGAGCTTCGGCGAAAGCGTGCAGCCTCATCCTGTGGAACGACAATGGCCAGGCCGTTGTTGCCGCGAGGACTTGGGACCTCTACATGGTGGATGGGGCACGCCTCGTCTACCTGCCGCGCAACATCGCGCGGCGTGGTATCGCCGAGGGCAACGCGGCGCAGTGGACGTCGAAGTTCGCAAGCGCGGTGCTGACGGCCTTCGACGCTGGAGCGAGCGACGGCATGAACGAGGCTGGGCTCAGCGCGCACCTGCTCTATTTGCATGGCAGCGAGCACGAGACCTCTGACACGCGCCCTGCCGTCTCGAACCTTCACTGGGCGCAGTATGCCCTGGACAACTACGCCACGGTTGCGGAGGCGCTGGACGGGCTCAAGACCGTGCAAATCGTGTCGAGCAAGGCGGCCGGGCGCGAATGGCCACTGCATCTCGCCATCGAGGATGCCACTGGTGACAGCGCGGTCCTGGAATACGTCGGCGGCAAACTCGTCGTTCATCACGGCAAGGATGTCACCGTCATGACCAACGAACCGACGCTGGACGAGCAGCTCGCCAACCTGAAGCGCTACAAGCTGTTCGGCGGCAACCTCCCGATGCCCGGCGACGTCGACCCGGCCAGCCGCTTCGTCCGCGCCACGTCCTACCTCAAGACGCTGCCGCAGCCTGCAAACACATATGAGGCGGTGAGCCGGCTGGCCGGGATTGCCCGCAACGTCGCCGTTCCATTCGGAGCCCACGACACGTCCGGCAGCGACTCCGTGGATACCTGGCCCACCCGGTGGGCCACCGTCGTCGATCTCACCGACAAGGTTTTCTATGTCATGCCCGTCAATAGCCCGGCCGTGTTCTGGGTGGACTTTGGCAAGCTCGACGCCAAGTCATCGGAAATTCTCGCCCTCGATCCCTACGACATCCGGCTCAGCGGCGATGTGTCTGCGCAGTTGAAGAGCTTCGCATCCGTGCAGAAGCCGTTCCCACCGGCGCCCTGACCGAACGGGCCACGGCCATCCAAATCACTGTCGGGATCGCTCGCCGACATGCGCCTAGGCTGGCGAAGGACGGGCAGGTGCATGCGGGCGAACGCTGCGGCGTCATCGTGGCCCCGCTGAAGGCACCGCCCGGGTCTTGTCCGCTCGTTCGGCGCTGCTGCCCGACCCGGGGAGCTCTCGACGCGGCTGTTGCCCCTGGTGAAGGAGGTGCCGATGAAGTGGGTCTATCTGCTGATCGCGATCGTTGCGGAAGTCATCGGCACCTCGGCGTTGAAGGCGTCGCAGGGGTTCACGGTGCTGCTGCCCTCGGCCATCGTCCTGGTGAGCTACCTCGTCGCGTTCTATTTCCTGTCGCTCACGCTGGACCGCATCCCCGTCGGCATCGCGTATGCGCTGTGGTCCGGCATCGGGATCGTCTTCATCACCGCGGTCGGCTGGCTGTGGTTCGGCCAGACACTGGACGCGGCGGCGATGATCGGCCTCGGCCTCATCGTCGCGGGCGTGGGCGTCATCAACCTGTTCTCGAACGCGGCGATGCACTCGTGATCGCGCAAGCGTTGCCTCGATCTTGACAGAACCGCCGTCGGCCACCACACTTTGCCATGTGGTGAAGTTTCCAGCATCCCAACTGGACCGGACATTCGCGGCGCTCGTTGACCCGACGCGCCGGGCGATCCTGGCGCGTCTCGCCACGGAGGAGAGCGTGTCCATCGGCGAGCTCGCGCGCCCCTTCACGATCAAGCTGCCGGCGGTGATGAAGCATCTCGACGTGCTGCGCGCCGCGGGGCTCATCATCCGCGCGAAGACGGGCCGCACCGTCGGGGTGCGCCTCGCGCCCGAGCCGATGGCCGAGGCGATGAACTGGTTGCGCCACTATGAGCGCTTCTGGTCGGCAAGCCTCGACCGCCTTGCCGCCTATGCGGAGGCAGAGGAGGCGAAGGCCAAGCGGGAAAATGCCGGAGCGGCCAAAACCCAGGAGAACACGCCATGACCAGCCTGACCCTGGTGCGCCGGATCGCGGCCCGCCCCTCGATCGTGTTCGACGCCCTGACGACGCCTGACGGCATCGCCTGCTGGTGGGGCCCCGACGATGGACCGGTGCTGCTTGCCGAAACCGATATCCGCGAGGGCGGCCGATTCCGGGTCCGGTTCCGGATGCTCGACGGCACCGAGCATGAGAGCAGCGGCCGGTATATCGAAGTCGCCAAGCCGACGCGTCTGGTCATGAGCTGGCGTTGGATCCACGGGGGCGAGCCCGAGGAAGCCGGCGAAGAGTCGCGCGTCGAAATCGATCTGCGACCGATCGATACTGGAACCGAGCTCACGCTCACGCATTCACGTCTGCAGACCGAGGCGTCGCGCGACAGCCACGAGCGGGGCTGGAGCGGCGCGCTCGACAAGCTGGTGCGGCATTTCACCGACCACCGGACGTGAACCATAGACCGGCAACCGAGGGAGACCGTGACATGATCCCGACCATCACCACCTTCGGCTGGGTGCCCGAGTTCGCCCGCGGCTTCGTCCGCGACATGCGACCGCGCTGGGCGTTCGAGGAAGTCGGCCAGCCCTACGCGGTCGACCTGATCGCCGATTCGAAAACCCCCGAACATCGCCGCTTCCAGCCGTTCGGCCAGGTGCCGACCTACCGCGACGACGAGGTTGCGATCTTCGAATCAGGCGCGATCGTGCTGCGGATCGCCGAACGCGCCGGCAAGCTGATCCCGGCGGATCCCGCCCGGCGCATGCGCGCGCTGCAATGGGTGGCCGCGGCGCTGAACTCGGTCGAGCCCTACGTCATGGCACTCGCGATCAACGACATATTCGAGGCGGATCGCGAATGGTCCAAGGCGCGCCACGACAAGGTGGTCGCCGATTTGAGGACACGGCTCGCCGACCTCGAGGCCGCGCTCGGCGACAATGTCTGGCTGGACGGGAACGATTTTACCGTCGGCGACCTGATGATGATCTCCGTGCTGGGCGGGCTGCGCCGCACCGGCGAACTCGCCGCCTTCCCGCTTCTCGCTGCCTACGTCGCGCGCGGGGAAAGCCGGCCGGCGCACCAGAAGGCGATGGCCGATCACATGGCGACCTTCGACGCGCCGGTCCCCGCCTGATTTGCGGCCGACTGAACTCAAGAGGGAGAACAAATATCGTCATGACCCAGAAGAAGATTGCGACCTGCCTGTGGTTCGACCATGGCAAGGCGCGCGAGGCGGCCGAATTTTACGCCGCGACCTTTCCCGACAGCCACGTGGACGCCCGTCTGTCGTCGCCGTCCGATTATCCCGGCGGCAAGCAGGGTGACGAGCTCACCGTCGAGTTCACCGTGCTGGGCATGCCATTCGTCGGCCTCAATGGCGGGCCGCATTTCAAGTTCAGCGAGGCGGTCAGCTTTCAGGTCTTTACCGACAGCCAGGAGGAGACCGATCGCTACTGGAATGCGATCGTCGGAAACGGCGGCCAAGAATCGCAGTGCAGCTGGTGCAAGGACAAATTCGGCCTGTCCTGGCAGATCGTGCCGCGCGCGCTCATGAGCGCCATGGCCGATCCCGACAGGGCGGCGGCAAAGCGCGCCATGGAAGCCATGATGGGCATGACGCGGATCGACATCGCCACGATCGAGCGGGCGCGGGCCGGGAAGCCGGCCGAATGAGCCTGCAGCTCTTCGGCCACCCGTTTTCGTCCTACACGATGAAGGCACTCATCGCACTGTACGAGAACGCGACGCCGTTCGAATTCCGCATCCTCGATCCGGATCATCCGGACAACGGTGCGGAGCTGGCGCGACGCTGGCCGATCGCGCGGTTCCCGTTGCTCGTCGACGGCGCGACGACGGTGTTCGAAACCAGCGCGATCATCGAGCATCTCGCGGCGTTTCATGCCGGCCCTGTGCCGCTGATCCCGGCCGATGCGAAGGCCGCCGTGCCGGTGCGGATGCTCGATCGTGTGTTCGACAGCCATGTGATGGGCCCGATGCAGGCGATCGTGTTCGATGCGCGCCGCCCGGAAGACGCTCGGGACCCGTACGGCGTCGCGCAGGCGCGAACCGCGCTCGATACCATCTACGCCTGGCTCGACCACGCCTTGGCGGGGCGACAATGGGCCGCCGGCGATGCTTTCACGCTGGCCGATGCAGCCGCTGCGCCGGCGCTGTTCTACGCCGACTGGGCGCACCCGATCGGCGATGATCGCGCCACGCTCAAGGCCTATCGCGCACGCCTGCTCGCGCGTCCGTCGTTTGCCCGCTGCGTGGACGATGCCCGTCCCTATCGGCGCTTCTTCCCGCTCGGCGCCCCTGATCGGGACTGATACCAAAACGAGTGACCGCGAAACGTGCGCGAAGCCGGTTGGTCGCGCCGCGCGGCAATCCCGCTTATCCTGGCGGGATGACAGTCGATGGCCACACCGGATGTTCCTCCTCAGAGCCTGCCTGCTGCTGTTCGTCCTGTTCTATCTGCTGCCCCTCGGGGTCGCGGCCGTGCGTTACTGCATGGACGACACGGCCGCGGGCTGGCGCACCGCGGATCGCTCGAGCATTGGTTCCCTGCCGCCGCCAAGTCAGAATCCCGCGGCGATCGTGCGGATATTCGCCGCCCAGACAGTACGCTGGCGCGGGATCTTCGGCGCGCATTGCTGGATCGTTCTCAAGCCGGCCGGCGCCGCAGAATACACCCGCTTCGACTATACGGTGTGGAGCGAGACGGTTCGCGTGAACGGATTTGAACCCGACGGGCGCTGGTTCGGGCATATGCCAGAGGTTGTCTTCGCAGCCGATGGCGACACGGCCACGGCTCTGATCCCCCGGATGCAAACCGCGATCCGCACCTATGCGTTGAACAACCAGGGCGACTACCGCGCGTGGCCGGGCCCGAACTCAAACAGCTTTGTCGCGGCGGTCATGGATGCGGTGCCGGAAATCCGCACCTCGCTGCCGCCGACCGCAATCGGCAAAGACTATCCCTACGATGGCCGCCGGTTGCGGCTGGCGCCCTCCGGCACAGGTGTCAAATTGACGCTCGACGGTTATGTCGGCCTGACCGTCGCCTGGGTCGAGGGCATCGAGGTCAACATCCTGGGCGCCGTCGCCGGCCTCGACCTCCGTCGCCCGGCGATCAAGCTGCCGGGGCTGGGGCGGCTCGGCATGCCGTCGTCGGACGGAGCGGTGACGCCGCCGCTGAGCATCGCGGCCCACAATCCGTAGGCGGCTGCGTGCGACAATCGCGTCGGCACAGCCCGACCGACAAATCGCGATTTGACCCGCGGCCCAGGCCGTCCGCAGATTGCCCCGTGCCGAAGCCACTGCCCGGGTCGAGGGAAACTGCCATGGCAAACGAGACGGTTCGCCTTGCCGACTACGCTGCCGGCCTGCGCTACGAGGACCTGCCGGCGAACGTCGTGCAGCGCGCCAAGGACTGCATCACCGACACGGTTGCCGTGATCGTGCAGGGCGCCGATCTGCCCTGGAGCCGCATCGTCGCCGCCTATGCCCAGCGCATCGGCGCCGGCGGGCACAGCCGCATCCTCGGCATCGATGGCCCGACATTGCATGCACCGGCGGCCGCGTTGGCCAACGGCGCGCTGGCGCACGCGTTCGAATCCGACAACCTGACGAAGCCTGGTGCCGGCGTGCATCCCGGCGCCACCTTGCTGCCGCCGGGGTTGGCGGTGGCGCAGGAGCGCGGCAGCAGCGGGCGCGAACTGATCACCGCCGTGGTTGCCGGTTTCGAAGTGATGTACCGGATAGGCGCCGCGACAAAGCACAGCAACGAGCGCCGCGGCTTTCATGCGCCCGGCACCACCGGTCCGTTCGGCGCGGCCGTCGCGGCCGGCGTTCTGCTGGGTCTGGATGCGCCCCGCATGACCAATGCGCTCGGCATCGCCGGTTCGCTCGCGTGCGGGCTGATGGAGTTTGCCCGTTCCGGCACGGGTGCGATGGTCAAGCGGCTGCATCTCGGTCGCGCGGCCGAGAGCGGTGTGCTGGCCGCGAGCCTGGCGGCCGATGGGTTCACCGGCCCACAGAGCGTGATCGAAGGTGAGGCCGGGTTCCTGAAGGTGTTCTGCACCGAATGGGATCTGGACGACGTGACGCGCGGGCTCGGCACGGAGTTCGCGACGCTGAACCTGTGCCTGAAGCGCTTCCCCGTGCACATGACGGCGCACACGGCGGTGCAGGCCGTGCTGGAGTTGCAGGCGGAACACCGCTTCAACGGGGCCGATGTGGATCGGGTGACGGTCGCGGGCACCGAGCGGATGGCGACGATCAACAACATCGCCGATCCCACCGACATCATGATGGCGCAGTATTCCATCCCGTTCTGCGTGGCGCTGGCGCTGTTCCGTGATCCGCGCGATCCGGCTTCGTTCGATGATTCGGCGCTGCGCGATGCGGCGATCCGCGCGATGTGCGGCCGCGTTGCGGTAACGGTGGCGGATCCGCCGACCAAGGTGGCCGGCGCGAGCATCGTCACGATCCGGTTGAAGGATGGACGCTCATTCACGCGCGAAGTGGAGGAGTTCAACGGCACGCCGGCTCGGCCGCTCGATCGGGCCGAACTGCGCGACAAGTTCATGACGCTGACACGCGTTCGCTACGGCGCCGAGGCGTCGGGGCTGTTCGAGCGCCTGCAGAACCTGGAGGACGAACCTGACCTCGGATGGGTGGGCGCATAATGTTGGCGCCAGCACGCACCGACAGTGGAGGCGGAATGAACCGATCGTTTGCAGCTTGCGTCGCAATGCTTCTGTCGCTGTGGCTGCCGGCGCTTGCCGACGACACGCCGAAGCGCGGCGGCATACTCACCTTCATGATCCCGGCCGACTCGCCGCCGAGCTTCGACGGACACCGCGAAGCAACCTTCGCGACGATCCACGCGGTGGCGCCGTTCTACAGCGTGCTGATCCGCGCGAACCCGGACAACCCGGCCGTGACGACCGAGTTCGTCTGCGATGTCTGCACCGAGATTCCCGCGCCGACAGAGGACGGCCGGACCTATGCGTTCCCGATCCGCGACGACGTCAGGTTCCAGGACGGCTCGGGCCTGACCGCCTACGACGTGGCGGCAAGCTGGAACCACATCGTCGATCCGCCGCAGGGCGTCATCAGCGTCCGCCAAGGCTACTATTCGATGATCGACAAGATCGAGGCGCCCGATCCGAAAACCGTTGTCTTCCACCTCAAATTCGCGACGGACGCGTTTCTGCCGGCGCTCGCCGACCCGTACGCGTTCATCTACAAAAAGGAGATCCTCGACCGCGACCCGCACTGGTTCGAGACGAACATCATGGGTTCCGGCCCGTTCCGCTTCAAGGAATACCAGTCGGGACAATCGATCTCCGGCGTGCGCAACCCGGATTACTACCGTCCGGGACTGCCGTATCTGGATGGCTTCACCGGCATATTCGCCGACAAGCAGGCGGTCCGGGTGGCCGCGATCAAAGCCGACCGGGCGGCAATCGAGTTCCGCGGCTTTCCGCCGGCGACGCGCGACGAACTCGTCGCCGCGCTGGGCGACAAGCTTGCGGTGCAAGAGAGCGATTGGAATTGCGGCGCCCTGATCACGCCGAACCACGCGAAAAAGCCGTTCGACGATGCGCGAGTGCGCCGCGCCATGACGCTGGCGATCGACCGCTGGGGCAGCGCGCCGGCGCTGTCGCGGATCACGGTCACCAAGACAGTCGGCGGCGTCGTGTTTCCCACCTCGCCGCTGGCCGCGACCAAGGCGGAACTGCAGCAATTGGCCGGCTACTGGCCGGACATCGAGAAATCCCGGGCGGAGGCGAAGCGGCTGCTGAAGGAAGCCGGCGCCGAAGGACTGACGTTCGAACTGCTCAATCGCAATGTCGACCAGCCATACAAGTTCAACGGGACATGGGTCATCGACGAATGGAGCAAGATCGGCCTGCGGGCGACCCAGCGCGTGCTGCCGACCGGGCCGTATAACGAGGCGCTGCGGCAGGGCGATTTCACGGTGGCGCTCGATGCCGAATGCCAGAACATCGTCAATCCGCTGCTCGACGGCACCAAGTACCTGCCGCACTCGGTCTCCACCGCGAACTACGGCAACTACGACGACCCGACCGAAATCGACATCTATGACCGGATGCTGCGGGAAACCGATTTCGCGCGACAACGCGACCTGATGCGGCAGTTCGAGCGGCGCGTGCTCGACACCGAGGCGCACGAGATGTTCCTGCTGTGGCGCTACCGCATCGTGGCGTATCGCAGCTATGTCAAAGGCTGGAAGATCAGCCCGAGCCATTATGTCAACCAGGACCTGGCGACGATCTGGCTCGATAAGTAGCGGCGCCCGTCTTGCGGTCGTGGGCGGGGCAAATCGGGGGAAGCTGAAGCGCTCAGGGCTCTGCCCTGAAACCCGCCCGGTGGCGTTGCCCCCGGGACCCCCACCAAAGGCGAAGCCTTTGGAATCCGATTCTTTAGTAACGGGTTCCAAGGGCTCCGCCCTTGGCGGAGTCCAGAGGCAGCGCCTCTGGTGGGGTCCGGGGTGAAACCCCGCGCGTGGGCCGGTTTCTGGACGCACCGCGCGGCCGGTCGTAGGGTGGCGGCCACTTTTCCGGAGGAATCGTAGCGATGCCAAGCAATGGCCCTGAGACCTGTCTGACCGGCGTGAAGGTGCTGGACCTGACGCAGTTCGAAGCAGGCCCGTCCTGCACCGAGGCGCTCGCCTGGATGGGCGCCGATGTGGTGAAGGTGGAGAACCCCAGGCTGGGCGATCCCGGCCGCACCGCCGGCGGCAAGCCGGGGCAGGACGCCTATTACTTCCTGCAGTACAACGCCAACAAGCGCTCGGTCACCGTCAACCTGAAGGACAAGCGCGGCGTCGAGCTGGTGAAGGAGATGGCGAAGACGGCCGACATCTTCTGCGAGAATTTCGCGCCCGGCGCGATCGAGCGGCTTGGACTTGGCCCGGACGTGATCCGTGCGATCAATCCCTCGATCATCTATTGCCAGACCAAGGGCTTCGGCGCCGGCAGTCCGTTCGAGAAGAGCCTGGCGTTCGACATGATCGCGCAGGCCGCCGGCGGGCTGATGAGCATCACCGGCGAGGAGGACGGGCCGCCCTGCAAGCCCGGCGCGACGATCGGCGACACCGGCACGGGCATGGTGATGGCCATCTCGGTGATGGGCGCCTATGTGCGACGGCTGCGCACCGGCCAGGGCGAGCACCTGCAGCTCGCGATGCAGGACGCGATCCTGCACTACATCCGCAATTCGTTCACCTACATGGAGCGCACCGGCAAGGCCGCGCCGCGCGCGGGATCCAAGACGGTGGGCGGCGGCAATCCGCCGATCGGCGTGTATCCGTGCAAGGGCGGCGGGCCGAACGACTACGTCTACATCTATTGCAGCCGCGCCAATCCGGAGCACTGGAATCGCCTGCTGAAGGTGATGGGCCGCGAGGACCTGATGGGCGATCCGATGTACGACACGCCCGACGCGCGCACCCAGCACCGCGAGGAGGTGGATGCCATCGTCGCCAACTGGACCAAGCAGCACGACAAGCACGAGGCGATGCGGCTGGTCAGTGAAGCGACCATTCCGTCGGGCGCGGTGATGGACACGATGGAACTCGCCAACGACCAGAGCTTCGTCCAACGCGGCATCCGCCAGGTGATGAAGCATCCGCAGGTCGGCGACTACACGATGAGCGGCTGGCCGGTGCGGTTCTCCGGCACGACGCCGCCGGTCAAGCCGGCGCCGCTGCTCGGCCAGCACAATGCGGAGGTGCTGGCGGACTGGCTCGGGATGGACAGCGAAAAGATCGGCGCGCTGCGCAATGACGCGGTGATCGGCGGATGATGCGCGTCGGGGGGGGCCGGGGGAGCGCAGGTCCGGCGCACCCCCATACGTGGGGGAGATCGGCGATGACCCACCACTACTGCATCGTGCAGGACGAGGGCCGGGTCCGCATCGTGACGCTGAACCGGCCCGAGGTGCTGAACGCGCTGCACGCCGATGCGAACGACGAACTTGCGTCGGTGTGGGACGAGTTCGCCGCACGCGACGATCTGTGGGTCGGCATCATCACCGGCGCGGGCGAGCGCGCGTTCTCCGCCGGCAATGACCTGAAGGTGCAGGCGGCAGGTCGCCGCCGCCCGAACGGACCGAACGGGTTCGCCGGCATCACGCATCGCTTCGATCTCGACAAGCCGCTGATCGCCGCGGTGAACGGCTGGGCGATGGGCGGCGGATTTGAAACCGCGCTCGCCTGCGACATCATCATCGCCGCGGAGAACGCGCTGTTCGCGCTTGCCGGAACCGCGCGTCGGGCTGATCGCCGGCGGCGGCGGCGTGCACCGCCTGCCGCGCGTGATACCGATGAAGAAGGCGATGGGCATGGTCCTGACCGGGCGGCGCGTCCCCGCCCGCGAAGGCTTCGAACTCGGCTTCGTCACCGAGGTGGTGCCGCAAGGCCAGGCGCTCGAAGCGGCGAAGCGCTGGGCGGCGATGATCCTGGAATGCTCGCCCAAGGCGGTGCGCGCCTCGAAGCAGGCGGCCTATCGCGGCCAGGATGAACCGTCGCTGGAGCGCGCGATGCGCACGGTCTATCCGGCGCAGCAGGAGAACATCGAAAGCCTGGACTACATCGAAGGTCCGAAGGCGTTCGCGGAAAAGCGCAAGCCGAACTGGCAGAACCGATAGGGGAGAAGGCATGAAAATACACAACCTGTACTGCGACGCGAACGGTGAATCGCACTGGCGCGATATCGAGGTGGAGTGGGTCGAGGAGCGCAATTTTTCCAAGATATCGGCGCGCCTGCCGGCCAACGGCATCATCTTCCGCGAGACCTCGGGCGACTACGACCTGTCCTGGCATCCGGCGCCGCGCCGCCAGTACATCATCAACCTTGACGGCGGCGTGCAGATCACGGCAAGCGACGGCGAGGCGCGGACGATCGGTGCCGGCGAGGTCGTGCTGGTGGAGGACACCACCGGCAAGGGCCATCTGTCGAAGTCGGTCGGCGGCAAGATGCGGCGCTCGATCTTCGTTCCGGTTGAATAGGGGGCAATCATGAAGCTGGCGTTTTTCGACGACTACAAGCTGGGCGTGGTCAAGGGCGACAACATCGTCGATGTGTCGGCGGCGGTGCGCGATATTCCGCACCTCGGTCCGCACGACCTGATCAACGGGCTGATCGCGCGGTTCGGCGATTACAAGAAGCGCCTGGAGGATGCGGCCGCGAGCGGCAAGGGCGTGCCGGTCTCCAGCGTGAAGCTGCGCGCGCCGCTGCCGAAGCCAGGCAACATCGTCTGCATGGCGGTGAACTACATGGAGAACGGCACGCGCAAGGAGCCGGCGCCGATCAACGCCTTCCACAAGGCGCCGACCTCGGTCCTCGGCCCGGGCGAGACCATGGTGCTGCCCGACGTGCCCGCCACCATCTTCGAGGGCGAGGCCGAGATGGCGCTGGTGATCGGCAAGCGCGCCAGCCACGTGAAGGCGGCCGATGCGATGAACTACGTGTTCGGCTATACCAACTTCATCGACGGCTCGGCGCGCGGCCTGCCGCCGCAGAGCTTCTTCGCCATGAAGTCGCGCGATACGTTCGCACCGATCGGGCCGTATCTGGTGACGGCGGACGAGATCGCCGATCCGCACAAGGTGGCGGTGAAGCTGTCGGTGAACGGCACGATCAAGCAGGACTTCAACACCGACGACATGGCGCACAACATCCCGCGCTGCATCGAGTGGGTGACGTCGATCCACACGCTGGAGCCTGGCGACATCCTGGCCACCGGAACCAACCATCGCGGCCTGTCCAGCTTCATGGACGGCGACACGGTCGAGCTGGAATGCGCGGGCTTGGGCAAGCTGAGCTTCAAGGTGCGCGACGATCTGAAGCGCACCTGGTCGCGCGAGACGCGTCTCGATCGTCAGGGCAAGGGGTTCGACACGCCGACGCCGCAGGTCAGCGGGAAATACGCGCCGGCGAAGTAAACGTCTCCGCTCCCGCAAGATCTTGCTCCCTCCCCCGCTTGCGGGGGAGGGCCGGGGAGAGGGTGCGCGCTCTACGTCGCCTTCCGCTGCCAACCCAACCAATCGCACACGCCCTGCCCCATCACCAGTTCCAGGTCATTGCCCTTCAACCACGGCAGTTCCTCGGTGAACATCGTCACGCACTGGCGATAGCTGCACGGCATGCGCGTCAGGTCCGTGCCCCAGAAGAACCGCCGCGGCCCATACGCATCGAAGATCCGATGCAGCCCGTCATGGATATCGCGGAACGGATACGGCCCATTTGAATAGCCAGGCGCGCCGGTCGCCTTGATCGCGACATTCGGCAGCTTCGCCAGCGACAACAGCGCATCCAGATCGACAAACGCCGCATCGCCCTTCGCCGACCGCACCAGGCCCAGATGATCGACCAGCAGGCGCAGATGCGGATGCCGCTCGGCGATCTGGCGGAACAGCGGCAGGAAGCGCCAGGCCATCGTCGCGATCGGCGTGCCGGCGCGCTCGGCCGCCGGCCAGACCCAGTCCATCGTGCCGTCCTTGTGCCAGTTCTCCTGCTCCGGCCGCGTCAGCGACCAGCGCAGACCCAGCATGCCGGGCCGCTGCTTCCAGGTCTCGATACGCTTGCGCTCTTCGGGCTTGTCGAGCGGGAACCAGCCGAGGATGCAGAACCGGTCTGGATATTTCTGCGCCGCCTCGACCGCCATCTCGTTCGACCCGGCGTCCCAGCTTGGCGGATGCAGCACCGCGCCGTTCACGCCGGCCGCGTCCATCTCCTTGATCAGTTCCTCGGCCGTGTAGATCGAGGTCTGCCGGTGATGGCCGCTCGGTGTGCCGCTGCCCCAGATATGCACCTGCGCGTCGATGATCTGCATGGTTCGTCTCCTCCTGCCCGCGCCATGCTGGACGTGGCGGGCGCGACGCGTCAAACAGGGCGCACACAGTGAACCGGAGTGCGAGCGTGCTGGATCGAATCCTGCTGACCAACGACGATGGCATCGATGCGCCGGGACTCACGGTGCTGGAGGCGATCGCGGCCGAACTGGCGCGCGAGGTGTGGGTGGTGGCGCCCGAGCACGACCAGAGCGGCGTGTCGCACGCCATCAGCCTGCACCACGCGCTGCGTGTCAGCCAGCACGGGCCGCGGCGATTTGGCATTTCCGGCACGCCGGGCGACTGCGCGGTGATGGGCATCTGCCATCTGATGACCGACGGGCCGCCGCAACTGCTGCTGTCGGGCGTGAACCGCGGGCTGAACCTGGGCATGGAGACGGTGTTCTCCGGCACCGTCGGCGGCGCGATGACCGGCATGATGCTTGGCGTGCCGTCGATCGCGCTGAGCCAGGCCTACAAGGACCGCAACAACGTGCTGTGGGACGCATCACGCACGTTGGGCGCAAAGGTGGTGCGGGAACTTCTGGCGATCGGCTGGAGCAAGGACGCGTGCCTGAATGTGAATTTCCCGGCGTGTTCGGCAGCCGAGGCGGGGCCCGTGACGCTGGCGCGGCAGGGCGTCGGGATGATCGCCGGGATGCACGTGGACACGCGCACCGATCCGCGCGGCATGACGTATCACTGGCTCAACTTCCGCCGCGGCGATCGCCCGCAGGGACCGGAGAGCGACTACGACGCAATGCGCGCCGGGAAGATCGTGGTCACGCCGCTGCGCTACGATCGAACGGACGAGGATGCGTATCTGGCGTTGGCCGAGAAGCTGCCGCGGTTCAAATAGTATTCACCACAAAGACACGAAGGCACGAAGCCTCTGTGCCTTCGTGTCTTTGCGGTGCATTCCTTACAGCCCGCCCGTCACGTCGATC
Source organism: uncultured Alphaproteobacteria bacterium (assembly GCA_963739725.1). Taxonomy (GTDB): domain Bacteria; phylum Pseudomonadota; class Alphaproteobacteria; order Acetobacterales; family Acetobacteraceae; genus JAMXLO01. The sequence goes on along the minus strand of CAVUBS010000023.1, from coordinate 216,933 downwards.
GTCAGCCCGGTGACGAAATCCGCATCCGACGACGCCAGGAAGCAGATCACCTTCGCCTGGTCCGCCGCCTCGGCTATGCGTCGCAGCGGCGTGCGTTCGATCTCCGCCGCCTGATCCTCCGGCGACTGCTGGTTCCAGCGCGGTCGGATGCGTTCGGTCAGCGTCCGGCTTGGCGCGATCGCGTTGACGTTCACGCCATACGGCCCAAGCTCGAACGACAGCTTGCGCGTGAACGCGATGATGCCGCCCTTCGCCGCGCTGTAGGCACTGCTGCTCGACACGCTGAGCCCGCGCCCGGCGATCGACGCGAGATTGACGATCTTGCCGCTGCGCCGCTTCTTCATCTCCGGCGCCACCGCATGGCAGAACAGGAATGTGCCGCTCAGGTTGAAGTGGATCAGGCGCTGCCATTCGTCGAATGTCAGTTCGTCCACCGTGGCACCCGGCTTCTCGATGATCGTGCTGCCGCCGACCGCGTTCACCAGGATGTCGATGCCGTAGTTCTTTGCCGCCCATGCAACCGTCTCGTCCACCTCGGCCTGATCGAGCGCATCGATGCAGCGACCGATACGCGCGACCGCCGGTCATGTTGATCTCTTCCATCGCCATGTCGAGCCGGCGCCGCTCGTTGTCCACGCCGACGATCACCGCGCCTTCGTTCGCCATGATCGTGGCCGTTGCGCGGCCGATGCCGCTGCCGACCGCCGTGATCAGCGCCACCTTGTCCTTGAAGCGCATCATCGATCCTCCCTCAGTTGAGCCGCGCTGCCTGCGCCATCACCTCGATTGCCTCCGGCTGGCGCGAACGCACGGTAAGGCTGGTTGCCCCTGAATCCTCCCACGCGCGGAAGCGCTGTTTGATCCGTTCCGGCGGTCCGACCAGCGATTTCTGATCGACCCATTCGTCGGGCACCGCGGCGATCGCCTCTTCCTTGCGGTGCGCGAGATACAGTTCCTGGATGCGTTCGGCCGCATCGCCGAAGCCGCGCCGGATCATCATGTCCTTATGGAAATTCTTGTCGCGATGGCCCATGCCGCCGACATACAGCGCGACCTCGGGCTTCATCTTCGCCAGCGCGGACTTTACATCGCTGTCGATCTCGACATGCACCGAGGCCTGGATGGCAAAATCGCGCAGGCTCTTGCCGTTGCCGGCGCGGCGAAAGCCTTCCTCGAGCCAGGGCAGATATTCGGGCAGCGAGCCGGGCACGAAGCCCAACGGCAGCCAGCCATCCGCGATTTCCGCTGTCAGCTTCACCGTCGTTTCGTTGCCGGTGCCGAGATAGATCGGGATGTCGGGATTCATGTGCAGGATGGATTTCAGCGGCTTGCCGACGCCGAGCGCGCCCTCGCCGGTGTAGGGCAGGCTGATCTCGCGCCCTTCATGCGTCACCGGCGCCTCGCGTCGGAAGATCTTCCGCATGATCGCGACGTAGTCCTTGTAGCGGTAGTACGGCCGACCCCATGGCTCGCCGTACCAGCCCTCGACGATCTGCGGTCCCGACACGCCAAGCCCGGCGATGAAGCGCCCGCCGCCGGCCATGGCATCGACGGTGGCCGCGCACATCGCGGCGTTGGCGGGTGTGCGTGCGGCAAGCTGCATGATGCCGGTGCCCAGCTTGATCCGCTTCGTCAGCGCCGCGAGATAGGCAAGCGGCGTGACGGCGTCCGTGCCATACGCCTCCGCTGTCCATACACTGTCATAGCCAAGCTCCTCGGCGCGCTGCACGAGCTTCACCGGAATTTCCAGATGCGCGCGCGAATAGCCGATCGACAGTCCGAGCTTCATCGCGTGTCCTCCGTCGGATGCGTCGCGCGCGGGATCGGCAGGCCGAGATTCTCCCGCAGCGTCGCGCCCGTGTAATCCTTGTGGTACAGGCCGCGCCGCTGCAGTTCCGGCACGACGTGGCGCACGAAATCCATGTAGGTGCCGGGCACATGCGTCGCAGCCAGCACGAAGCCGTCGGCGACCGGCTCGGTGAACCATTGCTCCAGCCCGTCCGCCACCTCCTTCGGTCCGCCGACGAACGGATTGTTCGGACGCGCGCGGTGACTGTAGCGGACGAAGTCGCGCGGCGTCGGGTTGGTGATCCCGCTCGCACGCAACACGCGGTCGCGCATCGACTGCGTGCCGGAGATGTTCGCCAATTCGTCGTCGGTGAATGGTTCGTCCAGTCCCTTGGACGCGAAATCGAAGTTCATCGCCTCCGACAGCAACGAAAGCGCATCCTCGTCCGTCGCCAACGTCTCGATCAGCGCCATCTTGTCCTCGGCCTCGGCTTTGGTCTCGGCGCAGACCACGTAGGCGGACGGCGTGATGGAGAAATGGTCGGGGTTGCGTCCCTGCCGCGCGACGTCGTCCTTCAATTCCCGGTAGAGCTGTCGTCCGTGCGCCATGCTGGTGTGCGTGGACACGAAGATCAGCTCGCCCCAACGCGTCGAGAACTGCTTGCCGCGGCCGCTCTGTCCCGCCTGGATGACCACCGGCTGGCCCTGCGGCGAACGCGGCACGGTGAACGGACCGCGCGAGCGAAACCAACGGCCCTGATGATCCAGCCGCCGCACCTTGTCGGGATGCGCGAACAGTCCGGTCTGCTTGTCGATGACGATCGCGTCGTCGTCCCAGGAATTCCAATGCCCGAGCACCACTTCCATGAACTCATCGGCGCGGTCGTAGCGCGTGTCGTGTTCCAGGTGTTCGTCGTACCCCATGTTCAGCGCTTCGCCGTCATTCATCGACGTGACGACGTTCCACGCGGCGCGGCCGTTCGTCATCAGATCGAGCGTGGCGAACGTGCGCGCGACATGGAACGGTTCGAAATAGGTGGTGGAGCAGGTGGCGGCGAGGCCGAGACGTTCGGTCGCCATGCCCATCACGGTGAGCACGGTGATGGGATCCATCTTCACGCAGCGTATCCCATGCTCGACCGTATGGCGATGATCGTTGCCGTAGCGGTCCGGCATCGCCAGGCGATCATCGAAAAAGCCGATATGGAATTTTCCCTCCTCCAGCACGCGGCCGATCGTGCGGTAGTAGTCGGCCGACATGGAATCGTCGCGCGATTCCGGATGACGCCAGGAGCTGACGAGATTCGTGCAGTTCTGCGCCTGCAGGAAACCGACCATGACCATCTGGCGCATTCTGTGGCTCCATCGCGGGAACCCGGATCATCGCGCGGATCAGCGGTTCGGGCTAGCCTTTCGCCGTACAGCCCTGTGCGAAAGGAGGCATTCATGCTCGCCCTGGTCAACACTCCCAACGGCGCGGCCCCGGTCGAACTGCGTGAGCTGCCGGAGCCGCAACCCGCACGCAACGAGGCACTCGTCGAAGTGCGCGCCTTCTCGCTCAACCGCGGCGAATTGCGATCGTTCCAGAACAACGAGGAAGGCTGGGTGCCGGGGCAGGACGTTGCCGGCGTCGTGCTGCGCCAGGCCGAAGACGGCGGCGGCCCGCCGGCGGGAACGCGCGTCGTCGCGCTGACGGACGAATTCGGCTGGGCGCAACACGTCGCGGTGCCAGGCCATCGCATGGCGGCATTGCCCGACAACGTCAGCTTCTCGCAGGCTGCAACGCTGCCGGTCGCCGGCCTGACCGCACTTCGCACATTGCGTCATGGCGCACCGCTGCTCGGCAAGCGCGTTCTGATCACCGGTGCTGCCGGCGGCGTCGGCACCCTCGCCGTGCAGCTTGCGGCACGTTCGGGCGCGCGCGTCACAGCGGTGGTCGGACGGCCGGAACGTGCTGCGGGAATCAGGGAACTTGGTGCGACGGAAGTGATCCAGGGCATCGACAACGCGCAGGGCCGCTTCGGGCTGATCCTGGAATTGGCCGGCGGTGCGTCGCTCGCCAGGGCGATCCAGCTCGTCGAGGCCAAGGGAACGGTCGTGGTCTACGGCAACTCGTCGGCCGAACCTACGACGATCAGCTTCGCCGACTTCCGCGGTGCGCAGAATTCGCGTGTGCAGGGCTTCCACTATTTCACCTCGGAAGCCGAGGACCGCTTTGCACCGGACCTGGCGCTGCTCGTCGCGTTGATCGCCGATGGTTCGCTGAAGCCGCAGATCGGCGTGGAACGGACCTGGCGCGACATTGCCCAGGTGGCCGAGCAGTTGCGCGAACGACGCGTATCCGGCAAGGCGGTGCTGCTGGTCGATTGATAATCGTCGTTGAATGGGGAGGATCACAAGCATGGAATTCACCGGCAAGGTTGCGCTGATCACCGGCGGCGGCGGCGGGATCGGCCGCGCCACTGCGATCGGCTTTGCGGGACGCGGCGCCAAGGTCGTGGTGGTCGATCTCGACCCGACCGCAGGCGAGGCAAGCGCCGAACTGGTCCGTCAGCGTGGCGGCGATGCGCGGTTCGTGCGTGCGGACGTCACCAAATCCGCCGACGTGCAGAACTACGTCAAGGCAACGCTGGACGCCTACGGTGCGATCGACTGCTTCTTCAACAACGCCGGCATCGAAGGCAAGTTCGCGCCCACCCAGGAATACGACGAGGCGATTTTCGATGCGGTGATCGGGGTGAATTTGAAGGGCGTGTTCCTGGGGATGCGCCATGTGCTGCCGGTGATGCTGCAGCAGGGACGCGGCGCGATCGTCAACACCGCATCGGTCGCGGGGCTGTTCGGCGGGCCGGGGATGGCGCCCTACGTTGCCTCCAAGCACGGCGTGCTCGGCCTGACCAAGGTCGCGTCGGCGGATGTCGCGCGTCTCGGCGTACAGGGTGAACGCCGTGTGTCCGGGGCCGGTCGAGACGCGCATGATGCGCTCGCTCGAGGCGCAGCGGAATCCTGCCGATCCGCAGGCGGTGCACGATGCAAACGCCGCCAACACACCGACCGGGCGCTACGTGATGCCGGAGGAAGTGGCGAACGTGGTGATGTATCTGTGCTCGGACTTCGCCAGCGACATCACCGGAACGCACATCGTCATCGACGGCGGGCGTTCCGGATCGGGCGGCGCGCCGTCAGCCCCGCAACGCTGACAGACGCTGTTCGGCCCGTTTGAGATTGTAGCGTGCGATGGCGCGCTGCTGGATGCGTTCCGGGCCATCGAGAGCGGCGAGCGCGTGGCGATAGATGGTGATGGCCTCTTCCAGATATGCGGCGCCGGCCTCGGTCACGGCGAGCGCAACGAGCGCGTTGGCGAGATTTGTGCCCGCCATCGCCCACTCCAGCGGCGTGGCCTCGCTGGTATAGACCGTCAGCGCCGCGCGACACGCAGCGACGGCATCACGCAGACTATCGCTGTCGCCGTCGCGTTCACCAAGCACGCGCAATGCCTGGCCGAGATTGCTCTGGGTAATCGCCAGGTCGAGCGGCGAATCCTGCTCCGCGTATTCGTCCAGCGCGGCTTGGTAGTGATCGACTGCATCGCGCAGCGCCGATGTATCCCCCGTGCGTTCGCCCAACAGCGACAGCACGGCGCCGCAATTGCGCTGCATGCGCGCCCAGTCGTTCGGGGCAGCCTCTCGCGTATATACGGTCGTTGCCGTGCGGTAGCTGCCAAGTGCTGCCTGCAGCCAAGCCGGATCGCTGTCGCGCTCGCCGAGCACGACCTGCGCGGCACCAAGCAGCGCCATGGTGCGTGCCCAGTCCTGCGGTGTGGTGCGCGGCGAATAAACCTCCAGCGCGGCATCGCATGCCGTCATCGCCGCATGCAGCATCACGGGATCATCGATACGCGCGGCCAGCGCACGCAGGGCCGCGCTCAACCGGCTCTGCGTCTTCGCCCAATCGAGCGGCACCTGCGCGCGCGACGCCAGCTTGAGCGCCGTATTGAAGCCGGAGACCGCGTCGGCGATCACCGACATGTCCTCGGCCGCCTCACCCTCCGACAGAAGGATTTCGGCCCGCGCCATCGCCTGACGCCAGGCCTCGTTTCCGCTCATGTCTCGGCGCGCATTTCCGCGAAGGTCTCCTTGGCCGTGAGCAGCGCCTCGCGGATCAGCGGGACACCGACATAGCCGCCCAGGTGCAGCAGCGATTCGACCAGTTCGTCCTCGGTCCAGCCCTGGTTGCGCGCCATGCGCAGATGCAATTTCAACTCGGGGTCGCGGCCGTTGGTGGCATCGGAAATCACGCAGATCAGCGCACGGGTTTTCAGATCGAGGCCGGGCCGCGTCCACAGCGCGCCGAATATCGTCTCCTGCGTCACCTCGGCGAACTTCGCCATGATCGGGTCATTGTAGATGGCCTTGTCCATACGATCGACAGCAGCATCGCCAAGCAGCTTGCGCCGCATCGCGCGGCCTTTCTCACGCAGTGCGCTGTCCGCCATTGCTTTCCTCCTGCCAGACGCACGAGTTGCTGTTACAGTTCCACAACCACGTAGTTCTGCTCGACCGACACCGCCACCGTCTCGGCGACGAACGGTCCCTTGGCCAGCGCCTCACCCGGCACGACCGCCACCTCATAGGTGCGCGCCTTCACGCTTTCCGGATGACACCAGGACTGGCCGGTCTTGATGTCGAACTCCCAGCCGTGCCACGGGCAGCGCAGCATTTCGCCATGTCGCTCCAGCCGATACTCGCCGGGCCGGTCCGCGGTGAAGCGGCCCAGGATCGGACCGATGCACAGTGGCGCGCCTTCGTGCGGGCAGCGATTGATCAACGCGAAGAACTCGTCCTTCACATTGAAGATGCCGATCTCCCGCCCGGCGACGGAGACGATCTTGCAGGTGCCCGGCGCGATCTCGCTCGACGGGTGCGACAACGTGCCGGGCCATGCGCGTTACTCCAGGCCGTAGAACGCCAGCGCGTTCTCGCGGAACACCATGCGCTTCTGCTGCTCGGTCAGCGGCGCCTTGAAGGCGTAGCGCGGATCGTCCTGGTCCCAGTGCGGATAGTCGGTCGAGAACATGATGCGGTCCCAGCCGATCCACTCGCACGTCGCCAGCAGATCCTCCGGCCGCTCCGGCTCCTCGATCGGCTGCGTCGTCACCCAGATGTTGTCGCGGATGTATTCCGACGGCAGGCGCTTCAAATGCGGCACCTCCGTCGTGCAGCCGCTTGTAGTGCTTGTCGAGCCGCCAGGTCAGCGACGGCAGCCAGGCAAAGCCACCTTCCACCAATGCCACGCGCAGATTTGGAATATGTTCGAACACGCCCTCGATCACCAGCGAGGTGACCAGCGCCTCCTTGCTCTGCGGATAGGACGGATGTTCCTCATGATAGAACGACGGCCAGCCGCCGCCGGTCGAGGGATGGCCGCTGGTGCCGCCGAGATGCAGCGCGATCGAGAAACCGTTCGCCGCGCATGCCTCCAGGATCGGCCAGTAGCGGCGACGCCCCAGCGGCTCCAAGCCGCGCGGCGGGATCATCACGTGCGTAAAGCGGCGATCGCCGGCGCGCTTCTCGATCTCCTTGATCGCCGCCTCGGTGTATTCCAGCGGGATCTGCACGCCGGCCTTCAACCGAGGCTCACGATCGCACCAGACCTGCGCCTCCCACTCGTTCGCCGCGGTCGCCATCGCCGCGCCGAATTCGACATTGCGTTCATCGGAGCCGCGGCCAAGCAACGGCATCATCAGCCCGTACGAAACGTTGAACAGGTCGAGCAACTGCGCCTGCATCATCTCCAGGTCGGAGCCGGGATGCGTGCCGTCCTTCGGATAGGAATCCATGCGCATGCCGGTGAACGGCGACATGCGCGGATAGTTCGGCGCATTGGAGAACGGCGCGCGCGACCGGCCGCCAACCGACGCACGATGCTTGCGCCAGCGCTCGGGCAGGAACTCATCCAGATCGGCGGCCGACTTCGTGTAGGGATGCACGTCGCAATCGACGATGCCGAGCCTGGTCTGCGCCGACGTATCGGGCTTGGCGATCCATAACCGTGACGTTCATCGGATTGGCTCCATGTTCACGCGGACAAACGGGGATAGGTCTTCAGTGCGTTGTCGATCAAAATCTTCCGCAACAGCGGCATCGGGCAAGCCGTCCGGCAGGGCATCCTTGTCGTCGAAATGCCAGTGCGGATAGTCGGTGGCGAACAGCAGCATTTCGTCGGAGCCGATCTCCTCGATGATGCGCTGCAACTGATCCGCCCGCGGCGGTGCGTCGAACGGCTGCACGGTCAGGCGCACATGCTCGCGCGCATAGGCGGCGGGCGATTTTTCCAGCCACGGCACTTCGGCGCGCACGCCGCGCCAGGTCTTGTCGGCGCGCCACATCCAGCCGGGCAGCCAGGTCACGCCGGATTCCATCAGCACGACCTTCAAACGCGGAAACTCCACGAACACGCCTTCCGAGATCAGGCTGTTCAGCACGCCGGCGAAGCCGGTGGACCACGAGACGTAGTCCTCCAGGTAGTAGGACGGCCAGCCGAGATTGGTCGGCGGATGGCGGTAGCTGCTGCCCGCGTGAATGCCGATCGGCAGGTCGAGGCGTTCGGCCGCGCGATAGATCGGCCAGTGCTGGCGGCGACCGAGCGGCAGTTCGCCCATCTCCCACACCAGCACCTGCACGAAGCGCGGGTCGGCGGCCACGCGCTCGATCTCCTTCGCCGCGAGTTCCGGACTGTGCATCGGCACGACGATGGAGGCGCGCAGGCGGTCATCGCGCGACAGCCACTCGGCGGCGAGCCAGTCGTTGATGGCGCGGCACATCGCCGCGGACAGGTCCTCGCTGAACACCGCCGGCGCGCCGTGCAGCACGTTGCAGATCGCGTAGCGCGTGCCGAATGCATCCAGCGCCTGCGTGCGCAGCAGATCGGGGTCGGTGCCGGCGTTGCCCTTCGTGGGCTTCCAGTCGGGGCGGACGTTGATCGGCGCATTCGGCGGAAACGCGGACGCGGTGTAGTTGTCGCGCTCCAGTCCGCGCATCAGGACGTGCGAGCGCCAGTACTCGTCGAAATAGGGGACGAGCGCCTGCATGCTGGGCAAGGCCGGGTGGATATCGCAATCGATCGCGCCAGGCGCGGGGACGGTCACAGGCGACAACTCCGTGTTGCTACGCAGGATAGGGCCGCGCGGCCAGGCGTTCAATGGCGAGGGCAGAGCAATCGGGTGAAGCAGAAGCGTTCGGGGTTTCACCCCGCACCCCACCAGAGGCTCCGCCTCTGGACTCCGCCAAGGGCCGAGCCCTTGGAACCCTTCACTTTAGTGTGGGATCCCAAAGGCTATGCCTTTGGTGGGGGTCCCGGGGGCAACGCCCCGGGCGGGTTTCAGGGCAGAGCACCTCAGCTTCGCGCTGGTCCGGGTTTCATCGCACGCTGATTGTCATAACCCGCGCGCCGGGCTCAGCCGCGCCGGCAGCATCAGCGCCAGCCCCAGCGCCACGACGGACAGCAGCCCCGCCAGCAGATACGTGTTGTGCAGCGCGAGCGCCACCGCATCGATCAGACGCGCGAGTTCCGCCGCCGCCAGGCCCGCCGCGCTGCGCAGGATCCAACAGCCGGTCCACCATACCCACCGCCTCCGGCGCATTTCGCAGCATCGTGAGGTTGAGCACAGCGCCGAACGCCGCCGCGCCCACCGACTGTCCGGCGAAGCGCAGGAACATGCACGACGACGTGGCGGCGCCGCGCTGATGCCATGGCACCGCCGCCTGGATCGATACGATGAACGTCGTGTTGCACAACCCCATGCCGATGCCGATCAGCAGCGAGCCGGTACTTGCCCAGATCACGCCGCGCTCCGGCGTCAGCGCGATCAGCACGGCGCTGCCGGCGATCAGTGCCAGCGTTCCCAGGACCGCGGTCAGGCGATACGTCGTGCGCACCATCAGCCGGCCGCCATAGAAGCTCGCGATCGCCCAGGTGACCGACATCATGCCCAGCACCAGTCCGCCGGCGGTTGCGCTGCGGCCCATCGCACCCTGCACATAGGTCGGCAGGAACGCCGACACGCCGATCATCACCGCGGAGATCACGGCGCCGCCCAGACTGCCGAGCAGGATGATGCGGTTGCGCCAGAGTTCCAGCGGCAGCATCGGTTCCGGCGTGCTGTTCTCGTGCACGGCGAGCACAGCCAGAGCGACGATCGCGACGGCGCCGATAATGACGGACGTCGTGCGCGGCAGGCTGCCGCCCTGCACCAGGACCAGCATCAGCGCGCCGATCCCCACCATCAAAAGCAGCGAGCCGAGATAGTCGATCCGATGCTGGCGATGCTCGACCGTCTCGTCGAGGAATGCCGCGACCATCGCGATGGCCGCCACGCCGATCGGCAGATTGACCCAGAACACAAGCTGCCAGCTCACATGTTCGACCAGGAATGCGCCGAGTGACGGACCCAGCACGGCCGACACGCCGAACACGCTGGACACCAGGCCCTGCACGTGGGCGCGTTCGGTCGGCGTATAGATGTCACCGAGGATCGTCGTGGCGATCGGCTGCACGCCGCCGGCGCCGAAGCCCTGCAGGGCGCGGAACAGAATCAGCGCCAGCATGCTGTGCGACAACCCGCACAATGCGGAACCGACCAGGAAGAGTCCCGCGCCGCCATAGAACACCTTCTTGCGGCCGTAGATATCCGCGAGCCGCCCGTAGACCGGGATGCTCACCGCCTGGGTCAGCAGGTAGACGGCAAACACCCATGAGAACAGGCTGAACCCGCCGAGATCGGCGACGATCGTCGGCATGGCGGTGGCAATGATCGTGCTTTCCACCGCCGCCATGAACGTCGCCATCAGACACGCGGCGAGAACCAGCCTCCGGCGCGCGGGCGGCGCCTTGCTCACAAGGATGGGCTCGGTCCTTGCATGCCTCGTCGTGTGCAGCCCCTCGTCGGGCACTGTTCGCCTCGTTATGGTTGGGACGCGGCGTGCTTCGTGTCATCCGGCCGCGGGGCTGGCAACCTGCACGACCGCAAGGCTGCCGTGCTATTCCGGCAGCGCAGGCAGGGAGGTTCAGTCTTCGTCCTGCTCGGCCGGTGCGACGGCGCGGAAGCGGGCGCGATGCACCGAGGCGGACCCGTAGAGCGGCGCCAGCACCATCGCCTTGCGCAGGAACAGTCCGATATCGTAGGCGTCGGTATAGCCGATGCCGCCGTGCAGCTGAATGCAGCCGCGCGTCACCGCCATCGCCGCATCCGAGGCACGCACCTTGGCGCGCGACACCGCAGCCTGGCGCTGTGATGTCGAGGTCGCGGTGTCCAGCGTGGTCGGCGGCGGCGGCGACCGTTGCGCGGGTCAAGGAGATTTGAATCTGCAGGTCGACGGCGCGGTGCTGCAACGCCTGGAAGCTGCCGATCTTGCGGCCGAACTGCTCGCGCGTCTTCATGTAGTCGAGCGTCATCGTGAAGGCTCGGTCCATCAGGCCGAGAAGATAGGCGGAGCTGGCCATGACGGCGTGTTCCAGCGCGTCCGCTGCGTCGCCGTCGATCGGATCGGCCGGTGCGGCGTCGAGGATCAGCGTGCCGAAGTGTCCGCCATCCTGGGTCTGTTGGAATTCCAGCGATACGCCCGGCGCATCACGCTCCACCAGTGCGAGACCGCCCTGCACGGTGACCAGGAAGGCATCGGCGCCGGCCGCCATTGGAATGAACATCTTACGGCCGTTGAGCCTGCCGTCCCGCAGCACGGTCTCGCCGAGCGGATCGATGCTGTTTGGCTTCTCCTGCCAGGCCGGCAGGACGATGCGCTCGCCGGCGAGCACCGGCGCGAGATGATCGAGCGGCAGAAGCTGCGCCGCCATCGCAGCCGGGATCAGCGGCTCCGGCACCAGCCCGGCGCCGAGTTCCTCGGCCAGGCCGCAGAACTCGCGCGCGCCGAGGCCCGAGCCGCCGGCTTCTTCGGGGATGCGCAGACCGAGCCAACCCATTTCGCACATCTCGCGCCAGATGCCGCGATCGAAGCCGGGTTCGGTGAAGCGAAGTGCGCGAATGCGCTTGAGGTCGCCCGTGCGCGGCGCAATGCCCGCCGCGCTGTCCTTCAGCATCTGCAGGTGTTCGAGCGGATCCGTCATGGTGGTTGCTCCGACAGCATTCGCACACCTGAACGAGCGCCGACGCAAACTCCCTCTCCGCCCTGGGGCGGCGAGGGCCGGGGTGAGGTGGGGCCGATGTCGCGCATTCTGTCAAACTTACCGAGGATGGCTATCCGGTCATCCGGTTCCGGCAACAACAAGGCGCTGCGAGCGCTGGGAGCGGCCCCCACCTCACCCTGACCCTCTCCGCCCCCGAGGGCGGAGAGAGAAATCGGCCGATCACTGATCACCTCGATGCAGCTTCGCGTCGGTCCTTGCCTGCAACGCGTCGAAGCTCAGTCCCGGCGCAATGTCCAGAACCACGAACCCACGTTCGGACACGTCGATCACCGCAAGATTGGTGTAAACGCGCTTCACCGCGCCGACCGCGGTCAGCGGATACGAGCAGCGGTGCACCAGCTTGGATGTGCCGTCCTTGGTGGTGTGTTCCATCATCACCCAAAGCCGCTTCGCCCCGGCGGCGAGATCCATCGCGCCGCCGACCGCCGGCGCAGTGTCGTTCTCCGACGTCGCCCAGTTCGCGATGTCGCCGTTCTCCGCCACCTGGAACGCACCGAGCACGCAAAGATCGAGATGGCCGCCGCGAATCATCGAGAAGCTGTCGGCGTGGTGGCAGAAACTGCCGCCCTCGCGCAGCGTGACATACTGCTTGCCGGCATTGATCAGCCACGGATCGATTTGGTCCTTTGGCGGCGCCGGCCCCATGCCGAGCACGCCGTTCTCGGAATGGAAGATCACCTCGCGCTCCAGCGGCACATGGTCGGCGACGGCCGTCGGGATGCCGATCCCGAGATTGACATACCAACCCTCCGGAATGTCGCGCGCCACGCGGGCGGCCATCTGGACGCGGCTGAGCGGCTTGAAATCGGCGACTGTGGTATCGGGCATTGCTGGCTCCTGTTAGAAACCGGTGGGATCACCGTAGGGCACATGCAGCACACGGTCCACGAAGATGCCGGGCGTGACCACATGGTCCGGGTTGATGTCCCCGAGTTTGCGGATGTGCTGCGTCTGCACGATGGTCAGCGCGGCCGCCATCGCGATCACGGGATTGAAGTTGCGGCCTGAACTCCTTGAACGTCAGGTTGCCCCAGCGATCCGCCTCCCACGCTTCCACCAACCCGACATCGCCCGACAGTGCGTGCTCCATCACGTAGTTGCGGCCGTCGAATTCCTGGATCTGCTTGCCCATGGCCATCTTGGTGCCGACGCCGGTGGCGGTGAAGAACGCGGGCACGCCGGCGCCCGCGGCGCGCATGCGTTCGGCGAGCGTGCCCTGCGGCACGATCTCCAGTTCGATCTTGCCGGCACGATACAGCGTCTCGAACACGACCGGATCGGACGAACGTGGAAACGAGCAGATGATCTTCCGCACGCGCCCCAGTTCCATCAGGCGCGCCAGCCCGGCATGGCCGACACCGGCGTTGTTGGCCGCGACGGTCAGGTCGGTGGCGCCCTGTTCGATCAGCCCCTCGATCAGAGCGTTCGGCTGGCCGACCGCGCCGAAGCCGCCGATCAGCACTGTGGAGCCGTCCTTGATGCCGGCCATGGCGTCGGCCATCGACTGGACGATCTTGTCGATCATGCGCTGCGTTTCCTCCGGGCCGTTTCTTGGGCGTTTCCGTCAGTCGTTGTCGGGCAGCCAATCCCCGAGCACCTGCGCTTCGGTATAGGTCACCAATTCGATGTCGATCCGAGGCTGCTCGCCGTAGTCCTGAAGGTTTGCGCGAACCAGCGACCGGGCTGGCGTCATCTCATCGGCGACAATGTCGGAGATCTCGCGCCGCAGGCTCGGGCTGTCCTTTAGGCGACGATCTATCTCGCGGCGCGCACGGCGGATCGTATCCCGCCAACCGCGTGCTGGGTCCATCGCCGGCGACGTCTGCAGCTTGAGCAGATGCTCGATCACGACTGCGATATGACTTGCAAGCGCGTGGCGTTCGGACTCTGCCCAAACTCTCGATCTCCTCGGCCACGTTCTCCCAGTCGATCGGCGCGTTCCAACCGGCGCTCGGCCGCGGCCCGCAGCGCGCGCGCCTGCTCCTCACTCCAAAGCACCAGGTCCTGATCGTAGAGGTTGCCCATGGGCGGCAGCATACCATGGCTGAACGGCGGATCGGAAATCGCCGGGCAGCCCGCCAGCGGCTTCAGGGCCTGGCGATCCAGCCGACGAATGTGAGCCATAGGCCGATCACCACGAGCAGCGCCGAAGCCGATCCGCACGATCGGCATCATGTTCATCGCCGCGCCGGCGGCACGTTCGATCAGCTGCGGCGCGGCCAGCAGCACCACGCCGCGCAGCGCAAGGAACCAGCCGAACAGCGAGATCAGAATTGCAGCCAGGCTCGACCAATACTGATGGTGCGCAATGATCAGCAGGCCGCTGAACAGGAGCAGTGCCGCCGGTGATCCATGCCAGCGCCGCATTCGCGAAGAAGTCGGTCAGCGCCGCTCCTGTATCAGGCGCCCGCACCGCGACGATGCCGGGCACGATGACGAGGAACGGACCGATGACGCGGGCGAAGGCGCGCGTGCGGGCTGTGGCTTCGGCTGTGGCAGGCATCGGACTCGCGGTCACTTGTGGCAGCCATTCAATAGCGGGCGTACGCGCCGGTGACCGGCGCACTGCCGGATCGTGGCGAGGCTTGCACGGGCGGGGCCGAGCATGCAAAACGGGACCCAAGGGAGAACATGTCGAGAGGCCAGAAAAATGGCGCAAGCGTCGTTGTCGGCGGCCGAGGCCGCGCTCGAAAACCAACGGATCGGCGGCCTGCAGATCCGTGTCGCGGTATTGTGCACGCTGGTGCAGATCTGCGACGGCTACGACCTCAATTCGGTCGCATGGGCGGTGCCCGTCGCTGATCCGTGAATGGCACCTGCCGCCGTCGATGTTCACCATGGCGTTCCTGTGGTCGAGCATCGGCATCCTGGTGGGCGCGCTGTCCGCGGGGCCGATCGGGGACCGCTTCGGCCGCCGTCCGCTGCTGCTCGGCAGTCTCACGATCTTCGGGATCGCCTCGCTGCTCAGCGCCGCGGCCGGCTCGCTCGGCATGCTGAGTTTCTGGCGCTTCTTCACCGGGCTGGGCATCGGCGGCGGATTTTCCGGCGCGGCCGCGCTGACCGGCGACTACGCGCCGCACCGCCTGCGCGCGACGATGATCATGGTCGACGTTCACCGGTGCCCCCCTGGGCGGCTTCGTCGGCGGCCAGATCGTCGCGTTGCTGCTCGCGCATTTCGACTGGCCGATGATCTTTATCCTCGGCGGTGTGTTCCCGCTGCTTCTGGTGCCGGCGCTGGCGCTGTGGCTGCCGGAATCGCCGCGGTTCCTGGCCGCCGAGGGACAATCTGTCGCCGCGTCACACCGCATTGCTGCGGCGCCTCGACATCGCTCCGGCGCGAGAGCGGTCCTGTCGACATTGCGCGGGGCAACCCGGTCAGGATGCTGTTCGGCAAGGGCTATGCCCTGCAGACCGTCCTGCTTTGGATCGTCTATTTCTGCAGCCTGCTGAACCTGTTCCTGTTCGCCTATTGGATGCCGACGGTTTTGAACCTGATCGGCTTCACCCCGGCACAGGCCGTGTTCGCCTCGAGCATGCGGGACTTCGGCGCGATCTTTGCGGTTCTGTATCTCGGCGTGGCGATCGACCGGATCGGCCCCGAACGCACACTGGCGCTGCACTACGCCGCCGGCGCCGTGTTCATCGCGGTGATCGCGCTCATGGCGCTGCCCTATGCGATGCTTCTGATCATGACCTTCCTGGCCGGGGCGACGATCATCGGCAGCCAGACCGGCGCGAACGGCACCTGCGGCAAGCTCTATCCGGCGCGCATGCGCACCAGCGGCCTCGGCTGGGCGCTCGGCATCGGACGGCTCGGCGGCATCGCGGCGCCGGTGCTGGGCGGCTACCTGCTGGCGCGCGGCCTGGCGCCGACGCACATCTTCCTCAGCGCCTGCCTGTTCGCGCTGATCGCGGCTGCGGCCACGGCGCTGCTGGCGTTTCGCGGCAGTCGCGTGCCGATGGCCGGCGTCGAGGAGGTCGCGCCGTAGGTCGGCTCGGCTGCGGCAGTCGGTGGAAAAGTCAGCCCGCCACTTCGACCACCGCATCGACCGCGAACGCACCCTGCCCCTCCGGCATGGCGAACACCGGGTTGAGGTCGATCGAGGCCAGCCGCGGTCCCGCCGCATGCGCGAACGCCGACAGCCGCGCCAGCATGTGCGCCAGCGCCTTGATATCGACCGGCGGCCGGCCGCGCGCTCCCAGCAGCAGCGGCGCGCCCTTGATCGAGCGGATCATCTGCCTCCGCCACGTCGTCGCCGAACGGGCAGCGGCGGAACACCACGTCCTTCATCACCTCGACGAAGATGCCGCCGAGGCCGAACATCGCGACCGGCCCGAACACCGGATCGCGGTGGATGCCGAGGATGCACTCGACGCCGCCCTGCAACTGCTTGGCCACCAGCACGCCCTCGATGCGCGCGGTCGGAGCCGCCTGCTTGGCGCGCGCGAGCAACAGGTCGTAGCCGTCGCGCACCGCGGCGACATCGCCGACGTTCAGCAGCACGCCGCCGATCTCGGACTTGTGCAGGATGTCCGGCGACAGGATCTTCATCACCACGGGGAAGCCGAATAGCTCCGCCGCCGCCACGGCTTCCGCTGCGCTGTCGCACGGCTGCTCCGGCGCGGACAGGATGCCGGACGCGGCCAGCAACCGCTTGGCCTCCGCCTCGCTCGGCGTCGCGGCGGGCAGCACGACCGGCCGCCACGGACGGCGGCGGCGCCGGCTCCGCGGCGGCGAACGCGGCGCCGTAGCGGCCCATCGCGGCGATCGCGGTGACCGCGCGCGTCGGGTCCTCGTGCACCACCCAGCCATCGGCCTCCAGCTCGTCCCGTCGTTCCTGCGGCGTGATCACCGACAAAGCGTAGAGCCGGTCTGGGTATTTCGCCTTCACCAGGTTGAGCTGCTCGCGGATCGACGGCCAGCGGCGCGACGATGCCGTCATGCTGAAGAAGCCGAGCACCGACGCGTAGCCGCCCTCGCCGATCATCGCATCGGTGAACTTGTTGATCAGCGTCACGTCGTTGCTGACCTGCGCCGTCGCGTCCACCGGATTGCGCGGCGCGCAGAACGGCACCAGGTCGCGCAGCATCTTCTGCGTCGCCTCCGGCATCTCCGGCATCGGCAGGCCGACGCTCTCCGCCACGTCGCTCATCAGCACGCCGGCGCCGCCCGATACGGTGATCACGCCGAGCGTGTTGCGCGCCGGATAGATCTTCCGGGTCGCGGTGTGCGCGATGTCCAGCATCTCCTCGGAGTTGCGCGCGCGCACCACGCCGAACTCGGCCATCACCGCCTCGGTCACCGCATCGTCGCCGGCGATCGAGGCGGTGTGCGACTTCGCCGCCTTGGTGCCGAGTTCGCTGCGGCCGACCTTCTGCATGACGATCGGCTTCTTCGCCGCGCGCGCCGCCTGGAACGCCGCGATCAATCCCGCCGACTCGCGGATGCCCTCGGCGTAGACCGCGATCACGTCCACTTCCGGATTCTCGGCGAGCCAGCCGATGCATTCGCCCACCGTCACATCGGCCTCGTTGCCGGTCATGATGCAGAGCGAGGCGCCGATGCCGCGGTTGCGCGCCAGCGTGTAGAGATGCGTGCCGTAGGCGCCCGACTGCGACGCGATGCCGATGCGCCCGGGCACCGGCCAGCCGCAGTCGAACGACGACGAGAATGTCGCGTAATAGGCGGTGCGGCTGTCGAACGCGCCGAGGCAGTTGGGGCCGAGGATGCGCATGCCGTATTCGCGCGCCGACGCGACCATGCGGTTCTGCGCGGCCTCGCCGGCCTCGTCCATCTCGGCGAACCCGGCGGTGAACACCAGCGCGCCCTTCACGCCGCGCTTCGCCAGGTCCGCGACGCCCTGCACGGCATGTTCGGCGGCGACCGCGACGATGGCGACGTCGGGTGTCTCCGGCAGATCGGCGACCGAGGGATAGGCCTGCAGACCCTGCACTTCCTTGCGGTTCGGGTTCACCGGGTAGATGGCGCCCTTGAAGCCCTGCGATTTCATGTAGGCGATCGGGCGGCCGCTGATCCGGGTCGGATCGTTGGACGCGCCGAGGATCGCGATCGAGCGCGGCGCGAGCAGTGGCGTGAGGCTGGCGAAATCTGGCTTCAGGCATGATCTCGGACATTCCCCGGCGGTGACGATGCGCGGGGTCCACGTGCCCCGTTCCGCTCAGTGTGACGCCGGGGGTTGGCGGCGGCAAGGCAGCGCGGCCGGCTGGACCGCCAGGCCAGTGTGGGATCCGCTGTGCTGGGAACATCGCTAGGACTGCGCGTTCGGCGACAGCACCATGCAACTCGTACGGCCATGCGCGAGCCGCTCGCACGCCTGCACCGCGGCGTCGCGCGACAGGCCGGTCAGCCGGCGCGATACAGCACGCCGTGCGATTGGCGCACGCTGGCGACCGAGGCATGCGCGACCGCCAGTTCCGCCGCGCGCCCGCTCGCGCGCAGTGCCGACCGCGGCATGCGCCAGCCCCTCGGACGAATAGGCGCCCACCTGGATCGCCCACTGCCCGCTCGGCGAGCCGCCATGGTGCACCGGCGCCGGTTCCGCCATCGCCTGCGGAATGATGCCGAAAGCCCCGTGCGACGCGGCGGGCGGCGGCGGCGGAGGCGACACCAGGGCATACTGCTGCGGCGCCGACTGAGCCATCGGCCGCGGCGGTTCGGGCAGCTGCGCCACCTGGACCGAACCGCGCGCCGGCACCCGCCCGCCACCGCCGCCACGGCTGCTGGCCAACTGCACCGCGCGGCCATAGCGCGTCCCGCGCGGGATATCGATCGGCAGCGCGTTCATCGCATAGTCCTCGGCCGGCGAACGATTGACCGGATAGACGCCCACGATGTTGGGCCCGATCATCGCAACATAGCGCCGCGTTTCGTCGGGCAGCGCCCGGTTGTTGCTCAGGTAGTCGTCCAGTCGCCGCGGCCCGGCATTGTAGGCGGCAAGGAATCCGGGCGAGCCGTAGATGTCGTACATCTCGCGCAGATACGCAGTGCCAGCCAGGATGTTCTCGTGCGGATCGAACGGATCGTCGCCCAGATTGTAGCGGCCGCGCAGCTCGTCGTAGGTTTCCGGCATCACCTGCATCAGCCCCATGGCGCCGGCGCTGGAGGTGATCAGCTGGCCGTTCTGATACTCGTTGCCGCCCGACTCGACACGCATCACCGAGCGCACCCAGATCTCCGGCACGTCGAACCGTTTGGAGGACTCGCGGATATACGGACCCCACGGATCCTCCGGCGGACCAGGCGGCGTGTAGCTGCGCGCGGGCATGCGCGGCATAGCGCGCCGCCTCCTGCGTCGCGCTGTGCTGCGGCGCATGGCCGGCACAGGCCGCGAGCAGTGCGAGCACTGCCATGCAACCGACACCGCGCAGCAGCGAGGCATGCGACATGATCTGGCATTCGGCAACTGTCGGGACACGTCATCTGCGGCAAACCTCCGTCGTCGTGGCGCGGCCGCAATGGCCGGAGGGCACGGCGGCCGGATGGCCGTCGCTCAGGTAAGCAATCAGGATTCGCCCCTAAGCCCTTATCGCAGATCGCAGTTCTCTGCAAGGTCATCTCGCGCAGGTGATCGACCGGCAGGCAACCGCATCGGTGGCGGAATGTCGCGATGCGGACAACGGACACGGCGAGGTAGCACGACGAGGGACGCTCGATGACGCGCGCCGGTGTGTCTGCTGGTTGCTCTGCTCGGCATCGCCGGTTGCGCGCCGGCCGTCACGAACCACTGCCACGCCCGCCGCGGCGACCGTGCATCCCGTGCCGTCGAGTGCGGGCACCATCCTGTCGCTGCGCGCCGTGGCGCCGCGCAGCGAGCGCGATCCATGGCGCGTCGCGCTGCTTGCCGATGCGAGCGGCGCGGCGACCGCGGTCGACGGCGGCAACGGCCAATTGACTGAATTCATCGTCCGGATTGACGGCGGCTCGACGATTTCCGTAGTGCAGACCAACGAACTTGGCTTTCGTGCAGGCGATCGCGTCGTCGTCCTGCACGACGGTCACACGCACATCGCACGTCCGGGTTGACAAATATCCGCCGCGAACCGACAGGATCGGGTTCGGCCGCGGCGATTTTCACGAAGGAGTGGAACAGTCCCGATGGCGATCCTGCCGCTCGAAGACATCGTCGTGCTGGAATTCAGCCACACGGTGATGGGTCCGTCCTGCGGCGTCGTTCTCGCCGATCTCGGCGCCGACGTGATCCGCGTGGAGCCGGCGCCGGACGGCGACCGCACCCGCCGTCTGCACGGCTTCGCCACCGGCTTCTTCGCGTATTTCAACCGCAACAAGCGCTGCATCTGCATCGATGCGAAATCGCCCGATGGGCTGGCGGTCGCGCAGGACCTCGTGCGCAAAGCCGATGTGCTGATCGAGAATTTTGGACCGGGCACGATGGAACGGCTCGGACTTGGCTGGGATGCGGTGCACGCGCTCAACCCGCGGCTGATCTACTGCGCGCTGAAGGGTTTTCTGCCGGGTCCCTACGAGCATCGCCCGTCGCTCGACGAGATCGCGCAGTACATGACCGGGTCTCGCCTACATGACCGGCCCGCCCGGTCAGCCGCTGCGTGCCGGTTCCTCGGTGATCGACATCATGGGCGGCGTGATGGGCGCGCTCGCCACGCTTGCGGCGTTGCGCCAGCGCGACAAGGACGGCGAGGGTCGCAAGGTCACCAGCGCGCTCTACGAATCATCGGCGTTCCTGGTGGGTCAGCACATGGCGGGCGAGGCCGCCACCGGCACGCCCTCGCCGCCGATGCCGGCGCGCAGCGGCGCCTGGGGAATTTATGAAACCTTTGCCACGCTGAACGGGGAAAAGCTGTTCGTCGGCATTACGTCGGACAACCACTGGCGTGCGTTCTGCGACGCGTTCGGGCGTCCGGATCTGCTGGCGGATGACCGCTTCCGCAGCAACGCCGACCGCGTGAAGAACCGGCCGGCACTGCGCGAGATCGTCGCGGCGATCGTGGCGGACGCATGCGATCGGCGATCTGGAGCGCGTCATGGATGCGGCGAACATCCCGTTCTCGGCGGTGCGGACGCCGTCGGATCTGTTCGACGATCCGCAATTGAATGCGTTCGGCCGGGCGCTTGCGATCGCCATGCCGAAGGGCAACGTGGCAAACCTGCCGGGCCTGCCGTTCTGCATCGACGACGAGGCGCCGGCGTTGCGGATGCAGCCGCCGCGCGCCGGCGAACATACCGATGCGATTCTAACTGCGCTGGGTTATTCGGTGGAGCGGATTGCCGGATTGCGGAACGCGGGTGCGGTGAGCTGACCCCTCCCCCTACCCCCTCCCGCAAGGGGAGGGGGAGTGCCACACCTGCGATACTTACTCCCTCTCCCCTTGGGGGAGAGGGTTGGGGTGAGGGGAGCCGATCGCTACGCCTGCACTGTCACCAGCCCGCGCATGTGCGGATGCAGCCCGCACATGTATTCAAACGTCCCCGCCTTATCGAACTTATGTTCGAAGCTGTCGTCGGTATCCAGCGTATGCGACTTCACGCTCAGCGCCGGACACACGATGCTGTGGGGAATGTCGTCGTGGTTCACCCAGGTCACCGTGCCGCCTGCGGCGACCACCATCGGCGTCGGCGAAAAGGTGAAGTTGTCGATCACCACTTCGCCTTCCTGTGCGGCGGCCTTGCGTGCGACGGTGCCGATCAGCACCACCACGCCTGCGCCGAGCACACGGCGCAGCAGGGAGCGCCGGGCCCAGGCGCCCGGTTTCAGTATCTCGGTCATGGTCGGTCCTTCAGCCTGCGAGTGGCGTGTCGACGATTGCCAGCGGCGCGTTCGACGACACCAGGCTCACGCGCGCGATGCCGAGATGCTGCTTCAGTTCCGCCGCCGGTACCAGCATCGGTCCCGGCCCCTTGGCGGTGCCCGGCGCCGGCTGCGGAAACGCGGTCGAGCACACCGTGTGGAATGTGACGTTGCCCTCGACCTTCTGCATCGTCTGGTGGATGTGCCCGTTCAACACGGTGACCGAGCCGAATTTCTTCAAATAGCCGAGCGCCTGCGCGCCGTCCGACGTGCCCCAGCCCCAGTCGGCATACACGACCCACAGCGGCACATGCGCGAACACCACGATCGGCGTGCTGGCGGAGAGCGGCTTCACGTCGGCCTCCAGCCACTCCAACTGTTCGTGCCCCAGCGCGCCGAGCCCGTTGCCCTGCAGATTGACCACGTTCACCAGGCCGATGAAGTGCACGCCGTTGGCGTCGAAGCTGTACCAGCCGTCGCCCTTGGTGCCCTTGCCGAAACGGTTGAGATAGCTCTTGCCTTCTTCCTCCAGGATGTCGTGCTCGCCCGGCACCGTGTGCAGGTCGAGCTTCGACGTGCCGAGAATCTGCTGCACGGTGTCGAACTGCGCCGGCTTGGACAGATGCGTGAGGTCGCCGGTGTGGATCATGAAGGCCGGCTTCGTCTGCATCGTGCCGATCTTGCTCAGCCCGTCCTGCAATGTTGCCGTCACGTTGGCATTGGCCGGCTTGTCGAAACCGATATGGCTGTCGCTGAACTGCACGAACGTGAACCCCTCGTTCGCCGCCGCATTGGCCTGGCCGATCAGGCGCGAGCGCGGCACGCCGCCTGCCACCGTCCAGACCATGGCGGTGCCCGCCCAGGTCATGCATTTCAGAAAGCCGCGGCGTTGCATGTCGCCGGATCCGATGCCTGGCTCGATGCCCGGCTTGATGATCGAATTGCTGCTCATAGTTGAACTCCTGCTGTTGCGGGTCCGCCCTCCGGTCCCTGCTGCAGGCTCAACCGCTTTCGCTCGGGGGTTATTCCCGCCGCTTTCAGGAATAAGATGACGCCCCGCCGGGTATGAAACCTGGGAGCCCCGGCGGGACGACCCAAAGGGCCTCCACAGGGGAACGCACAGTCAGGACCAAGGCCTTGCCGCAGGACGATCGACGCAGACGCTTCGAGTTGCTCGCGTTGCCGCATCTCGATGCCGCCTACAACCTTGCCCGCTGGCTGGCGCGCAATACCTCGGATGCCGAGGACGTGGTGCAGGACGCCTACCTGCGCGCCTACCGTTACTTCGATACCTTCCAGGGGGGGAATTTCCGCGTGTGGCTGCTGACCATCGTTCGCAACGCCTTCGTCACCTGGGTGAAGGAGAACCGCTCGGGCCGCATGGTGTTCGTGCCCGACACGCCCGCGGCGGACACGGCGGACACCGAGGAGACGATGTGGGGCAGCCGTCCGCGCGATCCCGAGGCGCTGCTGCTGGAGAGCATCGACAGCCAGACCCTGAGCCGGCTGATGGAGCAACTGCCGGCCGAGTATCGCGAGGTGCTGGTGCTGCGGGAGGTCGAGGACCTTGCCTA
This sequence comes from uncultured Alphaproteobacteria bacterium, assembly GCA_963739725.1. Lineage (GTDB taxonomy): Bacteria > Pseudomonadota > Alphaproteobacteria > Acetobacterales > Acetobacteraceae > JAMXLO01. The sequence goes on along the minus strand of CAVUBS010000023.1, from coordinate 193,583 downwards.
CAAGGAGATCGCCACCGTGACCGGCGCGCCGATCGGCACCGTGATGTCGCGTCTTGCGCGGGCGCGGCTCAGCCTGCGGAACCTGTGGCTGGAGCAGGTCGCGACGGAGAACGCTCATGGAGTGTAATCGCGCCGGCGGATTGCTGTCGGGGCTGCTCGACGCCGCGCTGGGACCGTTCGCGCGGCTGCGCGTGCGCCGCCACGTCGCGGGCTGCGAGGCCTGTGCCGCCAAGCTGGAGGAGTTGCGCGCCATGCAGGCGGCGATCCGCACGAACCTGCCCTATCATCGCGCACCGCCGGGCCTGGCTGCGCGCATCGGCGCGGCGCTGGAGCGCGAGGCGCCGCCTGCGTCCGCGGTGGCGGTCTCGCGGCCTAGGTTGCACTGGCCGGCCTTCGGCATGGCAGGCACCGGGCTCGCCGGCGCACTGGCCGGTGTGGCGCTGACCGTCCTGGTGATCGGCGCACAGCCGGGCGGCCAGGGCGACGCGATGCAGGGCGTGATCGGCAGCCATATCCGCTCGATGCAGGCCGGTCATCTGACCGACGTCCTGACCAGCGACCAGCACACCGTGAAGCCATGGCTGTCGGAGCGGCTGGACGTCTCGCCACCGGTGCGCGATCTGAAGGACGCCGGGTTCCCGCTGGTCGGCGGCCGGCTGGACTACGTCGACGGGCATCGGGCGGCTGCTGTCGTGTACAATCGCGCGAAGCACGTGATCAACCTGTTCGCGTGGGCCTCGCCCGGCAGTGCCGACGAACCGTTCCACACCGCGTCGAAGCAGGGCTTCAACCTCGTCACCTGGCGTCGCGGCGGGATCACTTATTACGCGGTGTCCGACGTGGAGGCCGACCAGTTGTCCGAGTTCGCCCACCTGGTGGCACAGGGCGGCTGAGCCACCCCGGTAACGCCGTCAGCCGCTCAGCCGCCGGCACCCGCCGTGCAGCCTGTCGGCCGGGGGCGGGTCCGCCGCGCCTGCGCCACCTTGCAGTCATCCACGCGCTGTTCGTCGGAGGCCTTGTCGGTCAGGCGTTCCTTGCCGGTCTTCACCGCGGGTTGATCGCGGTCGGCTGCCACGGCCGGGCCAGGGGCCAGCCCGCGATCGCGATTGCGAGGCATGGCGCAGCCATGACGCGGAGCCAGGTCATATGCCGACCAGGATCGCGTCGCCGATGGTATGCACTGCTCAGTTGGTTCGCCATCATGGTCGCATCTGTGGCTTGAGTGCTGGTTCGCGGAGTCCGCCCGTGTGGTACGAGGCCTCGAGTTCGTGCTGGCGGCGATGCAAGCATATGGCCGCGCAACCCCGCAAGCGTGCCCTGGTCGAGCCGCTGGCCTTGCTCCGTGGCCTCCGTGGTCCTCCCTGGTTCTCCGTGTTAAGATTGCTGCCTGCTCGTGGGCTCGCACCGCCGTCTCCTGGCCACTTCATAGTCATGGCCGCGACAAGCCCGATGCGCATCGGGACAATGGTGCGGCTGGAGAACGGTGCTCCCTCCCCTTGCGGGCGGGGATTGGGGGATGGCGACGCAGTACGAAATTGGCTTGCGTTGGTGCGACCCCTCCCCCCACCCCCCTCCCGCAAGGGGAGGGGGAGATTTGCACTGCGGCCTTTGCTTATCCTGATGGTACGGAGCTTCTCGCGGCCATGACGACGAAGCGTTCGCTGCTCGCCTGGCTGATTGCCTGCTACGCGTTCCTCTATGCGCCGATCGGGTTCCTGGTCGCACTCAGCTTCAATGATTCACGCCTCGTCACCGCCTGGGCCGGGTTTTCCCTCCGCTGGTATGCGACGCTCTGGCACGACCAGCCGCTGATCGCCGCGACGTTCCTGTCGCTCCGCATTGCCGCCGTCTCCGCGACCCTCGCGCTCATCGTCGGCACGCTGGCCGGCTACGCGCTGGCCCGGTTCGGACGCTTTCCCACCCGCACCGCCTTCGCCGCCGCGCTCGCCGCACCGCTCGTGCTGCCCGAGGTGATCGTCGGCCTGTCGCTGCTGCTGCTGTTCGTCGCCCTGCAGCAGACGATCGGCTGGCCGGCCGGCCGCGGCGCCCGGACCGTGACCCTGGCGCACGCCTCGGTTTCGGTCGCCTATGTCGCGGTCGTGGTGCGCGCCCGGCTGTCCGGCACGCCGGCGGACCTGGAGGATGCGGCGATGGACCTCTACGCCCCGCCCTGGCAGGCCTTCCTCCGGATCACCCTGCCGCTGATGGCCCCTGCCCTGGTCTCCGGCTGGCTGCTGGCGTTCACCCTGTCGCTCGACGATGTGGTGGTGGCGAGCTTCACCTCGGGTCCCGGCGCCTCCACCCTGCCGATGGTGGTGTTCTCCTCGATCAAGCTCGGCCCGACCCCGGAGCTTTACGCGCTGGCCACGATCATCGTGGCGGCGGTGGCGGCGGTCCTGCTTGCCGTGTGGCGCGTGCAGCGCGGCGTTGCGGCAGTAATGATTGCCCCTCCGCCGCCGCTCCGATAGGTTCCGCGCCCGCTCTCCTGGAAGCCAGCCATGTCCCTCACTGCCGAACGCCTCGACCGCATCCAGCCCAGCCTGACGATCGCCATCGCGACCAAGGCGCGGCACATGATAGCAGAGGGGAAGAACGTCATCTCCCTGTCGCAGGGCGAGCCGGACTTCGACACGCCGCGCAACGTCAAGGACGCCGCGATCCGTGCCATCGAGGCCAATGAGACGCACTACACCGATGTCGCCGGCACGCCCGCGCTGCGCAAGGCGGTGGCGCAGAAGTTCAAACGCGACAGCGGCATCGATTACAAACCGGAGGAGATCATCGTCTCGACCGGCGGCAAGCAGGTGATCTTCAACGCCATGCTGGCCACGCTGAACGCCGGCGACGAGGTGATCATCCCGAGCCCCTGCTGGGTGAGCTATCCCGACATCGTTTCGTTGGCCGACGGCAAGCCGGTGCTGGTCCCGTGCGAGCAGAACCATGGCTTCAAGCTGCGCGCCGAGGCGCTCGAGCAGGCGATCACGCCGCGCACCAAATGGTTCATGCTGAACAATCCGTGCAACCCCACGGGTGCGGCCTATTCGGCCGACGAGCTGCGGCCGATCTGCGACGTGCTGCTGCGCCATCCGGACGTTTGGATCTTCACCGACGACATCTACGAGAAACTAACCTATGACGGCTTCAAGCCGGCCACCATCGTGCAGGTCGAGCCTCGGCTGCAAGGACCGCACCGTGACGATGAACGGCTGTTCCAAGGCCTATGCGATGACCGGCTGGCGGCTGGGGTTCGCCGGCGCGCCGGTGGCACTGATCAAGGCGATGGACAAGCTGCAGAGCCAGTCCACCTCCAATACCAACACGATCGCCATGGCCGCGGCGGTGGAAGCGCTGACCGGCCCGCAGGAATCGATCGAGGCGATGCGCAAGATCTTCGAGGAACGTCGCAATCTGGTGGTGGAGATGCTGAACAAGGCGCCGGGGATCTACTGCCACAAGCCGGAGGGCGCGTTTTACGTGTATCCCTCGATTCATGGCTGCATCGGCAAGACCACGCGCGGCGGCAAGAAGATCACAGACGATGAAGGCTTCGTGCTGGCGCTGCTGGAGGAGTCCGGCGTGGCCGCGGTGCACGGCAGTGCGTTCTGCTATCCGGGGCATTTCCGCATCGCCTACGCCAATGCCACCGAGGAACTCTCCGACGCCTGCACGCGCATCCAGCAATTCTGCGAGGGGCTGCACTGATGCCGGCCTTCTCCGAACGCCTTGGTCGCGTCCAGGTCGCGGCCAGCGTGCAGATGACGATCCGTGCGCGCGAACTGCGGGCGCAGGGGATCGATATCGTCTCGCTCACGCTCGGCGAGCCGAATTTCGCCAGCCCGCGTCATGCGATCGAGGCGGCGCACGAGGCCGCGCTGCACGGCGACACGAAGTATCCGCCGCAGGACGGCACGCCCGCGCTGAAGCAGGCGATCCAGCGCAAGTTCCGGCGCGACAACGGGCTGGATTTCGCGCTCGACGAGATCTGCGTCAGCAACGGCGGCAAGCAGGCGATCTTCAATGCGCTGATGGCGACGGTGAACCCCGGCGACCAGGCGGTGATCCCGGTGCCGTCGTGGAGCGCCTACGAGCTGATGACGAAGCTGTGCGACGGCGAGCCGGTGTTCGTCACGTGTCCGCAGAACAACGGCTTCAAGCCGCGTGCCGAGGACATCGACGCGGCGATCACGCCGAAGACCAAATGGCTGATTCTGAACAACCCGAACAATCCGACCGGCGCGTGCTGCTCGGCGGCCGAACTGCGTGCGATCGCCGACGTGATGCTGAAGCATCCGCATGTCTGGATCATGTCGGATGACATGTACGAGCATCTGGTGTTCGACGGATTCAAACATGCCACGATCGCCGCGGTGGCGCCGGAATTGCGCGACCGGACGGTGACGATCAGCGGCGCGTCGAAGGCGTATGCGATGACCGGCTGGCGCATCGGCTATGCCGGCGGGCCGAAGAATTTGATCCGCGCGATGGTCAACATGCAGGGCCAGGCGACGGCCGGCGTGTCCACGGTCGGACAGGCGGCGGCGGCGGCGGCGCTGGACGGGCCGCAGGACGGCGTGGCCGAGCAGATCGTCGCCTATCGCAACCGGCGCGACATGGCGGTGGAGATGCTGAACGCCTGCCGCGGCATCAACTGCCACAAACCGGAAGGTGCGTTCTACGTGTTTCCCAACGTGGCCGGCTGCATCGGCAAGACCACGGCCGGCGGGCGCGTGCTGTCGGACGACCGGGATGTCTGCATGGCGCTGCTCGAGGAGGCGCACGTCGCGACGGTGCACGGCGCGGCGTACGGCATGAGCCCCTATCTGCGCGTCAGCACCGCGACGGACGACGAATCGCTCGCCGAGGGCTGCCGGCGCATCGCAGCATTCTGCGAAGGCTTGCACTGAAATAACTAATAGATTCTCCCTCCCCCCTTGCGGGGGAGGGTTGGGGTGGGGGGTGATACCGCAATGACTTGTGTGCGTGACCCCGCCCCCCAACCCCCTCCCCGCAAGGGGAGGGGGAGTTTCGGGCGCCCCCACCATTCGTCCCGGCACGCGACGCCGATGCCGACGGATTCATCGCACTGATCAGCGCCTGCTGGAGCGAATATCCCGGCATCAAAATCGACATCGATGCCGAGGCGCCCGAACTGCGCGCACTGGCCTCGCACTACACCGGCAAGGGCGGCGCGCTGTGGGCTGCCGACGCCGATGGGCGGATCGTCGGGATGATCGGCGTCGTGCCGCAGTCCGACGGCGCGTGGGAGATCGTCCGGCTCTACCTGCTGCCGCCGTATCGCGGAACGGACCTCGCGCCACGGCTGCTCGCCGTCGCCGAGGCGCATGCCCGCGCGGCCGGCGCGACGCGGCTCGTGCTGTGGAGCGACACGCGGTTCGACCGCGCCCACCGGTTCTACGAAAAGCACAGCTATGTGCGACACGGCTCGATCCGCGTGCTGCACGACATCTCGAACTCGCTCGAGTTCGGCTATGCCAAACCGGTCTCCGGCATCGACGCTGCTGGATGCCGCGTCCGCCGCATCGGCCGAGCGGCAACTGGCGGACATCCTGTGTGCGTGCGTCGATGACGGCGCCTCGGTGTCGTACCTGCCGCCGCTGGCGCGCGACATCGCCCGCGCGTTCTGGAAGCGCATGGCTGCGGACGTGGCGGCCGGTTCGCGCATTCTGCTCGCGGCCTGGGACGATGCCGTGCTGGCCGGCACGGTGATGCTCGAGTTTGCCTCCGCGCCGAACCAGCCGCATCGCGCCGAGGTGCAGAAGCTGCTGGTGCATCCTGCCGCGCGACGCCGTGGCCTGGCACGGGCGTTGATGCTGCGTGTCGAGCAGGAAGCCCAGCGCGCCGGCCGCTCGCTGCTGACGCTCGACACCAGGGCAGGCGATGCGGCGGAGAACCTGTACCGCGCAATGGGGTGGCACGAGGCCGGCCGCATTCCAGGCTACGCGCTGAACGCCGACGGGACGCCGTGCGACACGATCTACTTCTGGCGGCATGTTGATTGACCTGATCAACGTTGACGCGAACGGGCCTGCGTGAATCAGATCCGCCGTCTGTCAAACCTGCAGGGGAGCACCGCACGTGATCACACCGGCCTATGTTCGCCTGATGGCGGCCTACAACGCCGAGATGAACCGCCGCCTGTACGACGCGGCCGCCCGCCTGACCGATGCCGAGCGCAAGGCGGATCGCGGCGCGTTCTGGCACTCGATCCACGGCACGCTCACGCACCTCGTCTGGGGCGATACCCAGTGGATGTCGCGCTTCGACAACTGGCCGAAACCCGAGGTGGCGCAAAAGCAAAGTGCTGCGATGATCGACGACTTCGAGACGCTGCGCGCGCGCCGGGCGCAGGCGGATGCCGACATCATCGCCTGGGCCGGGCGGGTCGATGACGCCTGGCTGGCCGAGGACCTCGTGTGGTTCAGCGGCTCCGCGCAGAAGGAGTTGCGGCGGCGGAAGGGACCGCTGGTGCTGCATTTCTTCAACCACCAGACGCATCATCGCGGCCAGGCGCATGCACTGCTCACCGCGTGCGGTCAGGACACGGGGGATACCGACCTGTTCCTGGTGGTGCCGGAGGCGGCATGATCGGCCGAGCACGCGATGATGCCATCCGAATTCGATATCATCGGGCAAGTAGTCTTCATCACCGGGGCCGTCGAGCTTCACGGTGATGGCCGGGCCTGCCCCCATGGGCATCAGGATAATTGCAGGCCGGAGTGTAACTTCTCCCCCTCCCCTTGCGGGAGGGGGTTGGGGGAGGGGGTAGGACCATCGCGCGACACTGCGGTCGGACATCTGCCAAGCCTGGCGTCGTACCGCGTTCCCCTCCCCCAAACCCCCTCCCGCAAGGGGAGGGGAGGACTTTTCTCCAGCCGCCCCATTGTCCTGACGCCGATGGGGCCTGTCCCGGCCATCAGAAGCGGCACGCCAGCGCGGCGAACGGACAAGTGGCGATGGAAGGTGGCATCACGGAATTCCGCCCACTACCGCCGTAGCCCCAGCGTCACCTCCCGGTGCCAGATGTACAGCCCCGACGCGATCAGCACGGCAACGCCGGCCAGACCCCAAAAGTCCGGCCACTCGCCCCAGATCGCGATGCCGAGCACCGTCGCGTAGATGATCGCGCCATACTCGAACGGCGCCACCAGCGTGGTCTCCGCGGCACGATAGCCCTCGGTCATCAGCAGCTGCGCAACACCGGAAAACAGCCCGGCACTCACCAGCAGCGCGAACTGCCAGGGGCTCGGCGTCACCCACTCGGCGATGCAGCCGAATGCCGCCAGCGCCGCCGTCCCCAGGCTGTACCAGGCGACGATCGTCACGTTCTTCTCGCCCGCGTCGCCCATCTGGCGGATGTTGATCATCGACAGCGACCACGTGACGACGCCGGCCAGCACGATCGCCACCGCGCCGAACGGCATCGAATCGGCATCCACATGCCACGGCCGCAGCATGATCAGCACACCGCCCAGGCCCACCAGCACGGCGCTCGCCCGCCGCGGCCCCACGCGCTCGCCCAGCAGCGGCACCGACAGGATCGTCAGGAACAGCGGCATGGCGAAGCCGAGCGCGGTGACGGTGACCAGCGGCAGCACGCCGAAGCCGTAGACCGACGTTACCGTCCCGATGAAGCCATAGACCGTGCGCATGACGTGACCCACCGGCCGGCGCGTCGCCAGCGCGGACAGGCCGCCGTGACGGATGATCATCGGCAGCATCGCCACGAAGGCCACGACACTGCGGAACATCACGATTTCCAGCACGGGGAATTCCGCGGTCAGCGCCTTGACCAGCGCGGAACCCACGGTGAAGACCGCCGAAGCGCTCAGGACATAGACGATTGCATGGCGTCGCGCGGCGCGCAGGGTTGCGCCGGCGAGGCTCAAGGCGGACGATTCCATTGCCGGCAGACTACTCCAGCGTCAGGCGCGCCTCCACCACGTCGGGCTCCTCCCGCATGCGGTGCACCGCGAACCCGAGGTGGCGAACGAAGGCCAGCATCGGCGCGTTGTCCGCCAGCACCAGGCCGACGACGGCACGCAGGCCGCGGCCCCGCGCCCAGTCGATCAGGCGCTGCATGAGATGGCTCGCCACGCCCTTGCCCTTCGTGTCGGCCTGCACGATCACCGCGAACTCGCCGGCATCCTCCTCCTGGTCGCACACCAGCCGGGCAACCCCCACCGTCTCGCCGCTCGCCTCGCGCACCGCGATGAAGGCCATCTCGCGGTCGTAGTCGACCTGGGTGAGGCGGGCCATCTGCTCGGGCGACAGCTCGCGCATCGCGCTGAAGAACCGGTAGCGGATGTCCTGCGGCGACAGCCTGGCGAAGAACGCGCCGTGCTGCGCGGCGTCCTCCGGGCGGATCGGGCGGATGACATGGCGCTCGCCGTCGCGTGCCGTCCATTGCTCGCCCAGTTCGTCCGGATAGGGCGTGATCGCCAGCCCGCCGCCGGCGTCGCCCACCTCGCGCAGACGCAGCCAGGCATCGACCGCCAGCACGCCGTCGGCATCGGCGAACAGCGGGTTGAGCTCGAGCTCGGCAATCTCGGGAAAATCGACCACCAGCTGGCTGATGCGCACCAGCGTCGCGGCCACCGCCTCGGCATCGGCTGCCGGCATGTCGCGGAAACCCGCCAGCGTCGCGGCAACGCGCGTGCGCGCGATCAGCCCGCGCGCCAGCGCCAGGTTGAGCGGCGGCAGATCGGCCGATACGTCGTGCGCGATATCCGCCGTTGTGCCGCCCTGTCCGAAGCTGATGATCGGGCCGAATGTCGCATCGTCGGCGACACGGATCCGCAATTCGCGTGAACGGGCTGCCTGGCGCTGCACCAGCAGGCCCTCGTCGCGCGCGCCGCTTTGCCGGTCGCGCCGCGCCGACAGCAGGCGGGCGGCCACGTCCACCTCCCGCGCATCGTGCAGGCCGAGCGCCAGCCCACCCGGGGCCCGCGCGCTCGGGCGCTCGCTCTGGCGCAACTTCACCACGGTGGGGAAGCCGAGCGACACGGACGCGGCCGCCGCATCGTCCGCCGTCGCGACGGCCCGGGTCGGCGTCACCGGAATGCCATATCCACCCAGCACCGCAAGCGCCTCGTCCTGCGTCGAGGCCAGCCGTCCCGCGCGCCGGATCGCGGCGAAAGCGTCGCGCACGCCGTCGCGGTCGGGCGCCACGGTGAGCACGGTGCCGGGCGGCAATTCGCGCGCGGCGGCACGGTTGCGGCGATCCTGCACCAGATGCAGGAAACCGCGCACCGCCTGCTCGGGCGTGGCGAACACCGGCATGCCGGCCTCGATCAGGCTGTGCCGATGCACCGCGCCGGTCGTCTCGCCCATCGCACAGACCAGCATCGGCACCGGTATTTTCCCGCGGCGCACCGCCAGCGCGGCAATCGCTGCCTGATCCGCCGCAGCACCGGACGGCGCGTGCACCACCAGAACCGCGCCGACGTCCGGTGCGGCGGCGGCAGACGCGGCGAGACCGGCGAGCAGATGGGACCCGTCCGGCCCCACATGCACGATGCCATCGTCGGTGTCGGGGCCAGTGTCGGGGCCGGTGTCAGGGCCGGTCTGGGGGCCTGCCCCGGGCGCCGATCCAGGACCGACCGCCGGCGCCGCCAGTTGCAGCCCGTCGCGCAGCGCCGCATCGGCCGCCATCCGCCCGGCGCTGACGGCGTTGGTGACGATCGCCAGTGCATTGCCGCGTCCCAGACGGGCGCGCGTCAGGGTTTCCGCCGCCGCCAGGAGATCCTCGAGCCGCGTCACGCTGAGCACGCCGGCGCGCCGCAGCGCCGCCTCGAACGCACGTTCCGCATCGCCGCCCGGATCGGCGAGCAACGTGCCGGGACGGATCGCCACCACCGGACGCAGCCGTGACGCGGCGCGGGCGGCGGACAGAAAGGCGCGGCGGTTCTTCAGGTGCCTGATGTCGAGCAGGATCGCCCCGGTGCCGGGATCGCGCGACAGCCAGTCCAGCACCGGGCCGAAGCCGATATCGGCATTGCCGCCGATGCCGACGATGTGGCTGAACCCGATGCCGTTCGGTTCGGCCCAGTCGAGCACGGCGCGGCACAGGGCGGCCGACTGCGACACCAGCCCGAGCCGTCCGGCCGGCGGCGGCAGATGCGCGCGCGAGGCATTCAGCCCGATGGCCGGCACGACGATGCCGAACGAGCCCGGCCCCAGCACGCGCATGCCGCTGCGGCGCGCCGGATCCCCAAGGCCCTCGGCCGGGCCGATCACCACCGCCGCGAATGTGCCTTTCGCTGCCAGCGCCGCCAGAGCCGCCGGCACGGCGTCCGGTGGTGTCGCGAGCACCGCGAGGTCCGGCGCGCTCGGCAGCGCCGCGATGGCAGACGGATCGTCGGCGTCCACCGGGAAAATCGCGCCCTTGAAGCCGCCCGCCTGAAGGTTCGCCATCACCTGCGTGCCTTCGGGCGAGCCGGCGCCGATCACGGCGACGAACTCCGGGCGGAACAGGCTGGCGGGGCTGAAGCGGCCGGCGGGCCGCAGGTTCATCAGTGGCATGGCGGGAACTCAGGATAAGGCGGTGCGCCGGCCCGGTATCAACCATCGGAGACGGATTTGCCATGCTGCATGCGATGGCGTTGCATGGCAGTGGAACGGACAGGGGGGCGGGCAATGAGCGACCGGTCGCGCTGGGATCCTGAAATGCGGGCCTATCAGGAGGCTGCCGAGACGATCGCCGCGACAGTATCCGCCGGTGCGGCTGGAGCTGCCGCTGGAGCCGCACCGCCTGGTGAACGATGCGATCTCGCTCGCACGCGGCGCACGCGGGCCGGAGATGGCGGACACCACCGAGCGCTGGGTGGCGGCGCGCGGCCGGCGCATCTACTGCCGCGTGCATCGTCCGCGCACCGACCGGCCGTTGCCGGCGCTGGTGTATTTCCATGGCGGCGGCTGGGTGTGGGGCTCGGTCGATACGCACGATTCGGCGGCGCGCGAACTGGCCGCCGCGGGCGAGGTGGCGACGATCAGCGTGGATTACGCGCTGTCGCCGGAAGCGAAGTTCCCCCAGGCGCTCGAGGAATGCGCCGCCGTCGTGCGGCATGTCGCGCGAGTCCGGCGCGGCGTGGGGCCTCGATCCGTCGCGCATCCTGCTGGCGCGGCGATTCCGCGGGCGGCAATCTGGCCCTGGCGACGGCGCTGCTGCTGCGTGACACCGGCGGCCCGAACCTCGCGGGCATCGTCGTGACCTATCCGGTGTGCGACAGCCGGCTCGACACGCCGAGCTATCAGGCGTTCGGCGCCGGCCATGTGCTGACCCGCGAGAAGATGGCGTTCTACTGGAGCGTCTATGTGCCGCACGAGGCCGACCGGACGCATCCGCTCGCGGCACCGCTGCGCGCCGAACTGACCGGGCTGCCGCCGGTGCTGGTGCTGCTGGCGGAACTCGACGTGCTGCGCTCGGAAGGCGAGGCGCTTGCGGCGAAGCTGCGCGCGGCGGCCGTGCCGGTCGAGCTGGAGATCTTCCCCGGCGTCCTGCACGGCTTCCTGCGTGCGACCGACGGGGTGACGAAGGCGCGCGACGCCGTGGCCCGGGCAGGGGCATGGATGCGGCGGATCGCCCATTAGCCTGGGGCCGGAACGCGCCGGACGGCGTCGCCGCTATTGCGGCTGCGGAAGCCACCACTCCACGAATGTCGGCTCGTTCGCTCTGCGCAAGGAGTTGACGTAGGCGGCGATGTCCGCAACATCGGTGTCGGTCAGGAATTGCGCGAAGGACGGCATGCCCTGTGGCTTGCCGTTCAGTACGGCATCGGCCACGTCGCTCGCATCGGGCCGGCTGTCGCGGAGGCTTGGGCACATGCCGCCGCCGCCGCGGCCGCCGTGGCAGATATAGCAGTTGTTCTCCAGGAACAGACGCCGCCCGTTCACCGGGCTCCCGGCCGTGTCGATCCGGTGGACGTTCGATGTGCCGGCATGCATCACGCCAGCCTGCATCGCGCCGGCCTGCATCGCGAGCGGCATCGCCGAGGCGCCGGTTCTCGGCGTCGCCAGCACGGCCAGCGACAGCAGCGCAAGCCCAGATATCGAGAGGCCATGGATCCGCATCGGGCGCATGTCAGTTCCCCTTCACTCGGCCGGGCGTGCGCCGGGCCATCGGCGTCTATTGTCGCAGTGGGGCAGGCGGCGTCCCGGTGACCAGCGGAACGCCGTAGGACGTCAGGATCCCCTCGATGTCGTCGTGTCGGCGGTCGAGGATGTCGTCGAGCCGTTCCTTCAACGCGGAGTCGCCTCGCCTGCACGCCCATCGAGATGTCGTAGTCGAAGGGCAGTCCGGCGTGTCGGCGCGGGCGTCACCGGAACCACCGTCGATGGCGACCGGCTGTCGTCTGGCGAAGTAGCCGGCCAGCGGTCCCCAGACGATGGCGACGTCGATCATCGCCCGTGCGCGACGCGCATCGATGATCCGGCCTGGCGGATCTGCCACCGAGTCGACGTCCCACATCGTGAAGCCGACGACTGTTCTGCACGATGCCGCGACGTGCGAGTGCATGTGCCGGCGGCGGATTGTAGCCGTCGTCGACCAGCGCCTGGAGGCCGATCCTGAGCTGACGCAGCTCCGGATCGTCGAATGATTGCAGGTCGAGACCCCTGCGGCCGCGCGTAGGCGAATACGTAGGTCGAGCGGTAGTACGGCCTGGTCGTCAGCACCGGCTCGTAGCCGGTCGGCACGCCCATGACGAGGTCGCATCGTGCGCGCGTTCAGCGTGCGGCGGACGAACCCGCGACGCTGCGGCATCCAGGTGTACTGCGGTGTGGCGTCGAGCTTCGGCGGCGACGAGTTCGGCCAGTCCGGTTCTCGAACCCTTCGAGGCGCTGGTTCGAGAACGGCAGATTGTTCGGGTCAGCGCACACGCGCAGGCTGCCACCGGTCGCGGCTGTCGCGCGCCGCCGCAACACGGCGCGCCGAACGAAGCCGAGCAGCAGCGCAATGCGGTCGCCGTCATGCTCTCCCAGGCACGGCCACTCGGCAGCTGCCTCGTATCGCGCTCATGCTACCCGCTGGGCTGTCAGGGCAGCTTGAAGACGTGCACCGAGCCGCCGGGCCGGTGAACTGCGGCAGGTCCGTGGTCGCGGCGACCATGCCGAGAGCCGCGAACGGATCGTCGATCGAGAGCTTGCCGGCCACCACCGCGCCGGCGAAGCCGCCGGGTCCGGAGTAGATGGCGACCGCTGCGTGCCGTCCGGGCCGATGAACGTCATCGGGTGGCCGACGGTCCCGGAGTTCGAGCTGCGTCTGGAACAGCACGCTTGCCGGTCCTGGCGTCCACCGCTTTGAACTGGCGGTCGAGCGTGCCGTAGAACACGACATCGCCCGCGGTGGCGAGCGCGCCGCTCCAGACCGGGAACCGCTCCGGAATGCCCCACATCTTCGTGCCGGTCGTGGCGTCCCAGGCGATGAACTCGCCGCGGTTGCCGCCCGGCCCGGCGCGCATCGTGACGCTGGCGCCGACGAACGGCGTGCCCTGGATGAAGTTCGCCTTCAGCCCCTGGTTGTCCATGCAGAGATTGTTGGTCGGCACGTAGAAGAGGTTCGTGCGTGGCGAGAACGCCGCGGGCTGTTCGTCCTTGCCGCCCGCCGCCGAGGGGCAGATCTGCAGGACGTTCACCCCCTCATGGGTGCGCTTTGTCGGGATCCTCGATGGGCAGCCCGGTGCGTGAGTGTCGATGCCGGTCGCCCAGTTGAGGAACACATAGGGCTTGGCGATCAGAACCTCGCCGGTCGCGCGGTCCATCGTGTAGGCGAAGCCGTTGCGGTCGAAATGGACCAGATCACCTGCGCGGCGTCGCCGTTGATCGTCAGGTCGGCGACGATGTTCTCGTTGACGCCGTCGTAGTCCCAGGCGTCGTGCGGCGTCACCTGATAGGCCCAGGCCGCATCGCCGGTGGCGGGGTTGCGCGCGAAGATGGTCGTCGACCACTTGTTGTCGCCCGGCCGCATGTCGGCGTCCCAGACGCCCGGGTTCGCCGTGCCGTAGTACAGCAGGTTGAGCGCCGGGTCGTAGGTCAGCCAGGCCCAGACCGTCGAGCCGCCGCGCTGCCACAGCGTGCCGGGCCACGTCGTGGTGCCGAGATTCGTGCCGTTGTCCTTGGGGTAGAAGGCGTGGAAGCCCGGGCCGATTTGCACGTCGGCTGTCCGGGCCGGTGCTGAAGGCGCGCCACACCTCCTTGCCGGTGGTGACGTCGAGCGCCACGATGAAGCCGCGGACGCCCATCTCGCCGCCGCTGTTGCCGACGAACACGTTGTTGCCGACGACCAGCGGCGCCATGGTGATGGTCTGCCCGGTCGCCGGATCGCCGAGGCTTGGTACGCCAGACCTCGCGCCCGGTCGTCGCATCGACGGCGACGGTGGTGTTGTCGAGCACGTTGTAGATGATCTTGCCGTTCGCGGCCGAACACCGCGCCGCGATTGACGACGTCGCAGCATGCCTTGTCCTGCGCGAACGGATCGGCATGCGGGTCGAACACAAAGCGTGTGTGGCCCGGTCGCGTCAGGTCGAGCGCGAACAGCTTGTTGGGGAATGGACCGACCACGTACATGGTGTTGCCGACAACCAGCGGCGCACCTTCGAACCCCGACTTTGATCCGGTCGCGAAGCTGAATTCCTCCTTGAGGCTGCCGACATTGGTGGTGTTGATTTCCGCGAGGCTGCTGAAACGCGTGCCCTGCACGGTGCCCGCCGGCGTCGTCCATTCGGCCTGCGCATGCGCGCGGTCGCATGGCGTCGCACTCGCGGCGAACAGCAGCGGCAGTGCAATACCGAACCGCCATGCGACGGCGGCGGCGGTATGGGCCGCAGCGTGCCCATGGTCATGGGTGGCCGGTTGATGCGGCATCAATCGCCTCCCTGCAGTCATTTATCGGCGTAATTGACGTTGCGCCGGATTGTGCAAGCAATCCCCAAATAAAACCTGGGGTGCTTCTTCTTGGCTAGCTGGTTGCGATTGGATTAACAAGCGGCATTATCGACGATCTGTCGAATTGACGCAAATTGTACGAAGCGTTTATGACTCAATACAGATTTGCAGCGAACACCCGCCGCCTTTGACAAATGAAGACCGCTGCTGGGCGCGGTCTCGCCCGCACGGCATTTGACTCCCGACAAACCAAGCCGCCAGAAATGCGCCACATCAAATTTATCTGGAATCAAAACAGCCTTTCGCGGAGCGCACGGCGTCTGCCGGCATGATCGTGGCGGCGACAGGTCGCGGCCCATCGCGCGATCCTGACGACCGTCCCGACCTCGCGATCAGACCCGCGCGCCACTGCCCGCCATGTCAAAATTCGTGCGGCTGCGAACGACAGATCTCCTGGCCGTCGCGGCTGGCAAGCGCACACTCGGCCGACAGGAACGCGACAAAGGAGCGGACCCGGACGCCGTGGCCGTCCCTGGCCGCCTCGTAGGCACGCAGCGCCTGCCGATAGGCGGCGCGCAATTTACTGTCGCTCATTCGACCGAACTCCAGCGCGGGCGCTGCGGCCGGTACATGCATGCCTGCGCGGGAGCGGTGTCTGCCGGCGCGCATGTCGTGACGCCGCAGTGGCTCGCGATGAATTGCTTCACGTCGGCATCCACCTCGGCCGCCGCGACCGCCGGCCACCACCCGCGGCGATGCTGCGCCGCGGCATGGTCGTCGCAAAGTTGTCTGGCTGTGCAATCCGGCAGGTCGCCGGGGACGCTCCGGGCGTCGCGTTTGTCGCGCATGAAGCCCTCCTTTTGGGCCACGTTCAATCCAGCACGCATAGCGCAATTCGATTGCCGTCCGGTTTACGCGCGGGCCAATGGCGGGCGAATGCGCCGGAGCCATGGCCGCACCGTGCCGCCCGTTAGCCTGCGGTTAACGCCACGGTGCCCATTGTGCGTCAGCACGTGAGCCCCGGGACGCGCGCCCGGCAACCAGGCAGGGCAAGCGTATGAGCCATGGTCTGCCCGATGAAGCATCGCTTCAGCGAATGCTCTACGATGCGATGGACCACTCGGACGATCTCGTCGCTGTCATCGAACAGACGGGTGACGGCGCCGATGGCATCGTCATTGCCTCTGCCAACGACGCATTCTGCCGCGCCTGCGGCTACGGCATTGCGGAATTGACCGGACTGACGCTGCGTGATCTGGCCGCTCCGGATGGTGATCCGGCCCGGTTCGCCGAACTCGTCAACGCCGTGCATGCGCACAGATCGCTCAGATCGGAGACCCTGTGCAGCCGCAAGACGGGAGCGCCGTTCTGGCTCGGTCTGCACCTGATGCCGGTCCGCGACGCCGATCCGCCCTGCTGCATCATCCTTGGCCGCGACATCACCGAAAGCCTGCAGATGCGGCGGCAGCAGGCGGCAATTCAGGGCCTGCTGGCCAAAGTCTTTCAGTGCGTCAGTGCGCCGGTGGCCATCGTTTCCGAGGAAGGCCGGATCCTGATGACCAATCCGGCGCTCGACGATCTGCTCGGCTATCCGGCGGGAGGGCTCGTCGGCAGGCTCGCCATGGACTGCAATGCGCCCAGCGGCCGCCCGAGCGTCGTCGCGGCACGCCAGCGCCAGGTTCAGGACGGCCAGGACTATACCGTTGCCACGCGGCTGCTGCGCGCCGACGGCAGCGAGGTTGCGGTCGAACTCACCTCGATCACCGTCCAACGCGAAGATCTCAGGCGCTTCCGGATCATCACGGTGCTCAAGCGAGAGACGGCCGAGGCGGCACCGGTCACGGTGCATGTCGCCGGCAAGATCAGGCTGATCGGCCTGGACGAAGTGAAGGAGGCCCTTGGGTCACGCTGGGCAGCGGTCGCAGCCAGGGCCATGGCCAGTGCCGAGCACGTCATACGGAACCGGTGCGGCACCAGGGACACCTGGTCGCGCACGCCGGACGGCGGCTTTCTGATCTGCTTTGCCGAAGCCAGCGAAGACGAAGCCGCGTTCCGAGCCGCGGCGCTGGCGCGCGAAATACGCACCCGGCTGATCGGCGAAGGCGAGACCGGCGCCATGGCCAATGTCTCCGCGATCGCCGCGGCGGTGGATGTGCCGAACGAGCCGGGCCGATCGGCCGACATGCTGGCCTCGGTCATCGGCGAGCGGCTCAACGGCCGGCTCGCCCAGATCGAGACGCAGGCCAGGGAAACGCTGCGCCACGCCATGTTCGAGACGACCTGCCGGCTCGAAGCGGTGCGCAGCCGGCGCACCAAGGAGATCGTCGCCCAGGTCGTCAGTCTCCGGGTCGAGCTGGAACAGCGCATCCTGGCGGCCTATTCCGCGCTGCCTCCGACCGAGCGGGCGGACTTCGACTTCGACCGCCTGGTGCTGGGCGTCGCCGCGACGCAGGCGATCAGCGAGATCGCGGCGGGCGGGTCGATGCTGATCCTGGTGAATGTGAGCTTCGAGGTATTTCTCGATCGGCGCAGGACCGAACGCTACGTCGTGGCCTGCCAGGCGCTCGACAGCAGGCTGCGCGAGCGCCTCGTGCTGGTGCTGTCGGAGATGCCGAAGGGTTTCCCCAAGAGCCGCGTCCTGGAATGCGTGGGGCGCCTGCGGCCGTTCTGCAATGGCGTGGGCTTCCAGTCGGACGGCATGGAGGCGCCGGCGGTCGAACTCTCGACTGCTGGGCGCGGCGATCGTCGTGCTGCGGGCGGACAGCGCCGGACGCCGCCGACCGTCAAGGACCTGCGAGAAGCTCGGCAAGCTGATCGACAGCCTGCACGCCTATCAGGCCCGTGTCCTGGTGCGCCACGTCGCGTCCTGGGAGGACGGCAGGCAACTGGCGCGGCGCGGCGTCGATCTGATCTCCATGGTCGAGGATGAGCGGGACGTCGACCGGGGCTCAGGACCGGGCCTGACACGCGCCGATCGGAATACCCGCGAAGCCCGCATCGTTCACCGATTGTTCATCTCCGGTTGGCCGATCATCGGAAGATTGGAAATCATGCGTCCCAATCAACGCGATCAGGCCGGAACCATGCGCATCCTCAGCCACCTCAAGCTTCGCACCAAGCTGACCCTGCTGCTCGGCCTGTCCGCGCTGGCCCTGGTCGCCTCGATCGGCGCGGCGGCATCGATCATCCACCAGCGGATGTTCGACGATCGCGTGGACAAGCTGCGTGCCGTCGTTCAGTCGACGATCGCCATCGCCCAGTCGCTCGAGAACCGCGTGACGGCGCATGCGCTCACCCGGGAACAGGCACTGGCCCTGCTCCGCGACGACGTCCACGCGATGCGGTTCGATGATGGCGTCGGCTACGTCTTTGCCCAGACGCTGGACAACATCCTGGTGCTGCACGGTGCCACGCCGGCCCTGGAGGGCAAGCCGTCGCCGGCTGTCGACGAGAACGGCAGGCTGCTCACCGACTTGATCCGCGATGCACTGCGCAGCAGCGACGAGCGGCACTGTCGCCTATCTGTTTCCCAAGCCCGGGCAGGCCGAGCGGCAGCCGAAGGTCACCTACGTGGCGCGTTTCGCGCCCTGGGACCTGGTGTTCGCCGCCGGTGCCTATGTCGATGATCTGGATGCCGCATTCCGCGCCGCGCTGCTGCGGCTGACGTCGATCGGCGGCGTGATCCTGGGCGTCACGCTGCTCGCCGCCTGGCTGATCAATCGCGACATCGGCGGCTCGCTCGGCAGTCTGAAGGCCGCCATGGATCGATTGGCGAAGGGCGACCTGACGACCGAGGTCCCCGGCACGGAGCGGCGCGACGAAGTGGGCGGGATGGCTGGCGCGTTGCTGGTCTTCAAGGAACACATGGTGAAGGCCGAACGGCTCACCGCCGAACAGGAGCAGGAGCGTGAGCGCGCCGATGCGGCCAAGCATGCCGCCCTGGTCGGCATGGCAGAGGCGATCGAGGCGGAGGCGAAGGCCGCCCTGGTCGAGGTCCGCCGCCGGACCACCGCCATGGCGGAGACCGCCAACGGCATGAGCGCCTCGGCCACACGAACCGGCGCAGTCAGCGCAGAGCGCGGCTGCGGCGGCGGCGCAGGCGCTGGCCAATGCGCAGACGGTGGCGAGCGCGGCCGAACAGCTGACCGCGTCGATCCGCGAGATCGGCGGGCAGGTCAACCAGTCGTCCGCGGTCGTCGAGCGGGCGGTCGAAGCCGGGCGCGTCACGCGCGAGACGATGGAGGCGCTGAACGAGCGGGTCGGACGCATCGGCGCGGTGGCCGACATGATCAGCGAGATCGCCGCCAAGACGAACCTGCTGGCGCTGAATGCGACGATCGAGGCGGCGCGCGCCGGCGATGCCGGCAAGGGCTTCGCCGTGGTCGCGAGCGAGGTGAAGTCGCTCGCCACGCAGACCGCGAAGTCCACCGAGGAGATCGGCCGCCACATCGCCGAGGTGCGCGCCGCGACCGGGGAATCGGTTACTGCCGTGCGGCACATCGAACAGACGATCGGCGAGATCAACGCGATCGCCGGATCGATCGCGGCGGCGGTGGAGGAGCAGGGTGCGGCGACGGCGGAAATCGCGCGCAACGTGACCGAGACGGCGGCGGCAGCCAACGCGATGACCGAGCGTGCCAAGGACGTTTCGGCAGAAGCGGACAAGACGGGTCAGCAGGCCGCGGAGGTGCGCGAGAACACCACCGCACTGGATGTCGCGATGCACGATCTGCAGAACACGGTGGTGCACGTGGTCCGCACCGCCACGGCGGACGTGGATCGCCGGCGCTACCGGCGCAGGCCGTGTCTCGTCGAAGCGACCATCGGCAGCCAGGGACAGTCCGGCACGGCCGCGATCCACGACATTTCCGAGCAGGGCTGCCTCGCGGTGACCACGCTGCGCTGCCAGCTTGGACATGCGGTGGATATCGGACTGTCCGGCCGCGGCACGCGCCTGCGCGGAAACGTGGTCGAGGTGACCGAACACGGGCTGCGCATCGCGTTCACCGGCGATGGGCTGGCGGCTGCGGACGCCGACCGCATCAGCCTGACGACCATCGGCGACCTGGTGAAGCTGACCAAGGCGGACCACACGGCCTTCGTCACGCGCGTGGCCGATGCGGTCGCCAAGCGGGAGAAATCTGCGCCCGAGAACCTGGCGACAAGTCATCAGTGTCGCCTTGGCCGTTGGTATGACGGCGTCAGCGACACGGCGACGTTGGCGCTTGCCATCGTTCAAGGCGATCGACCAGCCGCATCATGCGGTCCATGACAGTGGGCGGAAAGCGCTCGCCGCGCTCGCCGGCGACGACATGCCGGCGGCACAGCGCCACGTTGCGGAGATGCGGCAGCATTCCGACCAGGTTCTGCGGTGTCTCGACGAATTCGGCCGCGCCTATCCGTCGACCATGAATGCGGACCGTGCCGGCGCGAAGCTGGCCGCCTGACGCCCCGTGGTTCTGACGTCGTGGCCGGTCGGGGCAATCGCGTGAAGCTGAGATGCTCAGGGCTCTGCCCTGAAACCCGCCCGAGGGCTTCGCCCCCGGGACCCCCACCAAAGGCATAGCCTTTGGAATCCGTTTCTTAAGTAACGGGTTCCAAGGGCTCCGCCCTTGGCGGAGTCCAGAGGCGGAGCCTCTGGTCGGGGTTCGGGGTGAAACCCCGAGCGCTTCTGCTTCACCCGATTGCGTTCGCTATCCCGGGCCGCTACAGCGCCAGGCGCAGCGCGCCGCCAAGCTCGCCGATGACGCCGCGGCGGAACGCCAGCACGCAGATCACGAAGATCGCGCCCTGCGTCACCGTCACCCACTGGCCGAACTGCGCCAGGTAGTTCTCCATCGCGGTCACCAGCACGGCGCCCATCACCGGTCCGAACACGGTTCCCAAACCACCGAGCAGCGTCGTCAGCACGACCTCGCCTGACGTCGAGTAGTGCACGTCGGTCAATGTCGCGATGCCGAACACCAGCGCCTTGGTGCCGCCGGCCACGCCGGACAGCATGCAGGACAGCACGAACGCGATCAGCTTGTAGTCGTCCGTGCGATAGCCGAGCGAGGTGGCGCGCGGCTCGTTCTCGCGGATCGCCTTCAGCACCTGGCCGAACGGCGAGTGGATGATGCGGTGGATCAGCAGGAAGCCGCCCAGGAACACCGCCGCCACCAGCCAGTACATCGTCATGTCGTTGTCGAGCGGGATGAACCCGAACAGGTAGCCGCGCGGCACCTGCTGGATGCCGTCCTCGCCGCCGGTGAACGGCGCCTCGAGGCAGAAGAAATACACCATCTGCGCCAGCGCCAGCGTGATCATGGCGAAGTAGATGCCCGAGCGGCGGATCGCCAGATAACCGAGGAAAAGCCCGAGCACGGCGCCTGTCGCGCCGCCCAGGATGATCGCGATCGCCGCATCGACATGCCAGAACTTCATCGTCCAGGCGGCGACATAGCTGCCCATGCCGAAGAACGCCGCGTGGCCGAACGACAGCAGCCCGACATAGCCGATCATCAGGTTGAACGCGCAGGCGAACAGCGCCACGCACAGCACCCGCATCAGGAACACCGGATACAGCACGAACGGGCACAGCACGATCAGGGCCAGCATCACCAGGAAGGCCATCTGCTGCGAGCGTGAAAATCCGAACATGTCAGGCCCGCCTTCCAAACAATCCGTGCGGCAGGGTCAGCAGCACGATCACCATCACCAGGAACACCACGGTGGCAGAGGCCTGCGGGTAGAACACCTTGGTCAGGCCCTCGATCACGCCGAGCCCGAAGCCGGTGATGATGGACCCCAGGATCGAGCCCATGCCGCCGATCACCACCACGGCGAACACCGTGTTGATGAAGTTGTCGCCCATGTTGGGGTTCACCGAGTAGATCGGCGCGGCCAGCACGCCGGCGAACGCGGCCAGCGCCACGCCGCCGCCGTAGGTCAGCGTGATGACCCGCGGCACGTTGACGCCGAACGCCTGCACCAGCGGCGCGTTCTCGGTGGCCGCGCGCAACGTGGCGCCGAGCGAGGTCTTCTCGATGATCGCCCAGGTGGCGAAGCAGACCACCGCCGCCGCCAGCACGACCCAGCCGCGGTAGTTCGGCATGAACATGAAGCCGAGATCGGTGGCGCCCTGCAGGATGTCCGGGATGCGGTAGGGCAGCCCGGAACTGCCGTAGTAGTTGCGGAACAGCCCCTCGATCACCAGCGCAAGCCCGAAGGTCAGCAGCAGCCCGTACAGATGGTCCAGCTTGTACAGCCGGCTGATGATCGTCCGCTCCAGCACCACGCCGAACGCCCCGATGATCAGCGGCGCCAGGATCAATGCCGGGAAATAGCCGATGCCGGCGTATTGCAGCAGCATCCACGAGGCGAACGCGCCCATCATGAACAGCGCGCCATGCGCGAAGTTGATGATGTTCAACATGCCGAAGATCACCGCGAGCCCCAGCGACAGCATCGCGTAGAACGCGCCGTTGATCAGCCCGAGCAGAAGCTGGCCGAACAGCAGCGGTCCGGGGATGCCGAAAATCATGATCATTGACGCCCCTCCCCGTTCCGCCGTGTCGCTGATCAGGCAGCCTTGATGAACGGGCAATGCCCCTCGGCCAGCGGCCGGTACGCCTGATCGGCCGGCGTGGTGACGATCAGCTTGAAGTAGTCCCACGGGCCGGTGCTTTCGGACGGCTTCTTCACCTCGAACAGATAGGCGTTGGTCAGGTTGCGCCCGTCCTCGCGGATCAGCGTCTTGCCGAAGCAGTCGTCCTCCACCGGCATCTTCTTCATCCGGTTCACCGTCGCCACGCCGTCCTTCTTGGCCTCGGCGGCCCCCATGTCGGCGATCGTCTTCAGGTAGTGCAGCGTCGCCGAGTAGCAGCCGGCATGGATCATGTTCGGCCAGTTGTTCGGCGTCTTCGACTTCACGCGGTTCGTAAAGGCGCGCGTGCGGTCATTCAAATCCCAGTAGAAGCTTTCGGTCAGGTTCAGTCCCTGCGCCACGTCCAGCCCCAAGGCGTGCACGTCGGTGACGAACATCAGCAGTGCCGCGAGCTTCATCGACTGGTTCACGCCGAACTCGCGCGCCTGCTTGATCGAGTTCACCGTGTCGGCGCCGGCATTGCACAGCCCGAGCACCTTGGCGCGGCTCGACTGCGCCTGCACCAGGAAGGACGAAAAGTCCGAGGTGCCGGGGAACGGATAGGTCGCCGAGCCGAGCACCTTGCCCCCCGACGCCTGCACGAACGCCGTGGTGTCGGCCTGCAGCTGCTTGCCGAAGGCATAGTCCGCAGTAAGGAAGTACCAGCTGTCGCCGCCGGCCTTCACCATCGCCCCGCCGGTCGACTTCGCCAGCATGTAGGTGTCGTAGGTCCAGTGGACGAAGTTGGGCGAGCACTGTTCGCCGGTCAGTGCCGTCGTGGCGGGGCCGGAGGCGAGGAAGACCTTGTTCTTCTCGCGCGTCACGCCCTGCACGGCGAGTGCCACCGAGGAGGTCGGCACGTCGAGGATCATGTCCACGCCGTCGCGATCGTACCACTGCCGGGCGATCGATACGGCAAGGTCGGGCTTGTTCTGGTGATCGGCGTTGATCACCTCGACGTTCAGGCCCTTGCCGGAAACGCCGAAATCCTCCAGCGCCTGCTTGCAGCAGATCACCGAGGTGGGTCCTCCGGTGTTCAGGTAGGGACCCGACATGTCGTTGAGCACGCCGATCTTGACGGTCGGCGCACCCTGCGCCCGGGGACGCACGAGCGGCACGGCGGCAGCGGCGGTCGCGGTTCCGAGGAGTGCGCGGCGCGAGATTGTCATGGCGGAAATCCCTTCAAATGGTGGCCGTCACTTCTGCGAAAGCGGCGGGGACGAAGTTCGCTATGCTGGCGACGAACCCCTACCGTCATGGCCGGCGAAGGCCGGCCATCCATGTCTTTCCTTTGCGCTGGCAGTGAAGACGTGGATGGCGGGCCTTCGCCCGCCATGACGACAAAGCATGAGGCATGGCCGCAACCGGTGCCGATGGAGATCATACCCCCAGATACTCGTGCAGCTTGTCCATGTTGGCCTCCAGCAGGTGGTTCGGGATCATGTCGATCACCTGGCCGTGCTCCATCACGTAGTGCCGGTCCGCAACAGTCTGCGCAAAGCGAAAATTCTGCTCCACCAGCAGCACCGTGAACCCGCGCTGCTTGATCTCGCGCACGGTGCGGCCGATCTGCTGCACGATCACCGGCGCCAGGCCCTCGGTCGGCTCGTCGAGCAGCAGCATCTTCGCCCCGGTGCGCAGGATCCGCGCGATCGCCAGCATCTGCTGCTCGCCGCCCGACAGCCGCGTGCCGTGCGCCGTGTTGGCGCGCTCCTTCAGGTTGGGGAACAGCGTGTAGATCGTGTCGATGTCCAGCCCGCCGGGCGCCACGACCGGCGGCAGCATCAGGTTCTCGGTCACGCTGAGCGAGCCGAAGATGCCGCGCTCCTCCGGGCAGATCGCGATCCCGGCGCGCGCGATCTGGTTCGGCTCCAGGCCCACCATTTCCGCGCCGCGGAACCGGATGCTGCCCTCGCGCCGCGGCACCAGCCCCATGATCGACTTCAAGCGTCGTGGTCTTGCCCGCGCCGTTGCGCCCGAGCAGCGTGACCACCTCGCCCTCGCGCACCTCGAACTCGGCGCCGTGCAGGACGTGGCTCTCGCCGTACCAGGCGTTGAGCCCTTTGATCTCAAGCATGCGGCGTCCCCAGATAGGCGGCGATCACGTCGGGGTTCGCCGAAACCGTGGCGTAGTCGCCTTCAGCGAGGATGCGCCCCCGCGTCAGCACGGTGATGATGTCGCACAGCCCCTCCACCACGGACAGATTGTGCTCGACCATCAGGATCGTGCGCCCGCCGCGGATCCGCCGGATCAGTTCGACGATGCGGTCGACGTCGCTGTGGCCCATGCCGGCGGTCGGCTCGTCGAGCAGCATCACCTCCGGATCGAGCGCCAGGGTCGTGGCGATCTCCAGCGCGCGCTTCTGGCCATAGGGAAGCTGCGTCACGACCGTTTCGGCCTCGCCGGTCAGCCCCACGTCGAACAGCAGTTCGCGCGCCCGATCGTCGTAGACCGGCCAGCGCCTTCTCCGAGCGCCAGAAGTCGAAGCTGGCGCCGCGTGCACGCTGCAGCGCGAGCCGCACGTTCTCCAGCGCCGTCAGGTGCGGGAACACCGCCGAGATCTGGAAGCTGCGCACCAGCCCGAGCCGGGCGACCTGCGCCGGTTTCATTCCGGTGATGTCGCGATCCTTGAACCGGATCGCGCCGCGCGTCGGCGGCAGGAAGGCGGTCAGCAGGTTGAAGCAGGTCGTCTTGCCGGCGCCGTTCGGGCCGATCAGCGCGTGGATCGTCCCGGCCCGCACTTTCAGCGTCACGTCGTCCACGGCAACGAAACCGCCGAACTCACGGGTCAGATTCACGGTCTCCAGGATGGTGTCGCTCAAGCCCGGACGTCTTCCATTTTCGTTGAAGTCTCCTGATTGGCCCCGCTGATTGCATATCGTTGCCAGGGGCGCAAGATTGGCCCCACCGACCGCGAGGCCATCCGATGCGACTGCGCAGCCCCTTGTTCGCCCCCGGCGATTCCGAGCGGAAGATGCAGAAGGCAATCGCATCGGCGGCCGATGCGGTGATCCTCGACCTCGAGGACTTCGTCGCGGCGCAATCGAAGCCGCTGGCGCGGGCCATGGTCCCCGACGTAGTGCGGGCGCATCCGGGCCGCGATCTGATCGTGCGGGTGAACCCGCGTGGCACCGAGTGGTATCTGGCCGACCTGGCCGCTGCCGTCCCCGCGCGGCCCGGCGCCGTCATGCTGCCGAAGTGCAGCGGACCCGAGGACCTCGGCACGCTGGACCACCACCTCGAAGCGCTGGAAACGGCGGCGGGCATCGCAGTCGGCAGCATCGGGGTCGTGGCGATCGTCACGGAGACCGCCGCCTCGGTGTTCACGCTCGGCGCCTATGCCGGGGTGGCGTCGCGGCTGTGCGCCATCTGCTTCGGCGCCGAGGACCTGTCGGCCGATCTGGGAATCAGCCCGCGGCACCCCGACGGGTCCTATCCGGCGCCCGTGGTGCTTGCCCGCGCCCAGGTCCTGGTGGCCGCCGGCGCGATCGGCGTTCCCGCGATCGACACGCCGTGGCCCGATCCGCGGGACCCCGATGGCCTTCAGCGGGAGGCGGAGGCCGCCGCAGCCGATGGTTTTGCCGGCAAGATCCTGATCCACCCGGCCCAGATCGACATCGCGAACGCCGCCTTCACCCCCTCGGCGGACCGCGTGCGCTGGGCCGAGCGGGTGGACGCCGCCTTTGCCGCCAACCCGGACGCGGGGGTGTTCGCGCTCGACGGCAAGATGATCGACCGGCCGCACTACAAGCTGGCGCAGCGCATCCTGGCGGCCGCCGGGCGCTAACGTCCCCCCTCCCCTCGCAGGAGGGGGCTAGGGGGAGGGGGTGGTCCCTGCCTCAGCGCAGCGAGCGGAAGAACGCGCGGACCTCGGCGGCCAGCGCGTCGGGCTGCTCCATCGCCGCGAAATGCCCGCCGCGCGGCATCACGGTCCAGCGGCGGATGTCGGTGTAGGTGTGCGCGGCGACGGACCGCGGTGCCCGCAGTATCTCGCGCGGGAACTCGCAATAGCCGGTCGGCACATCGATGGTGCGGCCCTCGGGGATCGGCCAGGGTCGGTGCATGCGGAAGTAATACGGGAAGAACGACGACCCGATCGCGCCGGTGAACCAGTAGAGGCTGATATTGGCGAGCAACTGATCCCGGGTGAACGCCGTCTCCACGTCGCCGCCGCAGTCGGACCAGGCGCGGAATTTCTCCATGATCCAGGCCGCCAGGCCCGACGGCGAATCGGTCAGGCCGAAGCTGAGCGTCTGCGGCCGCGTGCCCTGGATCCACTGGTAGCCGGTCTCCTCCTTCAGCCAGTGCGCAAGCTCGTCCTGGTATTGGCGTTCCTCGGGCGTCGGGATCGCCAGCAGGTTCAGCTCCCGCCGGACCGCCAGCAGGTTCACGTGGATGCCGATCAGCTTCTCCGGATGCGCGAAGCCCATGCGCGAGGCGGTGATGCCGCCCCAGTCACCGCCCTGGGCGGCGAACGGGCGATAGCCGAGCGTCACGGTCATCAGGTCGGCCAGGCAGTCGGCGATTTCCTCGATGCCGAAGCGCTTCTGGCCGGGACTGAACGACAGCCCGTAGCCCGGCAGCGACGGCGCCACGACGGTGAACGCATCGGCCGGATCGCCGCCGAAGCGTGCCGGATCGGTGAGGCGGGGAATGATGTCGAGGAACTCGAACACCGACCCCGGCCAGCCATGCATCAGCAGCAGCGGACAGGGATCCGGCCCCTGCCCCGGCACATGGAGGTAATGCACGTCGATATCGTGCAGCCTGGCCTTGTATTGCGGGAACGCGTTGAGCCGCGCCTCCTGCGCGCGCCAGTCGAAGCCGGTGCGCCAGTACTCGACCAGTCCGCGCATGTACTCCACGTTCGAGCCATACGCCCAGGGCTCGCCGGGCGCCTGGTCCGGGAACCGCGTGCGGCCGAGGCGCTCGCGCAGATCGGCGAGCGCCGCGTCGGGGACGTTCAGGGTGAAGCTCTCCGGCTGCATGGGGGCGTCTCCTCGCTCGGTCAGCGCGGCGATTTGATGCCGCGGCATGGGCGCTGGCAACCCGGCGGCCCCGGTGCCGTTGCTGCACCGATGAGCATCGGCCGCACCCTCCTGCTGCGCATGTTCGGCCGTCCGCGCGGGCTCGCCGGCCGGCTGGGCGGCATCATCATGGCGCGGACAAATCGTCGCCATGCCGCATGGGTGATCGATCTGCTGGACGTGCAGGCGACGACGGGTGCTGGAGGTGGGCTTCGGTCCGGGCGCGCGGTTCACCTGCTGGCCGGATGGCGCGTCAGTCGCGGGCATCGACCCGTCGCGCGAGATGCTGCGCCAGGCGGCAGCGCAATCGAGCGGCGATCGCGCCGGCGCATCGATCTGCGGCAGGGACGGCCGAGGACCTGCCGTTGCACCTCGCAGCTTCGACACGGCGATGGCGCTCAATTCGATGCAGGTCTGGCCGGACGCGTCGGCGGGTTTGCGCGCGATCGGACGCGCGCTCAGGCCCGGCGGCACGCTTGCGCTGGCGGTCACCGCCAATTCCGGCCAGCGCCGCGAAGGCGTACCGGACGTCATCGCGGCGGCTGGTTTCCCCGCTGCCGGCTTGTCGAGACGAACCAGGGGTTCTGCGTGCTCGCCGACAGGCCGTGAGCGCCCCCGCCGACCGCTAGCGCCGCGCCCCGTACAGCCAGCCCGCCGCCTTCTCGCGATCGATCTCGGCGGCAACCTCGGTCGGCACCACAATCTTCCCCACCGGTGCCATCGCAGCGGCGGCGAGCTTCAAATGCGCCCACGCGAACGGAATGCCGATGATCGTGATCGCCGACGCGCAGGCCGCCGCAACGTGCAGCACGATCAGCCACCAGCCGGCGAGCAGGAACCAGACGACGTTCGCCAGCAGTCCCAACCCGCCGGTGCCGAGCGAATGCCATCCGGTCGCGTCGCGGCGTGACACCAGTTCCCGGCCGAACGGCGCCAGCGAGTAGTTCGCCAGCGTGAAGCACGCCTTGGCCCAGGGCAGGCCGATGATGGTGAGCGCCATCACGCAGCCTGCCAACGCCCAGCAGAACGCGGCGACAAAGCCGAGGCCGGGCACGTTCCACAGGATGTTCAGGATCGTGCGCATGCCAGCCTCGCGCCGGTCAATGTTTGAAATGCGGCATCACCTCGGCGGCGATGCGGCGGTACTGCTCGAGCATGATCGACTGCGGCGTTCCCATCGGCGTCGACAGGCTGACATGCTCCATGCCGGGGAACTTTGCCTCGAGGTTCTTCAGGAAGGCGACGAACTCCTCCGGCGTTCCGGCGAACCAGCCGCCGAGGTCGATGTAGTGCTCCACCTTGGGCACGCCCGACTCGTACCAGCCGCCGCGCCGGCCGATCGCCGCGATCTGCTCCTTGGTCACGCCCGGCAAGAAGCCGAGCGGCGCAAACATCTTGGCGTGTTCCTCGTACAGCGGCGTGATCTCCTTCAGCGCCTGCTGCCGCGAATCCGCCAGGTGCACGACGACGCCGATCATCAGGTTCTCGCCCAGCTTCCAGTCCTTGCCGGCGCGGTGCGCCGCTGCCTGGAACGCCGTGATCGGCCCTTGCTCCAGCGTGGCCGCGCCGCCGCCGACCGCGCCCTTGATGTTGTGCTTCACCATGAAGTCCAGCCCGCGCGCCGATGCACTGACCACCGGCTGCCAGCACTCCACCGGCCGATGGATCGGCCGCGGCACCAGCGTGAGATCCTTCAGCGTATAGCCGCGATACGGCACCTCGGGCGGCAGCGTGTAGTGCTTGCCCTTGTGCGAGAAGCGCTCGTTGTCGAACGCCTTGAAGATGATGTCGACCTGCTCCTCGAACAGTTCGCGATTGGCGTTCTGGTCGAGCATCGGCGCGCCGAAGGTTTCCACCTCGCGCGTGTGATACCCGCGCCCGACACCGAAGATCGTGCGACCCTTGGTCATGATGTCGGCGCACGCGAAGTCCTCGGCCAGGCGCAGCGGATGCCACATCGGTGCGATATTGAAGCCGCAGCCGATCTTGATGCGCTTTGTCAGATGGCACAGATGCACCGCTGCCATCAGCAGGTTCGGAATGACCTCGTAGCCCTCCTGCTGGAAGTGGTGCTCCGCCATCCACAGCGTGTCCCAGCCGCCTTCGTCCATCACCGTGGCGATCGCCTCGGTCTTGTCGAACACGCCGGCGAGATGCTCGTTCGAATAGCGCCGCTCGTTCGCCGGCGTTGCGTCCTGTCCGCGATCCGCCAGGTCGACATGGCCGGCATACACGGTGGCAAATTTGGTGATCATGGTGGCACCTCTTGGTTACGGGCTCACGCCGCCCAACTCGAGCGTCCCTGGATTGCCCAGCGTCCGTCCCTGAACGTCACGATATACAGCGAGCGATAGCTGCCGATCGCGCTGCCATCGCCCTGAAACCGCGTGAACTGCACCCGGAAATGCACCTTATCCGGTCCGGCATCGATGACCTCCACGGTGTCCCACGCCGAGCGCTGCCATCCCGCGGACTGGCCATCGCCGTTCCACACCAGATTATGGTAGTCCTCCGGCCGCTGCATCATCGTCACGGTTCCACTGTGGAAGCGGACATGGGGGAAGTGGAACCAGCGTGTGCGGATCGCATCGGCGTCCCTGGCATTGAACGCCGCCATGAACCCGTCCATCGCCGCACGCGCGCCCTCGACCGCCTCAAGCGTCAGCATCTCGTCGGCCAGCGACCGCCACTCCTGCTCGAGCGGCACCGTGGCGGGTTCGCGGCCGGCGCGGCTGTACCAGCCGCCGGCGTTGCGCATGTCGCCTTCCTTGCGGTGCAGATAGGCATGCACGATCGAGCCGGTCGTGCCTTCATCCTGCTGCGCACATTGATGGGCGCGATTCCAGTCGCCCTTGGCGTCCCACCACAAGGTCTGCAACGCGAGGCTCATCCCCTCGGGCGGCGCCCCTTCCGCCACCGTCGCGCTGAACTGCGTCAGGTCCATGGCTGCCCTCCTGTCGTTCCATCTGTCGTCCCTGCGGCCGAGTGTGCGCGGCGTCCGCGCCCGCCTCAAGTCCCGGCATGAAATGGACGCTTGTGCTGTGCGCGATCCTGCTGGCGCCGCTGGCGCTGGTCGATGTCCCGCCAATGCTCGACTATCCCAACCACCTGGCGCGCGCGACGGTGCTGGCATTCGGCGCCGCCGATCCGGTCCTGTCGCGCATGTATGCGGTACGCTGGGCGATCATCCCCAATCTCGGCACCGACCTCGTGCTGGCGCCGCTGATGCACGTGCTGCCCGTCCATCTCGCCGGGCGCATGGTCGTTGGCTGCGCCATCCTGCTGCCGGTCCTCGGCACCATCGCCTACAGCCGCGCCACGTTCGGCACGCGGTCCGCCTGGCCGCTCGCGTCCGGCCTGGTCGCCTACAACGCCACGCTGCTGCTCGGCTTCGTGAACTTCATCGCCGCCATCGGCGTCGCGCTGCTGCTCGCCGCCGCCTGGATCGCATGGCGCGACCGCGCGCCGCTTCGCACGCTCGCTCTGGCCATCATCGGCACGGTCGCGCTGTTCTTCTGCCACCTGATGGGGCTGGTGTTCTTCTATGCGCTGATCGCCGGATACGAACTGGAATGGCTCTGTGCCGCATCGCACCCAAAGGTCGGCGATGCTGGCGCGCCTCGCCGTGCTGGCGCCACTGGCAGGCGTGCCGCTCGGCCTCTACCTGCTGTCGCCGCTCGCGCCGATGCCCGCCGACACCGAGTTCCTGCCGCTCGCCGACAAGACTGTGGCAGCTGGTGTTTCCGTTCGTGAACTACGTCCTGCCGCTCGACATCGCCACCGCCTGTGCGGTCGGCACCTTCGTGCTCGCCTGCATCGCCAAGGGTCGCTGCCGCGTGACAACGAGTTCCGGCGTGGCACTGCTGCTGGTGACCGGCCTCTATCTGGCGGCTCCCTGGGCATTCAAGGGCACATACTTCTTCGACACCCGCTTTGCGATCATGCTGGGCTTCCTGCTGTTCGCTGCGATGCTGCCCACCGCCCTGCCACGCGCGGCGGCAATCGTCGCCGGCACCACGTTCACCCTGCTGTTCGCCATCCGCATGGCAGTTGTCGCGCTCGCCTGGCACGGACACCGGCACGACGTCGCGGACATGCGCGCCGTCATCGCCACCGTCGCACCCGGCGCACGCGTCTTCGTCGCCTCGGTGTCGCCGGAGGAAGCGCCCGACTACTGGCGAGACGGACTGGCCGGCCGACGGCTTTCCAACGGAATACGCACCGACTACCACCTGCCCGCCCTGCTGCTGATCGAGCGGCGGGCATACTGGCCGTTCCTGTTCGACAATCCGTCGCAGCAGCCGGTGGCGACCCTGCCGCCGTATCGCGAACTCGCCGAGCGCGCCGGCTCGATGGTGGACCACGGCGCGCTTGCCGTGGCCGGCAAGGTCGATCTCTGCGGCTACGATTATGTGCTGCTGCTCGAGGCGGGCGCCGAGCCTGATCTGCCGCACTTCGCCGCCGATCGGCTGGCGCTTCTCGCGCGGTCGGACTTCGCCGCGCTGTTCCGCGTCAGGCCGTCGGCCTGCGCATCATGAGCGGTCCCTACGGCGAAGTGCTCAGGGCTCTGCCCTGAAACCCGCCCGGTGGCTTTGCCCCCGGGACCCCCACCAAAGGCGAAGCCTTTGGGATCCGTTACTGAAGTGATTGGTTCCAAGGGCTCCGCCCTTGGCGGAGTCCAGAGCCAACACCCCGGGAGGCAACGGCAAGATACAAGGCAGAGCCTCTGGTGGGGTTCGGGGTGAAACCCCGAGCGCATCCGCCTGACGCGCATGGTGACACGCCGACCATAACGGAGCGGGCGCACCGTGTAGCGTGCACGCTACCCGCGTGCTCCGGTCTGCCCATAGCTCCGATACCGTTCGTGCGCAGCGCGCATTTCGTCGGCCTTCAGCAGCCGCACCGTACCTGCCGAGCGCGCCAGCAAGTATTGCCGGCACAGCGTCTCCAGCACGATCGCCGCGGAGAGCGCCCGGTCCGCCGTCGTCGCGTGCACGATCATGCCGTGGTTGGCGAGCAGACATGCGGTACGTCCGGCCAGCGCCGCAACCGCGAGCCGCGCCAGTTCCGGCGTGCCGAAGGTGACATAAGGCGCACAACGCACA
Organism: uncultured Alphaproteobacteria bacterium; assembly: GCA_963739725.1. Taxonomy (GTDB): domain Bacteria; phylum Pseudomonadota; class Alphaproteobacteria; order Acetobacterales; family Acetobacteraceae; genus JAMXLO01. The sequence continues at coordinate 160,924 of CAVUBS010000023.1, read as the reverse complement.
TCGTCGCCGCCAAAATTCGCCACCATGTAATGGAACGGCGGCAGCGCCTCGTTCAGGCAGGCAAGTGCGGTGCAGGCATCGGCGTGCGTGTGCACGACGCATTGTGCGGCGGGGTAGGCAAGATAGATCGCCGCATGCATCGCCCATTCGCTGGACGGCGCCGCCGCACCCTTCACGTCGCCGGCAAGGGTCATCGCCACCAGCCCATCGGCTTCCAGCGTGTCGGCGGAACACCCGGACGGCGTGATGATCATCCCCCCGCGCGTTCGGTGGCTGACATTGCCGGAGGTGCCGGCAATCAGGCCGCGGCGTGCGACCTCACCATAGACCTTGGCGATGTCTTTGCGCGCCTGGGCTTCCGTCACATCAGGAACACGCCCTTGCCGTCCGACTGGTGGTCGAACAGCTTGTACGCCTCCTCCGCCTGATCGAGCTTCCAGCGGTGGGTGAACAGCCGGTCGACGTCGATCTTGCGCTCGACGACGAACTGCGCGCATTCCGCCTGGATGATGTTTGAAAACGTCCACGACGCGATCAGCGTGAGCTGACGCCGCAGCAGGTGCGGGCTCACGTCGACCGTCACGTTGCCGCCCTCGCCGACGAAGCACATCGTGCCCCACACCTTGGTGCTGCGGATGGCGTTCAGCCGCGCCTCCGGATTGCTCGAGGTATCCAAGGTCAGGTCGGCGTAGCGGCCATGCGTCAGGTCCTTGATCGCCGCCACCGGATCGTTCGAGCCCGGGTCCACCACCTCGTCCGCGCCGAATTCCTTCGCCCGCTCCAGCCGCTGCGGGTTCACGTCGAGCGCGATCACCCGCGCGCCCATCGCTTTCGCGAATTGCGTGCCGGCGAGACCGACCGGTCCCTGGCCGAAGATCGCGATGATGTCGTTGCCCGACAGTCGCATCCGTCGCAGCGCGCTGTATGCCGTGCCCGACCCGCAGGAGATCGCTGCGCCGGCGGAGAAGCTGATCTCGTCCGGCAGCGGCACCAGCGTGTTCACCGGCACGCGCAGATACTTCGCGTGCCCGCCATGTGCGTTGCTGCCGTAGACCTTCACCGGCACTTCCTGGCAAAGCTGCTGCCAGCCGGAGCGGCAGTGATTGCACTGCGTGCACCCTTGGTAGTGGTGCACCATCACCCTGGCGCCGATCCGCGCCTCCTTCTCCGACACACCAGGACCGACCGCGGCCACCACGCCGCATGGCTCATGCCCGGCGATCACCGGGTCGGGGTTCTGCGGAAAGCCCGTGGCGGCGCGCTCTGTCCCCTTCGGCCGGCGATACTGATGCAGGTCGCTCCCGCACATGCCGGAGGCCTTCATCTCGACCACCACCTCGTCCGGACCAGGCGTGGGGTCCGGGAACTCCATCGTCTCCAGGTCACGACCGCCGGTAAATACTACGCCGCGCATGGTGTCCTCCCTTGCTCGTTGGTGCGATCCTAGCGCGGCGCCTCGGGCGTGGGGAACAGCAGCGGGAACGCGCTGTGCACGTGCGGCGCCGTCACCAGCGGGGCACCGAAATGCAGGTGCGAACGGTTGAGTTCCGCCAGGCTGCGCGCGCCGGCCAGCGCCATCGCGATGCCGATCTCCTCCTCGAGGAGTTGCAGCAGCCGATGCACGCCGGCAGCGCCTTCGGCCGCGAGCGCGTAACAGTAGAGCCGCCCCACCGCGACCGCATCGGCGCCCAGCGCGATCGCCTTCACCACGTCGGTGCCGCGCGCGAAGCTGCCGTCGACCATCACCCGCGCCCGGCCGCGCACCGCGTCCATCACCTCGGGCAGCACGTCCATCGAGCCGCGGCCGTGATCGAGCTGGCGGCCGCCATGGTTCGACACGTACACCACGTCCACGCCATGCTCGCACGCGATCGCCGCATCCTCGCCGGTGCCGATGCCTTTCAGGATCAGCGGAATCCGGTGCCGGTCCTTGAAGCGCTTCACGTTGTCCCAGGAGAACGCCGCCTGGTGCGAGTGCCCCGTCGCCGCCGCACGCCACGGCTTGACGAAGCGCGCCGTGATGTCGCGCTCGCGCCGGCTGTACGACGCGGTGTCCACCGTGATGCAGAACGCATTGTAGCCGGCGTCCACGGCGCGGCGCGCGACATCGTCAACCCAGGCATCGTCGCCGCGCACATACAGCTGAAAGATCTTCGGCCCGGTGGCCGCCTTCGCCGCCTCCTCGAGGCCGGGATGGGTGACCGAACTCACGATGATCGGCACGCCGAATTCGCTCGCGCCGCGTCCGGCGGTGGCAGCCCCGCCCGGATCGAAGGATTCCAGCGAACCCACCGGCGCCAGCATGACCGGCAGCCGCAGCTTCATGCCGAGGAAGGTGGTGGTGCGGTCCACCTTGGCGACGTTGCGCAGCACGCGCGGACGCAGCGCGATCGCGTCGAGTGCCGCGCGGTTGCGCCGCAGCGTCGTTTCGCTTTCGGTGGCGCCGACCAGATAGCCCCAGATATTGCTGTCGAGCTTCGCCCGTGCCGCCGGGATGAATTCGTGCAGGCACTGGTAGTCGCCGGTCAGGTCGGTCAGGTGCGGCGCTTCGGGCATCGGTCTTTCCCCATTCGGTTGCCGCTATCAGGCCCAGTGAGGGCGCGAACCGCAAGAGGGCGGCGGTCAGGCGACAGCCGTGGCCGGCGCGCCGGTGACCGGCTTGTCGGGCCTGGTTTCGTTCATCAGGGCCCAGACCGTCACCAGTGCGGCAAGCCCGACGATGGCGAGGCCAAGAAACGCAACCGGCGCACCGGCCCGGTCGGCCAGCCAGCCGGCCGCCGTCGTGCTGACCATGGCGCCGAGCCCCGACGCCAGGCCGAGCGTGCTGATGGCGAGGTTGAGGAAGCCGGTACGCCGTGTGGCATCCGCCGCGATCAGCGGCACCATCAGGCCGAACACCGTCGCGCTCACGCCGTCCAATACCTGCGCCATCACGAGTTGGGTGGCGTCGGGCGAGGCGGCGAACAGCAGCCCGCGCAGCGGCAGTGCGGCGAAGCCGATCAGCAGGATGCGCCGGCGGCCGATGCTCTGCGCAAGCCGCCCGGTCAGCGGCGAATACAGCGCCACGACGATCTGCGGCACGATGATCGCCGCCGAGACGACAAACCCCGTCTCCCCGGTGCGCTTGGTGAATTCGTTCAGGGCGAGCGGCAGCATGGCCGCGTTCGCCACGTTGAACAGCACGGCGCAGGCGATGAACGCGCGCAGCGGCGCCTCGCCGAACACGTGCCAGGGATGCTGCTGGCGTTCCCGAAGCTCGCGGGCAGAGAGCAGCGCCGGATGATCCTCGGCGGGCACGCGGTCGGTGTCGCGGAACAGGCGCAGCATCGCGATGGCGGGCAGACAGAGCAGCGCGGCGGCGAGGAACACCGCGCGGTTCGACTGATATTGGGCGAGCGCACCGAACAGCGCCGCGGCGAGCGCAGCGCCCACCGAGGCATACCGGGCATTGCTGCCGACGCGCTCGCCGAACGCTTCGTGGCCGGTCAGCGCGAGCGTCAGCGCGGCGATGGCCGTCCCGAGGATGCAGCTGCCGATCGCGTGCACGACCTGTGAACTCCAGACCATCGATGGCGTCGGCCGGGCCACCAGCATCACGGCGCTGACGCAGACCAGGATCAGGCCGAGGGCGTTGGCGAAGCGCTTGTGCCAGATATGATCGACCAGGACGCCCGCCGGCAACTGGAAGGCCAGCGCGGCCCCGGTGCCGATGCTGAGCGCCAGGCCGATGTCGCCCTGCGTCCAGCCCTGCTCGGTCAGGTAGACGGAAAAGAACGGCCCAAAGCCGGTCTGCACCGCCGCAACCAGGAAGTTGAGCACGCTCAGCCCGATCCAGCAGCGCATGGCTATCATGGATCGATCTCTGCCCCCGAACGCGGCAGGTGTGAAGCCAAAATTGCGACAGGCGGCCAGATCTCAGCCGTTCGGCTGCGGATGGGGGCGCCCGCTCTGGACGCCCCCTGCCGGTGCGCGGGCGATGCGGGCGGTCAGTTGTCGCCCTGGCCGTCTCCGCCCGAGCCGTCATCGCCGTTCTGCCTCTGGTCGAATTTGAATGCGTCCATCAGGTCGCCGATCGCCGGGACTGTTCACCGGCACATAGGGATTGTCGGCACCTGTCATCGGATTGGGCAGGTTGTCGCGGCTGCGGCCGCTGATCCTGCCGAGATTCCAGTTGGCCTCGATGAACTTCAGGATCGAGACATGGTCGCTGTAGCTGTGCACCACATGGCCGCCGCGCGAGAACGGCGAGACGACGAGCAGCGGGATACGTGGGCCGTCGCCGAAGAAGTCGAGCGGCTGGATATAGCCGGAGTCGTAGTATCCGCCGGCCTCGTCCACCGTGATCATGATCGCCGTCGAGCGCCAGAGGTCGGGGTGCGCCCGCAGTTCGACGAATATCTTGCGGACGAACGCCTCGAACAGGCTGAACTTGGACGAGGTCGGGTGTCCGTCGTTGAGCGCGCCCGGCTTGACGAAGGAGACCGCCGGCAGGTTGCCGGTCGCGATGTCGCTGTAGAAGTCCCGCGTGTCCTTCAGCACCTCGCCGCGCACCGCGGCATTGGTCATGATCGACGTTTGGTACTGGAACGGATTGCAGATGTTGCAGTACACGTTGGTGGGATCGTTCGGATTGGCCTTGTACTGGTCGAAGCCCTCGCCGTACCAGTGGAACGACACGTTGGCCGCGAGCAGCACGTCGCCGATGCTGTGCGTCGGCACCGGCGGGATGGTGAACGTATCGGTGGTGTCCACGGTGCCGTCGCCGAAGAAGCCGGGATTGTAGTTGTTCAGCAGATAAAAGTGCGTCGCCTCGCAGTTCGGTGCGATCTTCGGCTTCAGCGACTGCAGATAGAGGACCACCGATCCGACGCCGGGCTGCGTGGTATCGGCGCACGCGCTGTAGGATCCGCCGGAGAATCCGTCCTGCGTGTAGAAGTTGTTGGTGCCCGGCTGCGGGTCCGGATTTTCGATCTGGTTGGTCGGCGGCGCGGTCGGATTGCCGTGACCGTCGGTATGCCAGATATCGTCGCCGAAACCGGCCAGGATGCTGTCGAGACCGGTGCCGCCCATGCCGGGCTGATGATAGTTGTCGCTGATCGTGAATCGGTCCGCCAGCCGCTTGAAGAACGGCATGTCGCCCTGCAGCACGTTGTAGAACGCCATCGCGGTGGCGCCCTCGCCGGTCGTCTGGTCGTTGAATCCAGCCGGCTGCTTCTGGCCGTTGCTGCCGGAGCCGACGGTCACCTCGACCCAGGGAAACAGGTCGTTGAGACAGCCGCTCGGGTTGGTGGGCGTGGCATGGCTCGCGTCGCAGTCCGATTGCTGTCGGGCCTGGTAGAAGCGATGCACCGGACTGTTGGCATAGGCGTCGTACGGCACGCCGGGCGTGAGTTGGAACGGCCCGTTCGGCAGCATGTCCACGTTCTCGATGCGCGTATCGATCGCGCCCTGCGGCAGGCCGGAGGCGCCGGTGGTCAGCAGTCGGAAATCGCGCGGCAGCAGGCCGTAGTCCACGGTTCCCGCAAGCGCCACCGTTGCGAACGGCGGCGGCGCGGTGTCGCTGGCGATGGTGGGCGTGAAGCCGGTGTTGGGCGGCGGCAGCGTGGAATAGGCGTTGGTCTTCGTCGGGCGCGCCGCTGTACTGCGTGGTATCGGTGGCCTGGAACTGTGCTGCCTTGGCGAAGTTCGGTCCCGGTGCGCCGAATTCATCGATGATGCCCTGCGACAGCAGGTTCATCACCGTCTCGTTGTGCTGTGGCTTGTAGGTCGCGAACAGGTGATCGAACGAGCGGTTCTCGCCATAGATGACGATCAGGTGCTTGATCGGCGTGCTCGTGTTGCCGTCCGATGACGAGGCAGCAAGCGCGACCGGCGCGATCGCATTGATGCCGATCGCGGTGGCGGAGACGCAGGCCAGCAATCGGCGCCGGCAGGTGACGGTGTCCATGTGTTCGCCCCTATGTTGTTTGTCGTCAGCAGGGGCTGTTTCGCATTGCAACGCTGACCGCCGCGTTACAGGCTCTGTACAGTTGGATTACGTGCGGTTCATTTTAATTTGAATGACGACCGGACGACGAAGCCCGATTTCAAACCGAACTCGGTATCCAGGGCATAGCCGGCAGCCCGCACGGTGCGCACCACGTCCAGCTCGCCGGCGCCGTTGATGGCCTTGCGCAGGCGGCGGATGTGGACATCGACCGTGCGCGGCTCGACATGGATGTCGGGGCCCCACACACCATCCAGCAGTTCCTCGCGCGAGAAAACCCGGCGCGGGTGCTGCATGAAGAACTCCAGCAGCCGATACTCGGTCGGGCCGAGATGCATCGGGCGACCGTTGCGCTGCACGCGATGCGCCGCAAGGTCCATCGTGATGTCGTGGAAGGCGAGCTGTCCCTTGGTCGGCAGTGCGTTGGAACGACGCAGCAGCGCCCGCATGCGTGCGAGCAGCGCCTCCATGGAGAACGGCTTCGTGATGTAGTCGTCGGCGCCGGTGTTGAGGCCGCGCACCGCGTCCTGATCCTCGGTGCGTGCGGTGACCATGATCACCGGCAGATCCCGCGTCGTCGATCGGCGCCTGATCTGGCGACACACTTCGAGGCCCGACATCGCAGGCAGCATCCAGTCGAGCAGCACAAGGTCCGGCTGCGACTCGGCGATGCGCATCAGCGCTTCCTGGCCATCGGCGGCTTCCTCGACACGGTATCCCTGCTTCTCGAGATTGTAGCGCAGCATCGTGGCGAGCGCCGCCTCGTCTTCCACGACCAGGACAAGCGGGTTGGACAAATTCGATGGACCGTCAGGCATCTTGCTGCTCCCGGGTTCGCGTCAGGTGCGCATCATTCACGCGGACGCACCACGGCGTAGGCCGACGTGTCGCCCTTGGGCCGAGACTCCGGCAGGCTTTCGCCCTTCACCGCGTAGTAGACCGTCTCGGCCACGTTGGTCGCATGATCGCCGATCCGCTCGAGGTTCTTTGCGATGAACAGCAGGTGCGTGCACGGCGTGATGTTGCGCGGGTCTTCCATCATGTAGGTGATGAGCTCGCGGAAGATCGCGTTGTAGATGTCGTCGACCACCTGGTCGGACCGCCAGACCTCCATGGCCTTGTCGGCATCGTTGTCGCCGAATGCATCGATGACCGATTTGAGTTGCTGCTGCACCAGGCGCGCCATATGCGCGAGCCCCGCAAGCGAGTAGGGCAGCGAGAACTCCGCCAGCACGATCGATCGCTTGGCGACGTTGGCCGCGTAGTCGCCGATCCGCTCGATATCCCCGGTGATCTTCAGTGCCGCGACGATCTGTCGGAGATCGCCGGCAACCGGCTGGCGCAGCGCCAGCAGCCGGATGACAAAGGTCTCAACCTCGCGTTCCAGTGCATCGACCTTGGGATCCTCCTCCACCGCGCGCGCCGCTGCGGCAGCGTCGCGGTGCATGATCGCCTCGGCTGCGAGGGCCACCTGCGTCTCCACGATGCCGCCCATCTGCGTGATCATGCCGCGCAGCCGTTTCAGTTCCTGGTCGTAACTCTTGACGACATGCTGCGGCGTTTCGGACATCATGCTTCCCCCGATCAGCCGAACCGGCCGGTGATGTATTCCTGGGTCCGGCGTTCCCTGGGTGCGGTGAACATCTGCGCCGCCGGCGCCACCTCGATCATCTCGCCGAGATAGAAGAACGCGACCTGATCGGCGCAGCGTGCCGCCTGCTGCATGTTGTGCGTGACGATCGCAATGGTGAAGTCGTGCTTCAGTTCGTCGATCAGTTCCTCGATCTTCAAAGTGCTGATCGGATCCAGCGCACTGGTCGGCTCGTCGAGCAGGATCACCTCGGGTCGCACCGCGATCGTGCGCGCAATGCAAAGCCGTTGCTGCTGGCCGCCCGACAGGCCCATCGCCGATGTATTCAGCCGGTCCTTCGCCTCGTCCCACAGCGCCGCACGGGTCAACGACCACTCCACCCGTTCGTCCATCGCCGACTTCGACAGCCTCTCGTGCAGCTTCACGCCGAAAGCAATGTTGTCGTAGATCGTCATGGGAAACGGGGTAGGCTTCTGGAACACCATGCCGATCCGTGCACGCAGTGAATTCAGGTCGGTGGATGGGTCGAGGATGTTCTCGCCCTCCATCAGCACTTCACCGGTGGCGCGCTGACCGGGGTAGAGGTCGTACATACGGTTCAGCACGCGCAGCAAGGTCGACTTGCCGGAGCCCGAGGGGCCGATCATGCCGGTGACCTGCCGGTCGGCGAGATCCAGGTTGATGCTCTTCAATGCGCGATTGGCGCCATAGAAGAAATCGACATTGCGAATGGCGATACGTGGCGCGTTGATGCTCTCGGCCGAACGCGCTTCGACGCCGCCGAAGCTCGCGGAATGCTCGCGCTGCTGGTCGCCCATGGTGGTGCTCATGTCGTTTATCTCCCGCCGCGCAGCATGAAGCGCGCCGTGATGTTGACCGCCAGCACGCCGACGGTGATCAGCAATGCTCCGACCCAGGCAAGCTGGACCCAGTCGTCGAACGCCGATCCGGCGTATTGATAGATGGTGACGGGCAGGCTGGCCATCGGCGCAGTCAGGCTGAGCGACCAGTTGAGATTCCCAAGGCTGGTGAACAGCAGCGGCGCCGTCTCGCCCGCGATGCGCGCCACGGCAAGCAGGACGCCGGTGAGGATGCCATCCTTTGCGCCGCGATAGCAGATCAGCACGATGACTTTCCATTTTGGCGTCCCCAGCGCGAATGCCGCCTCGCGCAGCGAAACGGGGATCAGGCGCAGCATGTCCTCGGTCGTGCGTACGACGATGGGGATCACGATCACCGCCAGTGCCAGGCAGCCGGCGATGCCGGAAAAACCACCGAACGGTGCCACGACAAGCTGATAGATGAACAGGCCGATCAGAATGGAAGGCGCCGAGAGCAGTACGTCGGAGACGAAGCGGACCGCGTTGCCGGTTGCCGACCCGGCCGAGTATTCCGCGAGATAGGTGCCGACCATCAGGCCGATCGGCGTGCCGATCAGGGCGCCGAGCATCGTCTGGATGATGCTGCCGATGATCGCGTTGAGCAGACCGCCATTCGAGCCGGGCGGCAGCGTCATGCGCGTAAAGACGGCCAGATCGAGACCGCCCAGGCCGCGCCAGAACAGCGTGAACAGGATCGAGGCAAGGAACAGCAGCCCGATCGCCATGGCGATGATGCAAAGCACCTCGACAACCCTATTGATCCGATGCCGCCGCCTGCTGAGCGCGCGCGCCACGCGCTGGTCCTTCGCCGGTCCCGGCATGGCGCCGCGGCTGCCGACGGTCGCGCTCATGCCTTCAGCCTCGGCCGCAGCAGCAGGCGGGAGATTGCCAGCACGATGAAGGAGATCACGAACAGGATAAAGCCGAGCGCGAGCAGCGACGAAAGCTTCAAGCTGCCGGCTTCGCTTTCCGGGAATTCGAGTGCCACGATGGAGGCGATGGTGTTGCCCGGTCCGAACAGCGACGTGGAGATGCGGTTGGTGTTGCCGATGACGAACGTCACCGCCATCGTCTCGCCCAGCGCACGCCCAAGCCCGAGCATGATGCCGCCGACAACCGAAACGCGCGTGTAGGGCACCACGATCGAGCGCATCACCTCCCAGGTGGTGCAGCCGACGCCATAAGCCGATTCCTTGAAGACGGCCGGGACCGTTTCAAACACGTCGCGCATGGTGGCGGCGATGAACGGGATGATCATGATCGCCAGGATGAGCGATGCGGTCAGGATGCCGGTGCCAAAGGGCGGACCGGCGAACAGATCCTCCAGCACCGGGATGCCGTCACACGCGTCGATCACCCAGGGCTGCACGTATTGCGCCATCAGCGGGACGATGACGAAAAAGCCCCACATGCCGTAGATGATCGAGGGGACGGCGGCGAGCAACTCGATCGCGGTGCCGATCGGGCGGCGCACCCATGTCGGCGCCATTTCGGTCAGGTAGAACGCGATGCCGAAGGAGACCGGCACCGCGAAGGCCAGTGCCAGGATCGACGTGACGATGGTGCCGTAAACCGGCACCGCTGCGCCGAACACCTCCTTGACGGGATCCCATGCGGCGGAGACCAGGAACAGCGGGCCGAACCGGCGGAAGGCGGCAAGTCCGCCCAGGAACAGCACAACGATGATGGCACCGAGCAGAACCAGCACAAACGCGCCGGAGACGCGGGCGAGGCCGGCGAATACGGCATCGCCGACATGCACGGAGCGTCGCGGGGCCGACGTGCGGGATGGGGCGACGAGGGCTTGCTGCAAATACCTGATCCCGATCGGGGGTTCGGTTCACATGACGGGCTTGCCGTCAGGCCCTTTGATCTCGGAATGCCAGGCGCTGCGCACCGAGGCCTTCACGGCATCGGGCAGCGGAATGTATTCCAGGCTGCTGGCGATGCTGTCGCCTTTTCCGTAGGCCCAGTCGAAGAACTTGATCACGTTGGCGCTGCGGGTCGCATCCTTCGGGTCCTTCGGCAGCGCGATGAATGTCGTCGGATACGATCGGCCAGCTCGTGTCGCCCGGCTGGTCGATCAAATTCACCGCATAGTTCTTCGCGTTGGCCCAATCGCCGCTCGCCGCGGCCGCTGAGAAATTGGCCATGGTCGGCTCGACGAAGCGCCCGGATTTGTTGCCGAGCTGCGTGGTGATCAGGTGGTTCTGCGTCGCGTAGGCGTTCTCGACATAGCCGATGCCGCCGCGCGTATTGTGCGTTGTCGCCGCGACGCCGTCGTTGCCCTTGGCGCCCGCGCCCGCCGGCCAGTTCACGCTGGTGTTGGCGCCGACCTTGCTCTTCCAGTCCGGGCTGACGGCCGAAAGATAGGAGGTGAACACGAACGTCGTCCCCGAGCCATCGGCGCGATGCACCGGCGCAATCGCCAGGCTCGGCAGTTTGACACCGGGGTTCAGCGCAACCAGCTTGGGATCGTTCCACTTGGTGATGGTGCCGGCGAAGATGTCGGCCAGCAGCGCGCCGGTCAGCTTGATCTCGTTTTCCTTGACGTCAGGAAGGTTCACGATGACGACCACCGCACCCATCACGGTGGGGAATTGCAGCAGCCTGCCCTCGGTCAGCTTGGCGGGGTCCATCGGCGCATCGGAGGCGCCGAAATCGACCGTGCGGTTCAGGATCTGGTTCTGCCCGCCGCCCGAGCCGATCGCCTGGTAGTTGAGCTCGATGCCGGTGGCCGCCTTCGCGGCCTCGCCCCACTTTGTATAGACGGGCGCCGGGAATGTGGCGCCCGCTCCGGTGATCTGCTGTGCCGCAGCGGGAAGGGCCAGCACGCAGATAATTGCGAGCGCGGCGGGTGCCAATGCAATCTTCATGGATACTCCTCGTGGGAAAAGTTGCCATACCGCGGCTGCCGACATCCGATGGCCCGGCTGTGGGCGCAACCTAGGGGCGGTTCGCGAAGGCAATATGTCACTTTTGTTAAAGATAGATTACAGTCTATTGGTTCTCCGGAACGAAATGCTGCCACTCCCAATCCTTGACGCCGCCCATTCACCGTCATGGCCGGGCGTATCCCCATACGCGCAGGATAATGGTGCGGCTGGAGAAAAGTGCTCCCCGTACCCTTGCGGGAGGTTGGGGCAAGGCATTCGGGTGAAGCAGAAGCGCTCGGGATTTCACCCCGAACCCCACCAGAGGCTCCGCCTCTGGACTCCGCCAAGGGCCGAGCCCTTGGAACCCGTTCACTTGAGTAATGGATCCCAAAGGCTCCGCCTTTGGTGGGGGTCCCGGGGGCAACGCCACCGGGCGGGTTTCAGGGCAGAGCCCTGAGCGCTTCCGAGCGCAGTGTCTTGCGATGGTCACTCCGGCCCGCGCTGATCCTGACGCGTATGGGGCGTATCCCGGCCAAGACGCGAGAACCAGTCCCTTCACGCGATCGAGGAGTTGAACGCACCGCCGTCGAGCAGCAGATTGTGTCCGACAATGAAGCCGATCCTGGCGGAACACAGGAAGGCGCAGGCATCGCCGAACTCAGCCGGATCGCCGACGCGCCCGGTCGGCGAGTTCTTCGCGCGTTCCTGCACAAGTTCGTCGACCGGGCGGTTGCTGGCGCGTGCCGCTTCCTGAAAGCCGCTGCGCAGCCGGTCGGTCAGGAACGGGCCTGGCAGGATGTTGTTGATGACCACGTTGTGGCGGGCGACCTGGCGCGCCAGGCCCGCGACGAAACCGGTAAGGCCGGCGCGCGCGCCGTTGCTCATGCCAAGCTCCGGGATCGGCGACTTCACCGAAGCCGATGTGATGTTGACGATGCGTCCGAACTTCCGCTCGATCATGCCGTCGATGACCGCCTTGATCAGGAAGATCGGCGTCAGCATGTTGCCGTCGACCGCCTTGATCCATTCATCGCGGCCCCACTCCCGAAAATCGCCACGCGGCGGACCGCCGGCGTTGTTCACCAGGATGTCGGGCTGCGGACAGGCCGCGAGCGCCGCGGCGCGACCGGCCTCGGTGGTGATGTCGCCGGCGACCGCTGTCACCTTGACGCCGGTTTCCTTGCGGATCTCATCGGCGGTCTTTTCCAGATCCGCGGCGGTGCGTGCGGTGATCACCACATCCACGCCCTCGCGCGCGAGCGACATGGCGCAGGCACGGCCGAGCCCCTTGCTCGCAGCACAGACAATCGCCTTTTTGCCCCTGATGCCGAAATCCATCTTGTGACGTCTCCTCTGTTCAGATTGCAATCTTCTCCAGCACCGCCCGCGATGCCTCCGGCACGTGCGCCGGGCGCTGCGTCGCACGATCGACGAAGACGTGCACGAAATAACCCTCCGCCGCCGCTTCGTCATCGTCGTTGCGGAACACGCCGATCTCATAGCGCACCGAACTGCGGCCGATCCGCGCGACCCTGATGCCGACCGCAATGCGGTCCGGGAACGCCACGGAACTGTGGTAGCGACACATCACCTCGGCCACCACGCAATGCACCGGACCATCCAGCAGGTCCACGACGCCGCCGGTCATTTCGAAATAGGTCACCGCCGTGTCGAAGAATGAAAAGTAGTTCACGTTGTTCACATGGCGGAACACGTCGTTGTCCATCCAGCGCGTGGTGATCGCGTGGAAGTATCGATAGTCGGCACGACGGCCCGGCGGTTGGCGGCTCATGAGCAAGGTCCGGTTATCAGACTGCGGCGGCGGGAGGCAATTGCGTTCCATCGACTGATAGCCGATAGCTGCGCGCCGCAACAGGAGGGGTCGCCTTTGCCAATCGATGTCCTGCCTTGGCTTTCGCGCCGTATCGATCGTCACGGCGCTGCTCGGCGGTTTGCTGGCACCGGCAGGCGCCATGGCCCACGCCATCCTGGAGCAGAGCCAGCCGGCAGCCGGTGGCAGCGTGCCGGCCGGCAAGGTGTCCCTCTCGTTCAGCTACAACAGCCGGATCGACCGCGCGCGCTCCCGGCTCACCCTCACGCGTCCCGACCACACCCAGACGGTGCTGCGGATCAATCCGACCGGGCCGCCCAACGTGGTCAACAGCGACACCGAACTCACGGCGCCCGGTCCATACGTCGTTCGCTGGCAGGTGCTGGCCATCGACGGCCATATCACCCGCGGGGACGTGCCCTTCACCGTGACAGGCCGATAGCGCGTGACGCTGCTGATCGATCTGTTCGGCTATCTGTCGATCGTCGTCCACGGATTGACCATCGTCGCGCAGTCAATGGCGCTTGGTGGGGTGCTGTTTCTCGCCCTGCTGGTGCATCCGCTGGCAAGCCAGCTCGGTTCGGATGGTGACAGCATCGGGCGCGGCTGCGCGAGGATCGCTGCCTGGAGCGCCGTTGCACTGGTGGTCTGCGAACTGGCGACCGTGGCGCTGCAAAGCGCGGTATTGGTGGGCACCGTCGATCTCTCGCCCGGCGAGGTGCTGGGAGCGCATTTCGCCATCGCGGGCATGGTGAAGGCCGTGGCCGCGGCGCTGATCGCGCTGACCGTGTTCGCGCTTGGCCAGCGCGCGCCGGTCGCACCGCTGCTGGTACTCACCGTGATCGAGCTTGCCGCGGCCACGTTGACCACGCACGCCGCGGCGCGGCTCGACAACCGCACGCCGCTTTTGCTGGTCGAGGGGCTGCATCAGTTCGGCGCGGCGATCTGGATCGGCGGCATCCCGTGTTTCCTGCTGACACTGGGTCGGCTCCACAACGGCCAGACGCTGCGCCTTGTCGGCGCACGCTTCTCGCGCATGTCGATGGTCGGGGTCGCCTGCATCCTGGCGAGCGGCGTCACCATGTGGTGGCTGTATGTCGGCGACTGGCAGGGGTTCTACGGCACCGCCTATGGCGTGATGGTCGGTGCGAAGATCGCCATGTTTCTTATGCTGCTCGGACTTGGCGCCGCGAATTTTTTGCTGGTTGAACGCCTGCGGGCGGCGCCCGCAATACCGATCACCCGTTTGAAGCGCTTCGCCGAAATCGAGATCGGCATCGGCGTCGCGATCTTTTTCGCTGCAGCGTCGCTGACCTCGGTTCCGCCCGCCGTCGATCTCACGCAGGACAGGGTCACGTGGCCGGAGATCGTCGAACGCAACACGCCGGAATGGCCGCGGTTTGCGTCGCCTGACCACGACGTGCTTGCACTGCCGGCGTTGCAGGCGAAGCTGGACGCCGATGCAGCACACATCAACGCCAAGCCGCAGATCGCGTTCGTGCCGGGCTCCGGCGATCTGCCGCCGCGCAATGCCGCCGACATCGCCTGGTCGGAATACAATCACCACTGGTCCGGACTGTTCGTGCTCGCGATCGGCGTGCTGTCGCTGCTCAATCAGGCCGGCCTGCGCTGGGCGCGCCACTGGCCGCTGCTGTTCCTCGGCCTTGCCGGCTTTTTGTTCCTGCGCTCCGATCCCGAGGTCTGGCCGCTCGGCGATATCGGCTTCTTTGCCAGCTTGCGCGACGTGGAGGTGCTGCAGCATCGCGTCTTCGTTGTGCTGATCGCAGCCTTTGCAGTCTTCGAGTGGCGCGTGCGCACCGGCCGGGAAACCCGTCCAAAGGCCGCGCTGGTGTTCCCGCTGCTCTGCGCCGGCGGTGGCATACTGCTGCTCACGCACAGCCATGCGATCGCCAATGTGAAGGACCAGCTGCTGATCGAGCTGACGCACACACCGCTTGCGCTCACGGGCATTGTCGCCGGGTGCGCGCGCTGGCTGGAACTTCGGCTCGACCCTGCGGCGAACCCCGTGGCCAGCCGCATTGCCGCGTGGGTGTGGCCGGTGTGCTTCGTCCTGGTGGGTCTGATGCTGTTGGACTACCGCGAGGCGTGATCGCCGGCAGAGTGGCGGAGCAAGGAAGTCGGTTAGCAACGCGGCGCCTGCCAGAAAGTCATCGATCGTCATTGCCTCGCGAGGATTGTGGCTGCCGTTCTCGTTGCGTATAAATATCATCCCCATCGGCACGCCGACGGCGGCAAAAGCAGCCGCGTCATGCGACGCCGGGCTGCCCAGATGCAGCGCCGGGATGCCCAGTTCGGCCGCACCCGTCTCGAGCGCAGCCTTGATCGCGGGATCGACCTGTCCGACCGCCGCACGCGCCTTCGTCCCGCGATGAAAGACCACGCCGCGCCGTTGCTCGATGCCGGCGATGATCGCATCCACCCGCCGGTCGAGATCGGCCAGCACGGTCTCGTCGTACGCCCTGACATCGAGGCTGAAGTTGAAAGCACCGGGGACGATCGTCAAACCATGCGAGGCGCTATCGGTGTGGAACCGGCCGATCGTGCAGGCCATCGGCACGCCGTCTGCATCATGCTCCTCCCACACGCGATCCAGCGCCATGGCGAATTCGGCGCCCGCCATCGCCGCGTCGCGACGGAACCGGCGCGGCAGGCCGACATGATCGCTGCTGCCTTCGATGCGTGCATCCGGATAGCGGAAGTTGCCGGGAATGCCGGTGCAGATCGCAACGGGCCGCCCGGCCGCAACAAGGCTCGGCGCCTGCTCGATGTGCAGTTCCAGGTAGGCGCGCAGTCGTGCCGGATCGAGGAACTGCGCCCTGGCACGCAGCGCGTCCGGATCGCCGCCGCAGTCCGCGATGTGATCGGCAAGCGTGCGCCCGGTGTCGATGCGCCGCACATCCAGAGCCCCGTCGGGCAACGTTCCGAGCGCGCCGCGGCTGCCGATGTAGGACACCTGGAACCAGATGCTCTCTTCGGCACGAATGCCCATCACCGTCAGGTCGCAGGCCAGGGTGATGCCGACGTTCTCGCAGCGCGGCGACCGCGACAAGCCCGGCGACCACGCCCGCCGCGCCGTCAAAGTTGCCGCCATGCGGGCACCGAATCAAGATGCGAGCCAACGACAATGGGTTTCGCCGTCGCGTCATGCCCGGGCAATGTCATGTACAGATTGGCCGCCGCATCGTGTTCGATGCGCAGTCCAAGCTTCTGCGCCGCCTCGGTCACCGTGGCATGCGCGCGCTGTTCGCCGGGCCCGTACGGATCGCGCGTCACGCCGGGTTCATCCAGTCCATCGCGCCGCAACTGGTCGAACAATGCATTCGCCAGATCGCGTTGCGCTGCAACAGCTTCCACAACGTCCATGCTCCGCCTCACCTGCGCTGTCGTTGCATCATCTCGCGATAGAGCGACGCATAATGTTTGGCCGGCCCGCGCCAGCCGACGTCGGTCTGCATGGCGTTGCGCTGCAGCCGACGCCACAGCTGGGGTTCGCGCCACACGGACATCGCCCGTTCGATCGCTGCCGTGAGCATATCCGTCGCCACCGGTGCAAAGTGGAAGCCCGTGGCGACACCGGCCGCAAGCGCCATCTCGTTGGCATCGACCACCGTGTCGCAAAGTCCGCCGACATGGGCGACGATCGGCAGTGCACCGTAGCGCATCGCACAAAGCTGCGTGAGGCCGCACGGTTCGAAGCGCGACGGAACCAGCAATGCATCGCAGCCGCCCTGGATGAGATGCGCCAGCGCCTCATCGTAGCCCAGGCGCACGGCGATGCTGGCCGGCTGTGCCATGGCAGCGGCACGCAGCCGCGACTCCAACGCGCTGTCGCCCGAACCGAGCAAGGCCAATTGCGCGCCGGCATCGATCAACGACGGCAAGGCGTCGAGCAACAGGTCGGTGCCCTTTTGTGCGGTCAGCCGCGTGATCGCGCCGAACACCATTCGCGAGGGATCGACGTCAAGGCCAAACCGTGCCTGCAGCGCGGCCTTGTTGGCAGTGCGCTCGGTCAACCGCCCGGCATCGAACCGTGCCGCAAGGTAGGGATCGTGCGCCGGGTCCCATACCGTCTCGTCGATGCCGTTGAGAATGCCGGACAGCACGTGGGCGCGCGCGCGCAACAAGCCGTCCATGCCCATGCCGCCGGACGGCGTGCGTATCTCCAGCGCATAGGTCGGCGAGACGGTGGTGATGCGATCGGCGAATTGCAGTCCGGCCTTCAGGTAGCCGATGCTGCTGTAATACTCGACGCCCTCGGTCGCATAGGCGTACGCGGGCAGGCCAAGCTGTGTCAGCAACCCGGACGGAAACTGACCCTGGAACGCGAGGTTGTGCACCGTCATCACCGTCGCCGGTCGAGGGCCGAGGGCATAATGCAGGTAGGCCGGCGTCAGACCGGTCTGCCAGTCGTGCGCATGCACGATATCGGGCAGATGACCGGGCACGAGCCCCTGCCCGATCAGCGCGGCCACGTGCGCCAGGGCAGCGAAGCGGAACGCATTGTCCGGCCAGTCATTGCCGTCCGGGCCGCGATAGGGATCGCCGTCGCGCGCATAGAGATGCGGCGCGTCCAATACAAACAGGTCCAGCCCCGCAGCCCGCGCCGCCACGACACGCGCTTCGCCGCCGAACAATGCATCCACGCGCGCCACGACGACGCCGCTGTCCAGTGCCGCAACGATCCGCGGATAGCCCGGAACCAGCGAACGCACTGCCACGTCCTGTTCGGCGAGCGCAGCCGGAAGCGCTCCCGCGACGTCAGCGAGGCCACCGGTCTTGATCAGCGGAAATATTTCGGAAACGACCGACAGAACGCCGATTGGCGTCATTTCCGCAATTGGTCGATCATCGGCTGCGTGATCAGGCAGATGCCTTGCTCGGTGCGACGGAAGCGCTGCGCATCCAGCAGCGGATCCTCGCCCACCACCAGTCCCGCAGGTATCCGCACGCCGCGATCGACGATCACATTGCGCAGCCGGACCGATCTGCCGATATCGACATACGGCATCACGACGCTGTTCTCGACGCTGGAATAGGAGTGCGCGCGCACGCCGGTGAACAGCAGCGAATGGATGAGCGAGGCGCCGGATACGATGCACCCGCCGGAGACCAGCGAACTGACCGCCTGGCCGCGTCGCCCATCCTGGTTGTGCACGAACTTCGCGGGCGGCGTGACCTCGGCGTAGGTCCAGATCGGCCAGTCGCTGTCGTAAAGGTCGAGTGCCGGCAGCACATCCGTCAAATCGATATTCGCCTTCCAGTAGGCATCGAGCGTGCCGACGTCGCGCCAGTAGGCCTCGGCCTCGAATTCGGACCGCACGCAGGACTGCGGGAAGCGATGCGCCACCGCGTTGCCGTGCTTCACCAGATACGGGATGATGTCCTTGCCGAAGTCGCGGCTGGAGTTCGGGTCGGCGGCGTCGCGGCGCAGTTCGTCGAACAGGAATTTGGTGGCGAACACATAGATGCCCATGCTGGCGAGCGCCGTGTCGGGCTTGTCCGGCATGCCCGGCGGGTCTTTTGGCTTCTCCAGGAACGCGACGATCCGGTCCGCGGCATCGATATGCATGACGCCGAACGCCGTTGCCTCCATGCGCGGCACCTCGATGCAGCCGACGGTCACATCGGCATCGCGCTCGTAGTGCATCTGGAGCATGGGTTCGTAGTCCATCTTGTAGATATGGTCGCCGGCAAGAATGATGATGTGATCCGGCCCGTAGGCTTCGATGATGTCGATGTTCTGGTAGACCGCATCGGCGGTGCCGGCATACCACTCCGTCTCCGAGACGCGCTGGCTGGCGGGCAGGATGTCGAAGCTTTCATTGCGTTCGACGCGGAAGAAGTTCCAGCCGCGCTGCAGATGGCGGATCAGGCTGTGCGCCTTGTACTGAGTGGCAACGCCGATGCGACGGATGCCGGAATTGAGTGCATTCGACAGAGCGAAGTCGATGATCCGCGATTTGCAGCCGAAATACACCGCCGGCTTGGCGCGCCGGTCGGTGAGTTCCATCAGCCGGCTGCCGCGCCCGCCCGCCAGGACATAGGCCATGGCGGTCCTGGCAATCGGTCCGCTTTTTGGAATTGCCAACATGGCTGCTTGCTCCTCAGCGTGGCGGTATCGTGCTCGTCGTTGCCGTCAGGTATCGGCAAGCGCCGTCAGGATGCGGTCGCGCGCGGCGGTGTTGCCGTCCTCGTGCACCGGCTGGACACAGACATGTGTCGCGCCCGCGTCGAAATGGGCGCGCAGGCCTTGCTTGACCTTGTCCGCGCCACCCCACAGCACCATCGCATCGATGAACCGGTCGGAGCCGCCATTTGCCAGCTCCGCTTCCGAGAAGCCGATGCGCAGCCAGTTGTTGCGGTAGTTGTCCAGCACCATGTAGCGCGACAGCTCGGTGCGGCCAAGCGCGCGCGCTTTCACCGGATCGGTCTCCAGCGTCACCTTCTGCTCGGCCACCAGCCATTTGTTCGGGCCGAGGATCTGCTTTGCCTCTGCGGTGTGATGCGGCGTCGTATTGTACGGCAAGGCCCCGCGCGTCTGCGCCGCGGCAAGCTTCAGCATCAGCGGACCCAGCGCGGCGATCGCGATCGGCCAGTCCTGCGAACCCGCTTCGCCTTTAGCGATGCCATCGAGATAGGCGCGCATCGCCGGCACCGGCTTTTCGTATTTGTGGCCACGGACCCCCTCGACCATCGGCACGTGGCTGACGCCGAGGCCGAGGATGAATCGGTCGCCGTACAGCGTCTGCAAGGAGAGCATGCCGCGCCGCGCGGTGAAGGCGTCGCGCGCATAGATGCTGGCGATCGAGCTGCCGAACTTCAGCTTTGTCGAGTGTTCCAGCATGTAGCCGGCAACCGACAGCAATTCGTAGCCACGCGATTCCGGATACCATAATGTGTCGTAGCCCAGCCGCTCGACCGTGCCGACAAAGTCCTTGATCTGCTGGGGACCGCCCAGCTTATCCGTCGAATACCAGACGCCAAGTCGACCGAGTTGCATCGTCGTCTCCACATTTGTTGTCATGCCCGCGAAGGCGGGCACCCAGTCGCAACGGTCGGTTCCTTTGCTGCCCTGGGTTCCCGCTTGCGCGGGACAGACGATTTCAAATCACCTTCGTCGTTCGGAACCTCTCGATGTCCGCGCGGCTGTAGCCAAGCTCGCCCAGCACCTCGTCCGTGTGCTCGCCGAACATCGGCGGCGGTCGATCCACGCGCGGTCCGTCATGGGCAAATTTGAATGCGGCCACCGGCACCGTGAACGAACCCTCGATGCCTGGCGCCAACTCGTGCCGGTGCAACACACCACGCGAGGCGATCTGCGGATCGGCCAGCGCCTCGCCCATCGTGCGCACCCGCGACGCCGGAACGTGGCGTGCCTGCAGATACGCCTCCCACTCCGCCGCGCTGCGCGTCAGCATGATCTCCGCGAGCAGTTTTTCCTCGCGATCATGGTCCGCGTGGCGTTCGTCATTGGTGCGCTTGATCATCTCGGGATGTTCGACCACGGTCCACAGCCGCTTTTGCTGCCGCAGGTTGGACGCTCCCAGCATCACGATGCCATCCCGCGTCTGGTAGGCCATGCTGGTGGCGTGTCCGGTCCGGTTGCCCGACGGCTTGGGATGCGCGCCGTTGCGCATGTAGCCGGTCACGTGCGAAGCCATCAGGATGATCGCAACATCCAGCATTGCCATATCGACACGCTGCCCCTGACCGGTGCGCTCGCGCTGGAACAATGCCGCGGACAGCGCGTACGCACCCATCGTTCCTGTCGCGTAGTCGATCGCCGGGGCGCCGATCTTGATCGGGTTGGCGGACGGCGTGCCGGTCATCGCCATGATGCCGGAGGTGGACTGGATCACGTGGTCATACGCCGTCTGCTCCCGCCGGGGACCGCCCTGACCAAAAGCGGAGAACGACGCATAGATCAGCTTGGGGTTGATCTTGCGCAGGTCCTCATAGCCCAGACCCAGCGCCTCGAACGCACCGGGACGATAGTTCTCCACCAGGACATCGGCTGTGGCGACCAGCTTCTTCAGGATCTCGCGTCCCGCTTCGGTCTTCAGGTTCAACGTGATCGCGCGCTTGTTGGAAGCCTGGGTCAGAAATCCGGTCCCCATGTTGGCGTGGTTCAGCACGTTGTCGCTGCCGGAATCCCGGCTCTGATCCGGATCGTCCGGATGCTCCACCTTGATGACGTCGGCTCCCAGGAGTCCCAGCTGATAGGCGGCGAAGGGTCCGGCCAGCACATGCGTGATGTCGATGATGCGAATGCCTTCGAACGGACGCGACATGCCGGACTCCCCCGTGGGTCTTGTCGGTTGGCGTCACGGTGCAGCCTTGCCCGCATGGCGTCAACACGCTTGGATGGCACGAATGGTGCGGGGGAATGCGGCGATGTCGGTCGATCTGATCATCGAGGGGCCGGTGGCGAAGGTGGTGCTCAACCGGCCGGAGAAGCTGAATGCGCTGACCCTTGAGATGCGTCAGCAGCTTCGCGAGTATGCGCAGCGGCTGCGGTTCGACGAGCAGGTGCGCGCCATCATCGTCACCGGCGAGGGCCGCGCCTTCTGCACCGGCGCCGATGTCGGACGGATGCAGCGCGGCGGGCTGCGCGCCGAACGTGAGAAGATACAGGGCGGCAGCCACAGCTTCCTGCGCACGCTGCACGCGACGGAGAAGCCAATCATCGCCGCGGTGCGCGGCCCCACGGTCGGCATCGGCTGGAGCATCGCACTCGCCTGCGACCTGATCGTTGCATCGGAAACCGCGCGGTTCTCGCAGATCTTCCGGCGGATCGGCCTGGCGCCCGACGGCGGCGCGATCTGGTTCCTCACCCGCCGCATTGGCATGGCGCGCGCGAAGGAGCTGGTGTTCACCGCGCGCTTCGTCGAGGCGCAGGAAGCGCTGTCACTGGGGCTGGTGAACTACGTCGTGCCGGACGGCGAACTGATGGCAAAAGCCGAGGACCTGGCGGCCGATCTCGCGAGCGGTCCCACGTTCGCGTTCGGCATGGCGAAGAAGCTGTTCCACATGGCAAGCGGCCCGAGCTACGACGACTTCCTGGATTACGAGGCCTTCGTACAGCCGCAACTCGACCAGACCGAGGATCATCGCGAAGGCGTCGCGGCCTTCAGGGAGAAGCGGAAGCCGAACTTTGTCGGACGCTAAGCGCGATTTTGGATTTGGTCGCTAGCCGACGACGCAGCCTCTTCGGGCGCGGAACACCGCGGTGGCGCGGCAAGGCGGCAGCTGACTATCCGAAGGCAGCCCGGTACGCTGGCATCCGGTGTCGAGGCGACACAGCTCCTGATAGACAGCAGCGATCGAATTGCGCTGTTCTGCCTGCATCCACGACGGGCCCGTGCGAGATTGCTGCACGGCGCGGATTGCCTGCAGGACACGCGGATCAGCAGGATTCTCGCCATTATTCTCGTCCATTGGAAGATCCCCTCACTGTCGAACAGGCCTCGCATTACGCCATTCATTCGTGAATCGCATTGATCTAGATCAAAGAGGGCGTGCGGCTCTGAAGCGCTCAGGGCTCTGCCCTGAAACCCGCCCGAGGGCTTTGCCCCCGGGACCCCCACCAAAGGCGAAGCCTTTGGGATCCATTACTAAAGTAACGGGTTCCAAGGGCTCCGCCCTTGGCGGAGTCCAGAGGCAGCGCCTCTGGTGGGGTTCGGGGTGAAACCCCGAGCGCGTCTGCTTCGCCCGATCGCCTTGCCCACCCCCTCCCGCAAGGGGAGCACTTATCTCCAGCCGCACCATTATCCTGACGCGTATGGGGCCAGTCCGGGACTTGATCCCCGGATCAGGTCCGGGGACAGCCAAAACGGTGAAGTGCGAGGAGTGTCTAGAACTGAAGCGGTCGGTTCTCGGCACCGCCGCTCAGGGTTTTGTATAAATGCGTTATTTAACCGTTAAATTGGAATTAAACCCGTTAGTGGTACGAAAGCAACTATCCCAGATTTTTTGGCCACACTCCGTTTACATTGCGATCGCAAACCTACTAAAGTTTGTTTACTTCGAGGATATCCTGGCGGAGGGGTGATCCAAATGTTCAAAAAACTTTCGGTAGCGATCGGCATCGCGATGCTGGCGGCAGCGATGCTGCTGCTGCCTGATCGCTCGGCTCTGGCGGTGCCGAACTTTGCCTCGCAGACCGGACAGCCGTGCACCGCCTGCCACATCGGCGCCTACGGACCGCAGCTCACGCCATTGGGCCGCGCCTTCAAGATCGGTGGCTATACGCAAGGGGGCGGTGAGGGATTGGCCGCCTCGATACCGCTGTCGGCGATGGTCCTCACGTCATTCAACCATACCAACAGCAACGTGCCGGACGACCAGGTCGAGCACCACTTCAACAACAACAACAACTTTGCGCTTGACCAGATCAGCGTTTTCCTCGCCGGCAGAATTGGCGAGCACACCGGCGGCTTCATGCAGTTCACCTATTCCGACATACCCAACGCAGTGAACGTCGATAACGTTGATCTGCGCCCCTACACCACGACCTTCGATGTCGGCGGCAACGAGTTGCGCATCGGCACCACGATCAACAACAATCCGACGGTGCAGGATCCATACAACTCCACCTTTGCCTGGGGCTTCCCGTTCGTCGCTTCCGGGCTGGCGCCGACTCCAGCGGCCACACCTATTCTGGACGGAGGCTTCGCCGGCAACTCGATCGGCTACACGGTATATGGCTGGTACGACCACAGCCTCTATCTGGAGGGCGGCGGCTACACGACGGTTAGCACCTGGTCACTGGCCAGGATCGGCAATGGCCTCGGCCCCGGCAGCACGCAGGGCGTAATGCCCTATATACGCGCCGCCTATGAGTGGAACTGGAACCAGCAGTCCGCCCATGTCGGCGCCATCTACCTCCAATCCAACGTCAATCCGACGACCGACACCTTCACCAGCAGTGGCGCGAATGGCCAGGACCATTATCAGGACTACGCCTTCGACGCCGGTTACCAGTATCTCGGCGACGGTAACAACATCGTCACGGTGGAGAGCATCTTCACGCACGAACATCAGAACCTGAAAGGCACGACGACCGCCTTCAACGTCGAAAACGGCACGACCTTCGGGGCGGGTTCAAGCCTCAACCAGATCCGGGTGACCGCCTCCTACTGGTACCAGAACACCTACGGCTTCACGCTGGGCTGGCAGAACACCTGGGGACCGGCCAATCCGGTGCTGTTCCAGCCCGCCGAACTGGTCGGCAGCGCCAACAACAAGCCGAACAGCAACTCGTTCACCATCGAGGCCGACTGGGTGCCGTTCGGCAAGGCCGACTCCGTATGGTCGCCCTGGGCCAATCTGAAGCTTGGCGCGCAATATATCGCCTATACGCAGTTCAACGGCGGCAGCAACAACTATGACGGCTCCGGACGCAACGCCAGCGCCAACAACACGCTGTTCCTGTTCGCCTGGATGGCGTTCTGACCCAGGCCAGCGCCGCAGTCAGCGGGCGACGAAGCGTTCCAGCCAATGGATCGTGTAGTCGCCCGCCTGAAATTCCGGAGCATCGACGATGCGCTGATGCAGCGGGATCGTCGTCTGGATGCCGACGATGGCAAATTCGTCCAGCGCGCGGCGCATGCGGTTGATGGCGTCGATGCGGGTCGGCGCATGCACGATCAGCTTGGCCACCATGCTGTCGTAGTAGGATGGCACGACATACCCGGCATACAGCGCCGAATCGATGCGCACGCCCAGCCCGCCCGGCGCATGGAACGCCGTCACCCGGCCCGGTGACGGCGTGAAGCTCACCGGGTCCTCGGCGGTGATGCGGCACTCGATGGCATGGCCGGAAAACCGGATGTCGCGCTGCGTGTAGCCCAGCGGCGCGCCCGCCGCGATGCGGATCTGCTCGCGCACGATATCGATGCCGCAGACCATCTCGGTCACCGGATGCTCCACCTGAAGCCGCGTGTTCATCTCGATGAAGGCGAAGCGGCCGTCCTGATACAGGAACTCGAGCGTGCCGGCATTGCGATAGCCGATCCGCGACAGGGCGTCGGTGACGGTGGCGCCGAGCGCGTCCCGCTCGGCCGCACTCAACGCGGGTGATCCGGCTTCCTCCAGCAGTTTCTGATGACGCCGCTGCAGGCTGCAGTCGCGCTCGCCGAAATGCACGACATTGCCGTGCGCATCGGCGAACACCTGCAGTTCGACGTGGCGCGGATGGTCGAGATACTTCTCGACATACACGGCATCGTTGCCGAACGCCGCGCGCGCCTCGGTGCGTGCGATGCGGAACGCCTCCTCCAGCGAGGCGGCATCCTCGGCCACCTTCATGCCGCGCCCGCCGCCGCCGGCAGCCGCCTTGATCAGCACCGGATAGCCGATGCGCTCGGCCACTGCGCGCGCCGTCGCGACATCCGGGACCAGGCCATCGGAGCCGGCAACCAGCGGCACGCCGAGCCGCGCCATCGCAGCCTTGGCGGTCACCTTGTCGCCCATCATGCGGATATGCGCCGGCGAGGGGCCGATGAAGGTCAGTCCATGCGCCTCCACCATCTCGGCGAAGCCGGCATTCTCGGACAGAAATCCGTAGCCGGGATGGATCGCCTCGGCGCCGGTGATCGCGGCAGCCGACAGGATCGCCGGGATGTTCAGGTAGCTGTCCTTCGCCGGCGGCGGTCCGATGCAGACGCTTTCATCGGCCAGGCGCACATGCATCGCCTCGGCATCGGCGGTGGAGTGCACCGCGACGGTGGGAATGCCTAGCTCGCGGCAGGCACGCTGGATGCGAAGCGCGATCTCGCCGCGATTGGCGATGAGGATCTTCTGGAACAACCGCATCATTCCAGGATCAGCAGCGCCTCGCCGTACTCGACGGGCGTACTGTTGGGCACCAGGATGCGCGTGACGGTGCCGGCCTTCGGCGCCCTGATCTGGTTGAACGTCTTCATCGCCTCGATCAGCAGCAGCGTCTGGCCGGCGACCACGCTCTGCCCGACGGTGACGAACGGCGGCGCGCCCGGTTCGGGGAACATGATAGACCACGCCGACCATCGGGCTCAGCACGGCCCCGGGATGGCTGGCGGGTTCGGCCTCGGATGGTGCGCCCGCCGGCAGCCGGCACGGCATGCGCCACCGGCGGCGGCACGAAACCCTGGCGCAGCCTGCGGCGCGGCACGCACGACGCGGATGCGGCTGTCCTTCTCGGCGATCTCGATTTCCGTCAGGCCGGTCTCGGTCAGCACCGCGGCAAGCGCGCGGATCGCGTCGGGATCGAACGGAATGCGGGTCATGCGCGCGCCTCGAGCAGGAGATCGGCCATCGCTGTCAGCGCCAGCGCGTAGCCACGAACGCCGAGGCCGCAGATCACCCCGACGGCCGCCTGCGAGACGTAGGAGCGCTGGCGGAATTCCTCGCGGCGGTGGATGTTGGTCACGTGCACCTCGATCGCCGGCAGTTCGCTGGCCAGCAGGGCGTCCATCAGGGCGATCGAGGTGGTGGTGTAGCCGGCCGGATTGATCACGATGCCCTGGGCGCGGCCGCGGCATTCCTGCACCCAGGAGACCAGTTCGCCCTCGCCGTTGGTCTGGCGGAAGTCGATGGCGAGGCCCAGTTGCTCGGCGGTCTCGGCACAGAGCTGCTCCACGTCATCCAGCGTTGCGCCGCCATACAGATGCGGCTGCCGCAGGCCGAGCATGTTCATGTTCGGACCGTTCAGCACGGCGATCAGGGGCGGGACCGTCGCTTGCGACATGCCGGGGCGCGTAGCATAGCTGGCCGCGCCGGTCCAATCGCGGCGACGATTGGCCGCGCCCGCCCGCCCGCCGCAGCAACGGACCTGCCCATCCTGAAAGCGGACTTTATCGCATGAACGCGCAGCCTACCGAGAAGCAGAAGATGCTGGCGGGACAGCTTTACGATGCCAACGACCCCGAGCTTGCGGCGGACCGCGCGTCGGCGGAAGCGTGGATGCAGCGCTACAGTGCCGCGCTCGCGTGCTCGCCCGCGGAGCGGCACCGGCTGCTGCGTGAACGCCTGGGCGAGGTCGGCGACGGAGCGGTCATCCGCCCGCCGTTCCACTGCGACTATGGCTACAACATCCGGCTTGGGCCTGGCGCCTTTCTGAACTTCAACTGCGTGATCCTGGATGTCGCCGCGGTGACGATCGGCGCGGGAACGCAGATCGGCCCCGCCGTCCAGATCTACGCGGCCGATCATCCCCGGGACGCGTCGGTGCGCCGCTCCGGCGCAGAGTTCGGCCGCCCGGTCCATATCGGGCGCAATGTCTGGATCGGCGGCGGCGCGATCATCCTGCCGGGCGTGAGGATCGGCGACGATGCGATGATCGGAGCGGGCAGCGTCGTCACGCGCGACGTTCCGGATGGCGCCGCTGCGCTGGGCAATCCGGCGCGCATCAGGGCGCCCAGGGCAGTCGGGCTCAGGGCTCTGCCCTGAAACCCGCCCGGTGGCGTTGCCCCCGGGACCCCCACCAAAGGCAAAGCCTTTGGAATCCGATTCTGAAGTGAACGGGTTCCAAGGGCTCGGCCCTTGGCGGAGTCCAGAGGCGGAGCCTCTGGTCGGGGTTCGGGGTGAAACCCCGGGGCTGCCATTCCTTGCCGCGCCGGTCCCGGATGACCATACTTGCGGCATGCAGACCGCCGTGGCCATGACACTGAATGGCGAGCACCGCGCCTTCGACGGACCGATGACCGTCGCCGGCCTGCTTGCCACGCTCGGGCTGGAGTCGCGCAAGGTGGCGGTGGAACGGAACGCGGAGATCGTGCCGCGGTCGCGCTACGCCGATACCTGGCTCGAGAGCGGCGACGCGCTGGAGATCGTGCATTTCATCGGGGGAGGCTGACATGGACGCAACATTGCCCGCCGACGACACCTGGGTGGTTGCCGGCCGCCGTTTTTCGCTCGCGCCTGATCGTCGGCACCGGGCGCTACAAGGACCTGGAGGAGACCGGCGCCGCCATCGCGGCCTCCGGCGCGGAGATCGTCACCGTGGCGGTGCGCCGGGTGAACCTGTCGGATCCCAAGGCGCCGATGCTGCAGGACCACGTGGATCCGAAGAAATACACCTACCTGCCGAACACCGCCGGCTGCCACACCGCCAGCGACGCGGTGCGCACGCTGCGGCTGGCGCGCGAGGCCGGCGGCTGGAACCTGGTGAAGCTCGAGGTCCTCGGGCCACCGCCCACGCTGTATCCGGACATGCCGGGGACGTTCGAGGCAGCCGAGGCGCTGATCAAGGACGGGTTCGAGGTGATGGTCTACACCGCCGACGACCCTGTGGCGTGCAAGCGGCTCGAGGATATGGGCTGCGTGGCGATCATGCCGCTCGGCGCGCCGATCGGCTCCGGGCTGGGCATCCAGAACGCCGCGATGATCTGGATGCTGCGCGAGCAGACCAAGGTTCCGTTCCTGGTGGATGCCGGCGTCGGCACCGCCTCGGACGCGGCGATCGCGATGGAGCTTGGCTGCGACGCGGTGCTGCTGAATTCGGCGATCGCGCATGCCAAGGACCCGATCAGGATGGCCGGCGCGATGAAGCTGGCGATCGAGGCGGGGCGGCTTGCCTATCTCGCCGGGCGGATGCCGCGAAAGCTGGGTGCCGATCCGTCCAGTCCGCTGACCGGGCTGATCAGGTAGCTCTCGATCGCGATCGAGCGCGCTGCGAACACGCCAGCGCGTAGCGGGGCCTTGACCGCTTTCCTCACAACCACCAAAAAGGAGGCGTTGTGGAGGAATTGTTGGCCACGCTCAACATCAAGAATGTGCCCGAAAGCCTCTATGAGCTGCTCCGCGCGCGCGCAAGGCGCCAACGCCGCTCGATCGCACAAGAAGCGACGCATCTGCTCGCTGCGGCGCTTGAGGCACCTGAGGTACTCTCGATCCTCGAACTGCGAGGCCTCGGCAAGGAGGTTTGGCACCGCGTGGAACCCGCCCGTCATGTCGAGACAGAGCGGGACTCATGGGATTGATCGATGATATCGGGCCTGGCAACGTCGGTATCGACACTTCCATCTTTATCTATTTCATCGAAGAGACGCCGCAGTTTCTTCCTGCCCTTGTTCCTCTGTTCTTGGATGCAGATGATGGCAGACGAGAGCTCATCGCATCTGCGGTGACGCTGCTCGAAGTGCTCGTGGTGCCATATCGCGCCGGCAACCATGCGTTGGCAGAACGCTATGAGGCACTGCTCACAAGAAGTCGCGGCGTCCGGCTGATTGACCTGACACGCGATCAATTGCGCCGCGCCGCACAGATCCGCGCTGCGACCGGAGCGAGGACGCCGGATGCGCTGCTAGTGGCAGCCGCTCTCACCACGCGATGCACGGCGTTCGTCACCAACGATCGTCGGTTACCGGCGGTGTCGGGCCTCCGCATTATCCAACTCGCTGCCTACGCCGCGTGACCGTCCCCACCGCTTCACCCCTCCAGCACGCCTAACCGTCGCAGCACCGGGAAGCGCTTCTCGATCATGGTCCGGATGGCATCCGCGACGATCTGACGCGACTTCGACCGGATCGGTCACCGGCTTGCCGTCCCGCTGCACATTGCGGCCGCTGCGGGCGAGCACCGCCAGCACCTCGGCAGCCAGCGGATCGACATCGGCCGTCCGCCCGGCCAGCAGTTCGCCGACCACCATCGTCTCCAGCATGTCCACACCCACCGCCGAGCCGATGGCCGGGGCCGCAAGCCGAGGCAGATCGGCGGCATCGGCGTTCGCCTGGGCAATCGCCTGGTTCAGGCGGCGCGCAGCGTCCCGCCCCGCCGCCGTACCGCCCTCCGGCAGCATGGGATGGGCGTAGCCGCCGGACACCAGCAGGGCGAACGCCTGCATCAGTTCCACCAGTGGGCGGGCAGCGAAGCCGGGAGATTGACGCGCCGTCCGGATGCTCAGCGGGCCCTCGTCGATCATCGCCAGCAACGGCTGGTAGATCTCCGGCCGCCCGGCGACATTGCCGATCGGTGTGGCGAAGCTCGGCCCGGCTTCCGGCACCGCCATCCCAAGCCCGGTGAGCACAAACGATTCCGTCAGCCCCTGCTGCTCCGCGGCCGGCATCGGTGCGATGCCCTTGCGGTAAACGTCCCGCCGGAATCCCTGCGCACAGCCCAGATCGCGCAACGTCTCGCGGAGATGGAGATCCCTGCGTCTCCGCGAGGATCGGCGCCACGTTGGCCGGCACCGCCACCGTGTCGATGTTCTCCGCCAGCGTGGCGCTGCCGATGAAACGGCATTTCGCCTCCGCCATCTCGCCGGCGATGTCGGCGAACATCAGCGGATGCCAGTCCTGGTTGAGATACTCGTGCGCGATGTAGCGCGCGTCCTGCTTTCTGATGTCCTGCAATCGCGACTCGAGCGCCGGATTGGCCTGGAAGAACAGCGCGCCGGCCTGCTTCAGCCGGTCGATGAAATCCAGCACGCCGGGGACGGCAAGATCCGTCCGCTCGGGGCTCGCGGCGGCCAGCATGCGCATCAGCGCCTGCACCGGCACCATCGCGGTCCACCCGGTGGTGACATTGTAGCCGAGATAGACCAGGCCGCCCGGCTTCAGCCGCCTGGCGATCACCGACATCAGATGGCGGCGGTTGGCCGGCGAGATCCAGCTCAGCACGCCGTGCGAGACCATGAAATCGAAGTCCGGCAGCGCGTTGTCCGGCAGCGCGGCCAGGTCGGCGAACGAGGTCTCGACGAAATGCGCGTTGCTCAGACCGGCGCGCGCCGCCAGTGCGCCGGCGAACTCGATATGCGCCGGATTGAAGTCGAACCCCCAGACCTCCGCGTGCGGGCAGGCGGCCGCGACGGCGAGGGCGGTAAAGCCGTTGCCGCAGCCAAGATCGGCGTAGCGGAACGGCCGCGCGAGGTCCGGCGGGCGGTGGCCGAGCAGCAGGCTGGTCATGCCGAGCCAGGACGGTGTGATCTCGCGGTAGAAGTTGCTGGTATAGGCCACGTCGGTCACGTAGCCGTCGTCCCAATGGGCCATGCCGTGGGCCATTCCGGGCGCGTCCTGCTGCCTGTGCTGCGGCGTCCAGGTAACAGGCGGCGGCCTCGTTTGCCAGCCGATAAGCCGCTGCGCGGTGGTCAGCCGGCGCCGATGTCCGCGGTCTGCTCCAGCTGCGCGTTCAGTTCCGCGCCGAGCAGCACCGCGTAGGCCGAGATGTAGAACCACAGCATGATCGCGACGACGGCGCCGAGCGACCCGTAGGTGACGCCGAAGCTCGCGATGTGGGAGACGTAGAACGACAGCCCCACCGAGGCGATCAGCCAGAGCGCGGTGGCCAGGAAGGCGCCCGGGAAATATGTGCTGGTTGGGCGGCGGGCGCCGCGACGGCCCGAACCGATACAGCAGCGCGATCGTCCCGCCGACCAGCACGACCAGCAGGACGGTGCTGAACTCGTTGATCAGCGCCGCACTGTAGCGTGAGAGACCGACGAACGAGATCACCGTCGGCAGGAACACCAGCACCGCGATGCCCAGCGCAGCCGCGGCCACCGCGCACAGCGTCATCAGCAGCGCAATGAGCTGAAAGCCGACGATGCCCCGCCGCTCGGTCGTGTCGTAGGCGACATTCAGCGCCGACAGCACCGACTTCGTGCCCGTCGCGGCGCTCCAGAATGTGATCACCAGGCTGACGATCAGGCCGGTGCTCAGCGTGTCCGTGGCCTGGCCGACGAGCTGGTGCACCCGCTCGTCGATCAGTGCGAAGGCCGGTGCCGGCAGCAGATCGCGCAGCACCTGAAGCTGCTGCTCCACCGACTGGACATCGAAGACCAGCCCGTAGACCGAGATCAGCGTGCTGATCGCCGGAAACAGCGCGAGCGTTGCATAAAAGCCACAGCCCGCGGCGGCCAGCGACACGCGGTCGGTGGTGCTCTCGCGGAGCGTGCCGATGGTCACCGTCCGGCATCGGCGCCACGACACCCTGCCGGGGCCGTGCGCGCGGCGCGGCATCGGCCTGTGCCGAAGCCCGTGGCGCGGGGGGCGACGAGGGCGGCGATATGTCCAATGTATCTCCTTGCCGGTTGGCGGGTCACCAGCATGGGCCCGAAGCAGACAGGCAGGAAGAACGCCCCACCGCCGCACCGGATGCAGCGTCTGTGCCCCGGCGCGGGAGATTCTTTCAACCGTGTCGAGATTCCGTCTTGCGTCGGGCCCGGAGGGGTCCTAATTGGCCCCTCACGCAGCAACGCACGTGCCTCTGGCCCTCTTGTGGTTACGCAACGACGTCAAGCGTTCTGGCAATCGTTCTGGTCGCTGGTTCGTTCGACCGTTTCGTCAACTCACGCCCGTCGCCTCATTCAGGCGGGCGTCCAGCCAAGGGAGGCTCGGTGCGATGACCCCGAAGGTCGCCCGTTTCCTTGCTGAGCAGCAGCCGGCCACGCCGTGCCTGGTGCTCGATGTGGATCGTGTGGAAGCGAATTTCCGCACCTTGCAGCGCGCCCTGCCGCTGGCGCGCATCTACTACGCGGTGAAGGCCAATCCGGCCCGCCCGGTGCTGGAGCGGCTGGTCCGGCTCGGCTCGAGCTTCGACGCGGCGAGCTTCGAGGAGGTGGCAGGCTGCCTGGACGCCGGCGCGCGCCCCGAGGCGATCAGCTACGGCAACACGATCAAGAAGGCATCGGCGATCCGCGCCGCATTCCAGCGCGGCGTGACGCTGTTCGCCTTCGATTCGGCCGAGGAACTGGAGAAGCTGGCAGCGAACGCGCCCGGCGCCCGGGTCTATTGCCGCATCCTGGTGGAGAACGAGGGCGCCGACTGGCCGCTGTCGCGCAAGTTCGGCACCACCGTGGAACGCGCCAGGGAACTGATGCTGCGCGCCGGCGACATGGGGCTCGATCCGTACGGGCTGTCGTTCCACGTCGGCAGCCAGCAGACCACCACCCGCGCCTACGAGGTGGCGATCGGCAAGGTCGCGATGCTGTTCACCGACCTGACCGAGGCCGGCGTGAACCTGCGCATGATGAACCTCGGCGGCGGCTTTCCGACGCGGTACCGCGATCCGGTGCCGGAGATCGACCAGTTCGGCGACGCCATCATGACGACGATGACCGAGCATTTCGGCAACGCCCTGCCGGAGATGCTGATCGAGCCTGGCCGCTTCGTCGTGGGCGATGCGGGACTGGTCAGCGCCGAGGTGGTGCTGGTGAGCCGGCGCGACCCGAACGATCCGGTGCGCTGGGTGTATCTGGACATCGGCCGCTTCGGCGGGCTGGCGGAGACGGAGGGCGAGGCGATCAAGTATCGCATCGTCACGCCGCACGACGGAGGGCCGACGGGTCCGGTGGCGATCGCCGGCCCGACCTGCGACGGCGCGGACATTCTCTACGAGAGGTCCAACTATCGCCTGCCGCTGGCGCTTGTATCCGGCGACCGCGTGGAACTGCTCTCGGCCGGGCGCCTACGTGACGACCTACGCCAGCCAGCGTTTCAACGGCTTCGCGCCGTTGGCGGAATATTACGTGTGAGTCGATTGACCGCTATCTAGTGGGCGATTTCGCGGCCGTCGGTTAGTGTTCACGCATGAACGTATTGGTTCCGCCCGACCTTCTCGAACCCGTGGTCGCTTATTTTCGGCCGCGCCGTGTGATTGTGTTCGGGTCGGCAGCTCGTGGCGATGTGGGCCCGGATAGCGACATCGACCTTCTGGTCGTCCTGGACGATGACGCCCCGGCGGACAAGCTGACCCTGAAGGCCGGGTATGAATCGTCGGCGGTCCTATCGCCTCGCGGCCGACGTTGTTCCGTGCCGGGAGACCACCTTTCGCCGGAAAAGCCGGATCGTCGGCACGTTGGCATACGCCGCCAGCCACGAGGGCATCGTGGTCTATGAGCGGTCGTGATCGGGAACTCGAGGACGATCGACGGAGCGAGGCAGGACGCTGGCTGGCGGTCGCGATAGCCGACGTGCGCGTCGTTCATCTGTGCCTTGACGCGAATGAGCCCATGCTCGGCATCGCCGCCTACCACTGCCAGCCGGCGGCAGAAAAGGCAGTCAAGAGCATGCTCGTCATGGCGGGCATACCATTCGCCAAGACCCATGATATGGCGAGACTTGGCGACCTTGCTGCGTCGCACCACCCGAATTGGCGGCAAGTACTGACGGAAACGGAGCGACTGACGGTGTGGGGTCATGCCTACCGATACCCCGGGCTGGAAGAAATCGCAGAACCGGAGCCGTCGTCCGACGTTCTGCTTGCCGCCCTCGCAACCATCGGTCAGATCATTGGTCATCTGCGCGGGCTTGTTGCCTCGAGCAACGAAGCCTGAATAGTCGCCGCAACCCCACTGCGGTCGCCTCTTCTGAATTCTGTCCGCTCGGCTATGCTGGAGCACTCGCGTGCAGGGAGAACAGCCATGGCCAGCGTCACCATCCCGGCCACTGACGGCACCGGCAGCTTCTCGGCCTACCTCGTGGAGCCGAAGACCAAACCGGCCGGCGTCGTCGTGCTGATCCAGGAGATCTTCGGCGTGAACCAGGCGATGCGCGACATCGCCGCCTGGGTCGCCGACATGGGCTTCATCGCCGTCTGCCCCGACCTGTTCTGGCGCATCGAGCCTGGCATCGACATCACCGACAAGACCGAGGCGGAGTGGAAGAAGGCGTTCGAACTGTTCGGCAAGTTCGACCAGGCCAAGGGCGTCGACGACCTCAAGGCCACCGTGGCCGCCGCGCGCAAGCTGCCGGGCGCCAACGGCCGCGTCGGCACGATGGGCTACTGCCTCGGGCGGCCGGCTCGCCTTCATGATGGCCGAGCAGTCCGACGCCGATGTGAACATCTCCTACTACGGCGTCGGGCTGGACAACCTGCTCGGCGACCTCGGCAACGTGAAAAAACCGCTTCTGGTCCACATCGCCGACAAGGACGAGTTCTTCCCGCCCGAGGGCCGCGCCAAGGTGGTCGACGCCGTGAAAGGCCACCGGCAGATCGCCTGCCTACGTCTATCCCGACGCCGACCACGCCTTCGCCCGCGTCGGCGGCACCCACTGGGATGGCCGTTCAGCCGCCATCGCCAACGGGCGCAGCGCGGAGGCGCTGGTCGCGGCGCTCGGGTAAGGCCGCCCCGTCAGACGTGCGCGCCGTCAGATGTTCGACGCGATCCAGTCCTTCAGCCGGCTCTTCGGCAGTGCGCCGACCTGGGTCGCGGCGGGCTGGCCGTTCTTGAACATGATCAGCGTCGGGATGCCGCGCACCGCGTAGTTGTTCGGCGTCACCGGGTTGTCGTCGATGTTCACCTTGGCGACCGTCAGCTTGCCGGCGAACTCGGCGGCGAGTTCCTCCAGCGCCGGGCCGATCATCTTGCAGGGGCCGCACCACTCGGCCCAGAAATCCACCAGCACTGCTCCCTCGGCTTTCAGCACGTCGGTGTCGAAGCTCTGGTCGGTGACGGGTTTGGTGTTCGTGCTCATGGCAGCCTCAACGTTACGGTTGCAGGGGAGGTGGGGACCGGGTTCGGCAGGTCAAGCAGCGTCGCGCGCATGGCTGGAAGCCCGCACGGGGTCTGACCCTGGGGCATGGCTCGCCAGCAACGTGTCCGGCAGCATGACGACCTGCGACGCCTGGGTCCAGACCAGCGCGCAGACCATGGCGCGGTCCGGGAAAGATCTCGCGCAGCACGGCGCGATAGGCGGCCATCTGCCGCAGATACAGCACCGGCGTGTCCTCGACCCGCCCGGGCGGCCGGCGATTGGTCTTGAAGTCCGCGATCAGCACGCGATCCGGCAGTACTACCAGCCGATCCACCAGGCCGCCGACGACCGCACCCCCGATCACGCCGGTCAGCGGTACCTCCGCGCGGCTGTCCGGCCCGAACAGCGGGGCGAGTTCCGGATGATCGAGGATCGCCAGGGTCTCGGCCGCCAGCACGTCAACTTCGCCGGCGGCGAGGCCGTTCCCGGGCCGGTCGAGCCAGGCGCGCGCCGCCGTGGCACGGTGTTCGGGCGGCAGATCGGGCAGATGCTGCAGCAGAGCGTGGATCAGCCTGCCGCGGAGGAAACGGTTGGTCGCCGCCTCGCGTGCCGCCAGCGGCGAAGCAGCCGCCGGCACAGGCCCGAGTTCGGCACCCTCCGGCCGGCTGGGAGCCAGCCGCTCCGGTCGATCTGGTTCGGCCGGCGGCGGCTCGGCGCGCCAGTCGGGCGATCTGCCGGCCCAGGGCGGCAAGTCGGCGACGTGTGTTCCAGCCTCCGTCACGGCGCCCGATCGGGTTCCGCAAGCTGCGGCGTGGCATGGCGCCGCACCTCGCCGTCCCAGGCGCCGAACGCCTCACGCTCCGCAGGCAGTGCGTCGAAGCCGCGTTCCACCAGCCGGTACCAGCATGCATCGTCCAGGTTGCGCCTGGTCTGCCAGCCGCAGACCACCAGCCGGTCCTCGGCGCGGGTCAACGCGACGTAGAGCAGGCGATTGTACTCCTCCATCCGCCGCGTCGCCGCCTCGTCGCGCAGACGCTGTGCGGCAGCGCAGCGCAGTTCCCGCCGCGGCGACCATATCGGCACCTCGCGGTCGGTGGTCCGGTCCATCGCCCACAGGATCGACCCCCGGTCCGGCGGCAGCGACGTGGTGTCCGGCAAAATCACCAGCGGCGCCTGGAGGCCCTTCGCGCCATGCACGGTCATCACACGGACCAGGCGGCCGGCACCCTCCGCCTCGCGCTTCACCTCCGCGCCCGAACGGCGCAGCCAGTGCAGGAAGCCCTGCAGCGACGGCGGGTGCATGCGGCCATACGACAGCGCCGCGTTCAGCAGTTCATCCACCGGTTCGGCCGCCTCGGGACCCAGCCGCGCGTAAAGTCGCGCTCGGCCGCCCAGCGGGCCGAGCGCCTCGGCAAACAGCGCATGCGGCGAAACGTAATCGACGCGCGCGAACATGGCAGCGAAGAACGCCCAGGCCGCCTGCCAGTCCGGCCGTTCGTCCGCCCGCTCCCGCAGCGCTTCCCACAAGGGGCCGCGACGGCCGATCGCAAGCTCCATCAGGCTGTCGTCGGACAGTCCCCCAAGTGGACTTGTCAGCAGGCAGGCGAAGGTCAGGTCGTCCTGCGGCAGCAGCAGCGAGTCGGCGAGCGCAATCAGGTCCTGCACCGCCGGCTGCTCCGTCAGCATCAGCCGGTCCAGACCAGCCACCGGCACGCCGTGCGCCTTCAGCGCACGCACCAGGGCGCGGCCGAAATCGTTCCTCCGCCGGACCAGCACCATCACGTCGCCGGGTGCGAGCGGACGCCCCTTGCTTTCGAGCATCACCCCGCCACCGACCGTCTGCGCGATCCAGCGCGCCAGCGTCTCCGCCAGAAGCTGGGGCGCCGAGGTCATGCCCTGGTTCTGCTCCGGCACCGCCCACGGCGTCGGTTCGATCGCGTCGGGCACCGGCGCGAGCGGCCAAAGCTCCACGACACCGGCATGGTTCGCACGGTCGGCGTAATGCGTGAGCGTCTGCCCCGGTTCGACGACCCCGGCGGCCGCAATCGGATTGGCGAATACATGATCCACCAGCTCCAGCACCGGCCGCGTGGACCGGAACGACACATCGAGCTGTGCCTCGCGCCAAGGCTTGTCCGCAGCACGCACCCGCGCGGCGAGCACCTTGTGCGAGCGGTCGAATTCCTCGATGTCGGCGCCCTGGAACGAGTAGATCGACTGCTTGCGGTCGCCGACGGCGAACACCGTGCGGTCCGTCTCGCGCGCCGCCTCGCCGGCGAAGAATTCGGCGCTCAGCGCGTGCGCGATGCGCCACTGCGCCGGCGCGGTGTCCTGCACCTCGTCCAGCAGCAGGTGATCGAGCCCGCCATCCAGTTTGTACAGGACCCAGGCGGCGCCGGGATCGACCAGAAGCTGCGATGTCCGTCCGATCAGGTCATCGTAGTCGAGCAGGCCCGACGCCTCCTTGTGCGCCGCATACGCGGACAGAACCGGCGCCGCGAGCGTCAGCAGTGCGGCCGAGACCGCGGCCACGTGCAGTGCCTGGCAGGCGTCGATCACCTCGATGATGCGGTCGCATTCCGTAATAAAGAAGTTGATGAGATCGGGATTCGCATCCTTCACCGCCTTGCTGACGAACCCGCTTTCGGCGCGCGGCTTGCCGTCCTTGGTCAGGAACTCGCCGCACCAGTGCTGCCAGTGCTCGCTGCGATCCGCCGCCTCCAAGCCGAGCCAGTCGAGGATTCGCCCTGCCCGTTCGGCACACTGCTTTGCGCCGACGCGCTGCACGATCAGCGCGGCCTTGCGCAGTTCGCGTTCCGATTGCCAGTTGACCGCGTTCGCGATGATCTCCGTTTCGCTGGCCGCGGTCACGCCGAGCGCACGCCGCTGCGCTGCCTCCAGGCCCTCGCCCAGATCGAGGGCACCCCGCAGCCGGGGCAGATCGGCCTGCAACGTCGCGACGTGCTGGCCGAACTGATCCGCCGATGCGAGGCCCGCCAGCGTTTCGAGCGCGGCCCGTGAACGCGGCGAATTGGCATTCGCGAGCATGGTCTCGCGTGCCTCGGTCAGGGCGTCCTCGGCGTCGCGATCATCGACCAGGCTGAAGTGCGGCGACAGCGCCGCCTCCAGCGGGAAGCGCCGCAGCAGGGACTGGCAGAAGGCGTGGATGGTGCCGATGCGCATGCCGCCCGGCAGATCCAGGACCTTCGCGAACAGCGCACGGGCGTCGTGCAGGGTCTGCTGCCCCGGCTCGACGGCGAGTGCGCGCAGTTCGCTGGCCAGCGCTGCGTCATCCAGCGTGACCCATCTGCCGAGGGTCTTCTGGAGCCGGACTGACATCTCGGCTGCGGCGGCCTTGGTGAAGGTGAGGCATTGGATGCGCTCGGGCTTTGCGCCGGCCAGCATCAGGCGCAGCAGACGGTCGGTCAGGAGCTTGGTCTTGCCGGATCCCGCGGATGCACCGACGAACGCCGACACGGTGGGGTCGGAAGCCGAGAGCTGTTCGGCGTTGGCGCGTTCACGCGGGGAGACCCCCTCCCCCCAGCCCCCTCCCGCAAGGGGAGGCGGAGTAGTCGGCATGATGCTCCCCCTCCCCTTTGGGGAGGGGGTTGGGGGGCGGGGGCCGCTCATGCGTCATCCCCGGCAGCCGCCCATTCGGCCACCCGGGCAAGCTGCGCATAATCCGAGAACCGCGGCGCGAACCCGGGCTGCGGCTGCGAC
The DNA here is from genome assembly GCA_963739725.1 of uncultured Alphaproteobacteria bacterium. Taxonomy (GTDB): domain Bacteria; phylum Pseudomonadota; class Alphaproteobacteria; order Acetobacterales; family Acetobacteraceae; genus JAMXLO01. The sequence continues at coordinate 121,624 of CAVUBS010000023.1, read as the reverse complement.
AGATAGCAACGATCCGGCGCGTCGTAGGCATCGATCAGCCGGCACAGTGCCTCGCTCGCATCGCGGGTGGCGACGGCAATCGCATCCGCGTCCGCCTTGAACAGTGTCCGCAATTCGCCCGCTTGGAACCCGCCGGTCAGGTGCCAGTAGGTCAGCTCGACTGCTGCCCCGGTCAAATCTGCACCAAACGCTCCGGCCTCGGCCATCGCCGCTTCCAACAGCAGTTGCGGCGCCAGGCCGGCGTCCACGTCCTTCTGGCTCGGTGGCGTCCCGGTCTTGTAGTCGAGGATGGCCAGACCGCCATCCCGCCGCTGCTCGATCCGGTCCGCCCGTCCGACCAGCCGGAACGCGCCGCCCGGTCGCGCGAGCGCATACGTGCCACGCACTTCGGCAGCGATCGCCGCAGGCGGACGTTCGCTCCTGCGCACCGCTTCAATGCCCGCGACCCAATCGGCGATCCGCGTGAGCCGCGGCGCCCACCACGTGGCCAGCGCCTCGCGCAGATCGGCCTCCGCGAGTGCCCGCATCATGGCGCGCCGCATCTGCTCCTCGGCATCGGCCGGCCACCGGATGCCGTGCTGCTCGAGGAAATGGTGCATCCCGGTATGCACCAGGAGGCCGTAGTCCGCGGCGTCGGTCGCCTCCTCCAGCGGCTTCAGCGCCGACAGACGCAGCACGTGCCTGGCATGGATCGCATACGGATCGCGCAGCCAGGTCTCGATCTCGGTGACCGAAAGCCTGCGTGGCCGCAACGCGACCGGCGGGCATGGGCGCGGCGGTCGAACCGGCTGCGGCTCACCCACGGGCTGATCCAGCGCGCGGACCCACGACGCAGCCGGATGCAGCGGCAGCGCCGCCTTTTGCCCGCTCAGCAGTGTTTCCAGTCGGGTGAGCCAGCGCGCCGGCACGACCGGAGCGCCGTCGAGCCGACGAGGGCAGGACAGCACCACGGTCGGCGCGGCACAGACACAGGCGACGAAGTCGTGCGCCGCCTGGCCGACGATTTCCTCGGGTGACGGCAGCCCGACTGTCGCCCGCATCGGACGTGACAGCCACGGTCCGGGATCGCTCAGCGGCGGCCACACCCCCTCGGCGAGGCCGCCCAGCACCATCACATCCGCCGTCTGCAGGCGCGCCTCCAGCAGACCCCAGATGAACACCCGAGGATGCTCGGTCCCGCCCCGCCCGCGCAGCGCCCGCCGGCTGCGCACGACGGCGCCCTCCAGCACCGCATCCAGCAACCCCGGCAACACGTCGCGGCGCTGGTCCGGCAGCAGCGGCAGCGCCGCCTGCACCTCGGCCAGTCGCGTCGCCAGCGCCTCGCCTTCCTCGCCGGCCCACAGGCGGGCCGGACCCGGTAGTTCGTCCGTGCCGGCAAGCCGTTCGGCCGCTTCGATCAGCGCGGTCAGACCCTGGGCGGGCGCCAGCTCGATCGAGGCGGCAATCCGCAGCGCCGGCTCCAGGCACGTCTCGATCCGCCCCAGCAATGCGACCGCTTCGGGTTCGGCACCCGCCCGATCGAGCGCGCGCCGCAGCCCGACCAGGCCCGGTCTCGGCCGCGGACCACGCAGGCAGGCCAGTTCCAGACTTCGCGCACCGGCGCGGCAGGCAGCCGGGGAAAGCCCGGCGGCCGCCAGCGGATGCTTCAGCAGCGCCAGCAGCGGCACGGGCGCCAGTTCGTCGGCAACCGCCCGGACCAGCAGGCGAAGAAACACAGCCGATGGCGTGTCGGCCAGCTTCTCGCCGGCGCTGTCGTCGGCCACCACGCCGTAGCGCAGCAACTCGGTCGCCACCCGCCCCGCCAGATCGCGATCCGGCGTCACCAGCGCCGCATCCGCACCCGGCGTGTCCAAAGCCCCGCGCAGCACCATCGCGATCGCCGCGGCTTCCTCCTGCTGATCGGCGGTGGAGAGCAACGACAGGCCACCGATCGCTGCCGGTGCCGCGTGCTGCCATTCGGCCAGACCTTTGGCCGGCAACAGCGCGCACGCAATCGTCGCACTGCGCGAGGCGAGCGCCGCATCGGGTGCAGCAGCCGGCCATGGCCGGACATCCCCGCGCGTCGCGCCCAATCCGTGCAGCAGACGTGCCAGCCCGGCCTGCGGATGCGAGACATCCAGTTCGGCCCAGAATTCCTCGGCCATATCGGTGTCCAGGCCCGGCAGCACCACCGCGCCGGTCGGCAAGCGAGCGACCACCCGCAGCAGACGCGCCACCGCCGGAATGCCGCCCGTGGTGCCCGCCACCAGAACGCGATCCGCCGGTGGCTCCAGTTCCCAGGCGGCGGACTGGGCGTTCAGCAGCGCCACCTGCCGCGCCGCCGGGTTCATCAGTCCCTGCTCGGCCAACCAGTCCGGCCAGGCGCGCGTGACGATGTGCAGGAATTGCAGCGTCCGCGCCCAATGCGCCGCGAACGCCGGATCGGCGGCCTCCGGCAGGCGTCCGGCCAGATCGATCTCGGCCCGCTCCGCCTCGTCCATCAGCGCGGCCAGTTCGCCGGCAAGGATCCAGGCGCGATCGGCCGTGCGCGGCGCTCCGTCGGTCCCGCCCATCGCCAGGATCAGCTTCGTGAGCGCCGCCAGCCGCTGCGCCGGCTCCACCGCCGGCGGCAGGTCGAGCGCGCCGGCCAGGGTCAGCGGCGCCTCATCCAGCGCGCCGAGCGCGGTGATGCGCGGCAACAGCAGCGGGCGCCCGCCCGACGCGCGCAGGAAGGCCTCGGCCAGCGCGCGGGCGGCACGCCGCGTCGGCAGCAGGATCAGGCCACGCGCGGCCTGCAGCGGATCGCCCGCACGGGCCAGCCACTCCGCCGCCACCGCATCCAGGAAGGCGACGCCAGGTGGGATGGTGAAGAGGTTCAGCGGGTCGTCCCCGTCGATCGCGCGCGCAGGATCGATCTCCGCCTCGGCGAGGTCCGCCGGCGTGGACAGATGGAACCACAGCCCGTCGTGCACCACGGCACGCAGCCGCCCGGCCGCCATGGCAGTATCCCAGGCTCGGTTCATGCTGAAGGCTCCCTCGGGCGTGCCGGCCAGCAGCGCGGGCGTGATGAGCTGCAGCCCGGCATAGATATAAGGTGCGACCTCGCGCTCACCGCGCCGGCGCAGACCTCCCCACTTGTCGACCGCAAAGTCGCCCATTCCGACGTCGGCATGCACCTGAAATGTCCGGTGCACCAGCAATACTCCGTCGACTGTCGTCGGATCGAACACGGCGGCCAGCCGATCGAGCGCCGGGTTCGGGCCGTCCAGCCAGAACGCATCGCCGTTGACGACGAAGAACGGCGCGGGACCGAGCACGGGAAGCGCCGCCTTGACGCCGCCGCCGGTCTCCAGCAGCGCCGGCTCCCGCCGCAGGACGGTGCGCGGCGCCTGGTCCGTTCGTGCCGCGAGATGCGCCGCCACCAGATCGGCCTTCCAATGGGCGTTCACCACGACGGTTCCCACTCCGGACGCTGCCAGCCGATCCAGCGCATGGTCGATCAGCGCCTTGCCGCCGAGGGGCAGAAGCGGCTTGGCGGTCCGGTCGGTGAGCGGCCGCATGCGGGTGCCGAGCCCCGCCGCCAGCAGCATCGCTGTCCTTGGCCGCGACATCATGCGGCGAGGCCCGGCGGATTGCAGCGCCGGTCAGGCGGGATCCAGCGATCCAGCGCGGCGGCGAGAGGTGCGGCAGCGGGGTCGCGCACGGCCTGCTCCAGCAGGCGCCAGGTGCGTGGTCCGAAGGCGAGATAGCCCGGGCGCTTGTCGCGGCAGGCGAGGCGCACCCATTGTCCCGCCACGCGCAGGTGCCGTCTGCGCCGCGCAGGCAGCGTAGGCGGCGCGGAAGTCTGTCGGGTTCAGCTCCGGGCGCGCGGCGAGGTAGCGTGCGATTGCGCGTTCGGCGACCCACCCGGGTATGTCGCGGCGGGCATCCTGCAGCAGCGAGGCCAGGTCATAGGCAGGGTGGCCGATTGCGGCGCCCTGGAAATCCAGCACGCCGACGCGACGGATGCCCGTGCGTTGCGGCAGCCAGATCAGGTTGCCGGCAAAGAAGTCGCGATGCACGAAGCCGGCCGGTCCGGCGGCGACCGGCGCCAGCATTGCCTCGAGTGCGACGGCGAAGTCCTGCCGCGCCGCATCCGGTGCCGGGGCGCCGAACATGGCCGGCCACCACCAGTCGAACAACGTCGCCAGCGCGGTCTCCGCCATCATGGCGGCGTCCCACACCGGAAGGTCGGGCGGTGCCGGTGCGCGCTGCATCGCGACCAGCACATCGACGGCCGCGTCGAATAGCGAAGCCGATCTCCCCCGCCCCCTCTCGCGGAGCGGGCTGCCGGGAGGGGCTGCGGGGGCGGGGGAGCAAAGACATCGTCGCCCAAGATCCTCTTCCAGCAGCAGGCCCTCGGCCTCGTCAGCCGCGAATATTTCCGGCACCGAAACACCGATCCCGGCCAGATGCCCGGCAATCCGCACGAACGGCCGGATGTCCTCCGGCGGCGGCGCGTCCATCAGGACGGCGGGTCGAGGGCCTCCGGTCAGCCGCAGATAGCGGCGAAAGCTGGCGTCCTGCGCGAGCGGCTCGGTCCGCGCCGCGCCGTAGCCATGGCGGTCCAGAAACGCCGCGATCAGCCGCTCGCGGCTCATGCGATGCGGCCGATGCCGGTCAGGCCAGCCCGACAGCACCGCTCTGCGGCTGTCCGTGCCGGTCGATTGCAGCGCCACGGTCAGCGCATCGGCGGGACGCAGCGGTCCCAGCCGATCCGGCCATTCCAGCAGCACGATGCCGTCGCACGCCTCCTCCCAGTCCGAGTTCCACCAGACCTCCGGGACCCTCCAGCCGCCACAGATCGAAATGATGCACCACGCCGATCGACGGGTGTCGTAGCTCTGCACGAGGGTGAAGGTCGGGCTGGGCACCTCCAGCGCGGGATCGCCGGTCGCCGTCCGCAGAAACGCGCGGGCAAAGACGGTCTTGCCGGCGCCAAGCTCGCCCTCCAGCAGGATCGCATCGCCCGCGCGCGCCACCGCGGCGACAGCGGCCGCGAGTGCCTCGGTGGCCGCAAGGTTCGGCAGCTCGATCAGACGGGTCGCTCCGGTTTCGGGCATGGATCCAATCTGCCGCAGCGGCGGAGTCGCGGACAACTGCGCACTCGGCTAAGACGTGCCGCACATGACCAAGCGAAATCGCACACGGACGTTGCGATCATCGGCGCAGGCCCGGTCGGGCTGTTCGCGGTGTTCGAACTCGGGATGCTGAAGCTCTCCAGCGTGCTGATCGACGCGCTGGCCGAGGTGGGTGGGCAGTGCGCCGCGCTCTACCCGGAGAAGCCGATCTACGACATTCCCGCCCATCCCGCGATCGACGCGGGCGAGCTTGTGGCGCAGCTCGAACGCCAGATCGCGCCGTTCCACGCGCCTCGCCTGCTCGGACGGCGTGTGCTTGGCCTCGCCGGCGGGCCTGGCGCGTTCGTCCTGACCACCGACCAGGGCGACACGGTGCGCTGCAAGGCCGTGGTGGTCGCCGCCGGCGCCGGCGCGTTCGGCCCCAATCGTCCGCCGCTCGACGGGCTTGCGCGATACGAGGCATCGGGCGCGGTGCAATACTACGTCCGCCGGCGCGAGGATTTCCGCGACAAGCGGGTGGTGATCGCCGGCGGCGGCGATTCGGCGGTGGACTGGGCGCTGGCGCTGAAGGACATCGCTCGCGTCGCCGTCGTGCATCGGCGGCCCAAATTCCGTGCGGCACCGGAGAGCGCGGCGCAGCTCGATGCGGCGGCGCAAAGGGGAGAAATCGAGCTGGTCATCCCCTATCAGCTCCACGCGCTGCACGGCGACGACGGGGCGCTCACGGAAGTCGAAGTCGCGACGCTGCAAGGCGAGACACGCCGTCTGCCGGCCGATGTGCTGCTGCCGTTCTTCGGCCTGTCGATGGATCTGGGACCGATCGCGGCCTGGGGACTCGAGCGCGGCGACCTGCACCGCGTGAAGATCGACCCGGCCACCTGCCAGACCTCCATGCCGGGTGTGTTCGCGATCGGCGACGTCGTTGCCTACCCGGGGAAGCTCAAGCTGATCCTGCAGGGCTTCAGCGAGGCCGCCGTCGCCGCCCACGCGATCTTCGGCGTCGTGCATCCCGGCGAGGCGCTGCATTTCGAATATTCGACGACGAAAGGCGTGCCGGAGACAGCGCCCGCTCACCGCGCACGGTAGCGGTCGGTGCCATCGAGGTCGGTCTCCAGGACCAGCCGATCGCCGTTGAGCATGTGGTTCACGTGCGCCAGGACCTCGCCGAACGCGAACCCGGTCTGATGCTCATCGAGTTCGCGCTGGAAGAGAACCGGGACGATTTCCGCGACTGAGAGCGGCTTGCGGCGGCATGCATCGGCGATCGCGTCACAGCGTTGCGCATGGTGTTCGATCAGTGCGGCAATGCGCCGGTGCAGGCCGTAGAACGGCAGTCCATGACCCGGCAGCACCAGCACGTCCGGTGCGACCGTATCGCGCAGACCGGCCAGCGAATGCAGGTAAATGCCGAGCGCGTCGAGGTCGGGTTCCATGGCGTGCACGCTCACATTCGGCGAGATGCGTGCGATCACCTGGTCGGCGGCGAAGAACAACCGTTCATCGGGCCGGTACAGCATGGCCTGCTCCAGGGCATGGCCGCCGCCCGTGATCACCTGGAAGGACCTGGCGCCGATCGGCAGCAGATCGCCGTGCTTGATGCGATGATAGGTGGGAGGCACGCCCGTCGTCCGCCGCAGGTACTCGTGCCCGCGGCTCAGCACGCCTTCGGTGACCTCCGGCGACAGCCCGTGGCGACGGTAGAACGGCCGGTGCATGTCGGCGCCGAGATCGCCGGGCGCATATTGCAGCGCGAGGCTGTAGAGGTATTCGGGACGCGGCATCGACAGCGCCAGGCCGAAGCGTTCCGCGAGCCAGCCGGCGAGACCGACGTGGTCGGGATGGTAATGCGTCACGATCATCGACGTGAGGCGCTGCCCGGCCAGCGGTCCGCGCAGAACCGACTCCCAGACCGCGCGGCAGGCATCGGTGCCCAGGCCCGTGTCCAGCACCGTCCAGCCGTCGTCATCCCTGATCAGATAGATGTTCACGTGATCGAGCCGGTAGGGCAGCGGCAGACGGAACCACTGCACGCCCGGCGCGATCTCGATCAGGCCGCCCGGCGGGGGCGGCTGCGCATGCGGGAATGTCAGGGTCGCTGCGTCCGGGTTCTGCTGCATCCCGGCAGTCTAGCCCGCGGCGCCGCTTGCCGGCGAGGTGCGACGTCGGTTCGCCGGTGGCTACCGACTGGCGGTCACGGTTGCCGGCCAAAGCTGAATTGTTCCGCGCTCCGGTTTGTGCTGGTAGGCGGTGCAATCGTCGACATGCCAGTCGGTCGCGTTGCTGCCCAGCCCTTTGGCTAGAGAGATGGCGGCGGCTGCATCCTGTCGTGAAAAGTAGCGCACCAGAGACGCGGGCACGACATGCGCGGTCGTGTGCATTTCAACCGAACGCGGACCGGCTGATCCAAGTCGGCTTGAAATGCGCTGCGCGTCCGCGCGAGACCGCTTGTCGCCATGGTAGTGGATCGAAATGTGGTCCACGTGACGACCGGCGGTGAGCGTCTCGCGGGAACCTTTTGTTGCCTGGTCAATCGAGGTCTGGGCGCGCGGCTTCTCGACTTCGACTGCAACGACCGGAGGCTCGGCGGACAGATCGTCCTGCCGCGGCGTTTCGCCAAATGCAATCAGTGTTGCGGGCAGTGTTGCGGGCGGTATTGCGGGCACGCTGAGGCTCGGCTCAGAAGTGTTCATGACCGCCGGTGTCAGCACGGCCTCCGTTGGCCGATCCTCCTGTCGGAGCACATCGGCTGTCGCGAGCGGCGACGGCAACCGCGGCAGGCTTGCCTCCGGCACGAAATCGCCCGCACTGAACATTTCCTGCATCGATTGGTTCGATGCAACGCGGTACGGCTGGCCGCCGATCGGATCCCAGCCCGAATCCAGCTCGCGGCCGGCTTCGACCACTATTTGCGCGAGCGACATCGCGACACGCGTGTCGCCACGCTGCAAGCGCTCGGGCATGCGCTCGGATCGGACGGCAGGCACGTCGGATGATTGCGTCGTCGCGTCCGACACCACTGCAATGCGGACCCCGGTCTGGAATTCGGCCAGCGTCGGGCTGGTGCTCTCGGGATCGGTCGCACTCTTCGGCCATGTCAGGACCGCACCCACCAGGGCGCCAAGCAGATTCAGAAACACCAAGCCCAGCAAGAACCGCCGCATTCCTGGTTTCCTGATCAGAGGTGCCGATCGGACGATGTTGTCGTTTCCCTGCCGTGGTTGGCCACGATTGGTCGTCCGGCGAATCTTGACGATACGAGACAAAGTAATCTGCGCAACGCTGCTACAAGCTTTACCGGTCCGTGGCAAGAATTCGTCACGCGGTTCTGACGTTACTTAATCGGTATTGCCCGTTATATTCACGTCAAGGCTGCGTTCTTGCCGATCGCATCAAAGCCATACCGATGCCGATCCCTGGCGTCCGCGAGGCCGGCTCGCAGCCGGTTACCTTGCGGTCCTACATGTGCCAGACTGGCTCCCGACGGGCGCAAGCACCGTCGTCGCGGGGAACGGCGGTCCACGCCGTCCTGTCGCTCGATTGGGAGGATACCAGGTGGCCACATACAATGTGCTGATCATGGGCGCGTCCTACGGGTCGCTGCTGGCAAGCAAGCTGCTGTTCGCGGGACACAAGGTGACGCTGGTGTGCCTCCCGGCCGAAGTGGAGGCGATCAACAGCGATGGGATTCGCGTGCGGCTGCCGATAAAGGGCAGGAGCGAGCCCGTCGAGATCGATTCGCGGAAACTGCCGGGCACCCTCACCGCCGCCGGTCCGGGCGAGGTCAACCCGGCCGACTACGACATCGTCGCGCTGGCCATGCAGGAGCCGCAATATCGCTCGCCGGGCGTGCGCGAACTGCTGGATGCGGTGGCGCGCTCCAAGGTGCCCTGCATGTCGATCATGAACATGCCGCCGCTGCCGTATCTGAAGCGCATACCCGGTCTCGCGACCGACGCACTGGCGCATTGCTACACCGACGCGACCGTCTGGGAGAATTTCGATCCCGCGCTGATGACATTGTGCAGCCCCGACCCGCAGGCGTTCCGTCCGCCGGAAGAAAAGATAAACGTGCTGCAGGTCACCTTGCCGACCAACTTCAAGGCCGCGCGCATCGGCTCCGAAAGCCACACGGCGGTGCTGCGCCAGATGCAGGCGGAGATCGAGGCGATCCGCTTCGATACCGGCGATGCGCAGATCGACCTGCCGGTAAAGCTCAAGGTGCACGATTCGATTTTTGTGCCGCTGGCCAAATGGGCGATGCTGTGCACCGGCAATTATCGTTGCGTCCAGGCGGATGCCGCGCGGTCCATCAAAGAGGCTGTGCACACCGACCTCGATGCGTCGCGGGAGATCTACAACTGGGTGCACGGCGTGTGCGTCAATCTCGGCGCTTCGCGGGACGATCTGGTGCCGTTCGACAAATACGCCGCAGCGGCAATGACGCTGGTGCGTCCGTCCTCGGCTGCGCGCGCGCTGTTTGCCGGCGCACCGAATATCGAGCGCGTGGACCGGCTGGTGCAGACCATCGCGGCGCAGCAGGGCATGCGGAATGCCGTGCTCGACGACACGGTCGGGCTGGTCGATGCCAGGCTGGAGGTCAACCGGAAGGCTGCGACCTGATCGGCCACCGGCGGGGCACGGGTGGCCGGGGACTGAGCCTTACGGCACGCGCGCAGCCTTCCGGGCGCGCGGCAGGTCAAATGGCGGGCAGCGACTCCAGGTCGATGGCGGCCAACTCAAATGACACCTGAAACGTTCGCACGTCCGCGAGCGCGGCCACCATTGGCGCAATGGCGCGGTCCTCTGTAGACGAATGACGACAGCAAGGTCTCCGCGCATCACCTGCCGACAAAGTCGTTCCCTCACGTCCTCATGCACGGAGCGGCGGTCCACGTCGGAGATTTTCGTTCCAGTTGTGGGCGACCGGTGGAATCCGATCAGCCAGAAGTCGCAATTCGTGGAACGGCGGAAGCCTGGATGGGGCAAACGGGTGAGAAGAAGGAGCGGTGACCGCTCCTTCTTCCAACGGCATCACGCCATATGGTCGCTCGTTGCAGCGCAGGTCAGCGCCTTCACCGAGACGGAGTTGATCGCAAAGCCGACATTGGCGGAGGCTCCGTGGCTGACAATGCGCAGGGTATCGTCGGCGCCGCCCGTGACATTTGTCGTAAAGGTTTGGAAGTCGTTGTAATTCACGCCATTCGCATCCGGGAAGTCATCCACTGTCAACTCCTTCACGATCTGGCCGCCGAACATGAAGTCAAGCTTTTCATCGGGACTCGTCATCAGACCGGCCGTGCGGATGTTTTCGGCGGCGACCGAGAATGACATCTGTGCGTGTTCACCCGGCGTCATAGCCAGTACTTGACTGATGTCGATCGGCCCAGGGCTGCCCTGAGTATCGAGCCAGTGACCGTCGCCTACGATGTCGTTATATCCAGCGGATACGACCTCCAGCTTCGCGCTGCCGGCGTTCGTGGTCCAGTTAGGGAGGTTGTCGAAGGTAGCGTATGCCCCGCCAATAGTGGTCTGGCCATCTTCGAAACTCCAGTTTTTGACGAGTTCGGGGCCGGTGGGCTGCGCCACGTGGACGGTTGCCGTCGAGTAGGTGCCGTTGGCTATCCGGACTGTATAATCGAACTGCGAAATTCCGGCGTTGATAGTGAAAGTATGGTCAGCATTGAGCGTCACGCCATCGCCACTGAATCCGACGAACATCGCCGATCCTGGATCGTTCGCCAGAAGGTCCTTGACCGAGTATTGACCGCTGATACCGTTGGGAAGGCAATCATCCTTCGCCGCGTTATTAACCTGAGCAGACTGGCTTGTCGCCGTCTGGACGGAATTGGGTTTTGCCATCGGAGGATGTCCTTTTGGGTTATCAATCCGATATCCTTAACATCTATTATTCCTACTAGGCATTGATCTGGATCAAAATATTGCATGATCGTAATATTTATTTGCACATCCTATCGGGCAACTCCGATAGCCGTGACGACCATAGGTTGTATTCCGAGGAATCCTCGGCCACTGATCACGCTACCCCATATATCGCTTCGCGAGATGCTGCGGGTTGATTCTGCCGCCGCCATCGCTCGATCGCCTGCATCCCTCTTGGCGTCGGCGAGAACCCGATGCAGTTGCCTTATGACTTCCTGCCATGCCGGTTCGACGGCGGACGGGATAGTTATATTAATGATGGACTGGAGGTCTTCGGCGACGCCACGTCCGGTGGTGAGCGAAGTCTCGGTCCTCACGTTTCAGAATGTAGTTTCGGATCACCTCTACGTCACGCCCGACAGTCGCGCGCTTTCCCTTGATGAAGCCAATCAGCTGCGAAACCGCGTAATTCGGCGGGGCAGCGATCATCATGTGTACATGATCGGGCATCACATGCCCGTCCTCGATCCGGCTCTTCTTCTGCTCGGCCGACCTAACCGAGGTGTACCCCGGAAATGTCAAACTTCGTCCTAACTTCTGGCGCTCGTTCGCGCTGCCTTCCTGCGCCCGACCAGTCTGCCGAGCATCCGCCAATCCCCTGCGCCGAAAACCACCACCGCCGCGCCATACGTCACCAACCCCACGCCAACCAGCGCCGCCAGCGCGGCCGCTCGCGCCGCCCCATGCGGCGGTGTCGCAAACAGCGCCTGCTGCGTCACCCACAGAGCCACGCCCATCACCGCCGCGGCCGCCGCCATCCGCAGCGCGCGCCGACGCAGTTGCGCGTCGAACCGCAACAGTCCGCGTCGTGCCAGCATCACACCGAGCCCACCCACATTGAAGATCGCCGCCAGGCTGGTCGCCAGCGCCGGGCCGATGTGCTGCAGCGGCACCATGAAGGCGACATTCATCGCCAGGTTCAGCGCCACCGCCGCGACGCCGATCTTCACCGGCGTCGCCGTGTCGCCGCGCGCGAAGAAGCCCGGCGCCAGCACCTTCACCAGCACGAACGCCGGCAGCCCCAGCGCATAGGCCGCCAGCGACTGTGACGACAGGCGCGCGCTCTCGGCGTCGAACGCGCCGCGGCTGAACAGCACCCACATCACCGGATAGGCGCTGACAATCAGCGCCAGCGCGGCCGGCAGCGTGAGGAACAGCGCGTATTCGATCGCCCGGTTCAGCGTGCCGAGCGCCGCCTCGCCCTCGCCGGCGCGCACCTGTCGGGACAGCAGCGGCAGCAGCGCCGTGCCGACCGCAGTGCCGATGACGCCCAGCGGCAGTTGCTGCACACGGTCGGCGTAGTAGAGCAGCGACACCGTTCCGGCCGGCAGCAGGCTGGCGATGATCACATCGACCGCCAGATTGAGCTGCGTCACGCCGGCGCCGACCAGACCCGGCAGCATGCGCCGCAGCAGGATGCGCATGCGCGGCGTGAGCCTCGGCCGCGGCAGCGCAAGCGGCATGCCGGCCCGCTGCGACGCCCACAGCAGCAGCGCAAGCTGCGCGACGCCGGACGCGGTCACGCCCCATGACAGCGCGTGGCCCGCCGTCGGCACGTAGGGCGTCAGTCCCAGCATGAAGGCGATCGAGATTGCGTTGAACAGGACGTAGGACGCCGAGGCGGCAGTGAACCGCTCGAGCCCGTTCAGCACGCCCGACACCAGCGCGGCCAGGCAGATCAGCAGCAGGTAGGGGAACGTGATGCGCGACAGGTCCACCGCGAGGGCGAACTTCTCCGGCGTCGCGGCGAAGCCGGGTGCCAGCACCGCCATCATCTGCGGCATGAAGACCTCGCCCGCGACGGTCAGCGCGCCGAGCCAGAATGTCATCACCGCGAACGCCTCGGTGGCGAACTGTCGCGCGGCCTGCGGTCCCTCGGCGGCGAGCAGGCCGGCGAATTCCGGGACGAAGGCGGCGTTGAAGGCGCCCTCGCCGAACAGCCGGCGGAACAGGTTGGGCAGCTTCAGCGCGACGAAGAAGGCGTCCGCGACCGGGCCGGCGCCGAGCATCGCCGCGATCAGCATATCGCGCGCGAAACCCAGCACGCGGCTTGCCATGGTCCAGCCGCCGACCGTCAGGATGCCTCGGAGCATGCGGCGGTCTAGAGCGTATCAGGGCAGAGGGGAAACCGGTCTGTCGTTATTCGTCCCGCCGCGGCCGTGCCAGCAGGCTGGCGATCGCCTCGGCCAGCGTCGTGCGCCCGGCGAGCAATTCGGCCACGGCGGTGCAGATCGGCATGTCCACCGCTGCGGCTCGGGCCACCAGGGCGGGCGCAGTGGCAACCCCCTCGGTCGCGGTGCTGCGCGCCGCCAGGACATCGGCCAGAAGCTCGCCGCGTCCCAATGCCAGGCCGAGGCTGAAATTGCGGCTCGAAGGACCCGTGCAGGTCAGCAGCAGATCGCCGAGCCCGGACAGCCCCATGACCGTGTCGGCACGTCCGCCCAGCGCGACGGCGAGCCGCGCGAGTTCGGCCAGACCGCGGGTGATCAGGCCGGCGCGGGCGTTCTCGCCGAGGCCCGCGCCGATGACCGCGCCGGCCGCGATGGCGATCACGTTCTTCGCCGCGCCGCCGACCTGGGCGCCGACCGGATCGTCATTGCCGTACAGCCGGAACGACGGCGTGGCGAGCAGGGCGGTGATCCGGTCGCGCACCGCGGCATCCGCGGCGGCGACCACCGAGGCGGCGGGAAGGCCGGCGGCAACCTCGTGGGCAAAGTTCGGCCCGGTCAGCACGGCGGTCGGCGCGCCCGGCCGAAGTTCCGCCACGACCTCCAGGGGCAGGCGCAGCGTGCCGGCCTCCACGCCCTTGATGCAGACGACAAGCGGCGCGTCGGGCGTCGGCAGGTGTTCCAGCACGCCCCGCAGGTGCTGCATCGGCACCACCAGCAAAGCGACGTCGGCGGATGCGGGCAGCGGCGCGCTGACGACCTGCACCGCGTCCGGCAGGCGTTGGCCCGGCAGGCGCGGGTTCTCCCGGCTCGCGGCGATGGCCTGCGCGCGGGCCGGATCGCGTGCCCACAGGGTCACGTCGTTGCCCGCTCGTGCCGCCTGGATGGCGAGCGCGGTGCCCCAGGCCCCGGCACCGATCACCACAATGCTACTCATCGGCGATCCGCCTGATCGTTGCAGCTGCACCGGGCTCGCGATTGCCGAGCCGATCCAAAAGCGCGGCCAGGATCGGCTGCACGTCCTGCTCGAAGCGATAGGGCGGGTTCACCACCAGCATGCCGCAGCCATTGAGGCGCGCCGGATCGACCGGCTCGCGCAGGCACAGTTCGGCGGCGACGATGTCGCGGATGCCGACCTCCTGAAGATCCGACAGGAACCTGCGCGACGGCGCGCGGTGCTTGATCGGATACCACGCGGCGAACACGCCGGTCCTGAAGCGGTGATAGCCGGCGGCGAGACCGGCCGCCAGTTCGGTGAACTCCTGTGGGTCTTCAAAGGGCGGATCGATCAGAACAAGGCCGCGTCGCTGCTTGGGCGGCAGCAGTGCCCCCAGCGCCTCCCATGCATCGCGGTGATGCACCGCGACCTGGCGATCATGCGCGAACTGCCGCCGCAATGCCGAAGCGTCCTCGGGATGCAGTTCGCAGCAGGCCATGCGGTCGTCCGGGCGGAGCAGGGCGCGGGTGAGCGTCGGCGAGCCGGGATACAGACCGAGTGACGCAACCAGGCCGACATAGTCGGTCAGCGGCGGCGGCGGATCGTCGAACAGTCGCGCGATGCCGTTCCGCCACTCGCCGGTGCGTGCGGCGGGACCATTGTCGAGGTCATAGCGGCCGACGCCAGCATGCGTGTCCAGCACGAACAGCGCCGCCGGCTTCCGCATCAGCGCGCGCAGCAGCCACACCAGCACCGCATGCTTCATGCAATCGGCAAAATTGCCGGCATGGAAGGCGTGACGGTAGTTCATGCGACCGCACCTGCATCCAGTGGCCACCGCGGGCGCGGCGCGAAGTCCAGCGTGTCGACCAGCCCCAATCGCAGCCGCTCGATGCCGGTCCAGGCGACCATCACCGCGTTGTCGGTGCACAGCCGTGCCGGCGGCGCC
Organism: uncultured Alphaproteobacteria bacterium; assembly: GCA_963739725.1. Classification (GTDB taxonomy): domain Bacteria; phylum Pseudomonadota; class Alphaproteobacteria; order Acetobacterales; family Acetobacteraceae; genus JAMXLO01. The sequence continues at coordinate 106,531 of CAVUBS010000023.1, read as the reverse complement.
ACCAGAACGAACCCCGCCGCCGCCGCCGCCTCGGCCAGTGCCGCCCGCACCGCGCCGTTCGCCGCCACGCCGCCGGCAACCACCAGCAACCGCGCCGTCGGTGCCCGCGCCCGCATCATCGCCATCGCATGCGCCGCCCGGTCCGCCAGCACCTCGGCCACCGCACGCTGGAAGCTCGCGGCGATGTCCGCCGCCGTCTGCATCGGCAACGCGCCCGCCCCGTGCCGCGCCACCTCCTGCGCCACCGCGGTCTTCAACCCGGAGAAGCTGAAATCGCACCCGGGCCGGCCCAGCATCGGCCGCGGGAACGCGTAGCGCCGAGCGTCTCCGCCCGCCGCCAGCTTCTCCAGTGCCGGCCCGCCCGGCCAGCCCAGACCCAGCAGCTTTGCCACCTTGTCGAACGCCTCGCCGACCGCATCGTCCAATGTGCTGCCCAGCCGCACGTGACGCCCGACCCCCTCGACCGCGACGCACTGGCAGTGGCCGCCCGAGACCAGCAGCAGCAGATACGGAAACTCGGCACCGCCCGGCACCAGCCCCGGCAGGCGCGCGGTCAGCGCATGCGCCTCCAGATGATTGACCGCCACATACGGCACCCCGTGCGCGATCGCGATCCCCTTGGCGAACTGGCTGCCGACGATCAGGCCGCCGATCAGCCCCGGCCCGCCGCTCGCCGCCACGCCGCCGAGGTCGGAAAAGCCCACGCCGGCGCGCGCCATGACGCGCCGCACCTGCTCGGGCAGGAAGGCCAGATGCGCCCGTGCGGCGATCTCCGGCACGACGCCGCCATAGGGCGCATGCTCGCTCTCCTGGCTCAACACCGCCTCGGCCAGCACGCGGCCGGACGCGTCGAGCACCGCCGATGCCGTCTCGTCGCAGGAGGTCTCGATGCCCAGCACCGGGCCCATTCGCGTGAACTCCTTCTACCCCATGGCCCCATCTTTTCGTGGCCAAGCGGCAGCAAACAGTAATAGGACGCACCCATGACCGCCGCCATGCCGCCAGCGCCCCCCGCCACGGATATGCAGCACCCGCTGGTGAAGACGCACGCCCACGCCCTGCCGCTGCGCGTCGGCACCCGCGGCTCGCCGCTCGCGCTGTTCCAGACCCGCGTCTTCCTCGATGTGCTGACCCGCTTCTGCCCGGTGCTGCGCCACATGAACGTGTTCGAGGAGCACGCCATCCGCACCACCGGCGATGCCGTGCAGGATCGTCGCCTGGCGGAAATCGGCGGCAAGGGGCTGTTCGCCAAGGAAATCCACGAGGCGCTGGCCGACCGGCGCATCGACTTCGCCGTGCACAGCCTGAAGGACCTCGAGACCGAACTGCCGCCCGGCATCGTGCTCGCCTGCACGCTGCGGCGCGAGGACGCGCGCGACGCGCTGATCCTCGGCGAGGCCTGCGGCAGCGCCGATCAGGCCGATCCGTTCGCCTGCCTGCCGTCCGGCGCCGCAATCGGCACCTCGTCCATCCGGCGACAGTCGCAGTTGCTGCACGCGCGTCCCGATCTCGCGATCACGACCCTGCGCGGCAATGTGCAGACCAGGCTCGACAAGGTCGCCGCCGGCGCCTGCGCGGCCTCGCTGCTCGCGTATGCCGGACTGAGGCGGCTCGGTCTGGCCGAGCGGGCCTCGGTGGTGCTGGATCCCGATGCGATGGTGCCGGCCGCCGGCCAGGGCATCGTCGGCATCACCGTGCGCGCCGACGACACCGAACTCCACGAACTGCTCGCCGCGATCGAGGACCCGGAGGCGAAGGCCGTCTCGACCGCCGAACGCGCCATGCTGCTGCGCCTCGATGGCTCCTGCCGCACGCCGATCGGCGGCCACGCCAGGCTGCTGCCGAACGGCGAACTGCACCTGACCGGGCTGGTGGCGCGCGGCGACGGCTCCTTCCTGCTGAAGCGCAGCCTGCACGGCGCGGCGGCCGACGCCGAACGGATCGGCGCCGACCTGGGCGCCAGCCTGCGCGCCGACAGCCCGCGCGACATCTTTGCCTGACGCCACGCCGGCCGTGCTGATCACCCGGCCGGAGCCGGGAGCCAGCGAGACCGCCGCACGCGTGTCCGCAATGGGATTGCGACCGATCACATCGCCGGTCCTGGAAATTCGCACCCTGCCGAGCCGACTGCCGCCGGCGGCGGGCCTGCAGGCGATCGTCACTGCCAGCGGCAACGCAATCCCGGCGCTGCCGCCAAGCCACCATCGCCTGCCGTTGCTCGCGGTCGGTGCGATGACCGCCTCGCGCGCCCGCGCAGCCGGATTTGCTCGCGTCACCAGCGCCGACGGCGATGCCCGCGCGCTGGCGGCTCTGGCAGACCGAACCTGCGACGTCCAGGGCGCACCGCTGCTGCTCGCCACCGGCCGCGGCCAGGGCGAGGCACTCGCGACCGAACTGCGGGTCCGCGGCTTCCGGGTCATCCGCCGGGCGGTCTATGCGGCGGTGCCCGTTGCGGTCCTGCCGGAAGCGGCGCGTCACGCCCTGGCCGGCGGCGACGTCACCGCCGCGCTGTTCTTCTCCGCCGAGACCGCTCGCCATTTCGTGCTGTTGGTGCGTCGCGCACGACTGCACGAGGCGGTCCGCACCGTCGAGGCGCTGGCTATCGGCCAGCCCGCCGCCATGGCATTAAAGGCACTGCCATGGCGTCGCATCCGCGTCGCCGCCCGGCCTACCCAGGATGCCATGCTGGCGCTGCTGTCATGACCGAACCCGAACCTCCTGCCACGCCGCCGCCGGAGACCCCGGAGGACCCTGCCCCGCCACCGCTGCCGCATGAAGCGGCGCGGCGTGACCGGCTGGCCTGGCTGTCCGGCGCGGGCTTCCTGATCCTGGCCGCGGCGCTCGTCTGGGTATGGCTGAACCCTTTCTATGAACCTCCGGCTGCCACGCAGGTCGATGTGCTGGCACAGCCGCTTGCCACCCTGGAAGCCCGCCTTGCCCGGCTGGAACAGCGCCCCGCTGCGGCTGCGCCAGCCGGCCAGGTTCCCGACCTCGGCCCGCTGACGGCGCGATTGACGTCCGTCGAGCAACGGCCGGGTCCCAACCTCGCGCCGCTCGAGGCGCGCATCGCCGCGCTCGAGGCGAGGCCGCCGGCCGACAGCCAACTGGCCGGGCGCATCGATGCGCTCTCGGCACGCGCCGACTCCCTGGAGACCGCGCTGCGCACGGCGCAGTCCGATCTGGCGCGCCGTCTCGACGCGGCCGAGGCGCGCGTCGCAGCGGCGGAGCGCAATGCGGGCCAGATTCCCGCGCTGGCCGACCGGGTGGGTCGCGTCGCCCGGGTGCAGGCAGCCCAGTTGGCGCTGGACGCCGGGCAGAAGCTTGGCGACCTCCCGGGAGCGCCCGCCGCACTTGCCCGCTTCGCCGCGGCCCCGCCGCCGACCGAGGCCGCGCTGAAGCTTGCCTTCCCACCGGCCGCACGCGAGGCGCTCGCCGCCGCGCGACCGCCAACCGAGGGCAAGCCGTTGCTCGCGCGCCTCTGGGCCGAGACACAGGATCTCGTCACGGTCCGCCAGGGCGATCGTGTCCTGGTGGGCGATCCGGCCGCCGGCGTGCTGGAACGCGCACGAGCCGCACTCGACGCCGGCGACCTTGCCGGAGCGGTCGCCGCGGTCGGGACTTTGACCGGCGCGCCGGCGCAGGCGATGGCCGGCTGGCTCGCCGATGCACGGGCGCTGCTGGAGGCCCGGGCCGCGCTCGCCGAGTGGGCCGCACACGCGTGATGCTTCGCGTCCTGCTCGTTGTGCTGGTCGGCGGGGCGGTGCTTGCCCTGGCGTGGGCGCTGGCCGGGCTGCCGGGACACGTCGTCGCGCAGGTCGGCGATACGACGTTCGAAGCCGCGACACCGGTGGTGGCGCTCGGGCTGCTGCTGCTGTTCGTCGTGCTCTATGCGCTGCTGCGCCTGCTCGGCGCTGCCATCCGCCTGCCGCGCACGCTGGCGGCCAGGCGCGCGGCGCAGCGCCGGCGCACGGGCGACGCAGCGGTGACCCGCACATTGCTGGCGCTGGCCGCCGGCGAGAAGGGCGATGCGAGGCGCGAGGCCAACCGCGCGCGGCGCCTGCTGGGCGATACGCCGCAGACCCTGTTGCTGGCAGCCGAGGCGGGTCGGCTAGCTGGCCGCGACGATGAGGCCGAGATCGCGTTTCGTGCGCTGGCGGCACGCCAGGACGCTGCGTTCCTTGGCCTGCGCGGTCTGTTGCGCCACGCCATCGAGCGCGAGGAATGGGCCGAGGCCGCCGCGCTGGCGCGGCAGGCGGAGACTGTGCAGCCGGGTGCGGCCTGGCTGCGGCACGAGCGCGCCCGGCTGGCGGTACGCGCCGGCAACTGGTCCGAGGCGCTGGCGCTGGCCGACGCCGATGCGCCGAAGGCGGCACTGGCCGCCGCGGCGGCCGACGCCGAACCCGATCCATCGCGCGCACTGCGGCTGGCGAAACAGGCCTGGCGGGACGACCCGTCGCTGCCGAGCGCCGCCCTGGCCTATGCGAGCCGGCTGCGTGCGGCGGGGCGGGAGAGCCGGGCGCTCGCAGTGATCCGCCATAGCTGGAGCGTCGCGCCGCATCCCGATCTTGCCGCGTTTGCCCTGGCGCCGATCGAGGACGTGCTGATCCGGTTGAAGGCCGCGCAGCGCCTGACCGACGCCAACCCCGAGCATGTCGAGAGCCGCCTGCTGCTGGCGCGCGCGGCGCTGGATGCCGGATTGACCGGTGAGGCGCGCCGCCACGCCGAGGCGGCACGCGGCACCGGTCTGAACCAGCGGCGCCTGTGGCTGCTGCTCGCGGAAATCGAGGAGGCGGAGGGTGGCGACACCGAGGCCGGCCGCCTCGCTCAGCGCGATGCGCTGCGCCATGCCGCGACCGCCGATCCGGATCCTCAGTGGCGATGCAGCGCGTGCCATACCGCGCATGCGTCATGGCATCCGACCTGCCCGGACTGCGCCACGGTCGGCAGCCTGCGCTGGACCACCCAGCCGGCCGCCGCGGCGGTGGTTCATGTCGAGCCTGCGGTGACCCTGCTGCCCTGATACCCGCCTCCATGTGGGACGAGCGGTATCGCCGTGGTCAATGAAATCCGGCCTTCGTCAGGCCGTCGAGCATATGGTCTCGCGCCTCGTGTGCCGAATTGATCGGCGAATGTCCGGGCATCGAGGAGTGCGTCAATCAGTATCGCCGCGATCAGCGAAATCCGGCCTTCTTTAGTCCGTCGAGCATTTGGTCTCGCGCCTCGTCCGTGCCGAATTGATCGGCGAATGTCCATACGTTAAGGACTGGCCATAGGCGCGCAGCGATGGCACGCTCGCTGTCTGCATCCTGCTGTCGGCCCAGTTCGGCGTAGGCGGCCGCAAGCATCGGATGCGTGATCATCTGGGTGATTGCGTCCTGGGTTGCGGGACAGCGCACGGTCGCCGGCATCGACGGCGTCGGGATACCGGCGAAGCAGGTAATACCAGTCCGCCTAAGGATTGACACACGCCCACTCGCGGTGGCCGATGGACGTTATGCGGCCCGGGTCGTTGATCAAGAAGTTCCAGGCGTTGCGGCAGGCGTCGATGATCGCCTCGTAGCTGTCCCAAACCAGACCGCAGAGTTTGTTGCTGCGTAGGTATTGCCACACGTTCTCCATCGGATTGAGCTCGGGCGAATAAGCCGGGAGAGGCAGCAATGTGATGTTGGAGGGGAGCTGCAACTTTCCTCCGGTTTGATGCCATCCTGCCTGGTCGCATAGCATCACGGCGTGCGCACCGGGCATGACCCGCGCACTGATCTCTGCCAGATGTTCGTTCATTGCCTGTGCGTTGGCTGCCGGCATGATGATTGCGGCGCCCACACCCCGTGCGGGGCAAATTGCACCGAATAGATATGCGGAGTTGTGGCGATTGTCGCGCACCATCCGCGGGCGCGAGCCGACCGGCGCCCAGATGTGGGTCTGGGTTCCCTTCTGTCCGACCCGCGCTTCGTCCTGAAACCAAATCTCGATCGGCGTGCCGGCGGCGCAGCCGAGCAAAGCTTCCTTCAGTCGAGAGCCAAAGTTTTTTTAAAAGCCTCCTCCGCTTTGGGATCCTTCTTTGGATGGATCGGACGCGGTTGTAGCCGCGTCAGGTTCAGTTGGTGCAGCCACTTGCCCACCGTGCTCTGGTGCACGTGCACCGAAAAGCGGCGCCCGATCTCAGCTTGCAAGTCAGCCAATCGCCACCGCACGACGTTATGGCGCTCCGGAGCGGGGCCCTCAATGACCAGTGCTTTCAGTTCCGCCTTCTGTGCATCCGTCAGAAAGGGCTCGCGGCCGGGGCTACTGCGAGACTTCAGTCCATCTATCCCGCCGTCGTTATAACGATGCACCCAATCGCGCAGAGTTTGTCGGTCCATCCCCGTCTGCTCCGCCGCCTGGGTTCGCGCATCCCCATCCAACACAAGGGCAATCGCCAGCAAGCGCCGAATTTGAGGCCCGTCGCTACTCTTGCCCGCGATCGCCCGCAGCTCCCACGCCGTGTGATCCATCCTGAAGCCTGATCGCACTGATGCAGAAGCCGTCGAGCCTGGATCGTCAGCGGACTGAATACGCCATCGGCCGTGCGTCGAAGCCATCGGATCGGTAAAGCGCAGTGCGCCCTCCAGCCACGGCAATGCCTCCGCTGCTTTGCCCGCCCACGTCAGGATGGCTCCGCGGTAAGCATAGTTGTCCGCGTCGCTCGGATTGATCTCGAATGCGCGGTCGATCTCCGCGAGTGCGAGATCGTAGCGTTTCCTCGACAGATTGAAGTTGAGGCTGAGCACGCGATAAGCGCGCGTCGTCGCCGGATCCAGAGCCAATGCCTTTTGCGGCGAGCGCTTCCGCACGATCACGGCTCTTCCGTGCGGAATTCGGACCACCCTGATACGACCGCCTCGTAATAGCGATCCGCCCAGAGCCGCATAGGCGTCGGCGTAGTTGGGATCAAGATCAATGGCACGCTGGAAGAGCTCGCTCGCCTCGTCGTTGCTCTCACGCGTTTCATGCGCGAAGGCACTCACGGCCACGGAGAACGTACTGGTACGCCGCGAGGTTGCTGGTAGGCTTTGGCGAGAACTACGCTCCCGTTCGACGCGCGTGAGTTTTACCGCAGCTGCTCCGACGACACGCTTGGCGATATTGTCCTGGACCGCAAAAATGTCATCGACCTCGACATCGTAGGTCTCGGACCAGATGTTTCGACCTGTCGGCCGCCTCGGTCAACGTGACTCCGACACGAACGCGATTGCCGGCGCGACGGATGCTGCCATCGAGCAGATAACGTGCATTTAGTACGCCTCCGATTTCAGCCGGCGCGGCATTCGAGTTCTTGAACGGGAATATCGCCGATTTCGAGATGACCAGCAGATTTGAAAATCGGCCGAGTGCCGCAATGATGTCCTCCGTGATCCCATCGCTGAAGAAATCATGACCGGCATCGTCCCGACAAATTCTTGAATGGCAGAACCGCAACAGAAGGGCGCGCGGCGAGGGTCGCCACTTCGACCGTCCCGGCCACGCTGCCAGGCCGGACACAGGTCGCGGCCCGCAGCCACATGTCAGCGCCCACACCAGCAGGCCGGCCATTACCGCCGCCGTGCCTCCCGCGGCGGCAACGCGCGCCCAGTGCGTTCTCCGTGGACGCGGTGCGGTGCCCGCCATCTCCACAGCATAGGCGCGGACCGGCTCGGCGATGTTCTTGACCCGATGGGCGCCAAGCGGCCGATAACGGAAATTCAGCTTGTTCCTGACGTGCTCGTAGACGGTCTGCGAGATGCAGACCGTGCCCGGTTTGGCGAGCGCCTCGAGCCGGGCAGCGATGTTGACGCCATCGCCAAAGATGTTGTCACCATCAACAATGACGTCACCGAGGTTGACGCCGATCCGTAGTTCGAGACGGCGCTCGCGCGGGATCGGGTCGTTGATGGCAGCCGCTGCTCGTTGCATTTCGACGGCGCAGTTCAACGCATCGACGACGCTCGAAAAATCCGCGAGCAGGCTGTCGCCGGCGGTGCCGACGATGCGGCCGCCTTTCACCGCGATCAACGGATCAACAGCGCGGCGGAGACGTCCGAGTGCCTGGTGCGTACCCGCCTCGTCCTCGCCCATCAGGCGGCTGAAGGCGACCACGTCCGCGTGCAGGATGGCGGCGAGTTTCCGCTTCCGGGAGGGGCTATCCTCGGAGGACTGAGGCGGGACACCGAGCTCGGCTCGTGTGCGAATAGGTTTGACCTCGCCGTCGGTAAACGGGCACTATATTCGATGCCGCACTGGATGGCCACGACAGCGTTCGGCGCCGAGTGCGCCCGGGAGGAACGATCATGTCGAGCGTTTCTGCCCTTGGAATGCAGGCAGAGCGCGACGCTGCTCGGCGTGCTGTTCGTGACGCTTGCTGGTGGGATCGCTGCCCGCGCCGACGAACCGAGGCTTTCGATCAGTGGCTACGATCCGGTGGCTTACTTCACCGACGGCAAACCGGTTCAGGGCAAGGCGGATTTTGAATACGTCGTGGCACAAGTCGCGCTGGCGGTTCGCCAGCAGTGAGCATCGCGATCTGTTCACCAAGGATCCGAGCGCTATGCGCCCCAGTACGACGGCTACTGTGCGATGGGCGCGTCAAGCGACGCGGCGGCGCACAAGGACACCGTCGATCCCAATGCCTGGACCATCGTCGATGGAAAACTTTACCTGGTACACAACAACTATCGCGCTCGAACAAATGGCGCGAACAGGCCACGGAATACATAAAGCGCGCCGATGCGGACTGGCATGTCGTCGCGGATTTGCCCGATCCGGTCGTTGTTGGACCACCCTGTGCCGCATCCCCGCCTAGCACCACTGTCGCCCTGCGCGATGGCGGGCATTGGCTGGTGATTGGCAGGCAGGGCCCACTCGATGAGGCCGGAAACCTAGTCGGGAAGGGCGATATGGCAGCGCAGATTGCCCAGGTCGGCAAGAATGTCGACGCGTGCCTCGACGCCGGCGGCGCGACGGTCGGGGACATCATGTTCACGGTCAGCTCCGTCACTGCCCCTGCCGACTTCGACAGATACGCCGACCTTCTGGCGCGCTATGTCGGGCCACCGTCGCCGAAGAGCGCCACGATGAACGTGCCGCAACTGTCGAGCCCGGACTATCTCCTGGAGGTCGAGGCGTTCGCTGCGATCAAGTGAGCGCGCCCTTGGTCGTGTAACCTGGCATATAGCCGGCGCACGCCTCTCCGGTCGGCGCAATCTATTCTATGCCGTTACCAGTAAGCGCAAATATCGCGTCAGCATGCCATCAGCGTCGCGCAGTTCGTGCATGATCGTGAAGTGGTTTGCGCCTGCCACCGGCAGTAGCGGTCCGGGCGCATGCTCGGCCGCACGCATGGTATGCAGATCGCGGCTGTCTGAGACGAGCGGCGGCAACTCGGCCGTCCCATAGGCGATCGCCAGCGGCTTGTTCACCACCGGCAAACGCAGAGGCGAGTGCGACAGGATCTCGGCATCCGTCAGACGCAGCTTCTCGTTCAAATAGGTATCGCGCAGCGGCCCCAGTTCGAACACGCCCGATATCGACAGCCCGGCGACCACGCTCGGATGCCCGAGCGCCATCGCCGTCAGATGACCTCCGGCCGACCAGCCGGACAGCACGATCGGGCCGGCGATGCCATGCGTCGGGCCATGTTCGGCCAGCCAATCCAAGGCGGCAAAAATTTCCGCGGTGATCTCGGTCAGCGTCGCGTCGGGCGCCAGCGTGTAGCCCGGCAGCGCCGCCGCCCAGCCGCGTTCAAAAGGACCGGCGATCACGTTGGCGAACATGTCCTTGCTGTTGCGCTGCCAGTAGCCGCCGTGGATGAACACGAGGCACGGCGCCTTCGGGTCCGCCGCGGGGAACAAATCCCACGTGTTGCGTTCGCGCGGCCCGTAGCGCTGGTCGAGATGCGCCCCATGCGCGGCACGGAACGCTTCCGATTCCACCCGCCACGCGGCAAGCAGCGTCGCACTCTCCGGCACCGCGGCCGGATTGTTGTAGGCCGCGTCGCGCTCGGCGCGGCTCATGGTGCCCCAGTTCATGCGGTCGCCGTCAGATACCAGTCCATGATCTGCCGGCCCTGCCAGAACAGCGTGCCGGGACGGGCGGCCATGTATGCCAGCGCCTGCTCGAACCAGCCGATCCGGTGCGGCACACCGCTGATATACGGATGCACAGCGAGGCCCATCACCTTGGCGCCCTGCGTCTCCGCCTCCGCATACAGCCGGTCGAACTGCGCGACGGTCCGGGAAAACAGTTCCTCGGCCCGATGATGCTGGATCATCATCATCGGAATGTCGTTCAGCTCCACGCTGTACGGCATGGTCAGCAGCGGACCATGCGCGGTGCGCAGCGTGCACGGCAGATCGTCCACCACCCAGTCGGCGCAGTAGCGCACGCCGGCTTCCGCCAGCAGGTCCGGCGTCTCCAGCGTCTCGGTCAGGCCCGGCGCGAGCCAGCCGACCACATCATGGCCGGCGGCATCGCGCAGCGCATCCATCGCGCTGCGGATCATCGCGCGCTGGTCTTCCACCAGATGCGTCGCGATCTGCCGGAAGCCGTGCCCCATGAATTCCCAGCCCGCATCGCGTGCCGCCTGGGTGACGCGCGGATACGCCGCCGGCACGGTGCCGTTGATCGTCATGGAGGGCGCAATGCCGTGCGCATCCAGCGCCGCCTTCAGGCGCCAGAACCCGACGCGCATGCCGTATTCGTGCCACGCCCAATTGGGAAGATCGGGAATCACCGAGGCGCCCTGCGGCGCGGTCAGCACCTGGCGCGGCATGGCGCGCCCGATGTCCCAGTTCTCCACGTTCACCACGATGAACACCGCGACGCGCTTGCCGTCGGGCAGCGCCAGACGTGGGCGATCGATACTTGCCTGGTAGTCCAGGCGCGCAGTGGGATGCAGCGCATCGTTCATCAGCAGACCCCGGCCATGGTTGCGCAGCCTGCTATGCCGACGATGCGCCGCATTGGCAATGTGTGCCGGCTACTTCGCCTTGGCAGCAGCACCGAAGATGCGGTCCGACAACTCGTCGAGGAAGCGGAACACGCCGTCAACATTGTACCCGGCGATGAGCGCGAGGGCCGACAGACCCAGCGCACCGGCGTTCTCCGCCCCGCCGACCTGGTTGGCGAACAGCCCGATGACGGCGCCGCACAGCACACCCAGGATCGCACCCTGCTGCAGGCGCGCGCGGTCGGTCGGAACGAGGGTCGCGGCGTCCACCTTGCGGCGAATAAGGCGCAATGCGGCAGCCATTGCGCCGAGCAGCCCGTAGCAAACCGGCAGAACATATTGCGTGATGCTGCCGAGAATGGATTCGGCGACGTTGCGCGAGCGGTCGATCAGCGTCCAGAGCGTCGCCTTGCAATTCTTCGGGTCGCTCGTTTGCGTCCTGCCTGGTCGACGTCAGCTCGCCGCAGAGCTTGCCTTCGCGCTCCGCGAACTGCTCCAGGGTATTCTGCGCCACACCGAACAGCACGGCGGGCCGGAGCGGATTGGGCATGCGCCAGTCGCGGATCCCGATGGTCTCGCGCGGCCCGGCGATCACGCTGCTCCAGAACTGCAGGTGCATCGTGACGACAAACAGATCCTGGATCACCCTGGCGCGCTGATCACAGAGATGCGCCTGACGGGCCGTCAAAAATAATTGATGTGTCTCGGTCTTTCCGCTGTCCGCGGGCAGTGGCGTTGCTCCAGCCGATGCAAGCTGTACCCGAACCTCTTCCTTTTTCACCAGTTCGCACAGCGGGCTCACATGGAGGTCCATTTTGCCGGCAATCGGGAAGCTGGGGGGCGGAAATGTTTTGTCTTCCTGCGCTTCCACCAGGGCATCCAGCTTCGCCCAGGCCTCCACCATCTGCTTTTCATTGGTGAGGATCAGGCGCCCCGACAAAGCGTAGATGGATACCAACAGGGTGAACACGACCATCGCCACCGTGGCCCATTCAAATCGCTGCACCCATGTCGCAAGCCGATGGGCGAACCGTTGGTGATTCGCGTCCTCCGGGTCAGGCGGCAGAGTTGGCAACGACGGTGCGCTGCGCGGTTTCCAACCAATGGCTGTGCGAGCCGCGGCAAGTCGGATCCCAAGCCCGGTCAGGGGACCGCGTGACCGATAGATCCCATATTGCCGCGTCAGACGGATCGAACTCGCCGTGGCGGGAGCGGCAACGGCGGCAAGGAAGTCAAGGCTCCAGTCTATGAACGCGACAGGTCCGATCGGCGGGCGCCCGTCGGACCCCGATGCGGCGTCCGGCGGGCGACCGGTCTGAAATGCCGCTGCAATCGCATCCAGCCGGTTCAGGAACTCCGCATAAGTTTCACAGGGCGGTACCGTGTTTCGCGGCGTGCCCTCTGCAACGCGGTCCCGCGTCGTCTGGAAACAGGAGAGCAGGCGGGAGTCCGGCAACTCGGCCAGGTAGTTCAGCAGCACACCGATGTCGTGCAGCGACCGGTTCATCGCGTGCCAGGATGCGGGCTGGTCCCACAGCCACTTCTCGTCGGGCATGATCGCACCTCCCCAGGCAGGGACGACGCGATGCGAAACGGTGTGCGCCGACCGCAGCCCAAGTCGCCAAATTACAACGCGGCAACGACCGGTCGCTGTGAGTCAGTGCACGAAGTACCGGGAATCTTACGACCGGCGTGCCAAACGCCGGCGCTATCCGTTCTGTTCAGGCAATTTGATCCCCGCCAGCGCCTGCCACACCCGGATGACGAATGCATCGTCCTTCGCACCCTCGCCATGTGCCGCGGCGGCGAGGAACAGCTGATGCGCCGCCGCGGCCATCGGCAGCGGGAAGGTCAGCGCACGCGCCTGGTCCAGCACGATGCCGAGGTCCTTGACGAAGATGTTCACTGCCGACAGCGGCGTATCGTCACCGTCGAGGATATGCGGCACGCGGTTCTGCCACATCCACGAACTGCCGGCGGACGACGAGATCACCTCGAACAGCGTGCGCGGATCGGCGCCGGCGCGGATGCCGAGGGCCAGCGCCTCCGCCGCGGTGGCGATATGCACGCCGGCCAGCAACTGGTTCACCATCTTCACCGTGCTGCCGATGCCGGCCTGCTCGCCGAGCCGCCACACTTTTCCGGCGATCGCATCGAGCACCGGCTGCGCCTTGGCGAACGCGGCATCGGAGCCCGAGGCCATCACCGTCAACGTGCCGCCATGCGCGCCCGCCTTGCCGCCGGAGACCGGCGCATCGAGCATCAGAAAGCCCGCCGCGCCGATCTTCGCATCCAGCGCGCGCGCCGCTTCCGGCGCCACGGTGGCGCAGCACAGGATCACCGCGCCCTTGGCCACGACGCCCAGGCAGCCGCGCGGGCCGAACAGCACGTCCTCGGTCTGCGCCGCGTTCACCACGAACACCACGACGGCCTCGGTGTCCGCGGGCAGTTCGGCGGTATCGGCGACCGCTGTGCCGCCCGCCGATGTCAGCTCCGCTCGGGCGGCCTCGCGCACGTCGCAGCCCGTCACCTGATGCCCCTTGCGCACCAGGTTGAGTGCCGCGCCCATCCCCATGGTACCCAGCCCGATGACCGCGACCTTCATGCTCTCATCTCCCGTGGCGGAAACGCTCGACCGCGGCCACCAGCGCGCGCCGGACGCCGGGCTCGAGCGCCGAGTGTCCGGCGTCCGGCACGACCGACAGCCGCGCTGCAGGCCAGGCCGCGGCGAGTTCGAAGGCGGTGCGTGCGGGGCAGATCATGTCGTAGCGGCCCTGCACGATCTCGGCCGGGATGCGGCCGATGCGGTCCATGCCGCCGAGCAGGCCCTCGGGCGGCAGGAACAGGCCGTTGGCAAAGTAGTGCGCCTCAATGCGGGCGAGCCCGAGCGCGGTGCGGTCCTGCGCGAACGAACTGACGGTCTCCGGGCTCGGCAGCAGCGTGCTGCAGGAACCTTCGTAAACCGACCACGCGCGCGCCGCCGGCAGATGGACGGCCGGGTCCGGGTCGGTCAGTCGCTTCAGATAGCCGCCGAGCACGTCGCCCCGTTCGGCCTCCGGCAGAAAGCCGACAAAGCCGGCATGGGCATCGGGAAACACCGCGGCGACACCGTGCAGGAACCAATCCACCTCTGCCGGGCGTCCCAGGAAGACGCCGCGGAGCACGCAGCCAGCGACGCGGTCCGGGTGTGCCTGGGCGTACGCCAGCGCCAGCGTGGAGCCCCAGGAGCCGCCGAACAGCAGCCAGCGCTCGAGGCCGAGGTGACGGCGCAGCGTCTCGATGTCGGAGACCAGGTCCTGGGTGGTGTTGTGTTCCAGGCCGCCGAGCGGTCGCGACCGGCCGGCGCCGCGCTGGTCGAATATGATCACCCGCCAGAATTCGGGATCGAAGAAGCGGCGATGCACTGCGCCGGCGCCGGCGCCCGGGCCGCCATGGAGGAACAGCGCCGGTCGGCCGCGTGGATTGCCGACCTGCTCCCAGTACATCACGTGGCCGGCTGCCAGCGGCAGGTAGCCGGTCTCGAAGGGGCCGATCTCGGGATACAGGTCGCCGCGGGGCATGGTGACGGATGCTATAGGCAGCGCGGTCAAGGCGGAACAGGGTTTCCGGGAAATGCAGAAAGTTTGGATCGCGGTCGGGTCGCTGGCCGGGTTGACCGCGGTGGCGATGGCCGCGCTTGCGGCGCACGGCCTCGAGTGGCTGGGGCCCGCGCGGCTTCAGATGGTGCGGAACGGCGTCGAGATGCACGGGTGGCACGCGTCTGGCGCTGCTGGCCTGCGGGCTGTGGGCGCCGCGCGGCGGTAGGCTGGTCGACTGGGCAGGGGCCGCCTTCACCGCGGGACTGCTGGTGTTCTGCGGCGCGGTCTACGGGCTGGCGCTCGGCGGCATCCACATGGCGACCTTGGCGCCGGCCGGTGGATTGCTGCTGATGCTGGGCTGGGCGCTGCTTGGGGTGTCGGCGGTGCGTGGCGGGCTGCGATCGTGATGGGTTTGCCGCAACATGACCCACGAACGCATCGTCACGCCGGGCTTGTCCCGGCCACCCCAACCAGCACTCGGTACCGCGAGGGATGGCTGGGACAAGCCCTATACGCGTCAGGATAATGGTGCGGCTGGAGAAAAGTATTGGCAAGGCAATCGGATGAACCTGAAGCGATCGGGGTTTCACCCCGAACCCCACCAGAGGCTCCGCCTCTGGACTCCGCCAAGGGCCGAGCCCTTGGAACCCGTTACTTCAGTATGGGATTCCAAAGGCTCCGCCTTTGGTGGGGGTCGCGGGGGCAACGCCACCGGGCGGGTTTCAGGGCAGAGCCCTGAGCGCTTCAGCTCCACTCGATTGCCCCCAACCCCCTCCCGCAAGGGGAGGGGACGCGTCCCGGCCATGACGGGGAAGGCGCGTCGGTACGAGTTCACTCCGCTGCCACGCGCTCGGGCTGTTTGCGCCCGGCCATATACTGACTGCTGACCGGCTGGTTCGTCTCGAACGGGCTCTTCAGATCGAACTCCTTCGCCATCTCGCGCACCGCCGGCAGCACTTCCTCGCCGAGCAGCCGGATGCAGGTCTTGGCGTCCGCGTGCGACACGGTGCCGTCATTGCCCCAGAACGCGAAGATGCCGGGTCGCGTCTCCTCCAGCAGCACCCGCAGCTTGGCGATCACCTGCTTCGGCGTGCCGGCGATGATCATCATCTCCTTGAGCTGCCCCTCCAGCGCCGGACGGGCACGCGGGCTGGTGGACCGGCCGATCGAGGACTCGACAAAGGCGCGGCGGTTCTCCGGGCTGTAGTAACCCGCGGGCGTGCTCCACACCGGATGCGCCAGGCCGGTGAACTCGCCCTGCATCCACAGGAACTGACGCGCGTTTTCCAGCGCCTTCTCCTCGGTCTCGGCGACGTGGATCTGCTTCAGCAGGCCGTGGTAGTCCGGACCGCCGGCGAAACCCGCAGCGGCTGCCGTATCGTCATACATCTTCCAGATCTGGTTCGTGCGCTCGACCGGGGTGTTCAGCGCGATGTACGGATAGCCGTGCTGCGCCGCCCAGATGATCGTCTCGCGGCTGATCACGCCGGGGATCCAGATGCGGGGATGCGGCTTCTGCAGCGGCACCGCCCACGGGTTCACGACGCGGTGCTGATAGTGCGTGCCTTCCCAGCGGAACGGTCCCGGCGTCGTCCAGGTCTTCACGATCAGGTCGTGCGCCTCCTCGAAGCGCTCGCGGTTGAACGCCGGGTTGACGCCGTTGGCGAGCTGCTCCTGCCCGCCGCCACGCACGAAGCCCGACACCAGGCGGCCCTTCGAGATCATATCGATCATCGCCAGCTCTTCGGCGAGCTGCACCGGGTTGTCCGACAGCGGCAGCGGATTACCCAGGATGACGATCTTCACGTTCTTGGTGACGGCGGCGAGGATCGAGGCGAAGATGTTGGTTCTCGCCTGCATGCAGAACGGCGCGTTGTGGTGCTCGTTCAGCATGACGCCGTCAAAACCCAGTTCGTCGACCAGCAGATAGTGCTCGAGATACTCGTTGTACAGCCGGCTGCCCGCGACCGGGTCGAAATGGCTGTTCGAGAACATCAGCGCGGTGGCGCCGAAGTCCAGGCCGGCCTGCGCGAAATAGGCCGACATCGGCTGCTCGGTGAAATACATCAGGTGCATGGCGATCACTCCCTTTTGGCCAAGGCTAGTCCCGCGCCGGGATGCCGGCAATCGGCGGCCCCAGCGGCAGCACGGTTGGCACGGTGCGGAGGCCGCGCGATGATAGGCGCCGCATTCAGGAGCGACAGCAGATGAGCGCCTCGCATGAGACGCCGGACTACGATGCCATCATCATCGGTGCCGGCATCTCGGGACTGTATCAGCTCTATCGCTTGCGCGAACTCGGCATGCGGGTGCGCGTGTTCGAGGCCGGCACCGGCGTCGGCGGCACCTGGTACTGGAACCGCTATCCGGGTGCGCGCTTCGATTCCGAAAGCTATTCCTACAGCTACTCGTTCTCGCAGGAACTGCTCGACGAATGGAACTGGTCGGAGCACTTCGCCGCGCAGCCGGAGACGCTGCGCTATCTCAACCACGTCGCCGACAAATTCGACCTGCGGCGCGACATCCAGTTCCGCAGCCGCGTGGCCTCGGCGCACTGGCAGGAAGCGACGCGGCGTTGGGATGTGACCCTGGAAGACGGCAGCACACACCGCGCACGCTTCCTGATCACTGCCATCGGTCCGCTGTCCGCGCCGACGATGCCGCGCATCGAGGGCGTGGAGACGTTCCAAGGTCAGTCCTGCCACACCGCGCGATGGCCGCACGAACCGGTGAGTTTCGAGGGCAAAAGGGTGGCGGTGATCGGCACCGGCGCCACCGGCGTGCAGACGATCCAGGAGGTGGCAAAGACCGCCGGGCATCTGACGGTGTTCCAGCGTACGCCGAACTGGTGCGCGCCACTGCACAACGGCAAGATCGACGCGGAGACGATGGCGACGATCAAGGCCGGCTATCCGGAGATGTTCAAACGCTGCCAGGAGACTTTTGCGTGTTTTCTGCACACGCCGGACCCGCGCGGCACGTTCGAGGTGACGCCGGAGGAGCGCGAGGCGTTCTGGGAGAAGCTGTACGCCGAGCGCGGCTTCGGCATCTGGCAGGGCAATTTCCGCGACATCCTCACCGACCCGGCTGCGAACGACCTGATCAGCGATTTCGTGGCCAGGAAGATCCGCGAACGGGTGAAGGACCAGACCGTCGCCGAGAAGCTCATCCCCAGGAACCACGGCTTCGGCACCCGCCGCGTGCCGCTGGAGACCCGCTATTACGAAGTCTACAACCAGCCCAACGTGAAGCTGGTGGACATCAACGAAACGTCGATCCTGCGCATCACGCCGACTGGCATCGAGACCAGCGCCGCCGACTACGCGTTCGACATCATCATCTACGCCACCGGTTTCGATGCGATCACCGGCAGCTTCGATCGGATCGACATCCAGGGGCGTGGACGGGCTGCGTCTGAAGGACAAGTGGCAGGACGGGCCGCAGACGTATCTCGGCGTCCTGGTCGAGGACTTTCCCAACATGATGATGCTGATGGGGCCGCATACGGCGCTCGGCAACATTCCGCGCAGCATCGAATACAACGTCGACTGGGTGACGGGTGTGCTGCGCCACGCGCGCGCGAATGACCTGACGCGCGTGGAGGCAACGGTTGCCGGCGTGGCGTCGTGGACCGATCACGTCAAGTCGCTGGGCGTGGGACTGCTGTCCAACGAGGTCAATTCCTGGATGACCGGGATCAACCGCAATGTGGAAGGCAAGCAGACCCGCATCATCGCGCGCTATAGCGGCAGTGCGCCGGCGTATCGCGCGCGGTGCGACGAGGTGGCGGCGAAGGGGTATCGGGAACTCGCGCTGGCGTAGCGCCGGAAGCAGAAATCGGAGCAGGAGGTGATGGTGAAACCGGAAGCGATTGGGCTATCGGCGTCGCGTTTGGCGCGCCTGGACGAGGTCATGAAGCGCCGCTACGTCGATAGCGGTCGGCTGCCTGGTATACTGACCATGATCTACCGGCGCGGCACGCTCGCCCATACCGGCATGTCGGGACACATGGACTGCGAGCGCGACAAGCCGATGCGCGATGACGCGATGTTCCGCATCTATTCCATGAGCAAGCCCATCACGGCAGTGGCGCTGATGATGCTGGTCGAGGAAGGCCTGATCGGCCTCGACGATGACGTGGCCACGCATATTCCATCGTGGAGGAACCTGGGGGTTTACGCTACCGGCGTGCCAAGCCTGGTGCCCACCGGGACACCGGCGTTCCTGACGACACCGGTTGCGCGGCCCATGAAGGTGGTCGACCTGGTGACGCACACCTCCGGCCTGACCTACGGTTTCATGAACCGTACCAATGTCGATCGCGCCTACCGCCACGCGCACATTGCCGAGTTCAATGCCGACGGCGGCCTGGACACCATGGTCGAGCAACTTGCGAGTTTGCCGCTGGAGTTCTCGCCGGGGACCGCGTGGAACTACTCCGTCTCGATCGACGTGATGGGCTATCTCGTGCAGAAGCTCAGCGGCATGCGTTTTGGCGAGTTCCTGCGCACGCGGCTGTTCGAGAAGCTGGGCATGACCGATACGGCCTTCTGGTGCCCGCCCGAGAAAAACGCTCGCCTCGCATCCTGCTACCAGCCGAAGGAAGGCGGCGGGCTGAAACTGCAGGACGATGCGGGCAGGAGCACCTATGCTGCGCCACCGAGCCTGGAGTCCGGCGGCGGCGGGTTGGTGTCCACCGCGCACGACTACATGCGGTTCTGCCAGATGATGCTGCATGGCGGAACGCTCGACGGCGTGCAGATCCTGAGCCCGAAGACCGTCGCGCTGTTCAGTCTGAATTTTCTGCCCGACAACAAGGAACTGGCCGACATGGCACCGCCCGGCCTGTTCAGCGAGGCCGGCTATTCGGGCATCGGCTTTTCCATCGGCTGCGGCGTGAACATCGACGTCGCGAGGACGCGTCTGCCGGGAACGCTGGGCGAATATTTTTGGGGCGGCGCCGCCTCGACTGCTTTTTGGATCGATCCAAAGGAAGAGCTCGCGGTGGTGTTCATGACGCAGGTCATCGGCAGCGACGTCCGCCTGACGCTCCGTCGCGACCTGCGCACACTGGTCTATTCGGCGATGACGGAGTCATTCGCGTAGCACTCGTCCGCACCGTGCCGCAACGGATGGCCGGGACACGCTCTGGAGGGGACAACCATGGGACCAAGACTTGTCGATTACCTGCTCTATGAACCGGAGGACAGCGGCATCCTCTGGATCAAATTCAATCGCCCGGAACGGATGAACGCGCTCGTCGGCACCGCGGAGGAAAACGGCACCGTCGCGAAGGTCGGCGAATACATGCGGGCCGGCGACGACGATCCCAACGTTCGCGTGATCGTGCTCACCGGGGTCGGACGAGGCTTTTGCTCCGGCGCCAATCTGGCCTCCCGGGCATCGCAGGACATCACCGGCGAAAACCTTCCCGGCAACCGGGGTTCGCACGAGGGGCCCGATGCCGCGCGCCAACACTTCTTCCACGGGTTCACCGCGCTGCACCGCGACATCGCCCTGATCCGCAAGCCAACGATCGCGATGATCAACGGACCGGCGGTCGGCTCGGGCATGGACATGGCACTGCACTGCGACATCCGCGTGGGCTGTGAGAAGACCCGTTTCATTGGCTATCACAACGCCGGACAGATCATCGAGAACGGCGGCTCTTACTATCTTCCCAAGATGGTCGGCCTCGGTCGGGCACTGGAATTCGCCTACACCGGTGAGCTCAACGCCGAACGGGCATACGAATGGGGCATGCTCAATCACCTGGTGCCTTCCGAAAAGCTGGAGGAAACCACAAGGGAACTCTGCGAAAAGATGATCACCATTCCACCGCTGGTGCAGTGGGTGAGCAAGCGTGTCATGCGGGCCGCATTGGACAGCACGCTCGAGACCACCATGGTGCTGACCTCAAACGCCGGCGGTATCCTTCAGGGCTCGGAGGACGCGAAAGAGGCCAGGCGCGCATTCGTCGAGAAGCGCAAGGGCCGCTTCAAGGGCGTCTGACCTACAGGTCGGGATTTCACCCCGAGCCCCGACCAGAGGCTCTGCCTCTGGACTCCGCCAAGGGCCGAGCCCTTGGAACCCATCACTTCAGTATCGGATTCCAAAGGCTTCGCCTTTGGTGGGGGTCCCGGGGGCAACGCCCCTGGGCGGGTTTCAGGGCAGAGCCCTGAGCGCTTCGGCTTTACCCAATCGCCGTGGACCCACCACCGCTATTCACGCGGATCATGAAATCCCGTAGGGTTCGTGCGATCAACCAAGAAGATTCCGAGAGGCACCTCATGCTGCGCCGACGCTCCCTGTTGACTGCGGCCGCCGCAGCACCCTTCATGCCTGCCGCTCCTTACGTTGCGCGTGCCGCGGAGACGCCAGGCGTCACCGCGTCGGAAATCCGCATCGGCAGCATGGCGGCCTATAGCGGTCCGGCGTCCGCCTACAGCGCGATCGGCCGCGCGCACACTGCCACGTTCCGCTGGCTGAACGACCAGGGCGGCGTTGCGGGACGCAAGGTCAATTTCATCTCGTACGACGATTCGTACAGCCCGCCGAAAGCGGTGGAGCAGGTGCGTCGCCTGATCGAGCAGGACGAAGTTGCGTGCCTGTCGAACACGCTGGGCACTGCGTCGAATTCGGCGATCGTCAAATACGTCAACCAGAAGAAGGTGCCGCATCTTTTCGTCGGCAGCGGCGCCGACAAGTGGGGCGACTACAAGGAGCATCCCTGGACGATCGGCTGGCAGCCAAGCTACCGCACCGAATTGCAGATCTATGCGCAGTACGTCCTGAAGGCCAAGCCGGACGCGAAGATTGCGATGCTCTATCAGAACGACGACTTCGGCAAGGACTACCTGGCCGGCGTCAAGGACGTGCTGAAGGACCGCTTCGACAAGGTGGTGACCGCATCGTTCGAGGTGACCGATCCGACCATCGACAGCCAGGCGATCACGCTGCAGAACTCCGGCGCCGATGTGCTGATCAGTGCTGCGACGCCGAAGTTCGCCGCGCAGATCATCCGCAAGGTCGGCGAGATGAACTGGAAACCGCTGCACCTGCTGACCAACGTCTCGACCTCGGTGGGCGCGGTGATGGAGCCGGCGGGCGCCGAGCGCGGCATCGGCGTGATCAGCTCGGCCTATCTGAAGGACCCGACCGATCCGCAATGGAAGGACGACGCGGGGCTGCAGCACTGGCGCGAGGTGATGAAGAAGTATCTGCCGGACGCCGACATTTCCGATTCGTTCTACGTGTACGGCTACGCCGCCACGATGACCACGATCCATGTGCTGCGCGCCTGCGGCAACGACTTCTCGCGCGAGAATCTGATGCGCCAGGCAGCAAACATGAAGGACGTCGAGATTGGTGCGCTGCTGCCGGGCGTGCGGATCAGCAGCAGTCCGACGAATTTTCATCCGATCCGCCAGCTTCAGCTGATGCGCTGGACAGGCAAGACCTGGGAGCTGTTCGGCGACGTGCTGGCGGGCAGCGCCGCCTGATACCTCGCGCAGCGGCGCCCGGCGGGGCTACGACGCGGGCGAGAATTCGTTGTGGCCTGGCAGGGCAATGGTGAGCATCAGTGCGCTCAGGCTCTTGCCATGTGGGTCGATGGCCAGCGAGCGGGTGACGCCACCGCCCAGCGCGTTCTCGATGACGAAGTTCAGCGCCCGCAGTTGCGGCAATTCGTAGCGGCGCACCGGGCCAGGCGTCAGGTGGCCGAAATGCGCCAGCACGATGTTCGGGCGTCAGTTCGCGCCGCAGGACCTGCCATCCCGCGTCATTGTATGCGGTGACGGAGATGTTCGAGGTGTTGCCCTTGTCGCCGGCGCGCGCATGGCCGAGGTCATAGACGCGGATGCTCATGCCGCGCGCTCCATGATGATTTCCGGTGTCACCCAATCGCGCGGGATCAGCACCGACTTCACCGCCAGGATCTGCCTGGCGCCGAAATTGATGCCGCCGCCGGCGCCGCTTGGTCCTTGCATGTGCAGACTGCGGATTTCGGCGCCCACCGCTTCGGCCGCCTTCCTGTCCGGCGTGCGCGCGGCAATCCGCAGGCGCACCTCGTAGGGTTCCGGACACTGGCCGGCATCGTTGCCGTGCAGCGAATTCATGCCGATCAGGTCGACGCGCATTTCGTCATACGTGAGGCCGCGGCGGCGCAGCCGCTCCTGCACGACCTCGATCCCCAACCGGGCGCGGGCGACCGCATTGATGCCGGCAAAGCCCATCTCACCGGACCCCATATAGCCGTCGAAATATCCCACGACGACCTTGTAGGTTTGGGTGCGCGGCTTCCCCCGCGCGCCGTGCAATGCGACACGGTCCTTCTCGACCTGGCGGAATGTCACGGCAGACACATCGAGCACACAGTCGGGCGTGATGTACGCACTCGGGTCGTGCATTTCATACAGCAGTTGTTCGGTGCACGTGGCGATGTCGAGCCGCCCACCGGAACCTGGCGTTTTCGCAACCTCGACGCGCCCATCGGACCACACATCGGCCAACGGATAGCCGAGACCGGCTAGGTCCTCGACCTCCTTCTTGCCCGGATCGGCGAAGCAGCCGCCGGTGAGCTGGCCGGAACATTCGAGCAGATGGCCGGCGAGCGTGCCGTTGGCGAGCTTCGGGTAGTCGTCATACGACCAGCCGAATGCGTGCAGCATCGGACCGAGGAACAGTGCGGGGTCGGCAACGCGCCCGGTGATGACCAGATCGGCGCCGGTCGCAAAACCGCGCGCCACGACATCCGCACCGAGATAGGCATTCGCAGACGCCATGCGCGGCAGCAGCGATTCCAGCGGCGCGCCATCCTCCATCAACGGCAGTTCGGGATGCGCGCGCATGATGTCGGTGACCTCGTCGCCCTGCACGACGGCGCATGCATACTCCGGACAGCCCCACTCGGGCGCATGCCTGCGCAGGACGCGCGCAGCACCCATCGGGTTGGCCGCCCCCATGTTGGTGACGATTTTGATGCCACGTTGCAGCGCCGGCGGCATGATCGCCTCCATGCGCTCCAGCAGCACCGGCGTGTAGCCCTTCGCCGGATCCTTGGCGCGATCGAGGGTCTCGCGGGCAATGGTGCGTTCGGCCAGACATTCCATCGCGAGATAGTCGAGTTCGCCGCGCTCGACGATCTCCACGCCCGGAGGGATGCGGTCGTCGGCAAATCCGGCGCCGCAGCCAATTCTGATCTTGTCCATGCGCCGATACCAGCACGCGCGCCGTGGCTCGCCAACCGTGGATCGAACCGATGACGGGCCAACGATCCGGATCGCTGCTATAGAGGCAGCGCATGACAACGCTTCGCCCGATCAAGGCGCCGCTGCGGGTCGCGGCGCGCCTGTCCCTGCCCGGGCGACTGCCCTGGGCCTTGCTCGCCGCCGCGTCGCTCGCGATGTTCACCGCGGCCGCCAGCGGCACCACGCGGGCGCCGTTCCTGATCGACATGGCGCGCGATCTTCGCGTGAGCGTGCCGCTGGTCGCCAATCTGGTAGCCATCACCTCGATCTCGTGGGGGCTTGCGTCGATGTTTGCCGGCGCCGGGTCCGACCGGTGGGGACGGCGTCCGTTCCTGATCGGCGGCCCGCTCGCGCTTGCCGTGGCGTCCTCCGGCGTCGCGACCGCCGAGACGTTCCTGGGGGTCGCAGCGTGGGCGACGCTCGGCGGCGGATGCAGCGGCATGTTCACCGGCGTGATCTTCACCGAGGTCTCGGGACGGGTTTCCGCCGGCCAGCAGGGACGCGCGCTGGGCTGGGTCATGAGCGGCCAGTCGCTCACGCTGCTCATCGGCGTGCCGCTGGCGGCGTGGGTCGGTTCCAGCATCGGCTGGCGCGGGGTCAACCTGTGCGTCGCCGCGCTGGCGGCGGCCAGTGCAATCGGCCTGATCGCGACGACCGCCGCGCGCGCGGACAGCGGAACCGCGTCCACCCGGAGGGTGCCATCGATGCGGGCGGCACTGACCCGGCCTGTCCTGCAACTGCTCGGCATGGGGATCGCCGAGCGGGTCTGCTACGGGCTGGTCGCGGTCTACTATGCGACGTTCCTGCAATCGACCTACGGCCTTCAACTGGACGCAGTGGCGCTGCCGCTGGCGGTGTTCGCCATGGGCAACATCCTGGGCACGCTGCTTGGCGGCCAACTCGCCGACCGGCTGCCCAATCGTCGCGCGATCTTCGCGGCGGCCATGCTGGCATCGGCCGTGGCCGCGATTGCATTGTTCGGATGGCAGGACGACCTGGCGACCGCGGTGGCGCTGGGCTTCGTCTACGTCTTCTTCAATGCCATTGCACGGCCGTCGCTGATGGCGTCGCTGACCGACGTTCCGGAGCACGTGCGCGGAACCGTCATGGGGCTGAACGTCACGTGCTCGAGCATCGGCTGGCTGGGCGCCGCGGCGCTCGGCGGTTCGATGATCGCGACGTTCGGGTTCGCCGGCTTCGGGCCGCTGGCCGCCGTCGTGGCGGTGATCGGCGGCGGCCTCGCGCTGCTCCGGCTGCGGTGAGGCGGTCCGTCGTCAGTAGGCGAGCGCATGATCCAGCACCGGCACCCAGCGTCCGTTGTGCACCACCGCGAGGAACGCCTGCGTCGCGCCGTGGTGGTTGGTCGGCGTGAAGGTGTAGCTGCCGCCGAACAGGTCATGAAAATCGGTGATGGTCTCCATCGCGTGCAGCAGGCTGTCCACGGTCAGGTCGCGTCCCGCCCGCTGCAGTGCCTCCAGCGCGATCTGCGCCGAGGTGTAGCCGCACTCGCCGAGATAGTTCAGCTCGACGCCATAGCGTGCCTTGTAGCGCTGCATGACCTCGCGCACCTCCGGCCGCGGATCGTCCGGATATGCATACATCGACGGCGTCATCGCATAGAACCCCTCGCCGACACCGCCCGGCGCCTCGGCGATCGCCGTGTCGTACGCTGCGATCTGGCCCATCATGTCGACGTTCCAGCCCAGCTTGCGCGCCGTCGAGATGATGAGGATGGTGTCGCGCACGATGGTGCCGAGCACGACCAGATCGCAGTTCGCCTCGCGGAGCTTGGCGACGTTGGCGCTGAAATCGGTGTCGGTCGGCTTGTGCGCGGTGCTGGCGAGCAGCTTCATGCCCATCGCGTCGGTCTGCAGGTTGACGCCGATCAGGCTTTCCTTGCCGAAGTCGGTGTCCTGGTACATCAGGCACACCGATTTCCTGCCGCGCTGTTCGACGAAGTACTTCACGCCCGCACGCACCTGATCCACCGCGGACGCGTACTGGCTGAACTTCAGCCGGTGGAACGGCTCGTACATCGAGCGCGCCGGGCTGAGCGGCAGCAGCTTCGGCGTGCCCTTCTCGATCGCCATTGGCCAGGTGGCGTTGTTCATCGGCGTGCCGCCGTCCTCGATGGTGAAGAACACGCGGTCGCTGTTCAGCAGCTTGTTCATCGCCTGAACGGCACGCGGCACCTGGTACTGGCTGTCCTCCACGATGTAGCGGATCTTGCGGCCATGGATGCCGCCACGTGTCGTTGGCATCGTCGAATGCCAGGCGGATAGCGCTGGCGCTATTGACGCCCTGGATGGCGGTGACCCCCGACAGATCGGTGATGGTACCGATGAGGATTTCCGTGTCGGTCACACCGGTCACCGGTTCCGCGGCCGGCGCCGGTGCGGCCACTGCCACGCACGACGCGACGGCGACGAGTGCGCCACGCAGCAGCGTCGCCAGGCGCCGGGATGATGATTGCATTGGATCGCTATGTGCGCGCTGTGCCATCGTGAATGTCCCCCTGTCGCCGCCGGATCGCGTCCGGCTCTCGTTGTGTCCATTGCGGTCCGGCTGGCCGCCAGGATTGCGCTGCCTGGCGCCGGAAGCCGGGTCCAGACTAGCGGCGGACGCCGGCGGCTGCGATGGTCTCTGATCGGTGACTGAATGCCGCCACGGTGCTGCGGGATGACGGGTGCGCCGATGACCAGACTGCATTTGCCGAAGTGGCGATGAAGCGGCTAACATCGACGGCTGTTGCTGTTGCCCGCCTAACGCGTTCACACCGTCGTGGCTGAGCGTGTCCCGACCATTCGTACCGCAACGGTGCCGGGAGTTGAGCGCGATCAACAAGAGCATTCAACTGATGGAACGTGTAGAAACATCGGTCCTGGAGAAACATCGGTCTATTGCCGGGTTAGCACAGTGGTAGTGCAGCGGTTTTGTAAACCGAAGGTCGGGGGTTCAAATCCCTCACCCGGCATACCAAAGCCATAGCCTCGATCGCGCCCGCAAAAGCCCATCTCCCTTGACGCAGCCGGCCGGCGCCGTACATATCCCGCCCAACACCAACACCCCGGAGGATACGCCCATGCAGCATGGCATTTCACGGCGTGCCCTCGGGCGCGCATCCCTCGCCACCCTCGGCAGTTTCGCCATCCTCCGCCACCCGCGCGGCGAGGAACCCCTGAAGCTCCGCTGCTCGCTCGACACCGCGCCGTCGCATGTCCGCAACGTCTCGATCGTCGATTTCCTCGGCAAGCTCGAACAGGCGTCCGGCGGCAAGATCACCAGCGAGGTGTTCCACAGCGGCCAGTTGTTCGCCGACCTCAACGTCGCCAAGGCGCTGCTGCAGGGTCAGGTGGAGATGGCAGCACCCGGCGCATGGACGCTGACCGGCCTGGTGCCGGACTGCGACATGGTGCAGCTGCCGGTGTTCTACGGCCAGCCGATGGAGGTGACGCACGCCGCCACCGACGGCCGCGCCGGCGCGCACATCAACGCCCAGCTCGAGGCCAAGCTGCGCACGCACGTGCTGGGACCGTGGATCGATCTCGGCTTCCAGAACTGGTACAGCACGAAGAAGTCGATCAAATCCACCGACGACCTGAAGGGCATGAAGATCCGCAGCCCGGGCGGCGCCGGCATCAGCTGGCGGATCGCCTTCTTCGGCGGCATCCCGAACGTCACGCCCTGGCCGAACGTGCCGCTCGCGCTGTCGCAGGGCACGTTCGACGGCTTCGTCTCCACCGATGAAAGCTGCACCACGGCCAAGCTGTGGGAGGCGGGCGTGCGCAACTCCTATGCCGACCATCAGTATTCGGGTCAGTACGTCCCGATGATCTCGGGCACGTTCTGGGACAAGCTCTCCGCCGACCAGCAGAAGCTGATGCGCGATCTGTGGGCGCAGAACATCGGCAGCTACCGCACCAACGCCGCCGCCGCGCAGGCCCGCGCGCGCAAGACGATGGAAGAGAACGGCGTGACGTTCGTCGATCCCTCGAAGGAGGAGCTGGCCGAGGCGCGCAAGCGCATGCAGGCGGACGTCGCCACGCTGATCAAGGACGCCAAGCTGTCGCCCGAAGTGGTCAAATACGCCGAGGAAGCCGCCGCGCACAGCGCTTAGTACCAACCGCCGATGACCGTCCGGCTATGACCCTCTGGGACCGCATCGAGACCACGCTGGTCGGCCTGCTGGGTGCCCTGGCGATGATCGTCGGTCTGGCGCAGGTGCTCGGCCGCTACTTCTTCCAGGGCCTCGCCATCACCTGGGCCGAGGAGGTGATCGTCTACCTGATCATCTGGGGCGTGATGATCATCTCGAGCCAGCTCGTGCGCAGCGACGGCCATGTCCGCCCGGACCTCGTGCTGCGCGCGCTGCCGCCGGAGGCCCAGCGCTGGGTGGAAATGTTCAACTGCCTGGTGGCGCTGGCGTTCTGCGGCGGCATGATCTGGTACGGCTGGGACATCGTCGCCACCGCCTGGCTGCTGGATGAACGCAGCTCCACCGGGCTGGCGTTTCCGATGTGGCTTTACTACGCGGCACTCCCGGCGGGCGGGTTGCTGATGTTCGTCCGCTACCTGGTGCGGCTGCATCGCTACCTGTTCCATTTCGATCCGGCGAGCATGACGGTGGGCCACATTCCGGCTCACGAGATCCCCGGCGGCCTGGCCGCGCCGACCGACTGACGCGGCGCGGTCGTCGCGCCGATGTTCACCCCGCTGTTCCTGCTGATGTTCTTCGGCCTGCTGGCCGCGGGCATGCCGATCTTCCTCGTGCTGGGGATGTGCGCGGCGATCCTGTTCATCGTCTCCGGCGAGCCGCTGGTCGGCGTCGCGCAGGTGGTGATCGACCATTTGAATTCGCCCACGCTGATGTCGCTGCCGCTGTTCGTCATGGCCGCCGCCTTCATGCGCCAGGGCGGCGTGGCGAAGGCGCTGGTGGATGTCGCGAGCGCCTGGCTCGGCGGCATCAGGGGCTCGCTCGGCCTGGTCACCGTGGTGGCCTGCACGCTGTTCGCGGCGATCTGCGGCTCGTCGGTGGCGACCGCGCTGGCGATGGGCACGATCCTGCTGCCGGCGATGATCGAGAAAGGCTATCCGCGATCGTTCGCGCTCGGCGTCATCGGCGCATCGGGGACGATCGGCATTGTCATTCCGCCATCGCTGGCGCTGATCCTGTACGGGATCGTCGCCGAGCAGTCCGTGCCGCGGCTGTTCCTCGCCGGCATTCTGCCGGGACTGCTGCAGGCGGCGGCGTTCTTCACCTGGGTCTGGTACGACGCGCGCCGGCGGAATTTTCCCAAGGAGCCGTCGCTGCCGCTGGCCGATCGGCTGCGCGTGACCTGGCGCGCGCTGCCGGCGCTCGCGGTGCCGGCGGTGGTGCTGGTCGGCATCTACGGCGGCATCGTCACGGTGACCGAGGCGGCGGCGATCGCCGCGGTGGTCTCGCTGCTGATCAGCCTGTTCGTCTATCGCGGCTTTCCCGTCACCGCGACATTGTCGGTGATCGCCGATGCGCTGCGCAGCGCCGGCACGATCATGCTGATCGTCGCGACGGCGCTCGCGTTCGGCCATTGGATGACGGAGTCCGGCGTGCCCGCGAAGCTGGTGCAGTGGACGCTGGACCACCATTTCGCCACCTGGGAGTTCCTGCTCGCGATCAACGTGCTGCTGCTGGTGCTGGGGTGCTTCCTGGAGGTGGTGGCGACATTGCTGCTTGTGTTGCCGATCCTTGCGCCGGCGCTGAAGCCGCTCGGCGTCGATCCGGTGCACTTCTCGATCATCTTCACGCACAACATGGAGATCGCGCTGATCCATCCGCCGGTGGGGTTGAACCTTTACGTGCTGGCGACGATTTCAACCGCGCCGGTGGGCGAGGTGATCCGCGGCATCCTGCCGTTCCTGATCCTGCTGCTGATCGTGCTGGGCATCATCACGTATGTGCCGATCCTGACGCTATGGCTGCCGCAGGCAGTGTACGGATCATAGCCACGCGCCGGCAAATAGTACCACGCGACGTGTGATCCGGTGCATAGCGTTGCAGCCCGTCCGCGCGGACAACTCCTCGTTGCATTGCACGCGAGCGTTGCAGAGAGGGACAGGACATGTCGGAAACCCAGGGATCCACGCCGGCGCAGCCCGAGGACATGCCTACGATCGTGGCCTCCACGACGCCGGAATTCGACACCGCGCTAATCGACGCCGGCCGGCTTCTGGAACACGCGGCGAGCAGCGACCAGTTGCCCGAGGGCGGACGGACCGCCGAGGAGGCCCTGATCCGCGACGTGGTCTATGCCCAGGAAGCAGCGCGGTGTGGACGACTGACGCCGGACATCGTCATCGCGTTCTGGATAGCCTACGCACGCCTGGCCCATCTCGTGCAGCTGGTCACGGCCGCCTCGCTCGCGGCCTGCAAGCAGATCTGCCTGACGGGACTGAAGCTCCGCGCCGCGATCCTGGTCGCGACGATCATTCTCTTCTCGATCTTTCTTTTCATGTGCAATGCGACCCTGAGCGAAACCTCGAACCTGATCGATCAGCAGAATGCCGCGGCGCTGAAATTATGGGCGGACATGCAGATGCTGCGCAACGACGACCAGGCAGGCCCCACCGGCGTGGTGGCCGGGACGACCAATCGGGCGGGCGCGATCATCGGCGAGCACGTGTTCGAGGAAATGGTCGAGTTCTCGCGCAACAGCATGGGGCTCCTGCAATCGGCGAGCCGGCTGAACTACTGGTTCACGCCCTGGTGGATGGTCTTGATAAATACGGACGTAGTGTTCAACGCGGACAACAAGCAGATGAACCATCTGAATGTTCCGCCGGAACTTCATACCGTCGCCGAAATCGCGGCCGAGGCGGTCGCGCAGATCAGGGCCTACCAAACCATCCGCGACTATGCGCTCGGTCTCTACAAGATAGACACGCTCATATACAGCAGTCTCGCGACCTATTTTCTGCCGACGATCTATGCACTGCTCGGCGCGTTTCTCTATGGCTTCCGGTACTATTCGGGACTGATACGCCGCAAGGAGTACCTGCCTTCCGCCGCACACAGCGCTCGCTATTTCATCGCGGCGATCGCAGGGCTGGTGGTTGGCCTATTCGGCTCGCTGTTGCCGAAGAGCCTTGCGCTGCCGCCACTCGCGGTCGCCTTTCTGGTCGGCTATGCGGTCGAGGCGTTCTTCGCGCGCCTGGACGGGTTGATCCACAAGCTGAAGGGCGATGACGAGGCTGCATCGGCGCCGCGGAAGGCAGCCGCGACCGCCGGCGCCGATTAGCGCGGCCGGCGCTCTCGGCAGGACATGCGTGAACGGGGCTGAATTCATCACTCCCCGGGATCGGCAACAAGACCGGCCGCCGTGATCCCGGCAATGGCCGCGGCCTCGTCGTTGTCGGAATTGTCGCCGGAGATCCCGACCGCACCGATGATGTCGCGGCCAGCGGTGCGGATCAGCACGCCGCCCGGCACCGGGATCAACGAACCGCCGACCGCATGCGTGACCGCGGCGATGAATTGCGGCGACGCCGCGGCGCGTTTCGCCAACGCGCGCGAGCCGATGCCGAACGCGAGCGCGCCATGCGCCTTCCCCTGCGCGATCTCGGCGCGGCGCAGGCTGGTACCGTCCTGCGCCGCATAGGCCTTCAGCACGCCACGTGCATCCAGCACGACAACGGCGAGCGGCTGGAGCCGGTGATCCGTCCCGTGCCGAAGCGCTGTTGCAATCATGGTCTGCGCCTGTTCGAGTGTGACCTGCGGCATCCGCTCGTGTCCTCCTGTGCGACGCCAGCATGACGCGATCGTTCCCGCTTGACGAGAGGCCCCGCTTGACGAGAGGCCCCACGAGAGGCCTCGGCGCGCCGCGTGATCCGGGCGTGTTTCGACGTCAATTGGCGTGACGCGGCCGAACCGGAACAAGGACGTGCCGCCGCTGGCCGCACTTCAAGAGACAAGAATACTACCTGAACGTGCATTCCGCTCGCCGCCGGCCAAGCCTGTGCTTGCCTTGTCTTGGCATTATTCCAGTTCGATTTCGTTACGATCCGGGAAGACAAAAATCTTGATTTCGATACTTGCATTCACCGGAACGTGAGTGCATTGTCACAGACACGTGAACACCCGACCCGCTCCGAAGAAGAAATGGAGTCCCCGATGGAACTGCTGCGGATCGCCTCCACCCCCCCGATTGGCCTGGCTTTCGAGATCTCCGACCTCCTCCTGCTCCAGGGCTGGGCCAGGTTCAACGACATCCGAATGGTCGTCGAATTGGACCATTGGGTCGAGGGTGAGGAATACGAGGAAGTCGTCGCTTTCTATGCCAAGGACAGTGAACTCAGACGCGGGATACTCTGGCGCTCTGCCACGGAGATCGTCGTACAACCGTTGATCGGTCGCACCCTTCGCTTCGGTTCGGTCGCCGGTGCGCTGGACAGCATGGGCACGGCCCGGACCGACTTCCCCGGACGCAGGCCGTCTGCGGGAAAATCGGCCGCAAGTCCGCGCCGTTCCAAACAGCCTGCGGCGCCACGCCGCGCCACGCGCACGGGAAAAGCCGCCGCCAATGGCGCTGCGGCCGACAACGCATCGTTTTCGGTTTCATAGCAGCGGGAGGGCCTACAAGTTTCAAATCGACATCCGAGCGCCCGCAGTCGATAGCGGTGCATCCGACGAGGATCGGACACCGCCGATCAAGGCGCACGGAAGCTACTACCAACATGGGCCGATCCCCGCGGCGAAAATGCCCGCGGACCAATGGCTCGAAAACACATGGAACCAACGTCATGGGCACGTCATGGCGCCATTGCCGCGTCTACTATGTTCCGATACCGCATGAATATGAACACACGTCCGGCCGCACGGTGAACAACCGGCGATAGCAAATAACGAACGACAATGAAACGGGCTTTTGAGTGCGGCAAACCCGTGCCTACATGCTAGGAATATAATCACATGACCAAGCTCACATTCGACGACGAGTTCAACACCCTCAGCCTCTACAACGGCTCGAGCGGAACCTGGCAGCCGTCCTATTCGTGGGCGCCAAACGGCCTCAACGTCGGCACCTCGTGGCTGGTGAACCCAATGGCGGGCGGCACCTCCGCGGCCGATGCAAACATCTACTCGGTCAGCAATGGCACGCTGTCGATCGGCATCAAGCCGACGCCAAGCGACGTGCTCGGGGCTGTCGGCAACACGCCGTACCTCTCGGGACAGCTCGAGACCAAGCCGACGTTCTCGCAGCTCTACGGCTACTTCGAGATCAACGCCGTGCTGCCCTCCGGCAGCACCGGGATCAGCAGCGCGTTCTGGCTGCTGCCCGAAAGCGGCGCATGGCCGCCGGAACTCGATGTGTTCGAGGAAGACACCTCGCAAGGAACCAATGCGGTCGAGACCGGCCTGTTCACCAACCAATCAGGCAGCAACCAGCAGATCTACGCCTGGGACTACAACCTGCCGAACCTGGCGGCCGGCGCGCACACCTACGGCGTCGATTGGGAGGCCGACAAGGTCACCTGGTACATCGACGGCAAGCAGGTGTTCCAGACGGCGACGCCCACCGACATGCACCAGCCGATGTACATGCTGATCGACGACCTGACCACCGCGGTCGGTTCGTGGAACGGCTCACCGGGGGCCGGCCTCAACACCTCGATGCAGGTCAACTGGGTCCACGCCTACGACTCGAACCCGTATGTGAACGGCGTCAACACGGTGCTCGGCAACACGGCGAGCGATCCCGGCACCGGCACGACCGCCCCACCCGTCACAACGCCTCCCGTCACCACGCCGAACCCGCCCCCCGTCACACCATCAGCCTTGCCTACGCCGGTCACCACCGGCACCGGGTCCGATTCGCTGGTGCTGAGCATCTCCGAGGACGCCTACCTCGGCGACGCGCAGTTCACCGTCTCGGTCGACGGCAAACAGATCGGCGGTACGTTCACCACCACGGCTTTTCATTCATCCGGCGTCAGCCAGAGCTTCACCTTCAACGGTGATTGGGCAATCGGCGCGCATGCCGTGGCGGTGAATTTCCTCAACGATGCCTGGGGCGGGTCGAACGCCGCCGACCGCAACCTTTATGTCAACGCCATCAGCTATGACGGGACGGCAACCGGCCAGGGCGCGGAACTTGGCGGCACCGGTGCCCGGACCTTCAGCGTGACCGACACCACAGCGCTCCCCGTCGCGACGCCGCCGGTCGTGACGCCACCTGTCATTCCTCCCGTTTCGCCGCCTGTCATCCTGCCCGCGCCCGTGCTGCCTGTATTCACCGGCAGCGGCTCCGACGCGCTGGTGCTGAGCATGTCGGAGGATGCCTACGAGGGCGATGCCCGGTTCACCGTCTCGGTCGACGGCAAGCAGCTCGGCGGCACATTCACCACCACCGCGTCGCATGCCGCCGGCAGCACTCAGAATTTCTATTTCTATGGCGACTGGGCAAAAGGCGCACATGCCGTCGCGGTGAACTTCCTCAATGATGCGTACGGCGGATCGGCTGCCACCGACCGCAACCTCTATGTCAGCGCCATCAGCTACGACGGCACCGCAACCGGCCAGAGCGGAACCCTGCTCGGCATCGGGCCCCGAAACTTTGCCGTGACCGACAACACGGCGATCCCGGTGACGCCGCCCGCACCGGTTGTCACCGGCAGCGGGCCCGACTCGCTGGTCCTCGACATGTCGGAGGACGCCTATCAGGGCGACGCACAGTTCACCGTGTCGGTCGACGGCAAGCAGCTCGGCGGCACGTTCACCACCACCGCACTGCACACGTACGGCGCGAGCCAGAGTTTTACCTTCAAGGGAAGTTTCGGATCAGGTCAGCACGCCGTCGCAGTGAAGTTCCTCAATGATGCATGGAGTGGAACGGCAGCCACCGACCGCAATCTCTATGTCAACGGCATCAGCTACGACGGTGCCGTCACGGGCCAGACCGAGGCACTCTACGGCGCCGGTCCGGTGACGTTCCCGGTCTCGGATGGTGTGACATCTTCGGCCGGCGAAGAGAACTTCGTGCTGTCAAATGGTGACGCCGCCTCGGTCACGCTCGGCACCGCGGCAAGCGGGCTCAGCTTTGTCGGGGCCGGCTCCGTCACGCTGACCGGCGGGTCAGGTCCGGCCACCGTCACGGCCGTCGCGGGCAACAACACGTTTGTTGCCGGTCCGGGGACGCTCGACGTGACGGGAGGCAGCGGCAAGGACGCCTACGTCTACCACGCCAACAGCGGTCTTCTCACGATCGAGGACTTCTCGAGCGCCAAGGGCGATACACTGACCGTGGACAAGGCGCTGCAGGGCTCGATGCAGCAAACCTCCGACGGCCAGGGCGGCACGCTGCTCACCTTCGGTGCGGGCGCCACGCACGGTATCGACATCCACAGCGTGGCGACGCTGCCCGCGAGCAACGTCCTGTGGGCATAGCACGGCACTGCCGGGCAATCGGGTGAAGCTGAAGAGCTCGGGGTTTCACCCCGAACCCCACCAGAGGCTCCGCCTCTGGACTCCGCCAAGGGCGGAGCCCTTGGAACCCTTCACTTTAGCAATCGGATTCCAAAGGCTATGCCTTTGGTGGGGGTCCCGGGGGCAACGCCACCGGGCGGGTTTCAGGGCAGAGCCCTGAGCGCTTCAGCTTCACCCGATTGCCCAGCCCCCTCCCGCAAGGGGAGGGGGAGAATCACACTCCGGCGTTCTCTTACGGAACAGGAACGCCTTCCCTGATCTTCCGGGAGAAATCAGGATCGATGCTGCTCGCCTTGCCCTTGATGTGTGAACGAGCGCGCAGCGCCGCGAATGATATGTCGGTATCCACTTCGCCGCGATCGTACACGTAATCCGGGACATAGCCCGACAGCAGCATCCGGTAGTCCAGCGGCCGGTCCGGTTGCAGCACGCGGACCATGCGAACAACCTGCGTCGTGCAGTTGGTGGTCAGCGAATTGTAGAACCGCGGCGCACGCGCCAGATCATTGGCCTCGGCAATATATTCAAGCAGCAGCGCGCGCGCCTGGCCGGGCGTCGCGCGCAGGCGGAAGATCCGGACATCCTCGCCGCGCACATTGGTCCGCACACCCACCACGTCACGTTCGTCCGCCGCGACGAACGCAAGCTCATAGTGACGGAAGAATCCGGCCAGGGCGGAAAATGATTCGGTCCTCTCCTTGCGGATCTCGATCGAGAACGCGAGGTGCTGACCGTCGGCAAAGCCGAAGCTGAGGATGGTGTGGGCAATCCGCTCGCCAGCCCAGTAGGACATGATGAGGTCGATGCCCGTCAGCGCATTCAAATCGTAGCTGCGCGTTTCCCAGCGCGGATCGAAATCCGTATCGCTCCGCCAGACAAAGTTGCGCACGTTGCGGACCACCAGACGGTCGCCCTCGACTGTCCCGCTTGTGGTCTGCGCCACATCGTCCGACCAGTTGCGGTCATTGGACGGTTGCAGCGTGGCCCACCATCCGAACACGACCGCGAAGCAGGCGCCATAGAGCACGACGACGCGCCACCGCCGCAGGCCCAGACAGACGATCGCCGCGAGGGCCAGCAGCAGAAACCCGGCCGCCAGCAACTCGCGCAATGGCGGCGCCGGCGCGAAGCGAAACCAGATCGCCAATGTCCCCCACAGCCCGGCGAACAGCATTGCCAGCGCAGCGACGGCTGTCGCAAGCCACCGCAGTCCTCGCCGAGCCGTCAATCCTGTGCACCCAGGCGCCGCGCGGGCGCACGATGGAGGCGAGCCGACGCAGGGGCCGTTCCAACTGCCGCCACGGACGCGGTCGGGCCGGACACACATCCCTGCGGGCACGCCGACTGCCACTGCAGCATCAGGATGCGCCGCACCTCTGCTACCGTCTTGGGGTTTGACTGCACCGAATGCCCGGACCGGACGACCAGTTCTGACGCGGCCTCATCGATATGGGCGCTGCTGTATTTCACCACCCCGTCATCGCCGGTTTCAACGGGACCATCGCCCTTCACCGCGATAATCGAATGCGCCGTCACGGTCGGCGCAACCGGGATGGACGCGATGGTGGTGATGAACGGGCTGCCCGGCGTCATTCCGTAGACGCTGCCGAGCCGAACACTTCGCGCCTCAAGCTTCATGGCATCGGGATTCCCGACCAACGCTTCTGCAGCCGCACGGGTCACGCTCAGCGGCAGCGTCACCAGCCGACCGATCAACTGGGCCAGCGATTCGCCGGCGACAAAGCTGCCGCGCTGCGGTGTGGCAATGAAAATGACCCGCGTCACATCGGGCATCGGCGTGACGAAGAGCGCATTGCGAATCGTTTCCCGGCTCTCGTCCGTCAAATTCAGTGTGTCGAGCGGCTTGCTGCTGAACGCATCGAACATGCGCGAACCGGCGTTGATCACCAGCATCTTCGCCAGAAGTCCCCCCTGACTGTGCCCGACCAGCACCATGTTGTGCAGCGCCGGATCGTGTCGATCCGGATCCAGCTTGTTGACCGCGGCCTCGAGGGCGGTACGCAACTGCAGGGCCGATATCGGTACCGGATTGCCGGTATTGTAGGTGAACAGCCAGAACTGGAAACGCTCGCTGATAACCGGATCGTTCTGCAGGTCGTTGATAAGGTCGGCCCACCGCCCCGCGCTGGACGCTGTGCCATGGATCAGGACGACCGGGATCCGGCCCGGGCGATACGGCTCCAACGCGACCAGCTGCGTCGGCAGGTTGTTGAACAGGTCGCCCTGGAAAAAGCCCGCCAGTTCGGTCTTCCAGATGGCGGGATTGCTCAGCGCATAGGCGAAGGCCGCGCTGGGTTCGTTCTCCAACGGCACAGGCTGGCCGGCGATCTCCACCATGCGCTCCACGTCGCCCGGATACAGCGTGAGCTCGCCGTTGAACCGCCCGCTGGCGAGCGCGGCCGGCGAAATGTCCAAACGCAGCAGCGCGGTCATGGGAACCTTGACCTGCCGGGCGACCTGGAAGCCGCGCTGGTCGCCGTTCGGATCCAGATCGGCCGCAAGCGGCGCCCCGAGCCCTGCCTCGCGATAGCGGTTCTGCAGACCCGTGATATGCAGATCGGTTGCCGGAACAAATCCGCTCAGATCGCGTCCTGCCCAATGCAGGGCATCCCGGTCGAAGCTGATCGACAGCGTACCAAACGGCAGAGCGTAGTCGCCGGCACGCAGGTCGACATTTTTGCCGTCCTCTGCGGTCAGGCCACGCGTCAACGCCCGGTTGTACAGATCGGCGGCCGTGCGCAGCCGAGGGTCGAACGCGTTGGGACGATCCGCAGGCGAGGCAGGAAACAGGAATGCATATGAATAGACCACAGTTGCCAGGAAATAGGATCGGTCGCTGGACTTCTCGGCGTGCAGGAACGCCATCTCGGCGAGCGCGAACAGCAGATCGCGATCGCCGGCATCGGCCGCCACGATCGCGGTGACCGCCCGGATCGCAGCCGCTGGGTCGTCGGCGTAGACACCCAGCAGGTCCAACCGCCGCAGCGCGATCTGTGTCGATCCGCTGAGCCGTCCCGTGGTCAGGGCATTGCCGGTGAGTTCGCTCTGCGCCGTGCGGGCATCCACGCGCTCGACCGAGATCGGCGTGCCGCACGCCGCGAGCGCCAGACACAGCACCAGCAGCGCCGCCTTTGCGCTATTTGCCATCGAGACCTGACCCGCCCAGAATCGCCATGTCAGCAGTGCCACGTCAGCAGTGCCACGTCAGCAATGAAGGTACACCTCCATGGAATTCGGCGCGTCGATCTTCTTCACGGACTACTCGATCTCCCCAGCCGAACTCGCCGTCGCGCTCGAGGAGCGCGGTTTCGACTCGCTGTGGGCAGCGGAGCACTCGCATATCCCGGTGCCGCGGCGCACGCCGCCGCCCGGCGGTGGCGAACTGGCGAAACGATACTACGACGTGATGGACCCCTTCGTCACCCTGACGGCCGCGGCGGCCGCCACCAAGAAGCTCAAGGTTGCCACCGGGATCTGCCTGGTCATCCAGCGCGACACGATCCAGACGGCAAAGCTGGTCGCCTCGATCGATCAGGTGAGCGGCGGGCGGTTTCTGTTCGGCATCGGCGGCGGCTGGAATGCCGAGGAGATCGAAGCCCACGGCACCGTCTTCACCACGCGCATGAAGAAGATGCGCGAGCAGATGGAGGCGATGAAGGCGATCTGGACCAAATCGACGGCGGAATACAACGGCGAGATCGTCAAGGTGCCGTCGATGATGACGTGGCCCAAGCCGACGCAGAAACCGTATCCGCCGATCCTGCTCGGCGGCGCCTTTCCGTGGGCGGCGCGGCGCGCGATCCGTTACGGCGATGGCTGGTTTCCGAACGCGACCAGCGGCAATCCGGACGAGTACATGCCGCGGTTTCGCGCGATGGCAGCCGAAGCCGGGCGAGACCCGCAGTCGCTGCCGGTGACGCTCGGCGGTTGCCCGGAGGACCTCGCCAGGCTGCAGCGATTCCGCGAGCTTGGTGCTGCGCGGGTGAACGTCAGCCTGCCGGCCGAGGGCGCGGACAAGATCCTGCCCATACTGGACCGCTGGGCAGGATTGATGCGCCAGGTGCACGCCTGATCACGGCGCGACCGCTGCCGAAATCAGTGCTGCAAGTGGTGCAGCGGTCGCACCCCTTACATCTTGGCCGGGCTGTCCCGGCCATGACGTGCCGGCGACGGTGCCGCCAACCAAAGCATTCTCCTCCCATACCCCTATCCTGATGTGCCTGGGGCTTGTCCCGGCCTTCGCTTCGGTCGCAATGACTGCCGAACGCAATGCTTCCGCCGACAATCCGATAGTGCTCTAGTCTGCAGCAGCAGAGTTGTTGTCCGTTCCGCAACGCGATCGTGGAACGGCAACGAAGCCATGGTTGGACGACCTAGGGAATCGCGGGCGAGCCGGCAATGATCGGCGCATCGGACAAGGAGTGGAAACATCATGATGATCGTGGACGCACAGATCCATATCTGGGCGAAGGGCACACCGTCGGCCCATCACCGCCAGGAGCCATATTCCAAGGACCAGGCGCTGGCCGGCATGGACGCCGCCGGCGTTGACCGCGCGGTGATCCACCCGGTGATGTGGGACCCTGACTCGAACGAACTCGCCGTCGAGGCGGTTCGCGCCCATCCGGATCGATTTGCCATTCTCGGATGGTTCTACCTGGATCGGCCGGAGAGCCGGGCCCTGGTCGATACCTGGAAGAACCGTCCGGGCATGCTCGGGCTGCGCTTCTATTTCAATGAGCCGCACATGCAGTCATGGCCGACCGACGGCACCCTCGATTGGCTGTGGCCGGCAGCCGAGCGCGCCGGCCTGCCGGTGGCACTCGCCGCGGCGGCGTTCCTTCCGGTGGTCGGACAGATCGCCGAACGCCATCCCGGCCTCAAATTGATCGTCGACCACATGGGCGTCCCGCGCGCCACCAAAGGCGAGGCATCCTATCGGAACCTGCCGCAGCTCATTGCCCTCGCCAAACATCCGAACATCGCGGTCAAGGCCACGGGCCAGGCCGGCTATGCCGAGGACAGCTATCCGTTCCGCAGCATCCACCCGCATTTGCGCCAGGTCTACGACGCGTTCGGGCCGCAGCGGATGTTCTGGGGCACCGATATTACCCGCATGCCGTGTTCCTGGCGACAATGCGTCACGCTGTTCACCGAGGAACTGCCCTGGCTGACCGGACATGACCTGGAACTGGTGATGGGACGCGCATTCTGTGACTGGATCGGCTGGAAGCTGCCGGCGGCCTGACAATCGATTGCGACTGCATCCTCGGATCCGACCGTCACCAAACAACACGGGAGAGCTGAACGTGAACAGCCAGACCGACGCGCTTTCGGAATTCGTCATTACCCTGTCGGGCGGCATGGAAGCGAGCGACGGAGGCCGGCCATGACCGTCAGGGTGCTGGTCGTCGATGACGAGCCGGATGTGGAAGTGCTGTTCCGCCAGCAATTCCGCCGCGAGGTTCGCCAGGGGCTTTACACGCTCGACTTCG
The DNA here is from genome assembly GCA_963739725.1 of uncultured Alphaproteobacteria bacterium. GTDB lineage: Bacteria > Pseudomonadota > Alphaproteobacteria > Acetobacterales > Acetobacteraceae > JAMXLO01. The sequence goes on along the minus strand of CAVUBS010000023.1, from coordinate 65,768 downwards.
CGCTGTCCGGCGCGGCCGCTTTGGATACGCTGGACGGCCGTGTCGGCGAGGAGATCATCCTGCTGGTGTCGGACATCAACATGCCCGGCATGAGCGGGCTCGAGCTGCTGCCCGAGGTGAAGGCGCGGCGACCCGAGCTGCCGGTGTTCATGATCTCGGCCTACGGCGATGCCGAGAGGGTAGCGATGGCGCTGGACCGCGGGGCGAACAAGTTCCTGACCAAGCCGGTGGATTTTCCGCAACTGAAGCAGGATGTCATGGCGGTGATCGTCGAAGTGCGAGGCAGCGGATGACGATGGGCATCACGGCCGCAACCGCGGCGGCGGCTCCGGACATCGATGCCATTCCGGCTGACGTGTTCGAGCGCGTCATCCGCGCGCTGAACGTGGCGTATTTCGAGTGGACGGCCGGCAGCGACGACGTGCGCGTCTCCGCGGCGCTGGCCGACATGTTCGGCTTTGCTCCGGAGCGTTGGTCCACGCGTCGCCACCTGGAGCTGATGCACCCGGCCGATGTGCATGACTACCGCGCGGCGCTGATCGCCTATCTGCGGAGCGCGAAGGACCGGGCTCAGTTCAGCTACCGGGTCCGGAACGCCGCCGGCGCGTATCGCTGGGTGCTCACGCACACTGTGGCGGAACGCGATGCGACCGGCCGTGTCACGCGGATGACGGGCACCGTGTCCGACATCACCGAGGCAAAGGAGCACGCGGCACAAAATCGCACCTTGATCGCCCGCCAGGCGGCGAGTGTCGAGGTGCTGCGGACGATCTCCGCATCGCCCGACGATCCACAGCCGGTGTTCGAACTCATCGCCCGCCGCGCGCGCGAACTATGCGGTGCAGCGCGTGCCAGCGTGACCGAATTCGACGGTACGCTGCTGCATATGCGCGCGCGTGACGGCTACGATCCGGCGACGGCCCAGCTCGGCGACCTGGACTGGCCCCGGACACCCGATACGGACACGATCCACGGGCGCGTCGTGCTGAGCCGCGGCATCGTCCACGTCCGCGACCTGAGCGCCGACAGCGACTATGCCGCGAGCTCGCGCGATGTGATGCGCAGGCTCGGCTCCAGGTCTCTGCTCGGCGTGCCATTGCTGCGCGACGGACAGGTGATCGGCAGCATCGTGCTCGGACGGCCGCCGACCGGCGGGTTCGACGCCGCCGAGATCGCGCTTGTCGAGGCGTTTGCCGAGCAGGCGGTGATCGCCATCGCCAGCGCCACCACGCTGGGCGAATTGCGCGCACGAACCAGCGAGCTGGCAACGCGCAACAGCGAATACGGCGAGCGCATCGAGCAGCAGTCCGCGACCATCGACGTGCTGAAGGTCATGTCGGGATCGCCGGGCGATGCACAGCCGGTGTTCGAGCTGATCGTTGAACGCGCACGCGCGTTCTGCGGCGCTGATCAAGCCACGGTAGCGCTGCTCGATGGCGACATGCTGCACCTGCAGGCCAAAGCCGGCATGAGCGAAGCGAGCGCCAGGAATTACGCCGCTCAGTTCCCGCGGGCGGTCGATACGGCGAGCATGTTCGGCCGGGCGATCATCGCGCGCGAGGCCGTGCAGACGCCCGACGTCTCGATGGACCCCGAGCATTTCTCAAGGGCGCGTGTCGGCGGACCGGAATTCCGCGCGATCATCGCGGTGCCTCTGCTGCGTGCGGGCACGCCGATCGGCGCCATCGCGCTTGGGCGAAGCAATACCGGGCGTCTTCTCGGCAACACAAAGTGGAGTTGCTGCAGACCTTCGCCGAACAGGCGGTGATCGCCGTCGGCAGCGCCGCGACGTATCGCGAATTGCAGGCGCGCACCGCCGCACTGGCCGCGCGCAACAGCGAATACGGCGAGCGCATCGAGCAGCAGTCCGCGACCATCGACGTGCTGAAGGTCATGTCCGCCTCGCCGGGCGATACCCAGCCGGTGTTTGACCTGATTGTGCGGCGTGCAGTGGGATTGTGTAACAGTTCCGCAGCGGGATTGCTGGAATTCGACGGCGATCTGGTCCATTACCGCACCTCGTATGGCGTCGATCCCGCCGCGGTTCGGGCGTACGCTGCTGTCTTTCCGATGGCCCCGACCCGCGAGTCTATCGCGTGCCGTGCCATCCTTGACAAGCGGATCATCCATATCCGTGACATGGACGCCGAGCCACAGGTGCTGCAGGTCGCCCGCAATCTCGGCATGAAGTCGAATATTGCGGTGCCGTTATTGCGCGACGGTGCGGTGATCGGCGCTCTCACGCTCACAGCCAACGTAACCGGGGGCTTCTCCGACAGCCAGGTCGCGCTGCTGCAGACCTTCGCCGAACAGGCGGTGATCGCCATCGGCAGCGCTGAGACATATCGCGAATTGCAGACGCGCACCGCCGCACTGGCCGCGCGCAACAGCGAATTCGGCGAGCGGATCGAGCAGCAGTCCGCGACCATCGATGTGCTGAAGGTGATGTCGAGCACGCCCGACGACACCCAGCCGGTGTTCGACCTTATCACCCGCCGCGCGCGGGAATTGTGCAACGGCACCTCGGCGGGGATTTTCGAGTACGACGGCGAGCTGGTCCATTTCCGCTCGGTGTGCAGCGGCATCGATCCAGAGGCCCTCGCCAGATACAGCGCCGCGTTCCCAATGACGCCAACGCGCGCGTCGATCACCTGCCGGGCAATTCTGGACCGGCAGATCGTCCATATTCGCGATGCGGACGCCGAGCCGGAGCTGCTCCCTATGCTGCGTGATCTTGGCATGAGGTCATTTGTGTCGATCCCATTGTTGCGCGACGGCGCGCCGATCGGTGCGTTCGCGCTCAACGCCAAGGAACCCGGCGGCTTCACCGACAGCCAGCTCGCCCTGTTGCAGACCTTCGCCGAGCAGGCGGCCATCGCCATCACCAGCGTCGCCAACTATCCGGGACTTGCGCGATCGCACCGCTGCGCTGACCCGCTCGGTCGCCGAACTCCAGGCGCTCGAGGAAGTGCTGCGCGCGGTGAATTCCTCGCTCGACCTGGACACCGTGCTTGCCACCATCATCAGCCGCGCTGTGCAGCTCTCGCACGCCGACGAAGGCACGATCTACGAATTCGACACGACCGAGGAAGTGTTCGTGCCCAAGGCCGCCTTCGGGATGACCACGGAGCGGGTGGAGTGGCTGCGCGAACGGAGGGTCAGGCTGGGCGAAACACATCTCGGCCGCAGCGCTGTCCTGCGTGCGCCCGTGCATATCGACGACGTGCAACAGGATCCGACGATCACCGATGCCGGCAGCCTGCTGCGGGGCATCCATGCCGTACTCGCGGTGCCGCTGCTGCGCGAGGACAAGGTCGTCGGCGGGCTGGTGATCCGCCGGCGCACCGTTGGCGGCTTCGCGCCGACCACGGTCACGCTGCTGCAGACCTTCGCCGGACAATCCGTGCTCGCCATCGAGAACGCGCGACTGTTCGAGGATGCCCGTCGCGCACGCACCGCCGCCGAGACCACGCTCGCCGATCTGCGCCGCGCGCAGGACCGGCTGGTGCAATCGGAGAAGATGGCCTCGCTCGGCCAGCTCACCGCCGGCATCGCGCACGAGATCAAGAACCCGCTCAACTTCGTCAACAATTTTGCCGAGCTTTCCGTCGATCTGCTCGACGAACTGCACGACGCGGTGGCACCGGACAAACTCGCCATCGCCGCCGACCTGCGCGCCGAGATCGACGACCTGACCGCGACCCTGAAGGGCAATCTGGAGAAGATCGCCCAGCACGGCACGCCGCGCCGACAGCATCGTCAAGAATATGCTGCTGCATTCACGCTCCGGCCCCAGCGAACACCGCGCGATCGATGTGAACACGACCGTCGAGGAGGCACTGAACCTTGCCTATCACGGTGCGCGGGCCGAAACGCCGGGGTTCAACATCACGCTCGAGAAGGATCTCGATCCGCACGCGGGTGCCGCCGACCTTTATCCGCAGGAATTCATCCGCGTGATGTTGAACCTGATCGGCAACGGCTTCTACGCCGCGCGCAAACGCGCCAACCAGACTGCGGACAAGGGCTTTGAACCAACGCTTCGCCTCGCCACGCACGACCGCGGCGAGCAGGTGGAAATCCGGGTACGCGACAACGGCACAGGGATCAGCGATGCGGTCCGGGACAAGATCTTCGAGCCGTTCTTCACCACCAAGCCGGCCGGAGACGGGCACCGGGCTCGGCCTGTCGCTCAGCTACGATATCGTCGTCAAACAGCATGGCGGCCAACTGACCGTGGACAGCCGAACCAACGCGTTCACCGAATTTGTCATTACGCTGCCGCGCAGGATGTCGGCTGTCGCCGACGCCGGGGGGAACAAGTGACGGCACGCATTCTGGTCGTCGACGACGAACCGGACCTGGAACTGCTCATCGCGCAGCGCTTCCGCCGGCAGATCCGCGAAGGGTCCTTCAGCTTCGCGTTCGCCGAGGACGGCGTCAGCGCACTGAATGTGCTGGCCGCGGATCCCGCCATCGACATGGTCGTGTGCGACATCAACATGCCGCGGATGGACGGGCTGACCTTGCTTGGCTGCCTGCAGGAACGCGACGACCACATGGCCACGATCATCGTCTCCGCTTATGGCGACATGGCCAATATCCGCACTGCGATGAACCGCGGCGCGTTCGACTTCATCACCAAGCCAATCGACTTTGCCGATTTGGAAGCCACGATCGGCAAGACGCTGCGCAGCCTGCAGATCATCCGCACCCACCAGCGTCGCCAGCAGGACGCCGAACGGGCGCGCGCGCAGTTGGCACGGTACTTCTCGCCCAATCTCGCCGACCGCCTGACCGACGCCACCGAGGCCATCGACCTCGGCGCACAGCGGCGCGACGTCACGTCGATGTTCACCGACATCACCAGCTTCACCACACTGGCGGAAAGCCTCGAGCCGGCAGTGATCGCGCCGCTGTTGAACGAATACCTCACCGGCATGACCGAGATCGTGTTCGACCACGGCGGCACGCTGGTGAAGATCATCGGCGATGGGATGAATGTGCTGTTTGGTGCCCCCACCGACCAGCCCGACCACGCCGCGCGCGCGATCGCCTGCGCCATGACCCTCGATGCCTACGCCGAGGCGTTTCGCGCGCGCTGGCGTGCCCAGGGAGTTTTGGTCGGAGCAACGCGCATCGGCATCAACGCCGGCTCCGCGCTGGTCGGCAGCTTCGGTGGCGGCCGGTTTTTCGACTACACCGCGTATGGCGACACCATCAACGTCGCCGCGCGGCTCGAGGCGGCCAACAAGCAGCTTGGCACACGCATCTGCGTCAGCGGCAGCGTGGTCGAGCGGATTCCCGATTTCCGCGGCCGCCCGGTCGGCAGCGTGCTCCTGCGCGGTCGCCACGAAGCACTGCCGGCACACGAGCCGCTGACCGCGGTACGCCACGCCGACGCATTGACCGCCGCCTATCTGGATGCGTTCGCCAAAGCGGAGGCATGCGATCCGACCGCGCTGTCCGCGTTCGCCGCACTGCTGGGACGCGACAGCGGCGACGGGCTGGTGAGCTTCCATTTGAAGCGGCTGCTTGGTGGGGCAAGCGGTGTTTTGGTCGCACTCGAATGACGATGCGCCGGCATTGCGCGGCACGACCGGATGCAGAGCCGCATGGGGTGAACCAATGAGCGTGACGGAAGACGCGACGGTCGCCGAGCTTCGGCGCACTGTCGCGGAACTGCAACGCGAGCGCGATGCGGCGCTGGAGCAGCAGACCGCGACAGCCGAGTTGTTGCAGATCATCAACGCCTCGTCGGGCGACCTGACGCCGGTGTTCGATGCGCTGCTCGATCGCGCGATGCGGTTATGCGAAGCCGCGTTCGGAGGACTGGCGATTTTCGATGGTCAAGCATTTCGTGCCCGCGGCACTCCGCGGCGTGCCAACTGCGTACGCCGAATACCGGCTGCACAACGCATTTTCGGAAGCACGCGATTCCTTGATCGGACAAGTCCGCGCGGGGGCGAACATCCTGCACATCGCCGACATGAAGGAGACAGAGGCGTACCGGAACGGCGACCCCGATCGCCGTGCCATTGTCGATCTCGGTGGTGCGCGCAGTGCGCTCGGGGTGGCACTGCGCAAGGACGGCATCGCGCTTGGGGCGATCCAAATCTACCGCCAGGAGGTCAGACCGTATACCGACAGTCAGATCGCGCTGCTGCAGAACTTTGCCGCCCAGGCGGTGATCGCGATCGAGAATGCTCGGCTGCTCGGCGAATTGCGCCAGCGCACCGGCGACCTTGGGGAATCGCTCGAATACCAGACCGCGACCAGCGATGTACTGAAGGTCATCAGCCGCTCGACATTCGATCTGCAGCCGGTACTCGACACGCTGGTTGCGACCGCCGCCAGGCTCTGTGACGCCGAGATGGCCATGATCTTCAGCCGCGAGGGCGAACTGCTGCGGCAGATGGCGAATTTTGGGTTTCCCTCGGAAAACGAGGCATTCAATCGAACACGGGGACCATTCCGTCCGGAGGCGCCGAGCGTCATATTGCGAGCGGTGCTCGAGGCGCGCGCCGTGCACATTCACGACGTGGCCGCCGTTCCCGGCTACCCGGCCGTCGCGACCATTCTGGGCAGGCAGCGGACGTCACTCGGCGTGCCGCTGATGCGCGCTGGCCAGACCATCGGCGGCATCCTGCTCGCGCGCCAGCGTGTCGAGCCGTTCACCGAGCGACAGATCGAGCTTGTCAGCACTTTTGCCGACCAGGCCGTGATCGCAATCGAGAACACACGGCTGCTGACCGAGCAGCGCGAGGCACTGGAGCAGCAGACCGCGACCGCCGAGGTGCTGCAGGTGATCAATGCCTCGCCTGGCGACCTCGCGCCGGTGTTCGATGCAATGCTGGAAAAGGCGATCCGGCTTTGCGAGTCGTCATCCGGTGTCCTCATCACATTTGACGGCGAGCTTTTTCATACCGTCGCGATGCAGGGCGTGGGGCAGGAATTTGCGGATTTCCTGCGCCGGCCAATTCGACCCACCCCGGGGATGACGCTCTCCGAGATCGTTCATGGTGCAGACCATGTCCAGGTCGCGGATATCGCCAACGACGAGGTATACAAGTCCGGCAATCCGACGCGCCGCGCCATCGCCGATCTCGGCGGCGCGCGCACCCAGCTTCTGGTGGCACTTCGCAAGGACGGAGTCCTGCTCGGCGCGTTCACCATTTTTCGCCGCGAGGTGCGGCCGTTCACCGACAAGCAGATCGCGCTGGTGCGGAATTTCGCGGCCCAGGCGGTGATCGCGATGGAGAATGCGCGGCTGCTCGACGAACTGCGGCAGCGCACCGGCGATCTGCAGGAATCGCTCGAATACCAGACCGCGACCAGCGACGTGCTGAAGGTCATCAGCCAGTCGACCTTCGATCTGCCGCCGGTGCTGGACAGGTTGCTGCGCACCGCCGCACTGCTGTGCGACGCCGATCTGGGTTCGATCGCCATTCGCGAGGGCGATACTTACCGGATGGCGGCGAACTATCACCCCGTCACGCCGGAATACGATGCGTATTTCCGCAATCGACAAATGCCGGCGGACCGCGGGTCGGTGACCGGACGAACCGTGCTCGAAGGCCGGATCATTCACGTGGCCGACGTCATGTCTGACCCGGAATTTGCTCTGGGCGAAGTGGTCAAGCACGGCGGAGCACGGACCGTGCTTGGCGTTCCGCTGTTGCGTGAGGGGGTTGTGGCCGGGGTGATCATCCTCGGTCGGAAACCGGTGCAGCCCTTTACCGACAGGCAGATCGAACTCGTCACCACGTTCGCCGATCAGGCGGTGATCGCGATCGAGAACACACGGCTGCTGACCGAGCAGCGCGAGGCGCTGGAGCAGCAGACCGCGACGGCCGAGGTGCTGCAGGTGATCAACGCCTCGCCCGGCGATCTGGTGCCGGTGTTCGATGCGGTGCTTGAGAAGGCAATACGCCTTTGCGAGTCGGAGTTTGGCATCTTCAATGCCTACGACGGTGAGTATTTTCGCGCGGCCGCGGCGCAGGGCATCAGTCGTGGCCTGGCGGAATATCTGCGGACACCCTTCCGCTCGGGTCCCGGACTGGCCCTGCACAGGATCGTCCAAGGCGAGGATGTGGTGCACATCGCGGACATCACCGACGATGACGCCTATCGATCGGGGGATCAGGGACGCAGGGCCGTCGCTGACCTGGGCGGTGCGCGCAGTCAGCTCATTGTAGCACTCCGCAAGGATGGAACCTTGCTCGGTGCCATCAATATCTTCCGCCAGGAGGTTCGGCCGTTTTCCGACAAGCAGATCGCGCTGTTGCAGAATTTCGCCGCGCAGGCGGTGATCGCGATGGAGAATGCGCGGCTGCTCCACGAGCAGCGCGAGGCGCTGGAGCAGCAGACCGCGACCGCCGAGGTGCTGCAGGTGATCAACGCATCGCCTGGGAACCTCGCGCCGGTGTTTCAGGCGATCCTGGAGAAGGCGCACAGTCTCTGTGAAGTCGCCTATGGCAGCCTCGAGCTCTATGACGGCAAGTCTTTCCGCTCGGTCGCAGAGCATGGATTGTCTGACGACTTTGCTCGAGTGCTGCGGCAAGGGTATCCAGCTTCCGAGTCGCCAGCGAGCCGACCGCTCATTGACGGCGGGCCCTTCGCTCACATCGCCGATGCAGCGCAAATCGACCATCCGGTCTTCCGAACCGCGGCGCAGAGTGAAGGCATCCGCACTATATTGTTCGTGCCGCTGCGCCGAGACGATACACTTCTTGGGATGATTGCCTCTGCTCGCCGTGAGGTGCGCCCATTCTCCGAAAAGGAGATCGCACTCCTCCAGAACTTTGCTGCGCAGGCGGTGATCGCGATGGAGAACGCGCGGCTGCTCACCGAGCAGCGCGAGGCGCTGGAGCAGCAGACCGCGACCGCCGAGGTGCTGCAGGTGATCAACGCGTCACCGGGCAATCTGGCGCCGGTGTTCGATGCGGTGCTGGAAAAGGCAATGCGGCTGTGCGACGCGGCGTTCGGATCGCTCTATGCTGGTCCCGGCGAACATTTCCGTGCCGTGACCCATCGCGGCATTCCCGCCGCATTTGCCGATTTCAGAGCAACACATCCGCCGGCAAGCCAACCCGGAAGTCCCTTTGCCCGGATGCTCGAGACAAAGCGGCCGGTTCAAAGCGTGGATATGTTGACCGAGGCGCTGTACCAGGCTGGCGAAGAAAGCATCCGGGCTCTGGTGGAACTCGGCGGAGCGCGCACTGCGCTTATCGTGCCACTCCTCAAAGACGAAGCTGTACTCGGCGTCATCGGGATCTATCGCCAGAAAGTCCGCCCTTTCAGCAACAAGCAGATCGCACTGTTGGAGAACTTTGCCGCACAGGCGGTGATCGCGATGGAGAACGCGCGGCTGCTCGACGAGCAACGCGAGGCACTGGAACAGCAGACCGCGACCGCCGAAGTTTTGCAGGTCATCAATGCCTCGCCCGGTGATCTTGCCCCGGTGTTTGATGCGATGCTGGAAAAGGCGATGCGGCTGTGCGGCGCCGCTTTTGGCACGATGTACAGCTACGACGGGGAGCGGTTCCATACCACGGCAACGCGGGGCGTGCCCGCAGCCTACGCCGCGTTCCGAGCAAGCAACCCGCCGAAGGTGCGGCCCGGCAACCCGATCACGCGACTGCTCGAAACCAAACGCTCTCTTCAAGTCCTGGATATGGCGGCTGAGAACCTCTATCGCAGCGGCGATCCCGATATGCGCGCGATGGTCGACCTGGGTGGTACGCGCACCATCCTCACCGTGCCGCTCCTCAAAGAGGGGTCTGTGCTCGGCGTCATCACGGTCTATCGGCAGGAAGTGCGCGCGTTTGCCGCCAAGCAGATCGCACTCGTGGAGAACTTCGCCGCCCAGGCGGTGATCGCGATGGAAAACGCGCGGCTGATCACGGAACAGCGCGAGGCGCTGGAGCAGCAGACCGCGACAGCAGAAGTATTGGGCGTCATCAACCGCTCCCCCGGCGATCTGACGCCCGTGTTCGAGGCGATCCTGGAAAAGGCGCACACTCTTTGCGGCGCGACCTACGGAGGATTGCTGATCCGCGAGGGGGATGGCCTCCGTGTCGTCGCAGCGCACGGTGAGGCGCGTTTTGTCGATGCCTGTCGGCAGCTGGGACCTGTGCCGCCGCCCATCGGAAGTACGGTGGCGCGGCTCGTGGCCGGCGAGATCGGGATCGTGCACGTCGCCGATGTGCGGGCCGACGACAGCTACCGGAAGATGCCGGCGGAACTTCTGCAGCTCTACGAGATCGGCGGCATCCGCACATTACTGATGGTGTCGCTTCGGAAAGATAGCGGGGTGCTGGGCGCCATTACTGCATTCCGGCAAGAAGTGCGCCCGTTCTCGGACAAGCAGATCGCGTTGTTGGAGAACTTCGCAGCCCAGGCGGTAATCGCGATCGAAAACGCCCGGCTGATCACTGAAACGCAAGAGGCGCTGGAGCAGCAGACCGCGACCGCCGAGGTGCTGCAGGTGATCAACGCCTCGCCCGGCAACCTGGCGCCGGTGTTCGATGCGATGCTGGAAAAGTGCATGCGGCTGTGCGAGGCCGCGTTCGGCTCGCTCTACACGTATGATGGCGAGCGTTTTCGCTCCGCGGCTCAGCGCGGCGTTCCCGCGGCATATGCCAATTTCAGGGCCGATACACCGCCGGTCCCGCTGCCCGGCAGCACATTCGCCCGTGCCATCGAGACAAGACGCCCGCTCCAGGTCGTGGATCTGACGGAAGCCGAACAATATCGTGCCGGCAATCCCAACACCCGCGCAATGGTCGAGCTTGGCGGCATACGCACGATACTTTCGGTGCCGCTTTGCAAGGACAACGCCGTGCTCGGGCTGATCACGGTTTATCGGCAGGAAGTGCGGCCATTCTCCGACAAACAGATCGCGCTCGTGGAAAACTTTGCCGCGCAGGCGGTGATCGCGATGGAGAACGCGCGCCTGCTGGGCGACCTGCGCCAGCGCACCGGCGATCTGCAGGAGTCGCTGGAATATCAGACCGCGACCAGCGATGTGCTGAAGGTGATCAGCCGGTCGGCGTTCGACCTGAACACCGTGCTGCGGACGGTCGTCGCCAGCGCCGTCAGTCTGTGCCGCGCCGACCGGGCGAGCCTGTATCGCTACCGGGACGGCGCGTGTCATTTTGAAATCGGCCACAACAACCTGCCCGAGTACGAAGCGCTGGAGCGCAGCACGCCGATCGCGGCCGGCCCGGATACACTGGTCGGTCGGACGATGCAGGAACGACGCACGGTCAAAATCATCGATGCGCTGGACGATCCCGGCTACCGGCCCAAGGACCAGGCCGCGATCGGCGATGTCCGCTCGATGCTGGGGGTGCCGCTGCTGCGCGACGGTGTGCTGCTCGGGGTTTTCGGTTTGGCGCGAAGTGCTGCGGAGCCGTTCACCGACCGGCAGGTCGAACTCGTCACCACGTTCGCCGACCAGGCGGTGATCGCGATCGAGAATGCGCGCCTGCTCGGCGAATTGCAGGACCGCACCGACGAACTGGCGCAACGCCAGGCCGAGCTGCGCGTCACCTTCGAGAACATGGGCGACGGCGTGGCCATGTTCGATGCGACGCAGCGCCTGGTGGCGTGGAACCACAAGTTCCAGGAAATGCTGGACGTGCCCGACGGGCTCCTCGGCGGGCGAGGGACTTTCGCCGAATACATCCGCTACCTGACCGAGCGCGGCGAGTTCGGCGCAGGGATCGACCCGGAGGCCCAGCTTCGCCGACTGACCGAGAACGCCGGCAAACATTATTCCTACGAACGCACGCGCCCCGACGGCAGGGTGATCGAGGTGCGTCACAACCCGGTACCGAGCGGCGGCTTCGTGCTGATCTACGCCGACATCACCGAACGCAAGCGGAACGAGGCTGCGATCAGCGCGGCACGCGACGCGGCCGAGGCGGCGAGCCGCACGATCGACGCCGCGTATCGCGAGCTGAAGGCCGCCCAGGCCAATCTGATCCAGGCCGAGAAGATGGCCTCACTGGGCCAGTTGACCGCCGGCATCGCGCACGAGATCAAGAACCCGCTCAACTTCGTCAACAACTTTGCGATTTTATCGGTCGAGCTGCTGGCCGAGCTGAAGGAAACCGCCGCGCCGGCGCTGGCCGCGCTCGATGGCGACAGGCGCGCCGATGTGGACGAGGTCGTCGGGATGCTCACGAGCAATCTGGAAAAGATCACCGAGCACGGGCGGCGTGCGGACGGCATCGTCAAAAGCATGCTGGAACATTCGCGAGGCGGGTCCGGCGAGCGGCGGTCCGTCGATCTCAACACGTTGGTCGAGGAGGCGTTGAACCTCGCCTTTCACGGCGCGCGCGCCCAGGACCAGAGCTTCAACATCACGCTGGAACGCGATCTCGCCCCGGCCATCGCACCGATCGAACTGGCGCCGCAGGACATGACGCGGGTGTTCCTGAACCTGTTCAGCAACGGCTTCTACGCCGCGACCAAGCGCCGGCGGAGTGGGGCGGCGGCGGGCTTCGAACCCACGCTGAAGGTCGCGACGCGGGATCTCGGGGATGCCGTCGAGGTCCGTGTGCGTGACAACGGCACGGGCATTTCGACCGAGGCCAAGGACCGGCTGTTCCAGCCGTTCTTCACCACCAAGCCGACCGGCGAGGGCACCGGCCTCGGCTTGTCGATCAGCTACGACATCGTCACGCAGCAGCACGGCGGAACCATCACGGTGGACAGCGAGGTCGGCGCGTATACCGAGTTCACGATACACCTGCCGCGCAACCGGTAGGCCGCGCGGCTCACGCGGGGCCGGCGACGGCAGGCTCGATATCGGTCTCGGCGAAGTCGTTGCCTTTGAACAGCAGGGGCAGTCCGCGCACCTTGGCCAGGGCATAGGAGAACACATCGCCAAAATCCAGCGCGGCCGGATGCCCGCTGCCCTTGCCGAAGGCGATGAACGCGGCATAGGCCGCGTCCATGTCGGCCACACCTGGGGGCGTGATTTCAAACGCTGGGAGCCTGAGGAAATCCTCGGCAAGAACAACCGCCCGCGGTCCGCGCCGGCCATAGAGGACCATTTTCACCTCGACGACCGAGACTGTGCTGATCAGCGCTTTTGCAGCGCTCAGGATCGCGCCCTCGAACACGTCGCGCTCGCGTTCATGCAGCACAATCGCTGCGATCGCGGAGGAATCGACCGCGATCAACGTGGCAAACCGAACTCGTCCCAGTCGAGCGGATCGAACGGTTCGGGCAGGTCTGGGATCCGGTCGATCTGCGCCAGAATCGCATCCATGCGCCGTCGCATATCGCGCGCTTGGTCCGGGTCGTGGTTCCGGAGCAATGCCTCGACGGCTCGCTCGACGGCGGCCGTCTTGGTCAAGCCTGTCGCCCTCGCGAGGCGCTCGATCTTTGCGACGACGACGGGGTTGGCGATCTGCAACGCCATACCTGCATGTCCATCCAAACAGCATCAATATGCATTAATAGCCCACGCTTGCATGCAACACCTTGATTGAATGCGACTTACACATCCACCTCCGCCACCGTCCTCGCCCGCTCCTGGATGAACGCGAACCGCAGTTCCGGGCGCCGCCCCATCAGGCTCTCGACCAGGTCGTTCGTCTTGGCCCGCTCCTCCGGCAGCGCCACCACCTTCAGCAGCGTCCGCTTCGCCGGGTCCATGGTGGTCTCCTTGAGCTGCGAGGGAGGCATCTCGCCCAAGCCCTTGAACCGGCTCACCTCCACCTTGGCGCCCGCCTTGAATTCCCGTCGCGTCTTCGCCTCCCGGTCAGCGTCGTTCATCGCGTAGACCGACTTCGCACCCTGGGTCAGACGATACAGCGGCGGCTGCGCCAGATAGATGTGCCCATGCCGCACCAGCTCCGGCAGCTCGCGGTAGAAGAAGGTGATCAGCAGCGAGGCGATGTGCGCGCCGTCGACATCCGCGTCCGTCATGATGATGACGCGGCCATAGCGCAGCTTCGCCCGGTCGAAGCGGTCGCCGACGCCGCAGCCCAGCGCCTCGATCAGGTCCTTCAGCTCCTGGTTCTGCCGCAGCTTGTCCGCCGATGCGCTCGCCACATTGAGGATCTTGCCCCGCAGCGGCAGCACCGCCTGGGTTTCCCGATTGCGCGCCTGCTTGGCCGAGCCGCCCGCGGAATCGCCCTCCACCAGGAAGATCTCTGTTTCTGCGGCATTTTCCCGCGTGCAGTCGGTCAGCTTGCCGGGCAGCCGCAGCCGCCGCGTCGCGGATTTCCGGGAAATGTCCTTGCTTTCGCGCCGCCGCAGCCGGTCCTCCGCGCGCTCGATGACGAACGCCAGCAGGTTGTCGGCCTGCGCGGGATCGCCGGCCAGCCAGTGGTCGAACCGGTCGCGCAGCGCGGTCTCGACCAGGCGCGCCGCCTCGTTGCTGGTGAGCTTCTCCTTGGTCTGGCCCTGGAACTGCGGATCGCGCAGGAACACCGACAGCTTTCCCGCCATCGGCCCCAGCAGGTCCTCGGCCACCACCTGCGCGGCGCGGCGGTTGCCCTTCTGCTCGCCCCAGGCGCGCAGACCCTTCACCAGCGCCGCACGATATCCCGCCTCATGCGTTCCGCCCTGCGTGGTCGGAATGGTGTTGCAATAGGAGTGCAGGAACCCCTCGCCCTCCTCGAGCCAGGCGGCGGCCCATTCCAGCCGACCGGCGGCCTCGCCATCGGGGCTGGTCGGCAGGTCGGCCTCGCCCGCCCAGAACTGCGGCAGCACGCGCGGCGCTGCGCCGATCTCCGCCTCCAGGCTGTCGCGCAGCCCGCCCGGGAAATGCAGCACCGCCTCAGCCGGGGTGTCGTCCTTGGCCCCGCGCAGCAGCGCCGGATCGCAGGCCCAGCGGATCTGCACGCCGCGGAACAGGTAGGCCTTGGAGCGGCACAGCCGGTACAGCCGCGCCGGGCTGAAGGCGATGGCGCCGAACACCTTCGGGTCCGGCTTGCAGCGGATCGAGGTGCCGCGGCGGTTGTGCACCGGACCGGCGTTGATCAGCTTGGTGGTCGGCTTGCCGCGGGCGTAGCTCTGCTTCCACAGCACGCGGTCGCGGGCGACCTCCACCTCCATCGCCTCGGACAGCGCGTTGACCACCGAACTGCCGACGCCATGCAGGCCGCCGGAGGTGGCGTAGGCCTTGCCGCCGAATTTCCCCCCTGAATGCAGCGTGGTCATGATCACTTCCAAGGCACTGAGATGTTTGAATTTCGGATGCGGGTCCACCGGGATCCCGCGGCCATTGTCGCGCACCGTCAGCCAGTTGCCCGGCTCCAGGGTCACCTCGATGAAGCCGGCATGCCCGGCCACCGCCTCGTCCATCGCGTTGTCGAGCATTTCGGCGGCCAGATGATGCAGCGCCGTCTCGTCGGTGCCGCCGATATACATGCCGGGGCGTCTGCGGACAGGCTCCAGCCCTTCCAGGACCTCGATGTCCTTGGCGGAGTATTCCCCCGCGCCATTGCGACCGCCCTTGTTCTGGCCCGCACCGAAGAGGTCGTTCATGCTGTGTTCTCACTGCTCCGGCGGCACCCTAGCGGGCGGCAGGGAGTCAGGGCAACCACATATGGCGACGGTTTGACCAGTCTGATAGCGTCGGCTCATGCCGGACGACCTGTATGATCGCGACATTCTCGCATGGTCTGCCCAGCAGGCGGACCTGCTGCGCCGCGCCGCGCGCGGCGAGCGGGTGAATGGCGTCGACTGGGACCACGTCGTTGAGGAGATCGAGGACGTGGGGATCTCCGAATTGAACGCGGTACGCAGCTATCTTCGGCAGATGCTGGTGCACCTGTTGAAGCTGCGAGGTTGGCCGAACAGTTCGTCCGCGGCCCAATGGCGCGTCGAGATTGCCGCATTCCAGGCGGATGCCGCGCAGCGGTTCGCACCCTCAATGCGGCAAAAGATCGACCTCGACAAGCTCTACGAGCGGGCGGTCGAGCAACTCGACGGCGTCGATTACGACGGCCTCAAGCCACTCGAGTGGCCAGCCCAATGCCCGTGCACACTGGACCAGCTCCTGAGCCAGCGCCGGGCCTTGCTCGAGGAGCTGTTCCGCAGGGTCGCGTAGGGTAACTTTGCTAAAGGTAATCCCCCAGCCGCGTGCGGTACCACTCCAGCGACCGCCCGATCCCCTCCTCCAGCCCGACCCGCGGCTCCCAGCCAGCCGCTGCACGGAATGCGCTGTCGTCGGCGTGGTAGCTGCCGATATCGATCCTTGCCGCGATCGGCCGGGAAATTCCCGCGTGGTGTAGTGCGCCGGCGGCCCCGCCACCCGCACCATCAGTTCGGCGATGTCGTGCAGGGACGCCGGCGGCGGTCCGCCGATATTGAAGATGCGCCCGTGGCATTCGGAGCGGTCGGCGGCCAGCAGGAACGCCTCGGTCACATCGTCCACATAGGTCAGGTCGCGAAGCTGCGCCCCGCCCCACACCTCGAACGGCCGCTGCTCCAGCACGCAGCGGATCCAGATCCCGAGAAACGTCTGACGCGCGTCGCGGATGCGCAGCCGCGGCCCGTAGCAGTTGGTCAGCCGCAGCGACACCACCGGCCGCCCCCGCACGCGGTGCTCCAGCATCCAGTACCTGCTCGCCGGCGAACTTCGACACGCCGTTGGCGTCGGGCGGCGCCACCGGCTGGTTCTCGTCCACCGGCAGTTTCTCCACCCGCCCGTAGAACTGCCGCGTCGAGGCGTGCACCACGACCGCATCGGGTGCCGCCTCGCGCGCCGCCTGGATCAGCCGCACCTGTGCGACGGCATTCACCGCGATATCCACCAGCGGATCGTTCTGGCCGCCCATGTGGCTGGTCTGCGCAGCCAGGTTGAAGATCACATCGGCGCCCTCGCACAGCGAGCGCAGGTCGATCTCGCGGATGTCGCCGCGCACCAGTTCGACATCGGCATCGGCCAGGTTCGCCGCGTTCGCGCCGCTGCCGAACAGGAAGCCATCGAGCGCCGTCACGCGCGCGCCCCGCGCCGCCAGCGTGTGGCAGAGATTGGAGCCGAGGAAACCCGCCCCACCGGTGACCAGAACCTTTCGACCGTGCCAGCCCATGAACACTCTCCTGCAGCGCGCGAACATGCCGCCGCAACATGGCGAAACTCTGGTGTTCGTTACAAGCGATCGTCCGGCGGCGGCACGATCCGTCGGCCGCGGGCGCGCGCATCGCTGTCGGTCCCCGCGCTGCGCATGATCTCGCTGAAGCCGAACAGCAGCATCAGGATGCCGGACACCACCTCCATTCCGGTCAATGCCCGCACCAGCAGCGACGTCGGCGAGATGTCGCCGAAGCCGAGCGTGGTGATCGTGGCGACGCTGTAATACAGCGCATCGACGAAGCTGATGCGCGCCGGCGATGCATGCAGCGCGAATTGCGGTGTCCGCGCGGTGAGATCGGCGATGCGATAGAGGCAGGCGAACACCACCACCAGCAGCGCATAGAACGTCAGAAAGGCCATCATCGGCCGCACCAGGCGGTCGAGCCGCGCGGCAACGCCCTCGAACACCATGGCGATATCGATCATCACCAGGACCACGTCGCGCACCGACGCGACGACGAACAGCGTGATGACGGCCATCGCCGCCAGCAGCGCGATCCCCTGCGCCGGCGCATCGAGTTCGAGGCGCGGGATCGCGAACGTGGCGGCGCCGACGGCGACGGCGCCCAGGAACCAGCTGGTCACACGCGGCAGACGGTCCAGTTCGCGAATACGGCGCGCATGAATGATCGAGTAGACCTGCCGGCGGCGCACGACGCAGCAGATCAGGAAGCCGAGCACCGGCATGGCGACCGCGCCAAGCGCGAACGGCTGCGGGGCGGCGGGGAAGTTCGCATCCCGGAAGAACTCGTAGACGCAGGCGTAGATCGCCAGGAAATTGGCGACCGTCATGCCGAAATGCGCGCCGCCGGGGAACAGCAGGTAGAAGAACCCGAACCCCACCGCGCAGGTCACCAGCGAGGACAGCGTGGACGACCAGTCGGCGCCGATCGCGCCGGCGATCAGCCCGACCAGAAAGAGCGTGAACCCGATCGAGCGCAGCCAGTGATGGTCCAGGCGGACGAACGGCCCGCGCGAGCGCGTACGGAGCGTCTGCGTGGTCAGCTCAGGGCGGCGTCGCGGGTGCGGGCGCTTAGGGCCGGCCTCCGGCGAATGCTCATCGGCCAAATCGTCCTCCGCGCGTCGCGGGGAGGTTAGCCGATCCGGCGCTCCCGGTGAACGTTCCCATGGGGCGTGCGCTCCGGCGCCGGCGCCGCTATGGAGAGTGCCACATGACAGAACCCGATCCGGACGCCGAAGCCAGGCGTGCCCTGGCGCGCCACCGGGCCTTCGCCACAACGCTGCTGGTCGTGATGGCCGCGCTGACGCTGGGCAGCTACGCGCTGCCCGAGGGCTGGGCGAGCGATCTCCTGCAGGCGGCAGCGAAGGCCGGCTTCGTGGGCGGCATCGCCGACTGGTTCGCGGTGACGGCGCTGTTCCGCCATCCGCTGGGCATCCCGATCCCGCACACCGCGATCATCCCGCACCAGAAAGAGCGCCTCGGCGCCGCGCTCGGGCGCTTCGTCGCCACCCACGTGTTCACCGGCCAGGAGGTCGCCGGCGTACTGGGAAGGCTCGACCTGCCCGGCATCCTGCATCGCTTCCTGGCCGACCCCGGCTCTGCGCGGCCGGCCTCGGTGGCGCTGGCAGGCATGCTGCCTCGGCTGCTGGCAACGATCGAGGACGGGCGGGCGCGGCGGCTGCTGTCACGCCTCGTGCCGCGCATCCTGGGCGGTGCCGGCGCCGGGCGGATGGTGGCCAGCGCGCTGCGCGGCCTGGTGGAAGGCGGACGCCACCAGGAGGTGTTCGGGTTCGTGCTGGGCCAGTTCAAGACGCTGATGGCAAGCAAGGAGGAAACGCTGCGCCTGGCGATCGAGGAGCGGGTGCGCGAGCAGGGCGGCCGGCTGGTCGGCTGGGCGCTCGGCGCCTCGATCGCTCGGCGGGTGCTGGGCATGGTGAATGCCGAACTCGACAAGATGAGCCCCGACGGCTCGGAATTGCGCGCCGCGTTCGACGAATGGGTGCGCCGCGAGATCACCCGACTGGAGGAGGACCCTGCGCGTGCGGCCGAAGTCGGCGTGGCGATCCGCCGGGTGGTGGCGCACGAAACGGTGCAGGCCTGGATGTGGGACATCTGGGCGCGGCTGCGCATGGCGCTGGAGGCCGATGCGGGCCGTCCGTCAGGGCGCACAGTCGTCTTCATCGAGGGCGCGCTGGCCAATCTCGGCGCGATGCTCGAGGCGGACCCGGCCGCCCGCGCGCGCGTGCACGCGGCGGTGGAGGCGGTGGTCCTGAGCCTGCTGCCGGCAGCGCAGACGCGGCTGGCGGACTTCATCGCGCAGGTGGTGGCCAATTGGGACACCGAGACCATCGTCGAGCGGCTGGAACTGCGCATCGGCAAGGACCTGCAATACGTGCGGGTCAATGGGACTTTGGTGGGTTTTCTGGTCGGCGGCCTGCTGTATCTCGCCCTGCGCGCCGCCTTCGGGCATGTCAGCTTCTAAGATCGCGGGGCAGTCGGGTGAAGGTGAAGCGCTCAGGGCTCTGCCCTGAAACCCGCCCGAGGGCTTTGCCCCCGGGACCCCCACCAAAGGCGAAGCCTTTGGGATCCGATACTGAAGTGACGGGTTCCAAGGGCTCGGCCCTTGGCGGAGTCCAGAGGCGGAGCCTCTGGTGGGGTTCGGGGTGAAACCCCGAGCCATGACGTGAGCCCGTCACCGCGATGGCCACGTCAGCTCCGGGATGAACTTGAACGGATAGTCCGGATCCCGGTAACCGTGCGGCCCCTGCCGTTTCGGCAGATTCACCTTCTTTCGCGGCATCGCCTCATACGGAATGTGCCTGAGCAGATGCGTGCGGCGCGACCGGCCGCGAGACGCGAGGCCCTGCGTCCCACCAGCGGCAGCAGGAAAACCAACAGCAACGTGGCCACCTGCAGCGCAAGATTGCAGGTCAGCGCAACCGCCAGCGCAGCAAGATAATCCGCCACCACCGGCGCATCGCCCAGGCGCGAGAAGAACACATCGCCGATCGCGGCGACGCCGAGCGCGATGGACGACTGCGCCGTGGTCAGGAACAGGCCGGCCGCCGAACCGGCATCCTCGCCGCTGACGCCGGCGCTGCCGACCACGGTGCCGATCAGCGCCGGCTGCGCCAGACCCTGGCCAAGCCCGTAGACCAGGAACAGCGGAACCAGCAGCCGCGGATCGATCGGACCGATGACCGAGGCGCCTTGCGCGACGTGCGCCAGAACGATGACGCCCAGCAGTCCGAGCGCCATGAGCGCCGTTCCCAGATGCACGATACGTCCGCCGAGGTGCGCGGCGATCGGGCCGGACACCGAGGAGGCGCAGGTGAAGCCGATTGCAAACGGCAGGAACATCAGGCCGGCGGCGAACGGCGAATAGCCAAACCCGGCCTGGAAGACGACGGTCAGCACGACGAAGAACACCGCGAGGCCGGCGAAGAAAACCACCGACACGATCAGGCCGAACGCGATCGTGGGAACCCGGAACAGATGCAACGCCACAAGCGGGGAACGGCCTCGGCGGATCACATGCTGCTCGTAGCGGACGAAGCCGAACAGCACCGGCACGGTCGCGGCCAGCATGGCGAACGACCAGGCGGGCCAGCCGGCCTCGCGGCCCTCGACCAGCGGATAGATCAGCAGGAACAGCCCGAGCGAAACCAGGCCGACGCCGATCAGATCCAGCGTGGGTCGCGTGGCCGCGCGCGATTCCCGCAGCACAAGCGCGGCGAGGCAGAAGGCCACCAGCCCGATCGGGATGTTGACCAGGAAGATCAGCCGCCACGACCAGCCGAACAGGTCCATGCCGACCAGCGTCCCGCCAAGCAACTGCGCCACGATGGAGGCGAATCCCATCGACGTGCCGTACAGCCCGATGGCGAACGGACGCTCGTGCGGGGCGAACTCGACGCGGATGATCGCCAGGACCTGCGGGGTCAAGCGTGGCCGCCATGACGGCCTGCAGCACGCGCGCGGCAATCAGCATCGTCGGGCTCACCGCAAGGCCGCACAGCGCCGATGCCAGCGTGAAGCCGCCGAGCCCAAGCAGGAACACGCGCCGGCGGCCGAAGATATCGCCCAGGCGCCCGCCGGTGATCAGCGACACTGCGAAGCCGATCCCGTAGCCGGCCACCACGAACTGCAGTTGCGACGGCCGCGCGTGCAGATCCTCGCGCATCGCGGGCAGTGCGATGTTGACGATGAAGAAATCCAGGAATGACAGGAACGAGCCAACCAATATGACAGGCAGCGTCCACCATCGCCTTGGATCGAGGTCGGTGGCCTGGGCGGACATGCTGTCTCCTGCGCGGCTTGCGGCCCGATATCGCGGCAACTGGCCCGCGCGACAAGAACGCACAATTCTGTGCTATAGTATCAGCCAGGGAACCTATGGAGCGCGCAGCCATGGCGCACACCGACCCCGACACACTGCTGGCGCTCGCCAGCAAGCGGGCCGCCCAGCCTTGCGGCGTCGAGACCACGCTCTCGGTGATCGAGGGTCGCTGGAAGCTGCTGATCCTGTTTCAGCTGCTCGACGGCACGAAGCGCTTCGGCGCGCTGAAACGCCTGCTGCCCGGGGTGACGCAGCGCATGCTAACCCTGCATGTGCGCGAACTGGAGCGCGACGGGCTGATCCACCGCGAGGTGTACCGCGAGGTGCCGCCCAAAGTGGAATACTCGCTGACCGCAATGGGGCGCTCGCTGGAGCCGCTGCTGCGCTTCATGAGCGCATGGGGCCACGGCAACCGCACCGCCCTGGTCGCAGCCTTGCGGCATGCGGCGGGGACCGCGGTGGACTCCAGCCTTGCCGCGGCGGCGGAGTGAACGATACGCGGGTAAAATCCTCCCCCTCCCCTTGCGGGAGGGGGTAGGCAGGGGTAGCGTGCGGCCCCTCCCCCTACCCCTCCCGCAAGGGGAGGGGGAGAACCAGGTTCGAAGTACCGAACATAACCACGTGGGGAAGAGCACATGGGACGCAGGTTCGCCAACATTCTCGAAACGGTCGGCAACACGCCCGTCGTCAGGGTCAACAAGCTGGCGCCGCCGGATGTGAACCTCTTCGTGAAGATCGAGGCGTTCAACCCGCTCGGTTCGGTCAAGGACCGCCTGGCCCTCGGCGTGATCGAGGACGCCGAACGCCGCGGCACGCTGAAGCCAGGCCAGACGGTGGTCGAGGCGACCAGCGGCAATACCGGCATCGGGCTGGCCATGGTCTGCGCGGCGAAGGGCTATCCGCTCGTCGTCACCATGGCCGAAACCTTCAGCGTCGAGCGCCGCCGGCTGATGCGGTTCCTCGGCGCCAAGGTCGTGCTGACCCCGGCCTCGGAGCGCGGCATGGGCATGGTGAACAAGTGCTATGAACTCGCCGCCGCGCACGGCTGGTTCCTGCCGCGGCAGTTCGAGAACGAGGCCAACGCGGACTACCACTCGCGCACCACGGCGCGCGAGATCGTCGAAGACTTCAAGGACACCCAGCTCGACTACTGGGTCACCGGCTACGGCACCGGCGGCACGCTCAAGGGTGTGGCGCGCGTGCTCGCGAAGGAGATGCCGAACACCAAGGTCATCGTGTGCGAGCCGGCCGATGCGGCGATGCTCACCAGCGGCACCGGCCAGCAGCGCAAGGAGGACGGCTCGCCGGCGGCGGCGCATCCCGCGTTCAAGCCGCACCCGATGCAGGGCTGGGCGCCGGACTTCATCCCCAAGCTGCTCGGCGATGTCGTCGAGACCGGCCAGATCAGCAAGATTGTCCGGATCGCCGGCCCCGACGCGCTGCGCTGCTCGCGCGACCTGGCGCAAAAGGAAGGCATCTTCGTCGGCATCACCGCCGGCGGCACGCTGGCGGGCGCGCTTCAGGTCGCCGCCGATGCGCCGAAGGGGGCGAACATCCTGGCGATGCTGCCCGACACCGGCGAGCGCTACCTCAGCACGCCGCTGTTCGCCGACATCGCTGCGGACATGTCCGAGGAGGAGCAGAAGATCTCGCTGTCGACCCCGGGCTTCCACATGAAGCCGGCAGCGTGAGGACCTGACGCATGCTGCGTCTGTCGGTGCTCGATCAGTCCACCGTTGTGACGGGGCGCTCGCCGGATACCTCGATCCGCGAAAGCCTGGCGCTGGCAAAGCACTGCGAGGCGCTGGGCTATTCCCGCTACTGGTGCGCCGAGCACCACAACTCGGCGAGCCAGGCCGGCACTGCGCCCGAGATCCTGATCAGCGCGATCGCCGCAACCACCACGCGCATCCGCGTCGGCTCGGCCGGGGTGATGCTGCCGCACTACTCCAGCCTGAAGGTGGCCGAGCAGTTCCGCGTGCTGGACGCCGTCGCGCCGGGGCGGATCGATCTCGGGCTCGGCCGTGCGCCGGGATCGGACGGGCGCACCGCCTTCGCGCTCAACCCGCTGGCCGAGACCGCCGCCGATCATTTCCCGGCCCAGGTGCGCGATCTGCTCGCCTGGCTGGCGGGGGAAAGCTGGTCGAGGGCCACCCGTTCCGCGACATCATCGCCCAGCCGGGCGGCCCGACCATGCCCGAGGTGTGGGTCCTCGGCAGTTCGGATTACGGGCCGCAGGTCGCGGCGTATTTCGGGCTGCCGTTCTGCTTCGCGCATTTCATCACCGACGGGCGCGGCGTCGACCAGGCGATGGCGATCTACCGGGAGGGCTATCGGCCGAGCGAACGCCACCCCACGCCGCACGCGGGGCTCTGCGTCTGGGCGCTGGCCGCGGAGACCGAGGCGGAGGCGGCGCGGCTGTTCTCGTCGCGCGAGATGTGGCGGCTCGGGCGCGACCGCGGCGTGTTCGAAGCCCTGCCCTCGCCCGAGGAGGCCGCCGCCTACCCGTATTCCGAAGCCGACATGCTGCGCATCCAGCGGCTGCGGTCACGCGCGTTGTATGGCACACCGTCCGTGGTGGGTGAAAAGCTGCGGGCACTGGCCGCGGAGCATGGTGTCGACGAGATCGCGGTCCTGACGACGCTGCACGACCCGGAGGCGCGCCGGCGCTCCTACACGCTCCTGGCCCGCGAGTTCGGCCTGCAGACGCAGGTTCCTTTGGCCGCTGAATAGGAGAAAAAAGCAATGCCGCAGTTCCTGGTCACGCTTTATGACGGCACGGACGCCGAGGCCGCATCGCGCCGGCAGGCTGCGCGGCCGACGCATCTCGAGGGCCTGAAGGGCAACGTCGCGGCGGGAAAGCTGGTGTTCGGCGGACCGATCTTCGACGACGCGCAGAAGCCGATCGGATCGTTCCTGCTGGCGGATTGCGCCGACCGGGCCGAGCTCGATTCGCTGATCGCCAACGATCCGTACACCAAGGCGAATGTCTGGCAGCGGGTCGATGTGAAGCCGGTGCGCCTGGTGGTTCAGGACGGCAAGATCACGCCGTAGGACGGAAGTACGGCCTTACGCGCCGCCAGGGGGTACGGGCACCCGGCCTTCCCGCGCGCCAGACCTGGTAGCGGAACGCGAGCCACGCGATCAGCCCGGCCACGATCGCCACCGGGATCAGCACCAGCGCAAACCAGAGTGCGAAGGCAGCCAGCGCCAGGCTGACGGCCACCAGCGCAATGACAACAGCCCAGCGGAAGATCCGCGCGGCAAGCGGCGGCTGTCGCGGACGGAAGCTGCCATCGGGCAGCAGGTCGAGATCGGGCGGCTTACGGTCGCTCATGGCGGGCGAGAGTTGGCGCGTTCCCGCGGCTGGTTCAAGGTGCGGCCGGAACGCTGCGACGAGCAAGGGGAGATCGAACGGTGAAAGTCGGATTGTTCATCAACACGCAGTTCCCGCCGGGCGAACAGGTGACGGCGCACATCCCGGACCTTGTCGCGCAGGTGCGCACCGCGCGCGACGCCGGGTTCGCCTCGCTGTGGTTTCCGCATCACTACCTGACCGGGCCGCTGCAGATGCTGCAGATCGTGCCGATGATGGCGTATCTCGCGCCACACGCCGAGGGCATGCAGATCGGGCCGAACATTCTGATCCTGCCGCTGCTCAATCCGGTGCACGTGGCGGAGGAATCGGCGACGCTCGATGTGCTGACCGGCGGCAACTACGTGCTGGGCGTCGGGCTCGGCTATCGCGAGGGCGAATTCACCGCGTTCAACATGTCGCTGAAGGAACGCGCGCCGCGGCTGGAGGAAAGCATCGCGCTGATGCGCCGGCTGTGGACCGGCGAGAAGGTCACGCACAAGGGCCGCTTCTACGAGGTCAACGACCATGCGATCGGCCTGCGGCCCGCGCGCGACGGGCGGTCCGCCGATCTGGATGGCGGCAACGGTCGATGTGGCGATCCAGCGCGCGGCGCGGATGGGCGATGCGTGGCTGATCGTTCCCACCACGCGGCTGGACCAGTTGACCGCGCAGATGCGGGTGTACCGCGAGGCGCTGGCGGGACGTGCGGCGGATTGTTATCCGATGGTGCGCGAGTGTTATGTCGGCGCGAACCACAAGACCGCGCTGGAGGAATGCCGCGGGCCGCTGGAATACAAATACGAGGCGTATTCATCGTGGGGCATGGCGTCGCGCAACAAGCCGCCGTTCGAGGAGTATGTTCGCAACCGCTTCATCATCGGCGATGCGGTGTTCGTAAAGGAGGAGATTGCCCGCTACGCCGAGGCGCTTGGCGTCGACCATTTCATGATGCGCTGCCACTGGCCCGGCCTGGAGTTCGACAAGGCACTGGGCAGCATAAGGCGCCTGGGCGAGATCTTCGCGGGGATCGGTGCGTGAGGAGCGCTGCGATTTGGACCGATTGGCGAGCATCAATGACTGGCTGGTGCGCCAGGGACGCCTGACCAGCGACAACTCGACGCTGTTGCAGCGCTTCTGCGAGCAACTCCTCGTCCTGGATGTGAAAGTGGACCGATGCTGGCTGCACAACCGCGCCCTGCGTCCGAACTACGCCGGGGTTTCCCGCCTGTGGCAGAATGACAAGCCGCTTACCTTTCGATTTCTTGAATACGGCTTCGAAACCACGCCGACATATCTCCTGAGCCCGGTGCGATACGCGGTCGAACACAAGGGCTTTTACTACTGGCGGCTGGACCGGCCGGACCCGCCGCCATTCCCTGTCTTCGAGGAGCTTCGGCAGGATGGCTATGTCGGCTACGCCATCACGCCACTGTTCTTCTCCGACGGGGCGATCAACGTGATCTCCTGGGGGACCAGGCAACAAGGAGGCTTCAGCCCGGACGATCTGTTGCTGTTGGAAGGACTGCTGCCGAGCCTCGCCGCCATCGTGGAAATCAAAAGCCTGCGGCGTTTCGCCAGCAATCTGCTGACAACCTATGTCGGTCGGGAACCCGGCGAGCGCATCCTGAAAGGTCAGGTCCGCCGCGGCGACGTCCTGACCGCCACCGCGGCATTGATGATGGCGGACCTGCGGGATTTCTCGGCAATGTCGGACACGCATTCGCCCGAACAGGTGATCGAAACGCTGAACCGTTATTTTGACTGCATCATGCCGCCGGTGGCTCGGCTCGGCGGCGAGGTCGTGGAGATCATGGGCGATGCCATGCTCGTGATCTTCAACGAGAACCGGGATCGGAATTCCCGCGACGTCTGCCGGCGCGCGCTCGAGGCCGCGAAGGAAGGCCTTGCCGCGCTGGAGCAGTCCAACGCGACCGAGGCGGCAACCGCCGGAGCGGACTGCATCACGCTGCGCGCCGGTTTCGCCCTGCACCACGGGCAGGCCTCGTACGGCAATATCGGAGCGGGCGACAGGCTGGATTTCACGGTCATCGGCCCGGACGTCAATCTGACCAGCCGTATCGAACGGATCTGCCGCATCATCGGCCGCGAGCTGATCATGTCGTCGAATTTCGCGGGCCTGCTGGAAGAGCCGACCTTCGCAATCGGTCATTTCGACCTCCGAGGCTTTACCCACAAGCAACTGCTGTTCGGGCTGGACTGACGCCGGATGCCTGACCGGCAAGTAATTGGAACCACAGATGAACGCGGACAGGATTACCGAGTAGACCGTTCGAGCCGCGTGCCGCAGGCAATTGTCACGTCGTGGCCGGGCTTGTCCCCATTCGCGTCAGGATAAGGACAGCCCGGAGTGTGATTCTCCCCCTCCCCTTGCGGGAGGGGGTTGGGGGGAGGGGTCGTACCATCGCAAGACAATGCGGTCGGACAAATACGACATTTGCATTCGTACCGCGTTCCCCTTCTTCGAAACCCCGGGGCAGTCGGATGAAGGTGAAGCGCTCAGGGCTCTGCCCTGAAACCCGCCCGAGGGCTTTGCCCCCGGGACCCCCACCAAAGGCGGAGCCTTTGGAATCCATTACTAAAGTGAAGGGCTCCAAGGGTTCGGCCCTTGGCGGAGTCCAGAGGCAGAGCCTCTGGTGGGGTTCGGGGTGAAACCCCGAGCGCATTTGCTAACGCCGATTGCCTGGCCCCATCCCTCCCGCCACGGGAGGGGGAATACTTTTCTCCAGCCGCACCGTTACCCTGACGCCTATAGGGCTTGTCCCGGCCATCCGTCGCGGCAACAGACGGATCAGCCATCGCGCTCCAGCACTTCCCTGACGCGCGCCGGATCGACCGCGAGCGGCTCGATCCCCGACCGCTCCTCCTGCAGCTTCATGCCGACGCGGCTGTCGCGCTCGCTCCAGCCGCGGTTCAGCGCCTCGTTCAATTCCGCCAGTGCCAAATGCGACACGCGCATCGGCACGCCGACCTCGCGGCCAAGCTGACACGCCAGCGATACGTCCTTGTGCAGCAGGCGCAGCGCGAAATCCGGCGGATCGTAGCGTCCGGTCAGGAACTTGTCGCCCATACGATCGAACATACGCGCACGCCCGCCGGCGCCCTGGCGGATCGCCGCCCACAGCGCCAGCGGCTCGATGCCCGCCTTCACCCCCATGGTGAACGCCTCGGCCAGCGCGACATTCACCGCCGCGCCCGACAGATTGTGCACCAGCTTGGCGACCGAGCCGGCGCCGATCGCACCGATGTACCGCGCCTGGTCGCCCATCGCGTCGAGCACCGATTTGTGCTTTTTGAACAGCGCCTCGTCGCCGCCGACCCAGATCGCCAGCTTGCCGGAATTCGCCCCGCGCGGCCCGCCGCTGACCGGCGCATCCAGCAACGCCACCCCCTGTTCGGCCAGCCTCGCGTGCAACTCGCGCACCAGGCTGACCGAATTGGTGGACAGGTCGAACCACACCGAGCCCTTGCGGAAGCCGTGCACCAATCCGTTCTCGCCAAAGCCGACCGCCTCGACGTCGGGCGGCGCCGGCAGCGAGGTGAACACCACGTCGCACGCCGCGGCGACCGCACGCGGGCTGTCGGCCCAGTCCGCACCGGCAGCAAGATGATGCGACGCTGACTGGCGCTTCAGGTCGTGCACGACAAGCTTGTGTCCCGCCTTCTGCAGGTTGCTCGCCATGCCGGCGCCCATCATGCCGAGGCCGATGAATCCGATTGGCATCGCCGTCTTCCCCTTTCGATTGTGCGATCAGACTTTGACGGCCTGTCGCGCCAGGAGCTTCCAATGGCCCTCCTGTTTCAGCCAGACCATCAGAACGCCGATCTTCACCGCATTGACCTTGCCGTCGCTTTCGTTCTCGCCGGTGAAAAGGAAACGCGAGATCGCGTTGCTGCCGACGATGTGGGTGGTCTCGTCGCTCACGCCGATGGACTTCCAGCGCGATTGGACCGCGCCGTCGAGGAACTCGACCTTGTTCTGCACCTTGCCGCCCGAGTGGCCATAGCTGAGCTCAGCGGCCGTCAGCGCATCCAGTTGCGCGCGATCGTTGCCCAGCATGGCCTTGCGGAAAGCCTCGACGGCCTGTTTGACGGCGGCCTCGTCACCGGCTTGGGCAGCCGCCTGCGGAATACGACCCATTAAGGCGACGCTGAGCGCACCAGCGCCACCAAGCGCCAGACTGCGGCGATTGAACGTCATGTTTTTCCTCCCGTGCGAACCGCGGGGTTGCATGCCCGCCGAACCATCCGACGCTGGCACGGCGGCGCGGCGCATTCAAGTAGAGTCGCCCCGGCGGCGTACCTCAGCGCAGGCGGTGCTCCTCGACCACGAAGTGCGCCGCAGCCGCATCGGTGCCTGCCACCGCGCATTCGAGGTCGACCAGGCTGGCGAACGACAGTTCCGCAATCCCGGCGGTGCTCACCGGCAAATGCGGAATGGTGCTGTTCGGCGCCGGGCCCTGCTGCAGGACACGGTAGAGCACGAGGCCGCGCAGCCGCGGCAATTCGCGTGCATGCGCCGCGTAGCGTTCGAGCGCAGCATCATCCGCGGCCTCACCCGGCAGCAATGCGATCAGCTTGATCCGGCCGGCATCGCGCGCCTGCGGCACCACGATCCGCGGCTCGCAGATCACGCGCGAGACCGCGCCGATGAACGATCGCGAGTCGACGTTGCAGGCCGCCATCGCCGGCGAGTGGTGCGCCCGCTGCCGGTCGTCGTCGTTGTCGAACGTCAGGATCGGAAAACCGTCGATCCGCATGTCGCGTGCCAGCGCATTCATTGCCGGCGATGCGACGACGTGGTCCTGCACATAGGACCGCAGGCCGGGGAACCCGCACACCAGAGGGCCATGCACATCGAGCCAGTGCCGGCGGAACACCGCCAGCTTCACGTCGTCGCGCCGGCGCATCAGGCTGATCGCGGCGATCATCGGTCACCTCCGACGCGGCCGGTCTCACATCGTGGTCTGCATGTCGGCATCGACGCTGATCGCCTGGCCGCTGATGGTCGCGCCGAACGGGCTCGCAAGATACAGCGCCATGTTGGCGATGTCCTGCTGCGTGACGAAGCAGCGCAGGCTGGTGGTGGCAACCGTGCGCTCCGTCATCTCGTTCTCGGATATCGCCGCCGCCGCGGCCTTCGCCTTGATCACCGCGCGGATGCGCGGGCCGTCCACCGGACCTGGCAGGATGGCGTTGACGCGGATGCCGTCGGGCCCGAGTTCGATCGACAGCGATTTGGTGAAGCCGACGACGCCCCACTTCGCCGCCGAATACGGCGCGCGCAGCGGAAAGCCGAACCGCCCGGCAGCCGATGACAGGTTGATGATCGCACCGCCGCCACTGGCGCGAAGCGTCGGGATGGCTCGGCGCGCGCAATGGAACATGCTGGCCAAATCGATGCGCAGCGTGGCATCGAGTTCTTCGGCCGCGACGTTCTCCACCAGGGCGGTCGGTCCCGCGATGCCCGCGTTGTTGACCAGCACGTCCAGCCCGCCCAGATGCCTGACCGCCGCATCGACGAAGCCCTCGTTGTCGGCGGCCACACCGGCATCGGCGCGCATGCCGGGGTGACCGCACGCGGCAACCGCGGCGCCGTCGATGTCGGAGATGAACACGCTCGCGCCGCACGCGGCGAAACTGTCGGCCATGACCTTGCCGATGCCGTTGGCACCGGCGGTGATCGCCACCCGCTGGCCGGACAGGTCCACCGTCAGCGGCGTCCGCGCGCCGGTCACCATGCGAGGACTACCATGCGGGTCGCGCCCTACCGCAGCGAATTGACGATCTGGCGATAGGCCTCCTCGGGGAACGCCTTCATCGACGTGGTGCGCACGTTGCCCAGCTTGCCGAGCATCAACGTGAACCGCGCCGCCACCGCATCGTCGGGCGCGTCGTAGATCATGATCAGGTCGTAGTCGCCCATCGTCATGTAGACCGAGCGGAACTGCCCGCCCATCTCCTCGAGCGTCTTCTTCGCCGCGTCGATGCGCTTCGGGCTGTCGTTGATCGCGCGCATGCCCTGTTCGGTCCAGTTGGCGAGCATGACATAGGTCGGCATGGCCAATCCCTCCTACTCAGTCCTTGGAACCCGGCCTAAGCTGACGACCGATCAGGGAGAGAAGCAAGCCATGATTGTCCCGGAGGGCGCCCGCAACATCGAATTCGTCGGCCATACCGACCAGGGCGGCCGCGGCGACGGCGTCCAGGTGATGGTCGCGCGCGGCCACGCATACGTCGGTACTCGCGTCAGGCGCGGCGTCATGGTCACCGACGTGCGCGACCCGCGCAATCCGAAGCCGGTGAACTTCGTGCCGACGCATCCGAAGTCCGTGTCGCATGCATCTCCAGGCCGCGGAGGACATGCTGCTGTGCATCCAGGAGGCCGATCAGCGCGCGCTGCTGACGCAGCAGGAGTACTACGGCGGCTCCGGCAAGGTGGACAGCAGCCGCTTCGGCAAGCGCGGCGAGGACTACGCCGCCGGCATGTGCGTCTACGACATCGCCGACCCGGCCAATCCGCGGCAGATCGGCGCGATGGAGGTGCCGGGTCTCGGCCTGCACCGCATCTGGTGGGTCGGCGGGCGCTACGCCTATGCATCGGCGCTGCTCGACGGGTTCACCGACCACATCCTGATGGTCATCGACATGGCCGACCCGACGCGCCCGCAGGAGGTCGGCCGCTGGTGGCTCCCCGGCATGAACGCCGCCGCCGGCGAGACGCCGACCTGGAAGAACCGCCACGCGCTGCATCACGCGGTGGTGGAGGACGACTTCGCCTACGGGTCCTGGCGCGACGGCGGGCTGACCATCCTGGACGTGAAGGACAAGTCCGCGCCGAAGCTGATCGCGCATCGCAACTGGTGCCCGCCCTATGGCGGCGGCACGCACAACGCGCTGCCGCTGCACGACCGCGACCTGCTGGTGGTGGCAGACGAGGCGGTGCTGAACATCGACCAGGAGGGGCAGCACAAGCGCACCTGGGTGTTCGACATCCGCGAGAAGAGCAATCCGGTGTCCATCGCCACGCTGCCGACGCCGGCGGATCAGGACTACGTCAAGATGGGCGGCCAGTTCGGGCCGCACAATCTGCACGAGAACCGGCCGGGTTCGTTCCAGTCCTCGACAACGATCTTTGCCACCTGGCAGAGCGCCGGCGTGCGCGTGTTCGACATCTCCGACGCGTACCGGCCGCAGGAGGTCGGCTATTTCGTGCCGCCGCAGCCGACGCAATGGGCGGAGCCGATGCGCGGTCGCGCCAAGATCCGCCACACGGCGGATGTGTTCGTGTCGCAGGACGGGCTGATCTACGCCACCGACTACGACGCGGGCCTCTACATCCTGCAATGGAAGGGCGCCTGACGCTGTGGCGTCGTGACCGACTTGGTCATCGTCGTCTGGGTTTTCCTGCTGATCCTGGTCGTGGTCACCCTGTTCGCCGGGGTGAAGACCGTGTCGCAGGGCCAGGTCTGGACCGTCGAACGCTTCGGCGCCTACACGCGCCTGCTGCAGCCGGGACTGAACTTCGTGCTGCCCTATGTCGACCGCGTCGGCCGCAAGCTCAACGTGCAGGAGCAGGTGGTCGAGATCCCGGAACAGAGCGTCATCACCCGCGACAACGCCACCGTCGCGGTGGACGGCATCATCTACTACCGCGTGATGGAGCCGGAGAAGGCGGCGTATCAGGTCACCAACCTGACGCTCGCGCTGACCACGCTGGCGATGACCAACATCCGCGCGGTGATCGGCGAGATGGAACTGGACGCCACGCTGTCCTCGCGCGAGCGCATCAACACCGCGCTGCTGATCATCCTGGACGGCGCGACCGAGCCGTGGGGCGTGAAGGTCTCGCGCGTGGAAATCCGCAAGATCGAGCCGCCGGAGAACCTGATCCGCGCGATGAACCTGCAGATGACCGCGGAACGCGAGCGCCGCGCGGCGGTGGCCCGCGCCGAGGGTGAGCGCCAGGCGGCGATCCTGCGCGCCGAGGGCGAGAAGCAGGCGCTGATCCTGTCCGCCGAGGGCCGCCAGCAGGCGGCCAACCGCGACGCAGAGGCGCGGGTGGCACTGGCCCGCGCGGAGGCGGAGGCGACGCAGATGGTGTCCGACGCGGCGGCGCGGCATGGCCTGGCGGGGCTGCGCTATTTCATCGCCGACCGCTACGTGCGCGCGTTCCAGGCGCTGGCCTCGGCGCCGAACACGCGGCTTGTCGTGGTGCCGATGGAATCGCTCCGCGCTCGCCGGCGGCATCGTGCAGGCGATGCAGTTGTTCCGCGGCGACGATGGACCGCCGGCGAGCGGCCCGCCCGACATGCCGCCGCCACCCCCGCCGCCACCGCCGCCACCGATCGTGCCGCCGCCGATGCCAACGGCTCCGCCATGCCGCCCGCAAGCCCGTGGGGAATGGGCACGACGGGATGAGCGACTGGATCATCTGGCTGCTGGCCGGACTGGCACTGCTGATGCTCGAGATCCACACGCCCGGCGCGTTCATGATGTGGCTCGGCCTGGCGGCCTGCGGCACCGGGCTGATCGTCCTGGCGAGCGGGATCGGCTTCGAGCTTCAGGTGGTGACGTGCGGCGTGCTGGCGGCGATCTCGCTTGGCGTCGGGCTGCGCTTTCGCCACCGCCCCGTCAGGATGAACACCCAGCAGTCCGGGCTGGCCGGCCGCTCCGCCACCGCGCTCGTGTTCCACGGCCGCGAGGGCCGCGTGCGCCTGGGCGACAGCGACTGGGCCGCCCGCGTGCCGGCCGATGTCGCCGAACCCAGCGCCGGCGCCAGGCTGCGGGTGGAAGGCGTCGACGGCACGGTGCTGATCGTCCGCCCCGACGCGTGAGAGGGAGTGATCGGCCATGACCGACACCGCGACGACGACCCTGTCCTGGGATGCAGCGAAACGCCTGGTGCAGGATGTCGAGGACGCGTTCGGTGCCGCGGACCTCGCGCGCATCGAGCAGGGCTTCACCGAGGACGTCGTGACGCGCTTCGCCGACTTCCCCGAGATGCGCGGCCGCGAGGCGATCATGCGCTTCCTGCGCGCACGCTTTGCCCGGACCAAGGGCTACCGGCTGACGAAGACGCTGCACTGCCTGATGGGCGATGTGCTCGCCAACACCTGGGATGCGAGCTGGGAGGATGCGCAGACCGGCAAGCCGATGCTGGGTCGCGGCACGGAGATCTGGATGCGTGCGCGACGGCCGCATCGCGCTGTGGGATGCGACGTTCAACGTCTGGGAAAAGGGCGGTCCGCCAAGCACGCCGGTGGTTTAGTGCCCGATCGCCACTGACAGTGGCCCGCCGGCCGCCGCGCTGCCGTCATGCCGACGAAGGTCGGCATCCACGTCTTTCCTTGCTGCGGACAGCCAAGACGTGGATGGCGGGCCTTCGCCCGCCATGACGGGGGAAATGAGCGCTTACCGTATCGGCTCGTGCACGGTGACCAGTTTGGTGCCGTCGGGAAACGTCGCCTCCACCTGCACGTCGTGGATCATCTCGGCGACGCCTTCCATCACCTGCGCACGGCTGATCACCTTGCCGCCGGCCTCCATCAGGTCCGCGACGCTGCGGCCGTCGCGCGCACCCTCGACGACGAAGTCGGTGATCAGCGCAACGGCCTCGGGATGGTTCAGCTTCACGCCGCGTTCCAGGCGGCGTCGCGCGACCATCGCGGCCATCGAGATCAGCAGCTTGTCCTTCTCGCGTGGGGTCAGGTTCATACGACGTGCTCTCTCATGCGATGCCAGCCCAAACGTCGTGGCCGGGCCTGTCCCGGCCATCCGTGCACTGCCGGTGCCGCGGATGGCCGGGACAGGCCCGGCCATGACGCAAGCGGAGTGCACGGCGCCGATTTCATACGACGTCCCTCAGCAATTCCACACGCGCGGCAACGGACGCCCTGCACGGAGCACATGCAGCGCGGCAACCACCGCCGTGCGCAGCGACGCGCCATCGGCCGCAAGCACGCGCGCAATCAGCATCCCGTCCCAGGCACTGACACCACACTGAGGCGATGCCTCGCGCACCGTATCCAACGCAGCCTCGGCATCCGGGGCGACGTGCACCAGTGTCGCCACCGCACGCGCCCCACCGGCAATCGCCGCGCGCTGCAATGTGGCCGCCACGGCGCCGTCCAGCCGGATCGCATCATGCAGCAGCAATCGCCCGGCGCGACGCACGTGAATGACATCGCGCAATGATGCCAGTTCCACCGACTCGCCCATCGCGGCGCGGCCAAACACCAGACTTTCCACGCCGAGGAACCAGGCATCCGCGGCAAGCTCGACGTGCAGGCGCCGATCCAGCGCACAGCGGTCGAACAGGATGGTCTCCTGCGGCAGCCACTCGACGGCGGCGCCGTCGGCCACCGCGATATCCGTCCGCACCCGCGACGGCACGCTGCCGGGCAACGCGCGATAGAACCGCTCCGCAGCCTGCGCCGCGATCGTCGCGCGTGCGCCGCTGCGCAGCGTGAACGCGCTGTCCAGCCGATCCCCGCCGGCAATCCCGCCGGACGTGTTCAGCGTGACGACGCTCGACCAGTCGGCGTGCTCCGGTCGCGGAAATCGCGCCTTCAGGCAGCCCGCCTGGCGCAGTCCCTCCAGCACGGTGCGGCCGTCGCGCGCGCGCAACTCCACGCGCAACTCCCCCACCGCACGCTGCATGACCGGAGCGTCAGACCGAGAGGCGGCGTCGTACATCCTCCTCGTCCAACTCCTCCCGCCGCCCCGACAGCACGACGTCGCCGCGATCCATCACCACGATCGTCTGCGCGAGTTCCTGGGCAAAATCGAAATACTGCTCGACCAGCAGGATGGCCATGTCGCCGCGCGACCGCAACAGCGCGATCACCCGCCCGATATCCTTGATGATGCTGGGCTGGATACCCTCGGTCGGTTCGTCCAGCACCAGCAGCCGCGGCTTCATCACCAGCGCGCGCGCGATGGCAAGCTGCTGCTGCTGGCCGCCCGACAGATCGCCGCCGCGCCGGCGCAGCATCGTATTCAGCACCGGGAACAGTTCGAACACTTCGGCCGGCACACGACGCTCGCCGCGCGGCAGCACGGCAAATCCGGTCTCCAGGTTCTCCCGCACCGTCAGCAGCGGAAAGATGTCGCGGCCCTGCGGCACCCAGGCGATGCCGCGGCGCGCGCGATCGTGGATCGGCAGGCGCGTGATGTCCGCGCCCTCCCAGCGGATCGCCCCGGCGCTGATCGGATGCGCGCCGGTGATCGCCCGCAGCAGGCTGGTCTTGCCGACGCCGTTGCGGCCGAGCAGGCA
Source organism: uncultured Alphaproteobacteria bacterium (assembly GCA_963739725.1). Classification (GTDB taxonomy): domain Bacteria; phylum Pseudomonadota; class Alphaproteobacteria; order Acetobacterales; family Acetobacteraceae; genus JAMXLO01. The sequence continues at coordinate 29,706 of CAVUBS010000023.1, read as the reverse complement.
GGTCACCGCGCCGACCTCCGCGGTCAGCGACACCTGGCGCAGCGCGATGGCGGCGCCGTAGTGCAGGTCGACGTGGTCGACTTCAAGCACTGTGGCCTACCCCTCCCCCCAACCCCCTCCCGCAAGGGGAGGGGGAGTATCGGAATCAAATGCAGCACTCCCCCTCTTCTTGGGGGAGGGGACTCATCGTCCCAGATACACTTCGATCACGCGCGGGTCGTTGCTGACGTGGTCGATCGAACCCTCGGACAGCACCGAGCCCTCGTGCAGCACCGTCACCTTCACATCGAGCGCGCGCACGAACGCCATGTCGTGCTCCACCACCACCACGCTGCGCGTGCGGTTGATCTCGCGCAGCAGGTCGGCGGTCTGCTCGGTCTCGGCGTCCGTCATGCCGGCCACCGGTTCGTCCACCAGCAGAAGCTGCGGCTCCTGCGCGAGCAGCATGCCGATCTCGAGCCACTGCTTCTGCCCGTGCGACAGATCGGCCGCCGGACGGTGGCGCTGCTCGGTCAGGCGCGTCGTGACCAGGATCTCCTCGATCCGCCGCCGCTCCTCGGCGGTCTCGCGCGCCCACAAGGTGAAGCGCGGCCGGCGGTCCTCGGCCAGCGACAGCAGCAGATTATCCCACACCGTGTGCGGCTCGAACACCGTCGGCTTCTGGAACTTGCGGCCGATGCCCGAGCGAGGCGATCGCCGGTTCGTCGAGCCGTGTCAGATCGGTGTCCTTGCCGAACACCACCTTGCCCTGGTCCGGACGGGTCTTGCCGGTGATCACGTCCATCATCGTCGTCTTGCCGGCGCCGTTCGGGCCGATCACCGCGCGCATCTCGCCGGCCTCCAGCACCAGCGACAGTGCGTTCAGCGCGCGGAACCCGTCGAAGCTGACGGTCACGCCATCGAGATAGAGCAGCGTATCGCCGCGCTCGGTGACCGCACCGCTCATCCGGTGACCTCGCGCGCCGCGGCCTGCGCCGGTGTCGGCTCCGGCACATCGGTCGGGGCGCGCCGGCGGACCAGGCCCATGATGCCGCGCGGCAGGAACAGCGTGACGAAGATGAACATCGCGCCCAGCGCGTACAGCCAGAGTGACGGCAGCGCGCTGGTGAAATAGGTTTTGCCCAGGTTGACCAGCACCGCGCCGAGGATCGCGCCCGACAGCGTGCCGCGGCCGCCGACCGCGACCCAGATCACCGCCTCGATCGAGTTGGCAGGCGAGAACTCCGACGGATTGATGATGCCGACCTGCGGCACGTAGAGCGCGCCGCCGATGCCCGCCATCACCGCCGACAGCACCCACACCACCAGCTTGTAGGATTCCGGCCGGTAGCCGAGGAACCGGGTGCGCGATTCGGTGTCGCGCACCGCGATCAGCACCTTGCCGAAGCGCGAGGTGACCAGATAGCGCGCGATCAGGAACTGCGCGCAGAGGAACAGCGCGGTGATCACCAGCAGCGCGCAGCGCGTGGCCTCGGCCTGCACGGGAAAGCCGAGCAGGTCCTTGAAGTCGGTCATCCCGTTGTTGCCGCCGAAGCCCATGTCGTTGCGGAAGAACGCCAGCAGCAGCGCGTAGGTCAGCGCCTGGGTGATGATCGAGAGATACACGCCGGTGACGCGCGAGCGGAATGCCAGCCAGCCGAACACCAGCGCCAGCAGCCCGGGTACCAAAACGACCATCAGCGCGGCGAAGCGGAACCACTCGAAGCCGTGCCAGTACCAGGGCAGTTCGTGCCAGCCCAGGAACACCATGAAGTCGGGCAGGTTGGCATTGCCGTAGACGCCGCGCGCGCCGATCTGGCGCATCAGGTACATGCCCATCGCGTAGCCGCCGAGCGCGAAGAACGCCGCATGGCCGAGCGAGAGGATGCCGGCAAAGCCCCACACGAGATCGACCGCCAGCGCCAGCATCGCGAAGCACAGGTACTTGCCCGTCAGCGCCACGACATAGGTCGGCACGTGCAGCGCGGCCGTCGGGTCGGTCGCAAGGTCAAGCACCGCGAGCACGACCGCGCCGCCCAGCACGAGTGCCAGCGTCACCAGTGATGTGCGATCGAGGATCATCGTGTCACGTACAACATCGTCTCCCCCTCCCCTTGCGGGAGGGGAGGGGGAGGGGTCCTTCGTAACGCCCCCCCCAACCCCCTCCCGCAAGGGGAGGGGAGTATGCAGATGACCGACAGGTGCTCATGCCTCCGCCGCGCGTCCCTTGAGCGGGAACATGCCCCGCGGCCGGCGCTGGATGAACAGGATCAGCATCACCAGCACGACGATCTTGCCCAGCACCGCGCCCGCCACCGGCTCGAGGAACTTGTTGACGATGCCCAGCGTGAGCGCACCCATCACGGTGCCCCACAGATTGCCGACGCCGCCGAACACCACGACCATGAAGCTGTCGATGATGTAGCCCTGTCCCAGATTGGGCGAGACATTGTCGATCTGGCTCAGCGCCACGCCCGCCATGCCGGCAACGCCCGACCCCAGGCCGAAGGTCAGCGCGTCGATCCACGGCGTGCGGATGCCCATCGCCGCCGCCATCTGCCGGTTCTGCGTCACCGCGCGCATCGCCAGGCCCAGCGAGGTGAAGCGCAGCGCGGCCATCAGCGCGGCCACCACCAGGAACGCGAACAGGATGATGTAAAGCCGGTTGTAGGTGAGCGTCAGCCCGCCGAGTTCGGTCGCGCCGCTCATCCAGTCCGGCGTGCTGACCTCGCGGTTGTTGGCGCCGAAGATCGAGCGCACCGCCTGCTGCAGCACCAGCGACAATCCCCAGGTCGCCAGCAGCGTCTCCAGCGGCCGGCCGTACAGCCAGCGGATCAGTGTGCGCTCGATGGCGATGCCGATCGCTCCCGCGACAAGAAACGCGAGCGGCACGGCGATCAGCAGGCTGCCGCCGAACAGCCAGGGCGCGCTGTCGCGGATCGCCTGCTGCACCATGAAGGTCACGTAGGCGCCGATCATCACCATCTCGCCGTGCGCCATGTTGATCACGCCCATGACGCCGAAGGTGATCGCCAGCCCCGCCGCGGCCAGCAGCAGCACCGAGCCGAGCGACAGTCCGTAATAGACGCTCTGCGCGACACTCCAGATCTGCAGGCGGAAATCGATCGCGCTAATCGCCGCCTCGGCGGCCGATGCGACGGCGGGCGGCTGGCCGGTCAACCCCGCGATCAGGCTGCGGCTGTCGATGTCGGCGCGACCGCTCAGCACGGTGATGGCGGCCAGGCGATCGGGTTCGCTCGCATCGGGCGAGGACAGCAGTGCGGCTGCCCTCGCCTGCTCCATGCGCTGTTTCACGCCTGGGTCGCCCTCCTTGGCGATGGCACGATCCAGCGCCGGCAGCGCGGCAGGATCGTGCGAGCGGAACACCGCCTCGGCTGCCGCGAGCCGGGTCGCCCGGTCGGTGGAGAACAGCCGCAGGCTGCCAAGTGCCGCGTCGATCGCGCCGCGCACCGCATTGTTCATGCGCACCGGCCGCAACCCGCTGGCCATCACGTCGGGCGCCGCCGCTCCGGTCGCCGCATTTGTCAAACTGCCATCGTCGCCTTTGATGAACAGCGCCTTGTCCGCGGCCATGAACAACCGCCCGGACTGCAACGCCGCGATGATCGCCGCCGCCCGCGGCTCGCCGGAGAGCGCCAGCATCTCGACGCCGTGGCGCATGCTGTCGAAGCTGGTCGACGCGAGCGCGGCCAGCGCTTCGTCGGCCGACTGCGCGCGCCCCGTCGCCGGCGCCAGCAACAGCGCGACCACCATCAGCAGACCGGCGAGACGTTTCATTCTAACACTCTGAGCAGGCCGTCTTGGGTGGCCCGGGGAGGAGACGGGCCACCCAAGCACGGCGTTCGACGGCTGAGACCATCAGGCCTTCTTGCCGCCGCCCGCACCGCACTTGCCGGTCTTGACGTTGAAGGCACCGCACGACAGCGGCGCGCGCCAGTCACCGATCAGGTCCTTGGTATCCTCGACGTACGGCGACCACTCCGCGGCCACCACCAGCCCCGGCGTCTGCCAGACCGTGTTGAACTGGCCGTCGCCCTGCACCTCGCCGATCAGCACCGGCTTGGTGATGTGATGGTTCGGCATCATCGTGGAGTAGCCGCCGGACAGGTTCGGCACCGAGACGCCGATCAGCGCATCGATCACCGCGTCGGGTTCGGTGGTGCCGGCCTTCTCCATGCCCTTCACCCACATGTTGAAGCCGATGTAGTGCGCCTCCATCGGATCGTTGGTGGTGCGCTTGGGGTTCTTGATGAAGCGTGTGCCAGCCGTCGATGAACGCCTTGTTCTCGGGCGTGTCGACACTTTCAAAATAGTTCCACGCCGCGAGGTGGCCGACCAGCGGCTTGGTGTCGATGCCGGCAAGTTCCTCCTCGCCGACGCTGAACGCGACCACCGGGATGTCGGTCGCCTTGATGCCCTGGTTGCCGAGTTCCTTGTAGAACGGCACGTTGGCATCGCCGTTGATGGTGGACACCACGGCGGTCTTCTTGCCGGCGGAGCCGAACTTCTTGATCGACGCCACGATGTTCTGCCAGTCGGAATGACCGAACGGCGTGTAGTTGATCATGATGTCGTCGGGCGCCACGCCCTTCACCTTGAGGTAGGCTTCCAGGATCTGGTTGGTGGTGCGCGGATACACGTAGTCGGTGCCGGCCAGCACCCAGCGCTTCACCTTGTTGTCGTTCATCAGGTAATCGACCGCCGGGATCGCCTGCTGGTTCGGCGCCGCGCCGGTGTAGAACACGTTGCGGCTGCACTCCTGGCCTTCGTACTGCACCGGATAGAACAGGATGCCGTTGAGTTCCTCGAACACCGGCAGCACCGACTTGCGCGACACCGAGGTCCAGCAGCCGAACACCGCGGCGCACTTGTCCACCGACAGCAGGCCGCGCGCCTTCTCGGCGAACAGCGGCCAGTTGGACGCCGGATCGACCACCACCGCCTCGAGCTTGCGGCCGAGCACGCCGCCCTTCTTGTTCTGGTCCTCGATCAGCATGAGCATCACGTCCTTCAGCGTGGTCTCGCTGATCGCCATGGTGCCGGAGAGTGAATGCAGGATGCCGACCTTGATCGGTCCGGTCCCCTGCGCAGCGGCAGGCTGAAATGCCGCCCTGGCACCGCCGAGGGCGGCGAACGTGGCGCCGGCGGCAGCAATTCTGCCGAAGCGGCGGCGGCTGAGCGTGAAGTCGGCAGGTGCCATACTGATTTGTCCCCCAGGTTTGTTTTGTGGCGAGGCGGCTGCCTCGGGTCACCGTCGTTACGAGTGCAACGGCTGTGCCACGACATTGTAAGGCCAGACGGCGCTGCAGCGTGGGCGGCTGCGAAAGATTCAGGCAGAGCGCCAGTCTCTGATCAAAAATTAGCCAAGGAGCGCGCGGCCTGGCGCGCTTGCTGAAATCCGCTGTCTGGGCTCCGATAGCGGACCGCAACACCCCGGGAGCAACGACCGATGATCCACGTCCTCGCCATCATCACCGCCAAGCCAGGCATGCGCGAAGCGATCCTCACGGAGTTCCGCGCCAACATGCCGGCGGTTCATGCGGAGAACGGCTGCATCGAATACGGGCCGGCGATCGACACCGAGACCTCGCCCGAGCAAATTCGGCGAGGATGCTTTCGTGGTGATCGAGAAGTGGGAAAGCCCCGAGGCACTGAAGGCGCACGCCGCCTCGCCCCACATGGCCGCCTATGCCGCGAAGACGCGCGACAGGATCGCGAGCCGCGTCATCCACGTGCTGTCGCCGGGGTGAAGAAGGCCCCTCACCCCGACCCTCTCCCCAGAGGGGAGAGGGAGCAGGCACCGCAGTACTACTCCCTCTCCCCTCTGGGGAGAGGGCCGGGGTGAGGGGTTTCTTCCACAGAGTTCTCCACAGCATCTGATAAACTGTCCACAGGCCATTCTTCTTGCGGCGTAATTTCTGACAGTTCTGGTTGACCCGGACGGTGTCCGCTTGGTACGCCCGATATGTGCCCACGCCCGAGTCGCCCCCGTTCATCAGAGTCCGCGGCCGTTCATTCATGGCGCTCGTCCTGGCGCCTGAACCGCCCGTGGCAGGCTGGCTCGACTGCGCTCGATGCGCAGATCGAGCGGTCGCCGGCGTTCTTTGAAGGCCGCCCCGTGGTGCTGGATCTCGGCGCGCTGCCGAGCGAGCAGCCCGACGTCGCCGGCCTGCTGCGGCAATTGAACGAGCGCGGCATCCGCATCATCGGCACCGAGGGCGCGCATCCGTCGTGGCAGGGCATGGAAGCCTGGGCGCCGCTGCATGCCACCGGCACGCGCCCGGCGCGCACGCTCGACGTGCCGGACGAACGCGCCGCCGCGCAGGCGCCCGCCTCGCCGGAGAGCAATGCGCTGCTGGTCGATCACTCGGTCCGGTCGGGCCAGTCGATCGTGTTCGAAAAGGGCGACGTGACCGTTGTCGGTTCGATCGCGTCGGGCGCCGAGGTGATCGCCGGCGGCTCCATCCATGTCTATGGCGCGCTGCGCGGCCGTGCCATCGCCGGCCTCACCGGCAACAATCGCGCGCGGATCTTCTGCCGCCGGCTCGAGGCGGAACTGCTGGCGATCGATGGCGTCTACCAGACCGCCGACGACATGAGCGCCGCGCTGCGCGGCCGGGCGGTACAGGCCTGGCTCGCCGGCGAGGCGATGCTGCTGGCAGCGCTCGACTGACTACCGAAAGGAGCAAACAGATGGCCACGGTTCTCGTCGTGACATCCGGAAAGGGCGGCGTCGGCAAGACGACCTCGACGGCGGCGCTCGGTGCCGCGCTGGCCAAGCAGGGCCAGAACGTGGTTGTCGTCGATTTCGATGTCGGGCTGCGCAATCTGGACCTCGTGATGGGCGCAGAGCGGCGCGTCGTGTTCGACCTGATCAACGTGGTGCAGGGCGACGCCAAGCTTCCCCAGGCGCTGATCCGCGACAAGCGGATCGACAACCTGTCGCTGCTGCCGGCCTCGCAGACGCGCGACAAGGACGCGCTGACCGCCGATGGCGTCGAGCGGGTGATCGCGCAGCTGCGCGAGCGGTTCGACTGGGTGATCTGCGACAGCCCGGCCGGGATCGAGCGCGGCGCCACGCTCGCCATGCGGCACGCCGACGCCGCCGTGGTGGTGACCAATCCCGAGGTGTCGTCGGTGCGCGATTCGGACCGCATCATCGGCCTGCTCGATTCAAAGACGGCAAAGGCCGAGAAGGGCGAGCGGATCGAGAAGCACCTGCTGCTGACCCGCTACGATCCCATTCGGGCGGCGCGCGGCGAGATGCTGAAGACCGAGGACGTGCTGGAGATCCTGTCGATCCCGCTGCTCGGCATCATCCCGGAAAGCGAGGAGGTGCTGCGTTCGTCGAACCTCGGCACCCCGGTGACCATCGGCAACCCGACCAGCGCCCCGGCGCGCGCCTATTTCGAGGCGGCGCGGCGACTGCGCGGCGAGACGCTGGTCGTCACCGTGCCGGCCGAACGCCGCGGCTTCATGGGACGGCTGTTCGGCCGGAGGGCCGTTGCATGAACCTGCTCAGCATGATGTTCCGCCGCAACGGCTCGGCGCCCGTTGCGCGCGATCGGCTGCAGGTGCTGCTCGCGCATGAACGCGCCTTTGTCGGCAAATCCGATCTGCTGGCCGTGCTGCAGGAGGAGATCATCGCGGTCATCGCCAAGCACGTGACGATCGAGCGCGACAAGGTGCAGATCAAGCTGGACCGCGGCGATACCGTCTCCACGCTGGAGATCGACGTCGAGGTGCCAGGCGCTGCCGCAGCAGAGGCGAAGCGGGTGCAGGAGGGCGCGCGCCCGGCAATGGCGAGCGGGTAAGGCGGTTCCAGCGCACGCCGGAGTGTGATTCTCCCCTTCCCTTGCGGGAGGGGGTTGGGGGCAATCGGGGGAGGCTGAAGCGCTCAGGGCTCTGCCCTGAAACCCGCCCGGTGGGCGTTGCCCCCGGGACCCCCACCAAAGGCATAGCCTTTGGAATCCGATTCTGAAGTGAGGGGTTCCAAGGGCTCTGCCCTTGGCGGAGTCCAGAGGCAGAGCCTCTGGTCGGGGTTCGGGGTGAAACCCCGGCCATAACACGCCCGGCCATGACGATGGGGCAGAAGGTTCCGTTACTCCGTTGCCAGTAGCGCGACAGGAAACGTCGCGACCAATCGGTCCAGCCGCACCGCCGTATCGACGACTTCGACGCACTCACCGCTGAACGCATCACGCATCCTGCGACCGCGCAGTTCGCTCCGGCAGGTGCAGCACGGTGTCCCGCCAGACATCGGGCGGGATCACGATCGAATCGCTGCCGCCCAGAACGCGGCCCGGCATCCGCGGCGCGACGACGAGGCAGTGCGCACCCGCCTCCGAGCGCAGGAACGCCACCAGGTTTTCTGCCAGAGCGCCCGATACGTCCAGCGGCCGATAGGCGCCACGCGCAAACAGCGCCGGCTGCCTGCCACGCAGCGCGAGCACACATCGGATCATGGCCTGCTTTACCCGTCCGTCACGCCAATGCACGGCGAGCGCATCCGGCGTTCCGGCCGCATGCAGCGCCTCGATGCGCCGCTTGAAGTCCACCGGACGGCGGTTGTCGGGATCGACCAGGCTCTGATCCCAGAACTCGTTGCCCTGAAAGATGTCGGGCACGCCTGGAACGGTCAGCTTCAGCAGCGTCTGCGTCAGGCCGTTCACCGCGCCGGCTGGACCGATGCGCTCGGCAAACGCCGCGGCCTGCGGGAGAAATCCATCGCGATCGGCCATGATCGTGTAGAGGAACGATCGCGCGGCATCCTCGTATTCCTGGTTCGGCGCGGTCCAGTCCGTCGCCAGCTTCGCCTCACGCAGCGCCTTGAGCTGCCAGTCGGCGAGGCGCTCGGTAAAATCCGCCAGACCTTCCGCATCGCTCGCATCCAATTGCACGGGCCATGCCGCGACGATCATCTGATAGAGCATCGCCGCGTCGCCGGGCGACGGCATCGGGCTGTCGCCCTCGCCACCGTGCGGCGCATTCAGCGTCATCCAGCGGCGCACGCTCGCGGCCCATTGCTCCGGCATCTCGCTCAGCACCGCCAGCCGCGCGCTGACGTCCTCGCCGCGCTTGTGGTCGTGCGTGCCGGTGGTCAGCATCGCATCGGGAAAGCTTCTGCATTGCGCCAGGCAGCGCGTATGAAAGTCCGCGACGGTCATGGCGAACCGCGCGACGTCGCCGCCCACGTCGTTGCGCGACAGCAGCACGCCGTAGCGATAGAACGCCGTGTCCTCCACCGCCTTGGCCGCCAGCGGCGCGCTCAGTTGCTGGAAACGGGTGATCGCCGTGCAGCGCGCTGCGCGATCGAGCGTGCCCACTGCCTCGCCGCCGAGCCAGCCGTCCAGCAATCCGACGATCGGACGATCGGCCGCGCGGCAATCCGCCAGCGCTCCCGCCACCGCCTTGGCGAACGCGGCATCATCGGCTGCGGACCGTCGCTCGCAGCCATAGCTGCGATAGACCGGAAAATGTGCCAGCAGCGCGGTCAGCACGCGACGGATGGCGGCGAATGTCACGTCGCGCGTCTCGAGCCCCGACCGCGCGATGCGGTGCAGCGACGCTGCCGCCGCGTCGAGCTGCGAGGTGAAGCTGCGATCCAGCATTTCACGCCGCGCCGTCACCTCCTCGGTGGCGAAATCCGCCGGCCGGCCACTCACCGACGCCCAGAGTTCGCGCAGCGGCGGCTCGCCGGACGGATCGTGCAGCAGCGCATTCACGTCGTCCATGAAGTCGTAGCCGCTGGTGCCGTCGACAGCCCAGTCGTCGGGCAGTCGCTCGCCGGGTCCCAGGATCTTCTCGACGACGAGCCAGGCCTGGCCGCCGAGCCGCTCGCGCAGTCGTCGACAATAGCCGGGCGGGTCGGCCAGGCCGTCGACATGGTCCACCCGCACGCCGTCGATCAGGTCCTCGTCGAACAGCCGGAACAGCGTCGCGTGGGTGGCCTCGAACACCGCATCGTCCTCGATCCGCAGCGCCGCCAGGCCGTTGATGTCGAAGAAGCGTCGCCAGTTGATCTCGTCGCCGGCCGCGCGCCACCAGGCGAGCCGGTAGTGCTGGCGCTCCAGCAGCGCATGCAGGCGCGCCCTGCCCGCCTCGGTCGTCGGATCGTAGGCATCGGGCGCGGACGCCGCGATCTCGGCGTGGTCCGCGATGCGGATCGGGAAACGGTTGTCGAAGTAGCAGATGAGCGGCGCGCACCGGCCATCGCGCGCCAGGGTGAGCGTACCGGACCGCAGCGCCTCGCCATAGGGTTCGCCCAGGAACGGCGCCAGCACCTTGCGGTACAATGCCGGGTCGGCGCTGTTCCAGTCGATGTCGAAGAACGTCGCATAACGGCTCGCCCGGCCATGCTGCAGGACATCGGCCCACCAGGCGTTCTCCAGGCCGCCGGCCGCCATGTGGTTCGGCACGATATCGACGATGATGCCAAGCCCTGCGCTCCGCAGCGCCGCGACCAGGGCGCGCAGACCCGCCTCGCCGCCCAGTTCCGGGTTCACCCGCGTCGGGTCGACCACGTCGTAGCCGTGCAGCGATCCCGCCCGCGCCGTGAGGATCGGCGAGGTGTAGAGATGGCTGATCCCCAGCGCCGCGAGATACGGCACCAGCCGCGCCGCGTCGGCGAACGTGAAATCCGCGGTGCAGCTGCAGCCGCATGGTGGCGCGCGGCGCGGTCATAGCCGAGGCCGCTTCGCCGCCAGTTTTGCCACGCGCGCCGCAACCTCCGGCGGGTCCAGGATCGACCCGGCATCGCCCGGCAGCCGCCGCCGCCAGTTCGGATGCTCGTCCATGGTGCCCGGCAGGTTCGGCTGCTCCTTCTGGCCGATCACGTCCTCGACCGGCAGCAGGCACAGTGGCGCGTTCGTCTGCGCGACGAACGCAACCGCGGCATCCACCGCTTGCGGTGTGTTCTCCGGTGGCGGCGGATCGCCCGTCGCCACGCCCTCCTGCACGAAGGCCTGCCACAGCAAGGCACGGTCCCGGCTGCGTTCGGCCCTCACGACGGCCTCGCTCACGTTGTTGCCGAGCCGGCCGCAGGCCGCGCGCGTCGCGATGTCGGTGCCATGCCACCATCCCGCGACGGGGGGCAGGTCATGCGTCGAGGTCATCGCGACGGCGCTGTGGTTCCACCGATCGGGCGGCGTGAACGCCTCGCCCTCGCGCTCGAACCACAGCACGCGCATGCCGTGCACGCCGGCCGTCTCCAGCGTCTCGTGGAAACCGTAGGGCAGCGTGCCGAGGTCCTCGCCGATGACGATGGCCTGGTGGCGCTGGGATTCCAGGGCGAGCAGCCGCAGCAGATCGGCCGCCGGATAGGCGAGATAGGCGCCCTCCGCCGGCGTCGCACCTTCCGGGACCAGCCAAAGCCGGGCCAGGCCCATGGCATGGTCGATCCGCAGACCGCCGGTGTTGCGCAGCGCGGCACGCACGGTGGCCAGGAACGGCCCGAAGCCCCCGCCGACCAGGGCACGCGGCGAGAACCCGGTCAGGCTCCAGTCCTGGCCGCGCGGATTGAACAGATCCGGCGGTGCACCGATGGACAGGCCGCCGAGCACGTCGCCCTGCCGGCTCCACGCGTGGCTGCCGGTCGGATCCATGCCGACGGCAAGATCGGCGATCAGACCGATGCGCATGCCCGACGCCCGGGCGCGCTGCTGCGCCGCCGCGAGCGAACGGTCGGCCAGCCATTGCAGGAACGTATGGAACAGCACCTCGTCGCGTCGCGAGGCGGCGAACACGGCGACCGTCGCGCCGGCGGGATCGCGCAGATCGGACGGCCAGCGTCGCCAGTCCCCTGCGCCGCCGGCCGACTGTTCCGCGTGCAGTGCCTCGAACGTCGCATGCTGTGCCAGCAGATTGCCGCCATCGGCGCGAAACCGGGCAAAGTCGCTGGCGAGCGCGCCATGGGCTTCGGAGTACGCAGCGAAGTCGTCGTACAGCGCCCGGAGCACCGACAGCTTGGCGGCGGCGGCGGCCGGCCAGTCGATCAATGTCAGCGCTTCAAGCCGTGCGAAGGTTTCGCCCGCACCGGCATCCGCCATGGCCGCCGCCACCTGCTGCGCGTCGAACACCAGCCCCGGCGCGGCATGCAGCGGATTGAGGAACAGCCGGGTTGACGGCGAGTAAGGACCGAAGCGCGCCGGATTCGCGGTGAACAGCGCATGCAGCGGACTGAGTGCGATCGCATCGGCGCCACGCCGTCCCGCCGCTTCCGCGAAGGCAGCGATACCGGCGGCGTCGCCGATGCCCCCATCGCCCGCATGCCGCAGCGAGTAGACCTGCGCCGCGAGGCCCCACAGCCGCGCATCCGGCACCGCATCGTCGATCGTGCGGCAGCGCCCCGGCGCCACCGCCAGCACGATGTCCCGATCGCCGATCAGCAGCCGATGGTAGCCGGTCTCGGCGATCGCCGGCACGCGCAACCGGCCTCGCACCGGCAGGACCGTGATATCGCGCCGGCCGCCTGCCTCCAGTTCCAGTCGCGCCGGTTGCGATTCGCTCGCGCCGGCATCGAGGCGCGTCGGCCGCCCGGCGATCGCGGTGATCAGCGGCGGCAGTGCCTGCAGGTTGGTATTGCGCGTGAGTTCCCGCCGGCTCGCCGCCAGGTCGCCGCGCGTCGCGCAGGGCAGCCCGAGCGCGGCCAGGATGCGTCGCAGCACGTCCGGTGCGACGACCTGCTGGCGGCCGGCGTAATCCTGCCACTCCGCTGCGATGCCGGCGCGACGCGCCAGGTCCTGCACCGCCGCGTCATTCATCGGCGGGCCCACGTTCGAGATACGCGACGGTGCTGTGCGCAGGCAGGCAACCGGCCTGGGTCTGCCGTGCAGCGTCGGGCGACGTGGCGAACAGCAGGTTGCCGGCCGGAGCCGCCAGCGGTCCGGGTTCCGTGCCGAGGTTCGCTGCGATCGTCAGCACGGCGCCGTCGCCGAGACGCCAGCGTGCGAGGACCGCCTTGGCGCCCACCGCATGCGCTTCGATCGAGCGCGTGCCGTCGAGCCGCGGCACGATCTCCGCCTGCCGCAGCGCGATCAGTTGCCGATACAGCGCATTGCGCGCGGCGCCGTGCTGCGGGTCGGCATGCGGAACGGACGCCTCGAAGGTGCGTGCCGCGTTGGGGTCCGGAATGCGTTCCCGCGTCGCCGGATCGGCAAATGCCGGGAAACGGGCGAATTCATTCCGGCGTCCCTCGCGCACCGCCGCCGCCAGTTCCGCCGCGTGATCGGTGAAGAACAGGAACGGCGTGCGGCTGGCGTCCTCCTCGCCCATGAACAGCAGCGGGATCTGCGGGCACAGCAGCAGCAATGCGATGGCCGCCTCCAGCGCGGCGGGGTCCGCCAGCGTCGTCAGCCGCTCGCCGAACGCGCGATTGCCGATCTGGTCGTGGTTCTGCAGGAACAGCACGAAGGCGGTCGGCGGCAGATGCGCGCTCGGCATGCCGCGCGGCGCACCGAGGTAGTCGCAATGCTCGCCCTGGAAGATGAAGCCATCGGCGAGGCAGCAGCGCCAGCTTCTCCGCCGGCCGGTCCACGTAGTCGCCGTAGTAGCCGCCGTGCTCGCCGGTCAGCAGGACGTGCAGCACGTTGTGCCCGTCGTCGTTCCACTGCGCGTCGCAGTCCTTCTCCAGATGCGAGGCGTCGTTGTGGTGCTCCAGCACCAGATGCACGTGGCGCCCGGGCTCGACGGTCGCGCGCACGGCGGCGGCCATCTCGTCCACCCAGTCCTGCTCCTCGATCGCGTGCACCGCATCGAAGCGCAGACCGTCGAATCGATACTCCATCAGCCAAAGAAGCACGTTCTCGGTGAAGAAGCTGCGCACAACCGGTTGACGGAAATCGATCGCCGGTCCCCAGGGCGTCGTGTGGTCCTGGCGAAAGAACTGCGGCGCGTAGAGCGACAGGTAGTTTCCGTCGGGTCCGAAATGATTGTACACGACGTCGAGGAAGATCATCAGGCCAAGGTCGTGCGCCGTGTCGATCAGCGACTTCAATGCGTCCGGCGTGCCGTAGGCCGTATCGGGCGCGTACGGCAGCACGCCGTCGTAGCCCCAGTTGCGCCGCCCGGGGAAGTCGTTGATCGGCATCAGTTCGACCGCGGTGATGCCGAGATCCCGCAGCATCGGCAATCGTTTCGCCACGCCGGCAAATCCGCCGCAGGCGCCGACGTGGAGTTCGTAAAGCACGGTCTCGCGCCAGGGACGCCCCTGCCAGTCCGGGTTCCGCCACGCATAGGCGCGCGGATCGATCACGACGCTCGGACCATGCACGTCATCGGCCTGCGCGCGTGCGGCCGGATCGGGCACCAGCGTGCCGTCCGCCAGGCGGTAGCGATAGCGCGCCCCGGCGGCACACGGTGCGCTCGCCGCGAACCAGCCATCCGGCGCGCGCTCCATCGGCAGCAGCGGACCACCCTCCAGCGCCACGCTCACGGTCTCCTGCGCCGGCGCCCAGAGCCGAAACCGCGTCTGGCCATCAGCCGACAGGTTCGCGCCCGACGGCGGATCGCGGCCAAAGCGATCGCTCATGGCGCTTCCTGGTCGTAGGCGGCGTACAGCAGCACCACGCTGTGCGCCCGAACCGGCACGGCGCTGCCCTGGATTTCGTATGTGTCGGCCTCAGGCGCCGCGCTCTCCTGGGCTGCGCTGTCGAGCAGGATGCGCGTCGGCAGATGCGGCGCGGGCAGGCCGAATTGCCTGTGCTCTTCGGTCGGGTTGAGCAGCAGTGTCAGAATTGCGATCCTTCCGTCCGGACTGGCCGTGGCGCGGCGCAGCACCAACGTCCGCTGCCCCGGATCGTTCCACGCCTCGGCTGAAAGTGTTCCGCCGGTTTCATCGAACCAGGCGATGTCGGCGATCGCCGGCGCGGGGTGCACGTTGCCGTGCAGGAACACCGGACTGCGCAGCACCGGATGCTCGCGCCGGATCGCGGCAAGCCGCGCCACGTAGGCGGTCAGCGCGGACCCGACAGGCGAGGCGGCGATCTGCCAGTCGAGCCAGGTGATCTCGTTGTCCTGGCAATACGCATTGTTGTTGCCGCGCTGCGTGCGGCCGAATTCGTCGCCGGCGAGCAGCATCGGCGTGCCGGCGGCGAAGAACATGGTGGCCAGCATGGCGCGCCGCACCCGCTCGCGCACGGCGTTGATCGCGGGATCGTCGGTCGGGCCCTCTACGCCCCAGTTGCCGGTGAGATTGTTGGAGTTCCCGTCGTTGTTGTTCTCGCCGTTGGCTTCATTGTGCTTCGCGACGTAGCTCACCGCGTCCTGCAGCGTGAAGCCGTCATGCGCGGTGACGAAGTTGACCGAAGCCCAGGGACGCCTGCCGTGGCGGGCGAACACATCGGCCGAACCGGCGAGGCTTGCGGCGATCCCCGGGCGCTGTCCGGGATCGCCGCGCCAGAATCGCCGCACGCCGTCGCGGAAGCGATCGTTCCATTCGGCGAAGCCCGGCGGATGGTTGCCGAGCTGATAGCCGCCCGGCCCGATATCCCACGGCTCGGCGATCAGCTTCACCCGCGCCAGGGTCGGATCCTGCCGCAGCGCGTCGAAGAAGCCGGCGCCGGGATCGAAGCCGCCCGGCTCGCGTCCCAGGGTCGCGCAGAGGTCGAAGCGGAACCCGTCGACGTGGAACGAGTTCACCCAGTGGCGCAGCGAATCCATCACCATCTGCAGCACGCGCGGATGCGACAGGTTCAGCGTGTTGCCGGTGCCGGTGTCATTGACGTAGCGACTGGGATCGGACGGCTCCAGCCGGTAGTAGCTGGCATTGTCGAGGCCGCGAAACGACAGGGTGGGGCCGGTTTCGTCGCTTTCGGCGGTGTGGTTGTAGACCACGTCCAGGATCACCTCGATGCCGGCGGCATGCAGGTGGCGCACCGCGGCGCGCATTTCGTTCGGCGTGCCGTCCGACAGATAGGAGGGCTGCGGCGCGAAGAAACCGAGCGTGTTGTAGCCCCAGTAGTTGCTCAGACCCCGCTGCTGCAGGGCGCGGTCCTGCATGAAGGCGTGCACCGGCAGCAGCTCGATCGCAGTGATGCCGAGCCGGCGCAGGTGGTCGATCATGGCAGGATGCGCCAACGCGGCGAACGTGCCGCGCTCGCGCGGACGGATGTCCTCGCGCAGCATCGTCAGCCCGCGCAGATGCGCCTCGTAGATCACCGTGTCGGTCCATGGCACGTCGGGCGGACGATCGTCGCCCCAGTTGAACGAATCGTCGGTCACCACGCCTTTCGGCATCGCCGGCGCGCTGTCCCGCTGGTCGAACGACAGATCGCTGCGCGGCGGGTTCACCCGGCGCCCGAACAGCGCATCCGTCCAGTCGACGTTGCCCGTCAGCCTGCGGGCATACGGGTCGAGCAGCAGCTTGTTGTGATTGAACCGATGGCCGCGCTCCGGCTCGTACGGTCCGAATGCCCGATAGCCGTACAGCATGCCGGCCGTCGCATCGGGCAGGTAGCCGTGCCAGATCTCGTCGGTGTATTCCGGCAGCGTGTAGCGCGCGATCTCGCGCCGGCCGGACGGTTCGAACACGCACAGGTCGATCCAGTCGGCATGGGCGGAGAACACCGCGAAGTTGACGCCGAGCCCGTCCCAGGTCGCGCCGAGGGGATACGGTCTGCCGGGCAGCATTGCGTCGGGAAGCGACAGCATCGGCTCAGGTCAAATTGCCAGGGAAAGCGCACGCCGGAGTGTGAACCTCGCCCGACCCCTTGCGGGAGGCGGTTGGGGCGGCGGGGTCGCCCCATCACAGGGCAATCGGGTGAAGCTGACGCGCGTCAGGGCTCTGCCCTGAAGCCCGCCCGAGGGCTTGCCCCGGCGATCCCCGCCAAAGGCGGAGCCTTTGGAATCCGATACTGATGTGCAGGGTTCCAAGGGCTCCGGCCTTGGCGGAGTCCAGAGGCGGAGCCTCTGGTCGGTTCGGGCGTGAAACCCCGAGTGCTTCAGCGTCATCCGATTGCCTTGCGCCGCCACGCCCATCGCGACGCGTGACGTCCGCTCATTCTCCAAAGCGGAGATACAGCGCCGCGAGCGGCGGCAGCGTCAGCTCCAGCGACTGCGCCTCGCCGTGGCGCTGTACCGGGGTGGTGGGGATCACGCCGCCATTGCCCATGTTGGAGCCGCCATAGAACGCCGAGTCGGTGTTGAGCAGTCTCGCGCCAGCGACCGGGACGCGGCACGCCGATGCGATAGCCCGACCGCGGCACCGGCGTCATGTTGCAGACGACCAGAACCGGCGGTGCGGTTTCGTCGCCATAGCGCAGGAACGCGAACACCGAGTTCGCCCGGTCGTCGCCGATCACCCAGCGGAAGCCGGTGGATACGCTGTCGCGCTGATGCAGCGCCGGCTCGCTCGCATAGATGCGGTTGAGATCGCGCACCAGGCGCTGCACGCCGAGCCGATGCGGATCGGCGAGCCCACCCCAGTCGAGTTCGCCGTCATGGCTCCATTCGTGCTCCTGCGCGATCTCGCCGCCCATGAACAGCAGCTTCTTGCCCGGATGCCCCCACATGAAACCGAAATACGCCCGCAGATTGGCGAAGCGCTGCCAGTTGTCGCCCGGCATCTTGCCGATCAGCGAGCGCTTTCCGTAGACCACTTCGTCATGCGACAGCGGCAGCACGAAATTCTCGGCGAACGCGTAGAGCAAGCCGAACGTCATGTCGTTGTGGTGCCACGACCGGTTGACCGGATCCTCCTCCATGTAGCGCAGCGTGTCGTGCATCCAGCCCATGTTCCACTTGAAGGCGAAGCCCAGGCCGCCGTCGCTGATCGGCCGCGACACGCCCGGCCAGGCGGTCGATTCCTCGGCGATGGTGATCGCACCCGCGCAGCGCTCGCCGACGACGGCATTGAAGTGGCGCAGGAAGCCGATCGCCTCGAGGTTCTCGCGCCCGCCATAGACGTTGGGGATCCATTCGCCCCTCCTTGCGCGAGTAGTCGCGATACAGCATCGAGGCGACCGCATCGACGCGCAGGCCATCGACGTGGAAGTGCTCGAGCCAGTAAAGCCCCGACGCGATCAGGAACGCCCTGCACCTCGCGGCGGCCGAAATTGTAGATGTAGGTGTTCCAGTCCTGGTGATAGCCCTCGCGCGGATCCTGATGCTCGTACAGCGCGGTGCCGTCGAACCGCGCCATGCCGTGCGCGTCGGTCGGAAAATGCGCCGGCACCCAGTCGACGATGACGCCGATGTTGGCGCGATGGCAGGCATCGACGAAGCGGGCGAAATCCTTCGGGCGGCCCGAACCGCGCGCTCGGCGCAAACAGGCTGAGCGGCTGGTAACCCCACGAGCCACCGAACGGATGCTCGGCCACCGGCATCAGCTCGACATGGCTGAAGCCCATCTCGCTGAGATACGGCACCAGCCGTTCGCTCAGTTCGTCCCAGCTTGGGATCCGCCCGTCGGGATGGAACCACGATGCGGCGTGCATTTCATAGATGCGTGATCGGCGCGTCGCTGCCGTGACGACGCGCGCGCTCCTGCATCCATGCCTCGTCGTGCCAGACATAGGGCGTGGGATCGGCGACGACGGATGCGGTCGCCGGCGGCGCCTCGGTCGCACGCGCCAGCGGATCGGCCTTCAGCGGCAGGTGTGCGCCATCCGGTCCCACGATGGCGTATTTGTAGCGCGCGCCCGCTGCCGAGGCGCGGGACGAAGATCTCCCACACGCCGGCCGGAAAACGCAGCCGCATCGGCAGGCGTCGCGTGTCCCAGGCGTTGAAGTCGCCGACCACCGACACGGCGCGCGCGTTCGGCGCCCAGACGGCAAAGCGCACGCCGCGCACGCCGTCGATCGTCACCACGCCGGCGCCGAGATGCGATGCCAGTTCGAAATGCCGCCCCTCGTTGAACAGATGCAGATCGAGTTCGCCGAGCAGCGGGCCGAACGAATACGGGTCCTCGGTCTCCTGCACGGCGCCCGGCCAGGTGATGCGCAGCAGATAGGGCTCGGCGCTGTCCGCCGTGCCGACGAACAGCCCGTGCGGCGCGGCGGGCGCGAGCCGGCCCGAGCGAGTCGCCGCCGGCGCGCGCCAGCACCTCGACCTCCAGCGCACCGGGCAGGAAGGCGCGCACGATGCGCCCCATGCCGGTGTCGTGCGGACCCAGCACGCCGAACGGATCGCGCAGCGTTCCGTCCGCGAGCGCCTCGGCCACGCCCGGCGGCAGGCCCGGCAGATCGACCATATCGTTCATGATGGTACCTTCTCGCCGATCAACTGCGTGACCAACTGCGCCATGCCGTGCAGCGGCACGTCGATCCAGGTCGGCCGGTTGGCGGCCTCATAGGCGATTTCGTAGCCCGCCTTTTCGAGCAGGAACAGCTGCAGCAGGTGCTGTTCCGTCGTCGCGTCATCGCGCGGGAAACGCCTCGAGGTAGCCGTCGAGGAAGCGCTGCGTGCCACGCTCGACGAAGCTTCGCAGGAACGCATCGCGGCTCGGGTCGGCGACATGCGCGTGGCTGGCAAGGCTTTTCCGTTTCACCACCGCGGCGGCGTAGTCGAACGAACGGATCATGCCGGCGACATCGCGCAGCCGATGGTTCTTCTCGCGCCGCAACGGCATCGGCTTCGCGGGCTCGCCCTCGAAGTCGATGATGTAGACATCGCCGTTGGCCACCAGAACCTGGCCGAGATGCAGATCGCCATGAATGCGCGTCAGCGTCGAGCCCGGACCGGATCGGGCAAGTTCGTGCACCGTCTCGACCAGCCTGTCGCGCACCGCATTCACCGCGGCAAGATCCTGTGCCGCTGCCTCGTCCCACTCCTTCTGGCCATCGAGCGCGGCGAACGCCGCAAGCAGCTGCTGCTCCGCCTGCGCTGCCCACTGATCCGCGGTCCCGGCGCCCGCCGTCTCCGGCGCGAACGACGGATCGTTGGTGTCGCGCGCCAGGATCGCGTGCATCTCGCCGAGGCGGCGCCCGAGCAGCGTCGCGATCGTGTCGTAGTCCTCGTGCTGCTCGGTCGATGTCGCCTGCGCCTCCTCGGTGCCGGCGGTCAGATCCGACAGTCCGCGCATCAGCAGATCCAGCGTCCAGGTCCAGGCATCGCCCTGGTTGCGGATGAAACCTTGCGCGATCGCCAGCGCGTGGCGTTCGCCGTCGGGATCGACCCGGACGACCTCGCCCAGCAGCGGTGCGATGTTGGCAAAGCCCTGCTCGGTCAGGTAGCGACCCATCTCCGCCTCGGGATGCGGTCCCGTCGTGACGCGGCGGAACAGCTTCAGCATCGCCACGTCGCCGATGATCATCGAGGAGTTCGACTGCTCCACCTGAAGCCACTTCATCTCGGCGTCGGGCGGAACCGTCGTCTCGGCCATGCGCGAGGTCGGTTCGAAGCGAATGTCGCCCGCCTGCGTGGTGATCGACGGTGCCGGCGGCGAGCCCGGCCATCGCCGCAACGGCGACCTCGGGCAGCGAGAACCCGTCGGTCAGCAGTCCCACATGCGCCCCGCGCCGCACGCGCGCCAGCGCAAGCTGGGCCGGCAACGGACCGGTCGGCCGCTCCTCCCAGACGATCGCCAGCGGCAGCAGCCAGCGTGCCGTGCCGCCCTGCGTCTCGGTTTCGATCTCCGCCAGCAGCAGCTCGTTCTCGGCATTCGGCAGCGCGATCAGCGAGGCGAGCCGCACCGCCTGCAGTGCCTGGTCCTTCATCGCGAACCAGCGGCGCTTGGCGAGGTAGGCCGGCAGGATCTCGCGCTCCAGGATCGCGCGTCCGGCCAGCAGCGCATCGGCCAGGCGATTGCGCAGAACGATGGTCTGATATTCGGGCATGGGTTCTGGTGCGGGCGTGTGCAGCGAGGGCCAGCCGCCCGCCTCCTCATCGGCTAAAAGGAACCAATAGAAGCCGTAGGGCGGCAGCGTCAGCAGATAATTGAGCTGGCCGATCGGTGGAAAGATCGAGCCGCCGTCCAGCTCGATCGGCATCCGCCCGGCGAACTCCGACAGCTCGAGCTCCACCGCCTGCGGCGTGCGCGCCAGATTGGCCACGCAGAGGATCGTGCGGTCTTCGTACTCGCGCAGATACGCAAGGACCTTTCGGTTCTTCGGATAGAGCAGCCGGAAGTTGCCGCGCCCGAATGCACGGTACTGGCGGCGCACCGCAATCGCCCGGCGCGTCCAGTTCAGCAGCGAATGCTGGTCGCTCGATTGCGCCTCGACGTTCACCGCCTCGTAGCCGTACAGCGGGTCCATGATCGGCGGCAGCACGAGACGCGAGGGATCCGCGCGCGAGAATCCGCCGTTGCGGTCGGGCGACCACTGCATCGGCGTGCGCACGCCGTCGCGGTCGCCGAGATGGATGTTGTCGCCCATGCCGATCTCGTCGCCGTAATAGATCACCGGCGTGCCCGGCATGGAGAACAGCAGGTAGTTCATCAGCTCGACGCGTCTTCGGTCGTGCTCGAGCAGCGGCGACAGCCTGCGGCGGATGCCGAGATTGAGCCGCGCGCGGCGGTCGGCCGCATAGGTCTCCCACAGGAAGTCGCGCTCGCTCGACGTCACCATCTCCAGCGTCAGTTCGTCGTGGTTGCGCAGGAAGATCGCCCATTGGCTGTTGGGCGGAATGTCCGGCGTCTGGCGCAGGATGTCGGTGATCGGAAAGCGGTCCTCGCGCGCGATCGCCATGTACATGCGCGGCATCAGCGGGAAGTGGAATGCCATGTGGCATTCGTCATCCTCGCCGAAATAGTCCTTGGCGTCCTCCGGCCACTGGTTGGCCTCCGCCAGCAGCATGCGGTCGGGATAGTGCTGGTCGATCTCGGCACGGATCCGCTTCAGCACCGCATGCGTCTCGGGCAGGTTCTCGTTGTTGGTGCCCTCGCGCTCCACCAGGTAGGGCACCGCGTCCAGCCGCAATCCGTCGACGCCAAGCTCGAGCCAGTAGCGCAGGACCGACAGCACCTCCTTCATCACGCGCGGGCTGTCGAAATTGAGATCCGGCTGATGCGAGTAGAACCGGTGCCAGTAATACGCACCCGCGACCTCGTCGTACGTCCAGTTGGAGCGCAGCGTATCGACGAAGATGACGCGCGTGCCGGCGTATTTGCGATCGTCGTGCGACCACACATAGAAGTCGCGATACACCGAGCCCGGCTTGGCACGCCGCGCGCGCTGGAACCACGGATGCTGGTCGGAGGTGTGGTTGACCACCAGCTCGGTGATCACCCGCATGCCGCGCGCATGCGCCGCCGCGATGAACCGCCTGGCATCGGCGAGCGTGCCGTAGTCCGGATGCACGCCGCGATAGTCGCTGATGTCGTAGCCATCGTCCAGGCGCGGCGACGGATAGAACGGCAGCAGCCAGATCGTGTTGACGCCAAGATCGGCGATGTAGTCGAGCTTCGCGATCAGGCCGGGAAAATCGCCGACACCGTCGTTGTTGGAATCAAAGAACGATTTGAGATGCAGCTGATAGATGATGGCATCCTTGTACCACTGCCGGTCCTCGTTCAGTGCGGGCCGGACGGCGCGCGGCCTTGCGACGGTCATATCCATCATGCTGCTCCCGCAGGTGCGACCAGCCAGATCGCGAACGGCAGATCCGCAGGATCGAGACGGACGCGCTGGTTCTTGCCGGTCCAGACGAAGCGGTTGCCGCGCATCAGGTCGGTTGCGGCCAACGATTCGTGATCCGGCAATCCCCACTCCCAGAGCGGAATTTCGATGGCTGCCTCCTGCACGTTGTGCGGATCGAGGTTTACTGCGACCAGGACCATGTCATGCCCGTTCGGTGTTCGCTTGCCGTAATACAGCACCTGGTCGTTGAACGCCGGATAGAAGGTGATGCCGAGGTGGCTCTGCAATGCCGGGATCGCCTTGCGGATGCGGTTGAGCGTGGTGATCTCGCTCACGATGTTGCCGGGTGCGGCGAAATCACGCACGCGGATCTGGTATTTTTCGGAATCGAGATATTCCTCGCGGCCCGGCAGCGGTGCCGCCTCGCAGATTTCAAACCCGGAATACATGCCCCACAATCCTGACAGCGTGCAGGCCAGCGCCGCCCGGATCAGGAACCCTGCACGGCCCGAGGTCTGCAGCGGGATCGGATTGATGTCGGGTGTGTTGACGAAGAAGTTCGGCCGGAAGAACTCGCGCACCGGCGCGGCATTCAACTGGGTGAGATATTCGGTGATCTCCTGCTTGGTGTTGCGCCAGGTGAAGTAGGTGTACGACTGGGTGAAGCCGATCTTCGCCAGCCGGTACATCAGCTTCGGCCGGGTGAACGCCTCGGCCAGGAAGATCACATCGGGATGCCGTCCGCGGATGTCGCCGATCATCCACTGCCAGAACGGCAGCGGCTTGGTGTGCGGATTGTCGACACGGAAGATGCGGATGCCCTGGTCGGTCCAGAACTGAATGACATCGCGCAGCGCGATCCACAGCGCCGGCATCGCCGCCTCGGCGTAGAAATCCGGATTGACGATGTCCTCGTATTTCTTCGGCGGATTCTCGGCGAACCGCAGCGTGCCGTCGGGACGCCAGCGGAACCAGTCCGGATGCTCGCGCAGCCAGGGATGGTCCGGCGAGCACTGCACGGCGAAGTCGATCGCGATCTCCAGCCCGTTGTCCTTCGCCGCCGCGATCAGCACGCGGAAGTCCGCGAGCGTGCCGAGCGAACGGTGTATCGCATCGTGGCCGCCGTCGGGACCGCCGATCGCATACGGGCTGCCGAGATCACCCGGTTCGGCGCGCAGCGCGTTGTTGCGGCCCTTGCGGTTGGTCGTGCCGATTGGATGGATCGGCGGAAAGTACAGCACGTCGAAGCCCATCGCGCGGATCGCCGGCAGGCGCCCGATCACGTCGGCGAATGTGCCGTGGCGCGCCGGATCGGATGTGGCGGATCGCGGAAACATCTCGTACCAGCTTGCGAACGCCGCCTGCGGGCGATCGACATCGAGCGGAATTTCCGGCGCATGACGGCTCGCGAATGGCCGCTCGTCGGCCGCATGCATCGCGTCGGACGCCTCCTGCGACAGCAGGATCGCGATCTGCTCCGCCGGCGATGCCGATTTGACCCGATCGGCGATGCACAGGAGGCCGCGGCCCACCTGGTCCGGTGCGCGCGCCGCGACGGTCTGCAGCATGTGGCGGCCTTCCTCGACCTCCAGGGCGACGTCCTGCCCGGCCTCATGCTTGGCAGCCAGGTCGTGGCGGAACGTGCCCCAGAGATCCCACCATGCCTCGACGGTGAAGCGGTGCCGGCCAATCCGCTCGGGGCAGAAGCTGGCCTCCCAGCGATCGTTCACGATCAGGCGCATGGCGGCCCGATGCCAGCCCGCCTCGTCGTCGGCGCGCCAGAGCAGTTCGGCGGCCAGCACTTCGTGGCCATCGGCAATGATGTCGGCGCTCACCGCCACCGGCTCGCCCACCAGGCGCTTGACCGCAAGATTGCCGTAGGGAACCGACGGCGCGAGCGCCTCGATGGCGATCCGCGTGGCGACCACGGCCAGCGGATCGGGGACGCTGGGGGCGCCGGCCGGCCGGATCACCGGGACGCTGGGCGCATACGCGAGCACGCGGACCTCGCCCGGGGCCAGGGGGGTCGCCATCGACACCGCCATGTCGGGTGGGTCGGTATCTGGGTCGCGTCGGTGCCGGCAGTGCGGCGCTCGGTGTCGGGCGCGTCGAGCGGTTCCGGCGTCGCGAAAGCGGCCCCTGCCTGCGGCGGCAGCGGCGACAGCGTCAGGTCGAGCGGCGCGCTTCGGCCGATATCGGGATTGGCCAGCACGACGACCGCGCGGGACGCCGCCCTGACGTCCGGCGTATCGGCGCGCAGCAGCGCCGTCACCGGGTCCTGCGGGCTGGTCAACGCCCGCATCTCGCCATCGACGCGGTGCGCGGCGACACGCTCGACCAGTGCATTGGCTGCCCGCACATCGGCGCTCAGATCGGCCGGCGCTTCATCGCGCGCGCGATCGAAATCCTCCGGACCGGCGCGCGCGGCATCGAACGCGCGGCGGGTGGCGTATTCGAACCCCATCGGGACGAAGATGCCGCTCGCCGAGGCCGCGGCAAGGCGCAGCGCCAGGCGGCAGGACGCGGCGATGTCGCTGCCCGGCGCGAGCCGTGCGGCCCGCCGTTCGAAGAATGACGGCTCCGGCGAGGCAATCGCCGGCGCGATGCGACGCAGCGCCTCGGCCTCATCGACGAACCAGCTCGCGCGTCCGTCCCACCATGCCAGCGAGGAACACACGTGATCGAAGCCGACGCCTTCCAGCCGAGGCAGGGCCGCGCGTTCCACGTCCGGTGTCCAGGCGAGGAAACGGCATTGCGGCGCCCGGGTCCGGATGGCATCGATGATCTGCCGCCAGAGCGGCGGCGGGACGCGATCCGGCTCGAGGCAGCGGAAGCCGGCCACACCCGCGCGAACCAGACGGCCGAGGCGGTCCAGCCACCACGCGGTCATCGCTTCCGCGATCTCGGTCTGCTCCAGCCTGGCGTAGGCGACATCCAGCCGATACGGGGTTCGCCGCGGATTGGGCAGGGCACCGCAGCCACCTGTCGCGAACCACCGCTCCTCGCGCTGGCGGATGGCGGCATCGATGGCGACGCGATCGATCGCGAGGTCGAGCCAGACGTGCAGGCCTTGCGCCGCGGCTGCGTCCACCATCCGGGCGACGCCGGCATCGGCGGAACCCTGCCAGTCCAGCGCCGGATGCAGGGCCTCATGATCGGCGGTGATGAAGATGTCACCGCTGGCGCCCGGCGCGAACGGCGGCGCGACGCACACGGTGTCGAAGCCCATCGCACGGCAGCGCGCGAAATGGCCGGGCCATTGGGACAGCCTCCCGGCGACCAGCGGGTGCAGGTGGTAGATCTTAGGTGCCATGCTTCACGAGGTTCCGATTGGTCATGCCGCCGCCCCTCCTGTCTTGCGAATGCGTCGGAATGACGATGCCCTATCCGGTTTGGGGCCGCCGGGCGACAGCCACTGTCGCGATTGCCGTCCGAAGCATTCACAACACCGGGAGGCAGGCCGCTTCTCAACTATCCGTGAAAAAGTGCGGGGGTCGCCCGGACGGTGTGCGCCGCGGAGATCACCCTACCACGCTGAGCGCGATCGCCCAGCCGTGGTTGCGATGACAATTGAGCGCACTTGCGTGAGGCCGCGGCCAAACCGAGCGGCGCTTGGTCGCCACGCGTTGGCCTTGGCGCTGGCTGCCCTCGCATACACACAACCTACGGGTGCAAAGGGCGCCGTAAAGCCTACTCCTCGATCAGGCGATGGGACCTCACGATGTCGTAATCACCTGGCGCCCCGATACGTGCTCACCAACCCGGGGCTGCCGCAAACACACGCACGCTGAGCGGAGTCTCGAACCGTCCGGCGCTGCCCTGCGTCCTTGGCGAGACGGTCGTCGGCGTGGAATGCCCGCCGCGAATGCTCCGGGACTCTCGCAAGGCCATGCTGCGGGCCTCCCATTCGGCGCGGGAGATGGCAATGTCGGCACGCATCCTGGTAATTTCGAGAAGTGCCATTGTGAATTGCACCCTTGTAATAATTCCGGCCTTGACCTCCTCCTATCGTATCGGTCATGAAAGTCTAGTACGTATATACGCGTACATGGATCACCTGCCGCGTGCCCGAAACGCCGCGGCGAACTGATCGGAGACGAGCCGGTTTCGTCGCGCGGGCGTTGGCCCAGCAATACATTGAGCATCGGCGCAATGTGAACGTCGGAAAGCTACGCGCCGCGGGGCTTGTTTCGTCTCCATCCGATGTTCGACGCAGGGCGGCTCGTCCGCGAGCCGGTGGCTCGGGTCCTGCGACCAGGCCATCAGCGCCAGGGCGTGCGTGGGGGTCCCGAACTGCGACTCGCGCCTGGAATTCTCCGGCCGACGATCGGCACCATCAGGCGTCGGACTACACAGAATGGGCGAGGCAGGCAGCGACAGCCACCGCCCACAGCAGACAGCCTCCCAGCGCCAGGTGGACCACCGAGCGTGCCAGTTGGCGTGCACTGGTCGGCAGGTCCAATTCCGCCGACGCCGATACGCTCTGCTGCGCACGCACGCCGAGGATGAGATTGGCTTGATCGTCGTTCATAGGCCCATTCCTGTCGCGGCACCTGCGCCCCGGACGACCATGTAACGAATCTATAACGCAGTACGCAATGATTTTCTAAACGGATACGTAATAAAGATGACGCCGCGGCCGACCAGGCTCGGCCACTGCCTGTGCGCGCGGGTCAAGGCAGGCGCAATGTCCTGCCTCGGCGTAAAACTCTGATGCGCAACGGCTGCCTTCAGGGAGGGAACCTCAATCCCCGCCCGGCGCGGTCAGACCACGGGCCCACACCATTGCCGCCCGGGTTCGCCGCGCAGCGCCGCGCGCAGGCTCGCGCAGCCGTCAGCCCAGGAGCGCGTCGTAGATACGCTTGCCGACCTGCTCCAGCCGCGCCGGTTCGATGGGGCCGCTGA
The DNA here is from genome assembly GCA_963739725.1 of uncultured Alphaproteobacteria bacterium. Taxonomy (GTDB): domain Bacteria; phylum Pseudomonadota; class Alphaproteobacteria; order Acetobacterales; family Acetobacteraceae; genus JAMXLO01. Next base: position 2,286 of record CAVUBS010000023.1, on the reverse strand, counting down.
TCGCGCATGCGAGGTCGTCGTCGTCCCAGGCCACCGTCGGCACGCCGCCGCCGGGGACGGTCCGGAACGGCGTCTCCTTGGCGCCGGGGCGACCCTCGAGGTACATCGTGATCACCTTGTTGTCCTGGACATCGCGAAACGCCAGCTGCACCGCCTGCCCGTTCGGCGCGGGGAGAACCCAGCCGCTGAGCAGCGTGAAGCCCGCCGCCGCGGTATCGTGGAATTCCACCGGAACACCCAATGCCTTGGAGACGCTCGCCGAGAGACCGTCGATCGAGGCGACCTGGAGCGGCTGCGGATTGGCCTGCGCCAGCGTGAGATATGCCGCAGCGGCCTGCTGGCCGAACGTGTCCGGATGGCGCTGCCCGAGCAGGTCGTAGCCGACATGCAGCCCCCAGCCGCCGGCGCCGCCAAGCCCGATCGCCAGAACCACCGTCGCCGCCATGCGCCAGACCATCCGGGACTCGGTGCGGCGCTGTTGCAGCAGCAGATGCGGGTTGAGCCGCGCGGGGATCGGCTCGCTCGCCGGACCGGCCAGCGCCGCCCGCAGCGCGTCGCGCTGAGCGGTGTAGGCCCCGACCCGGCGCGCCGTGTCGGAATGCTCCTGCAGGTGGCGCTCGACCACGGCGCGACGATCCGGCGCCAACTGACGGTCCACGAAGGCGTGGAGATCCTCATCGATGACCGGGCAGCTGAGTTCGCCGCCTAGGCCGCTGGCGTAACTGCCCATTTGACCCTCTCCGTAGTGCCGGACCGTGTCCGTATTGGTGAACCGGCGCAGCCGTTCACGGCCCCGCGCCACATGCGACATCATCGTGCGTGCCGCCCAGCACCGTGGCTGCTGCCTCGTCGTGGTCCCGCAAGAGTTCGTGATTTCCTCTTCATATCCGCACCGAAAGCGACTCGGTACAACGATGCGAAACAAGGTCAAATGATAAGAACGGCTCCCATGACCACCGGCCGTGGGCTGCCCGGCGACGCGGCGAAATGGCCTAGCAGATTGATTTCCAAACCCTATATGGTCAGCTACAGGTGGATTCAAGCGCCACCAGGTCGCAAAGCGTCTCGTGATTGAAGCCTGATATCCTCTTTAACATCTCACCTCCACGTGGGTTCCAAAATGATCACGATTTATGAAGATCGCTTGCCAAAGATCCGAACCCCAGCATCTATACAAGGATACCAACTTGCACCTGATGAGACGCTGATGAGATGAGGAATCTAAGCGCAATCGAGCTAAGTGATCGCCTCGCGCGAGAGGCGGTCCCGCCCTCGTCAGGGCAAAACCTAACCTGGGACAGCGTAGTGCCAGGGTTCGGATTGAGGGTGACCAAGGCGGGTGCCCGCGCTTTCATACTGAACTACAGGTCGCAGGGTATCCAACGAAGCCTAACAGTCGGCTCGTTCCCTGATTGGAGCGTGCGCACGGCGCGCGAAGAGGCCAAGCGGCTAAAGCGTCTGGTAGACCAGGGAGCCGACCCCATGTTGGCGCCCATCAGGACCGCGAGGCCCCGACGATGGCAACGCTGGCCGCCCATTACATAAAGGTCCACCTGCCACGCAAACGTCCCTGAGTTTTACCAACTAGGCGACAAGCTCGCCCTCGACAAACACATCTTGCCTCGTCTTTGTAACCGCAAGTTGTCAGCGATCCGCCATAGCGACATAGCAGCCATGCACAGGGCGATAGGCGAGCGGCGCCAATTGCCGCGAATCGGTGCGTGTCGCTGGTCTCGAAGATGTTCGCAATCGCGGTCAAGGAGGAGTGGCTGACCAGCAACCCCGCAAGGGGATCGAACGCAATGTCGAGAACCGGCGCGAGCGTTACCTAACCCCGGCCGAGATCGGTCGGCTGGTCGAGGCACTGACGGCACCACCCCCAGCGCAGCAGCGCCGACGCCGTCCTGATGTTACTGCTAACAGGGGCCAGGCGTGGGCGAGGCACTAGGGGCGGACTGGGACCAGATCGATCTGGACGCCGGCGTCTGGACGAAACCCGCCGCAACAACGAAGCAGGCGAAACTCCATCGCGTTCCCTTGTCTGGTCCCGCCCTCGAACTTCTCCGCGCGATCAAAGCGACCCAGGCGTCGGAGATCGCCAATGCCAAACGGCGAGGCGTGATACGGCAGCCGCCTCGACATGTCTTCCCAGGCGACGGTGGCAAACCGTTGCAAGGCGTACGCGGCTCTGGATCAGCGTGTGCAGTCAAGCCGACATTAAGGAGGCAAGGCTTCATGATCTGAGGCACACGTTCGCGTCAGTGTTGGCGTCCTCTGGTCTTAGGG
>CAVUBS010000022.1:0-94504 GCA_963739725.1 uncultured Alphaproteobacteria bacterium | reverse complement strand
GAGCAGCAGGGCGTTGCTTACGCTAAAACCGTGGCGGAGGCGATGAACCTTAAACTCGACGCGGACAATCCAGCAGACCGCGAGAAATTGCGCCGGGCAGTTCTCGATCTTGTCGCCGGCAGAAAAATGCCAAAGCAAAAACGGCCTGGTTGACATTCTCTCGTTCCCTTATGCCCATGTGGTTGTTTCGACCGTTGAGCCCATTCGCAAGCGGTGTGGTAGTTGCGGCATTCGCCATCGCTACGTGGGTTTTTGTAGTCGTCCCGCTGTGGAGAAGATGTCGATCACGATTGATTGAGTTGAGCTGCAATAAGTTATTCTTAAGATGCTTGGCATACGCGGCCATTGTAGTTCTTGCATTTGCACTGGGCCGGTGGGTGGGTTGGCAGAAGGATATCCCTTCGCCATCACCAGCGGTCGCTGCGTTGAACACAACTCCTCCATCCATCGTTGATCAACTGCTGCGAGAAGGTAAAGAATTCCGGGAACGGGGCGACACGCACAAACGCGCTCGCACGTTTTCAGGAAGCGTTGGACAGCGAACCGGACAATACGGCAGTGCTCCAGGAGACGGCGCAGACTTACGAGTCGATGCAAATGTTCGATCGTGCGAACGATGTCTGGCGCAGAATCAAGCAAGTCAGCCCGCCCGATAGCGCGACATACGCTTTAGCCGACCGTCGCTTGAAGGTCGGAGTTCCCGCTTCGCCGACCGTCGAGCCAGGCGGCGCCCCTGCTGAAACCGACGGTCCCTCCCGCAACGATGTTGGCGGCAATGTGGACGGTCCAACCATGGGAATTTCCGACGTCAAAACCACGGAAACGTCCGATCCGGACGCCGAAATGAATCTGACACTGGAGATCGGGATAAAAAAACAGCCGGCGCCGTTATCGATCATAACAAAGTAGAATCCAGGTGTTGGTTTACGACGTTGTGAACGACAAAGACATCAAGTTGACTAATGCCTACGTGAGCAACGAATGGCTCACGCGAAACACGACTGGTCGGACGCAAATCCGGAAGTGCTTCTCGTGCGCTACGTGCGCGCAAAAACCGGCGGCGCATTATCCGAATCATCGCTTTGGAGGCGGCGGCAAAAGTTCGGCCGGGTCAAAAGGATCGCGGCTCAAAAGGTTCCGCGGCTAGCGGACAACGCAAATATCTCGGCTACATCGTTCGCGTTTACTACGGCGATAACCTGCAGGCTGTTCAGGCGGAACCGGCGCGGCTTCTGCAGCAGTTTCCTGCGTCTTGAACATCAACCGCTGCGGACTCTCGTTTGAAGTTAGAACAATCGCAGCAGGCGTTTCGGCAGCGCCATTTCGCGACAGCACTGAAACTGGTGGATGAAGTGGACAAGGTGGATCCCAATCAGTCCGCGCCGTAAATTTGCGAGGCGAAATTCTCATGAAGCAGGGGAAATTCGACGATGCCGAGGTCGCTCTCCAAAAGGTAGCAAAATTGATCCGAAACTTCGCGATGGCGCAATACAACCTCGCGCAAACTCCATTCAAGAAGAAAGAGTACGCAAAAGCGCGCGACAGGTTCGAAACGTTATATAAACGCCTACCCGGCGGCACAAAAACCAGGCGGCCGAGCTATCAAGTTCAAAATTTACATGGCCGCTATTGATGACGGCAAAGAGAGTCGGGCGCACTCGATGACGAAGGAATTGCAATCACTAGCGACACGCCGGAGCTCGTTATTACGCGCAGGCAGCATGGGAATCACAACACAACAATCCGAAAAGGCCAAGGAATGGACCGACTCTCCGAACAAAGTCTACCCGCCAGCGCTCAACGGTGTTTTGCTCGACGCTTTCTACGATGTCGGTTGGATGCAACGCCCAGAGATAACGTCAACTGGACAGCCGGACTCAGGTAGCTCGCCCAGTGCGACGGCTTCTGAGTTTGCAAAACACGCCATGAGCCTGCGCGAACAGGAAATGGAGAAAATCCCGCCGTTGAATGAACCGACAGATTCGCACGTCCTGTCGCGTTATCCGTGGAAAATGAACATCGTCACCACCGTGTTTTGGATTGGGGGAAAAAGGAAATTACGGAGCGTGTGGGACCCGAATTGGAAGACGAATTACGGTGGCACGGACAACCCGAAGCCGAGCGCACGGCGGAATTACATCCCAATAGCCTTCGTCCCGAGGCAGAATCCTTTCTACTTCGCGTTGCCTTATAACGATGTCACGCACGGCCAATTCAAGCCAGAAGCGCCGCTGGTGATCCCGTGGTTCAAGCAATCCTACGCCGGGCCGGGGCAGTCGGTCGGCCGCCATCGTTGGATTGCCATTCGCAAAGGGAATCGCCTCTGCTACGCGCAATGGGAGGATTGTGGGCCGTTTCGCACGGATCACTTTCAATATGTTTTCGGAAATGAACGGCCTAAACCGAACGCCAATCACGGCACGGGCCTGAATGTTTCCCCCGCGGTGCGCGATTATCTCGGGCTAGCGCCGACTGATGTGGCCGACTGGCAATTTGTTGAAGTTCGGGATGTGCCTCCGGGTCCCTGGCGAAGCTACGGCGATAACAATCATTTCGTCATTGCGCGTCGCCAAAGCGAGCAGCGTGTTCGGGCACAGACAGCGAGCGACGAATGGGAGCAAGGGCGAGCAACCGCAACCACAGCCAACGGCTACGTCAACGCCCTTGCCAGAAAACCCGTCGTAAGTCCTTGAAGTTACCGGAACTTATCTATGTTGGTTGCCGACCGTCCCCGTAGGCCGGATGAGCGCCTATAGAATCGCGTACATCCTTATGCTGGCACACGCGGGCGCGAGAAAGAGAAAGCGCTCACCTTTTGCGTCGTCTTCGTTCTACTTTTATACCACTTTTGTGGTAGCTGATGAGTCCTCAGCGCTTCGTTACGACAGCAGTCCGTCGGCGCGCCACTTTTCGATCAAACTCACTAGCTTCTGATGTTCCGCCTCCGCTTCCATCAGCGTCAATCGCAGCCTTTCGATCTTCTCCGGGTTGCCAGCGGCCTCGGCGATCATCGTTCGAAGCGTTAACACCGGGCTAAAGCCGCGGCGTTAATCGGACGTCACCTCACGGCAATTTGCCGAGATGTTTTCTGACCGTATTACGCGAGAGCAAATCCATGTCCGCGTCGACCATGATGCGAACCAGTTCGTCGAATCGTCCTTTCGGTTCCCAATCGAGAATCTTCTTCGCTTTCGAAGCGTCACCCTGCAGCAGGTCCACTTCGGCCGGGCGCTCGTAGCGCGGATCGTGTTTTACGAATTGCTTCCATTCCAGATCAACATGCGCGAAGGCTGCCTCAACGAACTCGCGCACAGTGTGCGTTTCGCCGGTAGCCAGCACGAAATCGTCGCCTTCGCCGAGCTGCACAATTCGCCACATCCCTTCGACGTATTCCGGCGCATATCCCCAATCGCGTTTTGCGTCCAGATTGCCGAGGAACAATTCCTTTTGCACGCCCTGCTTAATGGCAGCGACTGCGCGCGAAATTTTGCGGCTGACAAAAGTTTCGCCGCGGCGCGGGCTTTCATGGTTGAACAAAATGCCATTGCTCGCGCAAAGGCCGTAACTCTCCCGATAGTTAACGGTCGCCCAATATGAGAAAACCTTTGCCACGCCGTAAGGACTCCGCGGCCAGAATGGCGTCTTCTCGGTTTGCGGCGTTTGTTGGACCTTGCCGAACATTTCGCTGCTCGACGCCTGATAAAAACGCGAACGCAATCCGGCTTCGCGGATTGCTTCCAGAATGCGAATCGTGCCGACGCCGGTGACGTCGGAAGTGTACTCAGGAATATCGAAGCTCACGCGCACGTGGCTTTGCGCGCCCAGATGATAAATTTCGTCCGGCTTCAATTCGTAAAGAAGCTTCACAAGATTCACCGAGTCGGCGAGGTCCCCGTAATGCAGAAACAGTCGTACGTCGTTTACGTGTGGATCAGCGTAGAGATGATCAATGCGCGACGTGTTGAACGTGCTGGCGCGGCGAATAATCCCGTGGACTTCGTAGCCCTTCTCAAGCAACAAATCCGCGAGATAACTTCCGTCCTGACCAGTGATGCCGGTGATCAGTGCCTTTTTCATTTGTAGCGTCTCGCTTTAACGCATACGTGCGCACGCTCAATTCATTGTAGGGCGCTTCTGTGAACCGCGCAAGCCGCCAGAGGCTCGCGCTACATTCAGAAATCATCAGCTCTCCGCCGGCGTTACCATAATTCGCGCTAAGACCGCGCGTTGGGCGCCGATAAGCGCGCTGATGCCGTTGCGCCCCAGCGCGAGCATTTCATCCAGTTGCGAACCGGTAAATGTTGCTTCTTCTCCCGAGCTTTGGACTTCTACAAAATCGCCGTCTTCGGTCGCGACGAGGTTGAAATCAACTGCAACGCTTTTGTCCTCCTCGTAATTCAGATCCACGATCGCCTGGCCATCGAGAATACCGGCGCTCACTGCGGCAACCAACTTTTGCATCGGCGGCGCATCGAGTTTTTTCTCCCTAACGAATTTTCGGCAGGCGATGGCGAGCGCCAGGCTCGCGCCGGTGATCGCGGTCGTGCGCGTTCCGCCATCGGCTTGCAGGACATCGCAATCCACCCAGATCATGCGTGGTCCGAGTTTTTCCAAATCGATCACCGCGCGCAACGACCGCCCAATCAAACGTTGAATCTCGACGCTGCGACCATCGATGCGGCCTTTTGTTATGTCGCGAGGTTTGCGCGGCTGCGTCGAGTACGGCAGCATCGAATACTCCGCAGTAAGCCAGCCACCGGTCACGCCCTGTTCTTTCATCCAGCGCGGCACACCGTCTTCGATCGTGACGGAGCAAATCACCCGCGTTTTGCCCATGGAGACTAAAACGGAACCGCTGGCATGCGGCGCCACGTTCAACTCAAAATTGATCGGACGAATTTCATCTGGCGCGCGGTCGTCATTTCGCTGCATCGGAGAGAAGCTAGATGCAGGACCCAATTTGTGCGATGAAGATTTGCGGAGACATAAATGGCGACTTCTCAACCGTAACCGAGTGCGTCCGGAACTGCGCGCGGCTTGGCAACATGATCACGGCGACGTGTGCTTATCCCATCGATTTACAATTTGCATCAGACGCAGGCGGTCTCCTCACCGCGCACGCCACGACGATTGGTCGGAATAGCGCTCTCGTGAGCGCGGCTGTGGCGGTGCAATGGAACGAGCGCGTTTCAACGGACGTTTACTACGACGGACAACTGGGCCGCGACAATTAAGACGGCCACAATGTCAGCGTGAGCTTACTGGGTCAGTTTCTTGAAGACGCGACTTGACAAAAGCTAACCGTTCGAGAAACACCATAAGCAAAGGATCTTTATGAAACGATTCATTCCAACGATTGCTATTCTCCTGCCGTTGTTCTTCTTCGCTGCATGCGGGCCATCGAAAAGCCCCGAGGCAAATGCCTCGGCTGCTAGTCCGGCGGCAGCCGCCGCAACGATTACGGCGTCGCCAAATCCGGTAACCACAGGCGAAGGATCCGGTACTACGACGATAACTTGGAATACCGGAGACGGCACTACGGGCCAAGTTTATGTTTCGGAGGATGGCGCACCAGAAACAACTTTTCGCCGAGGGTTCAACGGGGTCGGCCCCGGCACCTTGGATCGGAGCGGGGAAAACGTTTGAGTTTCGCCTCTATGCGGGAACCGAGCACGCCAAGGTGCTTGCCAAGACTCAGGTCACGGGTCGCAAATAAGAGCCGCATCGCCAGCCCTTGCGGCTGTTTCAGCTCGTCTTATGCGCTTCACCGCCGTAGCGTATAGCCGTGCTGACTAATCGGCTTGACGCACTGGGCGGCCCATCGTTGTTTAGGCGTTTCGAGTGAAAAATACTGCTGACACGCACAGAGCGATTTGCGTCGCCGGCGCGCATCGCTCCGGCACGTCGATGCTGACGAGGTTATTGCACGCTTGCGGGCTCTACCTCGGCGAAAAAAAACGAATTGATGCCGTCACAAGCCGATAATCCCGATGGATTCTGGGAACATCTGGGCTTTGTCGCGCTGAACGACGAATTACTGAATGCGCTCGGTGGGGCTTGGGACCTGCCGCCCAAGGCTGATGAGACCTTCACGCGCCCGGCATTGGATCCATTGCGACTGAAAGCGCGGCTACTGATCGAGGGCTTGGATTCAGCGCACGTCTGGGGCTGGAAGGATCCGCGCAACAGCTTAACGCTGCCGTTCTGGGAGGATATCGCTGCCGGGCTTGAAAACGCTAATTATGGTGCGCAATCCGTTGGAAGTCGCTTATTCGATGAGAGAACGCAACGGGACGTCGTATGCGTTTGGCTTACGGCTCTGGGAAATCTATAACAGGTGGTTGATCGAAACGGCAGGCAAGCATGAACGGCTTGTTACTCATTATGACTTCTTCTTTGAAAACGCCGAAAAAGAGCTACAACGGATTGCGAACTTTGTTGGATTGCCTCATGCAAAAATAGGCAGTGTCGCAAAATTGGTGGCCACGAAGAGACGCCACACACACTTCACCCTTGACCAACTGATTGATGCGCGTGTCTCAAGGGAAGCCATCGAGCTTTATCGCGCTTTGACCGCGGAAACCTCAGGGCGGAAGACGTCAGTGGCAAAGGCGGGCCGTCGCGTTAAAATCAACCGATAGCGATATACTTCCCGGCTCAGTGAGCCGGGTCGATGCCTTCATTCCAGACCGCTTTGCACAAATCGAGCATCTCTATGGCGAGCTCTTCGCACAAACTGAGGCACGACACAAGAGTGAAGTCGAGAAACTCAGCGCCCACCTCGGGGGGACACAAGGCACAAGTCGAGAAACTCACCCACCTCACGCACACTGAGGAGCAGCACAAGGCGCAAGTTAAGGAACTCACCGCGCACCTGGCGCACAACGAGAGCGCAACACAAGGCGCAAGTCGAGAAACTCGAGCGCCCACCTCATGCACACCGAGGAGCAGCACAAGGCGCAAGTTAAGGAACTCACCGCGCACCTGGCGCACAACGAAGCGCAACACAAGGCGCAAGTCGAGAAACTCAGCGCCCACCTCACGCACACTGAGGAGCGGCACAAGACGCAGGTTAAGGAACTCACCACCCATCTAGCCAAAACCGAAGAGCAGTACATAGCGCAGATCCAAGAAATCACCACTCATCTGGCCAAAACCGAAGCCGACCACAAGGCACAAGTGAAGGAGCTCACCACTCATCTGGCTAAAACCGAAGCTGACTTCAACAATGAGATCGAGCAATTGCGCCAGCGGATCATTGAAATGAACGCTCTGCTTCACCAGAGGAGCGTAAATCTCGCAGAAGACGAGAAGTATATCGGGGAGTTGACGGACCACTTGCGCAAACAGCTGCACAATACCACACGACTCTCACGCCTCCTCGATGACACCGACGACGCCGCCCGCAAGCTGCGAACTTCTCGCCGGTGGCAGCTGGCCAATCCCGGCGCGACGCTAAAAGCCAAATTGGCCCGCAGAAAAGCACCGGCCGCGGGTACGGACACCTTGAAAGAATTGTGGTCACCTGACTCCAAATGGCGCAAAGAGCACCCTGAGATCAAAAAGATCGATGATGGGTGGCCGAGCCATCGTGTCTTCCACGTCATCCTTGAGCGCCATAGCCAGTCTCCTTGTGCCAGGAGCCGGCTATACTCTCCCAATCTATTTGGCTATCCATTTCTGTGGCGCGGCAAAAGGCGATTGATGGCGATAGATAGCGACGGTATCAGAATTACGGTCTGTGAGTTCTCAAGGAGTTACGATGGATGGCGGCAGATGGTGACGATACCATCGGCAGATGCGGCTTGTGGCGCAGCGTGCCGGACAGCACGCCGGCGCCGGCCTCGAAGCGCTCCAGCCGCGCGCGCAGGTCCGCGGCCTCGGCGGTCGAAAGCGCGCTCACCGGCGCGCAATACCCGCGTTCGTGATACTGCCGGACCAAAGCTTCGCTCAATGCCTTCATGAACGCGTCCTCCAGACCGGAGCAGCGTGGAAACCGACCCGGTGGCAATGTCAAGCGCGCCCGAGACCGATGCGGTCATCGTCATCTTCGGGGCCGCGGTGCGCCCGGGCGGCGGACCCAGCACCACGTTGCGTCTGCGTGTCGAGGCGGCCGCGGCCTGCGGTGCACGCTTCACCGCGCCGCTTTACGTGCCGACCGGTGCCAAGGGTCGCCACGGCGCATCGGAGGCATCCGTGATGGCGCGCCTGCTGCGCGAGATGGGCGTGCCGCCGGACCGCATCCTGCTGGAGGAGACCGGGACGGACACGCTGTCCTCGGTGCGTGCGGTGGCGCGGATGCTGGCGGGCATGGCCCCGGTCCATGTCGCGACGAGCGGCTACCACCTCCCGCGCTGCCTGCTGCTGCTGCGACTGGCCGGGATCGTGGCGTTCGCCTGCCCGCCGCCGCCCGCATCCAGGGGGTTCTGGCAGCGCTGGTACTGGCGGCTCCGGGAGACGGCGGCAATCCCGTACGACGGCGTGCTCGGCCTGCTGCTGCGCCTGCGCGGGCGGTGGTGATGCGCCCGTGCATCGCTTGCGCGGAAGCCACCCCGGGTCAAAGATGGCGACCATGAAAGTGTCGTATTTCGAAACCGGCCGCTATGTCTCGCCACCGGACCTGCCGCGCGAATGGCCGGTGCCGCCTGGCGCCTACGACGCCGAGACCGGGGCCGAAGCCTATCGCGGCATGGTCGAGCGGGTGAAGTTCGTCGAGGCGCTCGGCTTCGACTGGATCAGCCTCTCCGAGCACCATTACTCGCCGCGCATCCTGACGCCGGCGCCGGTGGTCTCCGCCGCCTGGCTCGCCGCGCGCGTGGACAAAATCAAGATCGCCCTGCTCGGGCCGATCGTGCCGACCAGCAACCCGATCCGCGTGGCCGAGGAACTGGCGATGCTCGACACGCTGGCGCCCGGGCGCATCGTGGTGGGCCTGCTGCGCGGAACGACCAACGAATACCTGAGCTACGACCTGAACCCGAAGGAAGCGCGCGAACGCACCGACGAGGGCATGGAACTGATCCTCAAGGCGTGGACCGAGCCGCAGCCGTTCGGTTGGCAGGGCCGGCATTTCCAGTACCGCACGGTGTCGATCTGGCCGCGTCCGCAGCACCAGCCGCATCCGACGACCTATGCGCTCGGCACCAGCGCCGAGGCGGGCGATTTCGCCGCGCGCCACCGGATCGGACTCGGCGTTTCCTACGGCACGTTCGAGTCGATGGCGCAGGCGACGCGCTATTACCGCGACCAATGTGCCCGCCACGGCTGGGAGCCCGGGCCGGACGACATCATCTACCGGGCCAACATGATCCTCGGCGAAACCGACGATGCGGCCGACGACGCGTTGGCGCGACGCGACAAGCAGGCGGCGTTCCCCATCGTGGGCGGGTTGCGCGATGCGCTGCTGCAGTCCGACACGACGCGCAACATCGCCGGCGAAAGCGGCCCGCGAATGTCGGCGGCGTGCTGCCGATCAGCTTCTGCGGCGGCCCCGATCGCGTTGTCGAGCAGATCCGCCGGTGCCGCGAGGTGATCGGCGCCGGCGTGCTCGACGTGTCGTTGCAGGATCCCGGCAGCGGCAAGAACGACACGATGATGCGCGCGCTCGAATTGTTCGGGCGCAAGGTGCTGCCGCGCATTCGGGAGATCTGACCGTGGCATTCAGCGAGGGCTTCGTCGAGGCGGACGGATTCCGCATCCGCTTCATGGAGGCGGGCCAAGGCACGCCGCTCGTGCACCTGCACGGCGCCGGCGGCATGCGTCTCACGCCGGCGCATGACCTGCTGAGCCGCCATCACCGCGTGATCGCATTTGAAATGCCGGGGTTCGGCCAGTCTGCCGCCAACACCCGGACGGAGCGAATGTGCGATCTGGCCGCCACGATGGGAGCGGCGATCACGGCACTTGGCATCGACAGTTTCAACCTGATGGGAACCTCGTTCGGCGGCAAGGTGGCGCTATGGCTGACGTTGCAGCAGCCGGAACGGGTGCAGGCCCTGGTCCTGGAAGCGCCGGCCGCGATCCGCCCTGCCGGAAGCACGCCGCCGTCAGGCTCGCCCGAGGAGATGGCACGCCGGCTCTATGCCCATCCGGAACGCCTCGGCCCACTGCCGGCCGTGGACCCTGACGTGCAGGCGAAGACGCGCGCATTGGTCTTGCGTCTGCGCGGTCCCGATCGCGACGCGGATCTCGAAACGCGCATGCGCGGCCTTGCGACGCCGACGTTGGTGCTGTTCGGCACGCTCGACGGTGTGATCCCGCCGGACATGGGCCGCTTCTACAAGGAGCTGATCCCGAACTGCCATTTGGTCTTCGTCTATGACGCGGGACATGCGATCAGCACCGAACGGCCCGAGGCCTTCGCCGAGGTGACGGGCGATTTCCTCGAACGTCACGAGGCGTTCGTGATCAACCGCACGAACACCGTCATCCATCCGTAGCGCGGAACCGACGCGCCGTTTACTCCGCTGCGCGCCGTTCGTCGGCGTCCCGGAAGCGCGTGCGCAGCGCATCCCATTCCACGGCGCCGACGCGGTTGAATGCCTCGCGCACCGTCATGTCGCTGCGTGGCACCGGATGGATGTGGTGCGCCTTCAAATCCGCCAGCGCCTCGTCGCACGCGCCGATCACCGCCTTCAGCAGCAGCCCCGGCACGATCGCCAGGCGGTATCCCAACGCCTGCGCACGCCGCAGATCGATCTCCGGCGTCTTGCCGCCGCGCACCACGTTCAGCAGGCAGGGTCCCGCAACCAGCTTCGGTACCGCGGCCAGTTCGTCCATCGTCTGCGGCGCCTCGACGAAGGCCATGTCGGCGCCGGCGGCCAGTGCGGCGTTGGCGCGCGTCACCGCCTCGTCCAGTCCCGCCACGGCGCGCGCGTCGGTTCGCGCGATGATCAGGAAGTCGCCGTCGCGTTTCGCGGCCACCGCGGCACGGATCTTGGCGACGTAGTCCTCCCGCGACACGATCTCCTTGTCGTCGAGATGGCCGCATTTCTTCGGCGACATCTGGTCCTCGATGTGGATCCCGGCCACGCCGCGCCGCTCGTATTCCTGCACGGTGCGGAACGCGTTCAGCTCGTTGCCGTAGCCGGTGTCGGCATCGGCGATCACCGGCACGTCCACCGAGCGCACGATGCGGGCGGCGTTCTCCACCATCTCGCTCATCGTCAGCAGGCCGAAATCGGGATAGCCGTGCGACACGGATGTGCCCGCGCCGGTCATGTACACCGCGGGGAACCCGGCCTGCGCCACCAGCTTGGCGGTGAGCCCGTCATAGGCGCCAGGTGCGATCACCATCGCTTCGCCCCGCAACAACGCACGCAATTCTGTGGCGCCGGTCATGGCGATCCTCCCATCCGTCGTATGACGCGATGTTAGATGATCCGCGCGATCACGGGAACTGCCGCCCCGCTGTGCCCTTGGCATTCGCCCCGGGCAGGTATTGAATTGCGACAAAGCGAAGGAGCGCCACGATGTCCGACTTTCCCAAGTTCGTGCAGATCAACGAGGAAGGTCCGCGCGAAGGCTTCCAGTTCGAGAAAGGCCCGATCCCCACGGACCGCAAGATCGAGCTGATCGACGCGCTGTCGGAAACAGGGTTGAACCACATCCAGGTTGCCTCCTTCGTCAATCCGAACCGTGTGCCGGGATGGGCGGACGCCGACGAGGTGGTGCAGCGCTACGATCGCAGGCCCGGCATCCACTACACCGCGCTCTGGCTGAATCCGAAGGGTCTGCAGCGCGCGCTCGCCACCAACCGGCTGGATATCGAGGGCTCATTCTCGCTGACCGCGTCGGAGAAGTTCCTGGCGCGCAACCAGCAGCGCTCGATGGAGGACAACATCCGGCAGGCGCACGAGACCATGCGGCTTTATCAGCAGCACGGCATCACGCTGAAGCGCGCCGGCATCATGGCGGCGTTCGGCTGCAACTTCGAAGGCGAGATCCCGCACCAGCGCGTGCTCGACATGATGCAGCAGCTGCTCGACATCGCAGCCGAATACGGGGCGCGGCCGGAAGTGTTCTCGCTCGCCGACACGATGGCCTGGGCAACGCCGAAGTCGATCCGCGAACTGGTCGGCAAGGCACGCGAACGTTTCCCCGATCTCACGCTGGCGCTGCATCTGCACGACACGCGCGGCATGGGGATCGCCAATGCCTATGCCGGGCTGGAGATGGGCATCGCGATCTTCGACACGACGGTCGCCGGCCTCGGCGGCTGCCCGTTCGCCGCGCACAAGGGTGCCGCGGGCAATGTCTGCACCGAGGACCTCGTGTTCATGCTGGACGAGATGGGCATCGACACCGGCATCGATCTCGACAAACTGATCGAGGTCGCCCAGCTCGCCGAGGACATCGTCGGCCATCCGCTGCCAGGGTCGGTGAAGATGGGCGGCAGTTTGAAGGCACTGCGCGCGAAGATGCATTGAGGGGAGTCACGCCATGTCACTGACCAGGACGCTCGGCCAATTCATCGCCGATCTGTCGCCGAACCGGCTGCCCGAGGAAGCAGTGCGCGTCGCCCGCCTCGGCTTCATCGACTGCATCGGCACGATGATCGCCGGTCGCCGCGAGGACTGCGTGCGCATCATGAAAGAGGTGCTCGCACCGGCCGATGGCCCCGCGACGCTCACATTCGGCAGGGAAATGAGCACAGCGCCCGAGGCCGCCTGGATCAACGGCACCGCAGCGCATGCGCTCGACTACGACGACGTGGGACTGCGCGGCCATCCCAGCACGGTCATGGTTCCGGCGATCCTGGCCGAGGCCGAAGCGCTCGGCTCGACCGGCGCGGAAATGATCGTCGCCTATGTCGCGGGCTACGAGACCTGGGCCGAACTGTTCCGCCGCGACACCGGCCTGCTGCACCAGAAGGGCTGGCATCCCACCGGCCTCTACGGCGCGGTCGCCGCGGCCGCCGCCTGCGCCAGCCTGCGCAGGCTCGACGCCGACAAGTGCGCACAGGCGATTGCGCTCGGCGCGTCGCAGAGCTCCGGGCTGATGGCGAATTTCGGCACGATGACCAAGCCGTTCCATGCCGGCAAGGCGGCGCACGCCGGCATCATGGCGGCACGTCTCGCCGGGGCCGGCTTCACCGCCAGCACCGACGCGCTGGAGCATCCGCAGGGCTTCCTGCACGCGATCTCGCCCACGGGTACCGAGGATCGCACCAGTGAAGCCAAACCCGGCGAGCCCTGGGCGATCCTGACGCAGGGGCTGGGCATCAAGAAATACCCGACCTGCTACTGCACCCATCGGGCCATCGACTGCATGCTCGACATCGTCAACGACACGCCGATCAAGGCCGACGATGTCAAGAAGATCACTGTCAGCATCAGCGACTATTTCGCGACCGTGCTGCGCAATCACCAGCCCGACACCGGCCTCGCCGCCAAGTTCAGCATGGAATTCGTCATGGCGAGCGGCATCGTCGCGAAGCGCGTCGGCCTGCGCGAACTGACCGACGAATTCGTGCAGCGGCCCGACATACAGGCGCTGATGCGCAAGGTCGAAATCGTTACCACCACGGAATACGATTCCGAAATGCCCGGCGCGGCGCCGCAGGATCAGGTGACGGTCGAGCTGACCAACGGCAGCACCATTGCCGGCGAACCGGTGAAGCGCGCGACCGGGCACGCATCACGCCCGCTGACCGAGGCGCAGATCTACGAGAAGTTCGCCGACTGCCTCGATGCCGGCGCATCCGACATCCCGGCCGATGTGTTGTTCAAGCGCCTGTCCGCGATCCAGGCGCTCTCCGCCAGCCAGATCACCGCATTGCAATAGCGACTGTCACGGTCGGGAGGATGCTTGCATGGCGGAACGTTTTGCCGGTCGCAGTGCAATCGTCACGGGCGGCGTGTCGGGGATCGGGGCCGGCATCGCCGCGCGTCTCCTCACCGAAGGCGCCCATGTCAGCCTGTGGGATCACGACTCCGCTGCACTCGCCAAGGCGGAGGCACAGCACAAGGTCACGCTCGACGTCACCGACGCTGCCGCCGTACAGCGCGCCGCCGATGCGAGCGCTGGCGCGCTTGGCAAGATCGACATCCTGATCGCCTGCGCCGGCATCACCGGACCCAACGCGACAGTGTGGGACTATCCGCTGGCCGACTGGGACCGCGTGATCAACGTCAACCTGAACGGCGTGTTCTACTGCAATCGCGCCGTCGTGCCGCACATGCAGCGCAACGGCTACGGTCGCATCGTCAACATCGCCTCGATCGCCGGCAAGGAGGGCAACCCCAACGCCGCCGCCTATTCCGCCTCGAAGGCCGGCGTGATCGGGCTCACCAAATCGCTCGGCAAGGAACTGGCGACGTCGGAAATCCGGGTGAACTGCGTCACGCCTGCCGCGGTACGCACGCCGATCTTCGATCAGATGACGCAGCAGCAGGTCGACTGGATGCTGTCGAAGATCCCCATTGGCCGGTTCGGCGGCATCGACGAGGTCACGTCGCTGGTCTGCTGGCTGGCGAGCGCGGAATGCAGTTTTTCCACCGGAGCGGTGTTCGACGTCTCGGGCGGCCGCGCGACGTATTGAGCACGGAAGCATTCATGGCGGCTGGTGAAGTCCGCTGTTATGCACTGCAGCGAGCTTGACATGCCGCCCTAGGCAGAGCCGGACCGCCTGGAAACGGCGACGGTGCCGCGTGTTGACAGGACCATGAGCGATTACTATCAGCGCTGCCAGCAGACTTGGAGACGACGTGATCAGTGTCGCAAAGACCGTCGAGACGATGGCGTCCATCGTCTGCGGCGTTCGCACGCCGTACACGGCTCTTCAAGCTTACACGGTCGTCATCATCGAGGCCTGTCCAAGCTGCTGTGGCGTGTGATAGCGGGGCATCGGCTGTGCAGACGACCTATGACTACATCATTGTCGGCGGCGGATCGGCAGGATCGATCCTGGCAAACCGCCTCTCGGCGCGCAGCGCAAACAGGGTGCTGTTGTGCGAAGCCGGCGAGGACACGCCCGACGGTCGTATCCCGGAACCGATCCTCGACAGCCGCTCGGGCTTCGCATCACGCGATCCGCGCTTCTTGTGGAACGATCTGCGCGTCACCACCGAGGCGATGCCGCACAACGATCCGGATGCGCCTCGACCGCGTCAGTTGAAGTATGAGCAGGCGCGCGTGCTGGGCGGAGGGTCGTCGATCAACGGGCAACTCGCCAACCGTGGCTCCCCCGCCGACTATGACGAATGGGAGCAGCGCGGCGCCGCCGGCTGGCGGTGGGAGAGCGTGCTGCCGTATTTCAAGAAGGTCGAGCGCGACATCGATTTCGACGGACCGCTGCATGGATCCGACGGCCGCATCCCGGTGCGGCGCGTTTTCCCGGACAACTGGTCCGACTACGCCAAGGCGGTTGCCGATGCGTTCAAGCTGGCCGGCCATCGCTACGTGCCTGATCAGAATGGCGCGTTCCAGGACGGCTATTATCCGCTCGCCATGTCGAACCTGTACGACCGGCGGGTATCGGCTGCGGCCGGCTATCTGGGGGCCACGGTCCGGCAGCGCGACAACCTGACCGTGTTGACCGAGACGCAGGTGAGCGAGTTGCTGTTCGAGGACACGCGCTGCGTCGGCATCCGCGCGATGGTTCGCCAGCAGCCGATGGAGTTCCGCGCCAACGAGGTGATCCTGTGCTGTGGCGCAATTCACTCGCCGGCTGTCCTGCTGCGCGCCGGCATCGGCCCGGTGGGTCATCTGCGCGAACTTGGCATTGCAGTGCGCGCCAATCGGCCGGGTGTCGGACAGCGGCTGATGGACCATCCATCGATCTCGGTCGCCGCGTATCTCAAACCGGGCGCGCGCAAGAACGCTTACAGCCAGCGTTCGCTGCACCTCGGCATGCGCTTCTCGTCGGGTGTCGATGGCGCACCGGCCGGCGACATGGCGCTGACGGCGTCGAACAAGTCGGCATGGCATGCAATCGGCGACCGCATCGCGGTGATCACGCTCTGGGTCAACAAAACGTTCTCGGAGACCGGCCAGGTCCGTCTGGCGGCGGCGGATTGGCGGCAGGAGCCGATGGTGGACTTCAACCTGCTGTCCGACCACCGCGACCTGATGCGGCTGACACGCGGGTTTCGCCAGATCGCGGCACTGCATGAACTGCCGCCGTTGAAAGCCGTTGCATCGGACGCATTCCCGGCCAGCTTCACCGACAAGATCCGCCAGGTCGGCACCTACAACACGAAGAACCGGATCCTCACCGGCATCGGCGCGGTGCTGATGGACGGTCCGGCGTTCCTGCGCCGGTTCATCATGCAGGGCTTCATCATGGAATCCGCCGGACTGACGAAGGCTCTGCACGACGATGAAACGCTGGAGAATTACATCAAGCGGGCGGCGGTTGGCGTGTGGCATTGCTCGTGTTCCTGCCGCATGGGAGCCGAGGACGATCCGATGGCGGTGACCGACCAGGTCGGGCGGGTGCGCGGCGTGCACGGTTTGCGCGTGGTCGATGCATCGATCTTTCCCGTGGTGCCGTGCGCAAACACCAATTTTCCTACCATGATGGCGGCCGAGAAGATCGCCGACGACATGCTGCGGGCGGTTTCATGAGCCTTGCTTGACAGTGACAGCGGAACGGCAGAGTTATGATGTAACTGGTAACATATAAAACTTTCGCCCCTGGACTTTCGCCTTTTGGGAGGAACCAATGTTCAAGACTTTGGCCACGGCAACTGCGCTGACGGGAACGCTGCTGTGCGCAGGCGAAGCGACTGCGCAGAACGCGGATGTCATGCATTGGTGGACCAGCGGCGGCGAATCCCGGGCGGTCGCGGTGTTCGCGAAGGAATACAACAAGCGCGGCGGCACCTGGGTCGACGATGCATCGGTCGGTCCGCAGGCGGAGCATGCCGCTGCGCTCAATCGCATTGCCGGTGGCAATCCGCCGACCGCGATGCAATGGAACATCGGTGTCGCCGTGCGCCAGTTGGCCGAGCAGGGCGTGCTCGCGCCATTGGACGACGAGGCGAAGCAGGGCAACTGGCTGGCCAACCTGCCGCCGCTGCTGGTCAAGAACATGACCTACGACGGCCATGTCATCGCGGTTCCGGTGAACATCCACGGGGCGAACTATCAGTTCTACAGCATCAAGGTATTCAACGACCTCAAGATGCAGCCGCCCAAAACGTGGGAGGAATTCCTCGCGGCTGCGCCGAAGATCAAGGCGGCCGGCTACATCCCGATTGCGTTCGGCGCCAACGCGCAGCAGCTTGCGTGGCTGTACTATTCGCTACTGGCGGGGGCGGGCGGCAAGGACCTGTACCGCAAGGTGTTCGTCGATTACGATGCCAAGGCGGCCGGCAGCGACGCCATGCAGCATGTGTTCGACCTGATGGGACAGATCAGGCAGTACGTCGATGCCGGCAGCCCAAACCGGAAATGGAACGACTCGCTGGCGCTGGTCGAGACCGACAAGGCGGCGCTGATGATCCTGGGCGATTGGGCCAAGGGCGATTTCGCCGCCGCGAACAAAACGCTCGGCAAGGATTTCGGCTGCCAGATGGCGCCCGGCACACAGGACGCCTACGTCATGACGGTGGATGTCTTCGTGTTCCCGGTGAACGACAAGCCGGATCAGAAGCTGGCGCAGCAGAAGCTTTCGACGCTGATGATGGACCCCGCCGTGCAAACGGAGTTCAACGCGTTCAAGGGCTCGATACCGTCCAGGCTTGACGCCAATGTCGCCGAACTGGATGCCTGCGCACAGCTTGGCCAGAAGGTGATGGCCGGCGGGGCGGCGAACCAGCTGCCGAACTTTGCCCTCGCCTTCAGCCCGGACACGCAGGGCCAGTTCGAGGACCTGCTGGGCAACTACTGGAGCAAACCGTCGATGACGCCGGCCGATGCGGCGAAGCAGCTTTCCACCATCATCGCCGGCGCGAGCCGCTGAACGCATGTCGGCGCGGCTGCCGGCGAACATGGATGCAGCGTCGCCGCGCCTGACCGTCGCAGAGCGCGTCCCGACCGTGCCAAAAGTCGGACGCGCCTATCGCGCCCGCAGCCTGGCCGCGAAGCTGGCGCTGGTGCCGACGATCCTGGTGATGGTGTTCTGCTTCTATGGCAGCGTCAGCTGGACCGTCTACATATCGATGACGCGGTCGTTCCTGCTGCCGGTCTACAAGTTTGCCGGCACTGCGCAGTATGATCGCCTGTTCGCCACGCCGCGCTGGCAGGTGGCGTACAGCAACATGTTCCTGTTCGGCGCGCTGGACATCATCGGCACGCTTGGTCTCGGCGTTCTGCTCGCCGTGCTGCTCGATCGCGCGGTGCGCCTTGAGGGCATCTTCCGCACCATCATGCTGTATCCGCTGTCGATCTCGTTCATCGTCACCGGACTGACCTGGCAGTGGGTGCTCAGCCCGACGATCGGCGTGCAGCAGCTGGGACGCGACCTCGGCTGGACCAACTTCGTGTTCGACTGGATCACCCAGCCGGACCGCGCAATCTACACCCTGGTGTTCGCCGGCATCTGGCACCAGTCCGGGCTGATCATGGCGATCATGCTGGCCGGACTGCGCGGCGTGGATCGCGAGATCTGGCGCGCGGCGCGCATCGAGGGCATCCCGACCTGGCGCACCTATGTCAGCATCATCCTGCCGATGCTGCGGCCGCTGATCGTCACCTGCGTCGTGCTGATCGCCATCGCCGTGGTCAAAAGCTACGACCTTGTCGTCGCGATGACCAATGGGGGCCCTGGATTCTCCTCGGACCTGCCGGGCAAGTTCGTGGTCGACTTCGCGTTCGAGCGCGCCAATATCGGCCAGGCCTCCGCGGCGGCGACCGTCATGCTGGGTTCGGTGCTCGCGATCGTCTCGCCGTATCTGTATTTCGAGCTGGCGCGGAAGAACCGATGACGACGGCGCGCTGGAACGCCCGGATCGGCCGCATCGGTCTTTACACGCTGCTGGTGTGGATCTGCCTGTTCTTCTCGATCCCGCTGCTGGTGGTGATCGCGACCTCGCTCAAAACCGCGGATGAGGTCCGCACCTTCTCCATCTTCACCCTGCCATCGGCACCCGGTATCGCGGCCTGGATCAAGGCCTGGTCGTCGGCCTGCACCGGGCTGAACTGCGGCGGCGTCCGCGTCGGGTTTTGGAATTCCGTGCGCATCCTGATCCCGAGCGTCATCATTTCGGTGTTCGCGGGTGCGGTCACCGGCTATGCGCTGTCGCATTGGCGCATCCGCGGCGCCAACGTCATCATGCTGCTGCTGCTGTTCTGCGCCTTCATTCCGTATCAGGTGATCCTGTACCCGCTGGTGAAGACGTTCAGCACGATCGGCATCTACAGCTCGCTGCCGTGCATCATCGCCGTGCACATCGTGTTCGGGCTGCCGGTGATGTCGCTGCTGTTCCGCAACTTCTACGCCGGCCTCCCGGAGGAGCTGGTGAAGGCGGCACGCATCGATGGCGCGGGGTTCTGGCGGATCTTCGCCTTCGTGATGCTGCCGATGTCGGTGAACATCCTGATCGTCGCGACCATCCTGCAGACCACGGGCATCTGGAACGACTACCTGCTGGGTCTGATCTTCGCCGGCCGTGACAACATGCCGATGACGGTGCAGCTCAACGCCATCGCGACGACGTCCACCGGCATCATCGAGTACAATGTGAACACCGCGGCGGCGCTGCTGACGGCACTGCCGCCGCTGCTGATCTATTTCGTCTCGGGGCGCTACTTCGTCCGAGGCATCACCGCCGGCGCCGTGAAGGGCTGACATGTCCGCTGTCTCGGTCTCCGGACTGTCCAAATCGTTCGGTCATCTGAAGGTGCTCAAGGACATCGACCTGCCGATCGAGGCGGGCGACTTCACCGTGCTGCTCGGCCCGTCCGGCTGCGGCAAGTCCACGCTGCTGAACGCCATCGCCGGCCTGGAGGACACCGATGCCGGCGTGATCGAGATCGACGGTGCCGACGTGACGCATCGCGAACCCAGCAAGCGCGGCATCGCCATGGTGTTTCAGTCCTACGCGCTGTATCCGACGATGTCGGTGCGCAAGAACCTGTCGTTCGGTCTGCGCGTGCGGTCGGTGCCGCGGCCGGAGGTGGCGCGCCGGGTCGATTGGGCCGCGCGGCTGCTGCAGATCGACGAGTTGCTCGACCGCAAGCCGTCGCAGCTTTCCGGCGGGCAGCGGCAGCGGGTCGCCATCGGGCGCGCTCTGGTGCAGAACGCCAAGGTGTTTCTGTTCGACGAACCGCTGTCCAACCTGGACGCCAAGCTGCGCACCGAGATGCGCGTCGAACTCAAACGCCTGCACAAGGAACTCGGCGCCACCATCGTCTATGTGACGCACGACCAGATCGAGGCGATGACGCTGGCGACGCGGATTGCCGTCATGCGCGCCGGTCGCATCGAGCAATACGCCGCACCCGATGACCTGTATGAGGCGCCGGCCACGCTGTTCGTCGCCAGCTTCGTCGGATCGCCGGCGATGAATTTTCTGCGCGGGCGGCTGCTGGCGGGACATGCGCCGGCGGTTCAGTTGGGGGCCGCCAGTCTGCCGGTCAACGGCTACCGGTTTCGCACGTCTCCGGTCGCCGGACAGGACGTCGTGGTCGGCATTCGGCCGGAACACATCGCGCTCGCGCAGGACGTGCCATCGGAATGCATCATGGACGCAGAGGCATTGTTCATGGAGCCGATGGGCGCCGACACACTCGGCTGGTTCCAGTGCGGCGAGCATCGGCTGTCGGCCCGTCTGGTGCCGCAGGTTGCGCGCGGCATCAGCGGACACGTGCGCCTGGCGCTGCTGTCGGATCATGTCTCGCTGTTCGATCCGTCCAGCGAGGCACGGCTGTAGCCGCTCGGCACCTACGGGGTGACGATGTTGCCCGGCGTGCGGCCGGCCAGCACAGCGGCAATGCCGTCGAGCGCGAGAAAACCCATCGCGTCGCGAGTCGCCACCGTGGCGCTGCCGAGATGCGGCAGCAGCACCACGTTCTCCAGCGCGAGATAACCCGCGTGTAATTTCGGCTCGCCCTCGAACACGTCGAGCCCGGCGAAGCCGACCTGCCCGTTCTGCAATGCCGCGATCAGCGCCGCGTCATCGACCAGTGTGCCGCGCGCCGCATTCACCACCACCGCGCCGCGCGGCAGCCTGGCGATGCGATCGGCGTTCAGCCAGTGATACGTCGCGCCGCCGCCCGGCGCGTGCAGGCTCAGCACATCGCACGACGCCAGAAAGCCATCGTCGGTGTCGTGGTAGATCGCGCCCTCCTCCAGCGGAGGCGGCAGCCGCGTCACGTCACGATAGTGGATCGTCATGCCGATGCCGCGCGCCATGCGTGCCAGTTCGCGGCCGATGCGACCCATGCCGAAGATGCCCAGGCGCCGACCCACAACGCCGACGCCGAGCAACTGCGTCGGCGCCCAACCCTGCCAGCGCCCGGACCGGATCAGCCGTTCCCCCGCACCGGCGCGCCGCGCGGCGGCGAGGATCAGCAGCAAGGCCGTCTCGGCGGTCGCGACGCTCAGCACGTCCGGCGTGTTGCACACGGCGATGCCGCGCCCCGCCGCGCTGGCAACGTCGATGTGGTCGTAGCCGACGCTGAACGTCGCGATCACCTTCACGGTCGCGGGCAGTGCCGCGATCAGCGCTGCGTCGAAGGTATCGCCCGGACAGGTCAGGATCGCGTCGGCGCCTTCGGCCCGTGCGGCAATATCCGTGATCGGCACATCGGACGATGTCAGCCGTGCGTCGAAATCCGCCGCAGCGCGCGCTTCGACAGCGGGCGGAAGCCGCCTGGTGACCAGCAGGACCGGCCTTGCCATCGCTCAGTAGGTTCCGGCCGCCTGCCTGGGCCGCGCCGCCTCGCCCGGCTGCGTACCGGTCAGCATGCCGCGCATGCCCGCGCCGTTGACCCGCCACCAATCGTGCAGGATGCGAACATCCCAGCCGATGCAGAAATGTTTCACGCCCATCTCCAGGTACGGCGCAGCCTGTTTGATGTCGGCGAGTTCCACGCGCGGATGCAGGCCTTTCTTCAACGCCATTTCGATGGTCTTGCGTTCGGCCTTCAGCACGTCGGGATGGCTGCGCTGACCGGTCACGCCGAGGCTCATCGAATAGTCCGACGCGCCGAACTGCACCATGTCGATGCCCTTGACCGACAGGATCGCGTCGAGGTCCTCGACGCATTCCCGCTTCTCGACCATGATCGCGATCACCACCTCGTTCAGCGCTTCCACGTAGGCGGGCGAGCCGCCTTCGCGCACGGTGCCCACATCACGCCGCATGCCGACGCCGAGCCGGCCGCCGGTGCCTGGCGTCTCGGCGCGCACCGCCGCCACGCAGGCATGCGCATCCTCGACCGTGCGCAGGTCGGCGAACAGCATCGCCTGAAAGCCGGAGCCGATCGCCCGCATCGCCTGATGCGTCCACTGGGTCTGTTCGATCTTGATCATGCCGCCGAGGTTCTTCAGTTCCAGCGCGCGTCCGAGGTTGTCCAGGTCGTGCATGTGGAACGGTCCGTATTCCGCGGTGAACTCGACGTAGTCGTAGTTGCCGGCATCGCCGATCAGTTCCACCAATGTGGGCCAGCTCGACAGGAGATGGGTGCCGATGGAAGCCTCACCGGCCGTGAGCAGCGCGCGCAGGCGATTGTGACGCATCGTAGGTTTCCTTGTAATTTGCCGGACGAGGTGGGCGGCGACAGTAGAGCCGATCGGGCGGCGGCCGACAAATCGTGATCGGAGCGACCGTCCGGACAGGGACTCTGTAGTCGCTTCCCCAGTGCCGGCGCAACGTCCTGAAGCTGGAAGGTTGCTGGTCCTGCGCGGTCCGGTCCGACCATAGGTCGATCGCAACAACAACGGTGCCACGTCATTCGCGGCAGGCTGGTTGCCCCGCTCTTGCCGCGATAGAACAGCGTTGCTGCTCGCCACGGGCGGGGTCGCTGGGGAGGGTCAGGTGCCTGACAGATACAACTTCGTATGGCCAGCCTCCGGGGCTGTGCAGGTCACGGTGCTCCGCGGCGGCGGATGCAATATAAGGATCACATTTGCCGACCGGGGAATCGTGCGGGCGATCGGAGATGGCCGGGTCATCAAGGCCATAAACATCCCGACCAAACGGATTGCACGACGGTATGAAATTCTCATACGGCACGAGAACGACTTTGAAAGCAGCTACAGCATCGTCGATCAGACACCCAACGCACCTGTTGTCGGCATGCGCCATTTTATGGCGGACGGATACCTGGTCCACGACGGAACCGAACTCTACGATGTGCAGAATGGCGGCTTCGTGGACTTTCAGCTATCGCATGGAGGAAAATTGGTGGATCCCAGAGAGTTCATACAGGGCGAGCTCGACAGTGTCATCGATGTGGCTCGCCCGCCGCCCGAGAGTTAGCAAGGGCCTCGTCGGGGCAAAGATCCCATAGAGGGAGCGGTGATCCAGGCTCATTTTGCCCAGGCTCATTTTGCCCACAGGCTCATTTTGCGAAGTGCGATATTGCTCGCCATCTGCGTGCGGGTCCAACCGGCTTTACCCGCCAGGCGCGACGAGGTCTCACGTCTTCAGCGGAGGGATAATCGCGGGAATAGACCGGTTGCGAAAGAAACCAGTTTTCGTCGTAGGTCCAGAACTGGCTGACGGCGCGGTAGGTCTTGATCGTCGTGTTGACGAGTTTTCCGTCCTTCTTCTCGCAACGGCGGATGAAGACGTCGCCGACGACATTGCCGAAACGGTCGAAATGAAACGGCCCGCGCGGGGTGTCGGTCAGCGAGACCGCGCGCATCGCCTTGATCAGCGCCTCCCTGTCGTCGGTCCGCCCGCCGGTCTGTTCAAGTGCCGCTTCGGCCACCTGGCCGTTGGTATAGAGGCCCGCGGCATAGGAGCCCGGAATGCCGCCATAGTCGCGGATGCTGTCCGCAACGAAGCGCTGGTTGCTCGGCGTGTCGAGATCGGCGGTGTAGGCCGCGCACGAGATGACCCCGATCGCTTCGTCGCCGAAGCTCTTCAGCAGGCCATCATCCATCGCCACGCCGCCGCCGAGCACCGGCAGGGTGATCCCCTGGTCCTTGTACTGCCGCATGAACTTGATCGGGTTCGAGCCGCCCAGACCTGAGACAACGGCATCGACTTCGCTCATCTGCCCGAGGAACGGCGTGTAGTCGGGCGTCACGAGCGGTGGCCACAGCTTCGCCTTCACGCGCCCACCCGCATCCTCGAAGACCCGCTGAAAGCCACCGATCTCCTCGTAGCCGTAGGCGAAATCGTTGGCGACGGTGATCACGGTCGCGTATTTCAGTTCCTTGCGGGCGTAGTCGGCGAGCGGATGCATCGGCTGCGACGAGGTGGCCGACGTGCGCACGAAGTACGGGTTGGGCTTGCGCTGCGTCATGTCCTCGGCGGCGGCAAGACTCAGGATCGGGCACTTGCGTTGCGCCGCATAGTCGCTGATGGCCAGCAGTTCAAATGCAGCGAGCGGGCCGACGATGAAATCGACCTGGTCGCGCTCGATCAGTTCCTGCGCCTTTGTCTTGGCGCCGGCCGGGTTGCCGCCGGTGTCGGCAACGATCAGTTCGGCCGTGCGCCCGGCAAGTTTGTTGCCACGATGCTTGAGGAACAGCGAAATCCCCTGTTCCATCTGGATGCCGCCCTGCGCCAGCGGACCGGTCTTGACCGTCAGCAACCCGATCCTCACCGGCTTCTCCTGGCCGATCGCGGGCAACGGCAGGTTCGTGGCAAGTGCCGCCGCCGCACTGCCGGCCAGGGCTTTCCGTCGTCCCACGAGCAGCGACATTTTGGCCTCCCTGGCAGGCGCGTTCGCTGCGCATCAGCCCAACGGTATCTGTCGGCGGAACATGGCGAAGATCAGCTCCCAGTCGCGGTTCGCCGCGCGTTTGTCATGGATGTCGCGGTTGGGCAGCGCATAGCCATGCTCCGCGCCAGGATGGAATTCCTGCCGATACGCGACCGGACAGCGGTTCAGCAGATCGCCGAGTTCCTTGATCATCGCCGGCGGCGCGTGCGGATCGTGTTCCGCGAAGCCGCAGTACAGCTCGCCGCGAAACCGCTGCGCGAGCCGATGCGGCGAATCGTCGCGATCGGAAATCAGCGCCGTGCCATGCAGGCTGGCACCGGCGATGAACCGATCCGGGTACGCGCCGGCGACGCACAGGACGTGTCGTCCGCCCATGCAATAGCCGATCGAGCCGATGCCGCCCGGACGCACCGGCTCACCGCGATCAATGAATTCGATCAAGGCGCCGGTATCGTCGATGACCATCGCATTCGACAGCTGTCTCGAGCGGCACCATCGCCTCGCGCCGGCGCTCCGGATCGAGATTGTGCATCGAGATCATCTGGTTCTTTTCGTTGCGCCATTCGTGACGCACCCGGCCCTGACGATAATACAGGTCGGGCACCATGCAGTAATAGCCAACCGTGCCGATCCTGCGCGCGATGTCGAAGAGCTCCTCGCGCACCCCCCAGAAGTCCATGTAGATGACGACGGCCGGAAATGGCCCGCCCTGTTCGGGATGGGTGATGAATGTCTCCATCTGCCCTGCCTGGGTCGGAATGGCGACGGTCCGGTCGTGCATGGTGCGGGTCTCTTCCGTGGGGGTGCGTTGCGCGCGGCCGTCGCGCCTACGGAAGGTGCGCGCGGCGTGGCGGCGTGCAGCGCATTCCGTCGACGAAGACGTCAACCAGGCGCAGCACGCTCGCCTGCCAGCCGGGCTGGTCGTGCATGTAGCACATGCCCACGAGGGCGCGCAGGAGGTCCTCGGGGCTGATATCGGCGCGGATCTCGCCTGCCGCCACCGCTCGGTCCAGCAGCACGCCGACGGCCTTGGTCAGGCGATCGAACGAATAGGCCGTGAGCTCCGACGAGCGATGGGCGGCAAGCGCCAGCGCCGCCGACATGCCCTTCTTCGTGGCGACGAACTCCACGTTCGAGCGCAGCCAGCGCCGCAAGGCATCGGCCGGCGCTGCGTCGTCCTTCAACTGCTCGGCGAGATCGACAAGCTGCTCGACCTCACGCCGATAGACCGCCTCGAACAAGGCCTCGCGCGTCGGGAAATGCCGGTAGAGCGTGCCGATGCCGACGCCGGCACGCCGCGCCACGGCCTCGAGGCTCGCATCCGGCCCGCCGGCGCTGAACACCGCCTTTGCCGCCTCGAGCACACGCTCGTGATTGCGAACCGCGTCCGCGCGCGGCCTGCGGGTGGCCTTGGTTACCTGATCTCCCATATCGTCCATCACGTTTCCCCGCGCCACTTGCGAAGCGGAGGCATCCTCCGTATATGGCGGCATCGGCACCTGACGACAGCACTCATCGGAGCACCGCATGAGCTTATCAATTTCGCTTACCGTGAACGGCGTGTCACGGGAAGTCGTGTTGGACGACCCGCGGGTCACGCTGCTCGACCTGCTGCGCGAACGCCTCGAGCTGACCGGGACCAAGAAGGGCTGCGACCGCGGGCAGTGCGGCGCCTGCACGGTCCTGGTCGACGGGCGGCGCATCAATTCGTGCCTTGCGCTTGCGGTCAGTTGCGACGGCGCGGATATCCTGACGATCGAGGGCGTGGCGCAAGGCGACGCGCTGCATCCCGTCCAGGCCGCCTTCATCGCGCATGACGGCCTTCAGTGCGGCTTCTGCACGCCAGGCCAGATCATGAGTGCGATCGGCCTGATCCAGGAAGGCCAGGCCGGCGACGATCCCGAACGGGTGCGCGAGGGCATGAGCGGCAATCTCTGTCGCTGCGGCGCCTATGCCGGGATCACCGAGGCGGTGCTGGATGCACAGCGAGCGCTTGCCGAACGCGACAGAAAGCACGCCGCATGAACAACTTCGATTACGTCCGGCCCGCGACGATCGCCGAGGCCGTCGCGGCTGCATCCGCGCCCGGCGCGGCCTATCTGGCCGCCGGCACCAATCTGCTCGACCTGATGAAGGGCGGCATCGCGCGCCCGACGCGCCTCGTCGACATCAGTCACCTGCCGGGGCTCGACCGGATCGAGCATCTCGCAGATGGCGACGTGCGGATCGGCGCGCTCGTGCGCAACGCCGATCTGGCGCATGACCCGGACTTTGCCCGACGCTTTCCCGCGGTCGCGGAAGCGCTGCTGTCCGGCGCCTCGGCGCAGCTTCGCAACGCCGCGACGGTCGGCGGCAATCTGCTGCAGCGCACGCGGTGCGCCGTATTTCTACGACGTCGCGAGCGCCTGCAACAAACGCCAACCGGGCGCCGGCTGCGAGGCGCGCGGCGGCGACACGCGGCTGCACGCCGTGCTCGGGTGGAGCGAGAGCTGCATCGCGACGCATCCGTCGGATTTCTGCGTCCCGCTTGTGGCGCTCGACGCCGTGGTCGAGATCGAGGGCACGGCAGGACGCCGCGAGGTTCCGCTCGAGAGCTTCCACCGCCTGCCCGGCGACGCGCCGGAGCGCGAGAGCGTGCTCGAACCGGGCGAACTGATCGTCGCGGTGCGCCTGCCGGCCGCGGCGGCCGCCTTCGCGGCGCATGCCCGCTACCTGAAGGTCCGCGAACGCACGTCCTACGCCTTCGCCGTCGTGTCGGCCGCCGCCGCGCTGCGGATCGAGGGCGGCACGATCGTCGAGGCGCGCATCGCGCTCGGCGGCGTCGCGCTGAAGCCATGGCGCGCCCGCGCGGCCGAGGCGGCGCTGGCCGGCGCACCGCCGGACGGAGCCGCGTTCCGCCGCGCGGCCGAGGCGGCGCTCGCCGATGCCACGCCGTCCGGCGACAACGCATTCAAGATCGAACTCGCGCGCCGGATCGTGACGCGCGCTCTCGCGCTGGCCGCCGCCGGCACGCCCGAGCGTGTGCCCGCACTGCCGGCCTCTCCCTTCGCCCTCGTTCCCGGAGCTTCTCCTGCATGCCTGAAATCGCGCTCACCCAGGCTCCGGCGCATCTGCGGCACGGCTCGAACATCGGCCAGCCGCTCACCCGTCGCGACGGCATCCTGAAGGTCACCGGCGCCGCCCGCTATGCGGCCGACAACCACCCGTCCGGCATGCTCTACGCCGTGCTGGCGGTCAGCAGCATCGCGCGCGGCCGCGTCACCTTCCTGGACGTTGCCGGCGGCAAAGGCGCATCCCGGCGTCGTCGAGGTCATGACGCCGGCCAACGAGCCGCCGCTGGCACTGGATCCGGACGAGAAGCTCGAACCCCTTCATGTTCCGGATCGACGTGCTGCAGAACGACCATGTGCGCTACGCCAACCAGCCGATCGCCGTCGTCATCGCCGCGACGCTGGAGGCCGCGACCGAGGGCGCCGCGCTGCTGGCCCCGCGCTACGAGACCGAGCCGGCCCGGACGGGTCTCGACGCGGGCGAAAGCTTCGTTCCGCCGTTTGTCGGCGTCGGCATGCCGGCCGAGGTGCATCACGGCGACGTCGAGGCGGGCCTTGCGGCGGCGAGCGACGCGGATCGACGCGACCTACGAAACGCCGGCGCAATACCACAACGCGATGGAGCCGCACGCGATCGTGGCTGCGTGGGACGGCGACAGGCTGTCGATCGACACGCCGAGCCAGGGCCTGGCCATGGCGCAGGGACCGCATCGCCGGGCTGTTCGGCATCCCGCCGGAGAACATCCACATCCGCAGCCCGTTCCTGGGCGGCGGCTTCGGCTCCAAGGGGCTTCATGACGGGGCCGCAGGTCCTCGGCATCATGGCGGCGCGGCTGGTCGGCAAGCCCGTCAAGCTGGTGCTGCGGCGCGAGCAGATGTTCGGTCCCGTCGGCCATCGCGCCGCCGACGCGGCAGACGCTGCGCATGGGCACCGACCGCACGGCGCGCTGACGGCGATCGAGCATCACACCAAGACCGCATCCAGCACCTTCGACGACTTCTTCGAGCCGGCCTCCGACATCTCGCACACGCTCTATGCGAGTCCGGCCATCGCCACGTCGCATGAGGCGGTGCGGCTCGACACCGGGACGCCGATGTTCATGCGCGCGCCCGGCGAGGCGACCGGCTCGATCGCGCTGGAAAGTGCGATCGACGAGATGGCGCAGGCCTGCGGCATGGATCCGCTGGCGTTCCGTCTGACGAACTACGCCGAGGTGGAACCGATCTCCGGCAAGCCGTTCTCCTCGAAGGCGCTGCGCGAGTGCTATGCGCAGGGCGCCGAGCGCTTCGGCTGGGCGCGGCGTCCGCTTGCGCCGCGGCAGATGCGCGACGAGGCCGGGCTGCTGGTCGGCTGGGGCATGGGCACCGCGGTCTTTCCGGCGCTCATGTTCCAGGCGAACGCCCGGGCGGTGATCCGGAATGACGGCACCGGCGTCGTGGAGACCGGCGCCCACGACATGGGCCAGGGCGCCTGGACCGCGCTCGCCCAGATCGCGGCCGATGGGCTCGGGCTCGACATCGACCAGGTCGAGTTCCGCTCCGGCACGTCGGACCTGCCCGATGCCGGGATCGCGGGCGGCTCGGCCCATACCGCGACGGCCGGCATGGCGATCCACGGCGCCGGCGCGGACGTGATCGCCAAGCTGGCGGACCTGGCCACGGGCGACGCAGCGCTCGCCGCTGTTCGGCGCCGGCAACGCCGGCGTGGTTGCGCGTGGCGGCCGGCTGTTCCGCCGCGACGACGAGAGCCGCAGCGAAAGCTATGCGGACATCCTTGCGCGCGCCGGCGTCGCGGAAATCGAGGGGCGCGGGCCAGAGCGCGACCGATCCGGCGGCGCAATCGAGCTACGCGATGCATGCGCACGGGGCGGTGTTCGCCGAGGTCAAGGTCGATCCCGAACTGGGGCAGATCCGCGTCACCCGCCTGGTCGGCGCCTTCGCGGCCGGTCGGGTGATCAATCCGCGCCTGGTCCGCAGCCAGTATTACGGCGGCATGATCTGGGGCGTGTCGTTCGCGTTGCATGAGCACGCCGTCATGGACCCACGCTCCGGCCGCGTGATGAACCCGAATCTCGGCGAGTACCATGTGCCGGTGAACGCCGACGTGCCCTCGCTCGACGCCATTCTCGTCGAGGAGCACGACCCGCACGTCAATGCGCTCGGCATCAAGGGCGTCGGCGAGATCGGGATTACGGGAACGGCCGGTGCCATCGCCAACGCGGTCTGGCACGCGACCGGGGTCCGCGTTCGCCAGTTCCCGATCACCCTCGACCGGCTGATTTAGTTCACCGCCGATTCTGGCAGCCGTCGTGGCGTGGCACCGGAACCAGGGTGAGCAGTTCTGCCGTTCGGGCTGCCTTCGGGATTCGTCATCGCGTCCTCTGCCTGTCGGTTAGTTCTTCCATGATGCAACATGCCGCATAGGGTTTTAGCCGGGCAGAGCCCAGGTGATGTCACGGCCTTTGAGCTCGCGGTAGCGACGTGCGTGGGCGCGGAGGCTCGCCGGATCCGACATAACTCGCGACAACCAATCCCGATCGAGCCGCGCCGCCGCGTCGATTGCAGCCATCGTCGTCGCTTGCAGGGCGCGCTTCGAAAACGCGTACGCCGGATAGCAGTCGGGCGGCACGCGAGCAGCCCAGGCCACCGCATCATCGAGTAGTCGGCCTGGCGCGGCAGTCTTGCCAATCACGCCCATCTTCGCGGCCGCCGCGAGGTCATACACCTTGCCGCATAAGGTCAGCTCAGTCGCCGCGCGCGGGCCGACCGCATGCTTGATGATCTCGCAGTAGACCGCAGGCATCGGAATGCCGATCGGCACCTCATTCAATGCGAACTGCAAAGCGCCTTCCGACGCGATGCGATGATCGCAGCCGAACGCCGTTATCAGTCCGCCGGCGTAAGCATGGCCGTTGATCGCCGCCACGGTCGGCCGGGGATAGGTGAAGAGGCGCAGATTGGTGGCACGATAGGCCTCGAACCAGGCATCGATTTCTGTGACGTGATTGTCGTGCAAACATGGGGAAGTGGTGGTCGAAATCCAGCCCCGCCGAAAACGTGGTGCCTGTGCCGGTGAGAACGACCGCACTGTCGTTGAAGTCCGCTTCAAGGCGTTCGAAAGCTTCATGCAGATCGTCGAAGAACGCGGGGTTTTGCGCGTTGACCTTGTTTGTATTCATGGTCACGAGGGCGACGTGGTCGTGTTTGCGCTCGATCGTCCAGGGCATGGTGACACTCCTTGAGGGTTCGTGAGTGGCCGGCGATCAGTGAGCTTTATTGCCACGAGGCGGCGTTGATGCGCGAGAGCGCAGCGCGTCCCGTTGGTTGGCGTCATCCGGCGCAGGCCTGACGAGGTCGCCGGCGAGAGGCGGCACGATAAGTTCGGGGGATATAGCAATGCCGCGCACGCTTGACACCGGCGCTTCGGATCTCCACGACTCGACCGCATGGACCATCTGGGCGGGTGTCACTGCGGCAATATTCAAGTGCGGCTTCGGCTATCGGCGCGGCCGGAAGACAACGCGATACGGGCGTGTACCTGCTCGTTCTGCCGCAGCCATAGTCCGCGCATGGTTTCAGATCCCAACGGCCAATTCGAAGTTTCGGCTGATGACTGGTCGCTGGTCGAGAACTATCGCTTCGGAACACGGACCTGCGATTTCCTCATCTGTCGGCGTTGCGGTGTCTTCATCGCGGCCGTCTCGGAGACGACGATGGGAGCGCGTGCGGTTGTCAATGTGAACTGCCTGAGCGATCGTGGGCACTTCACGTCAGCTCCCGTGCTGCACGACTTTGACGGCGAGTTGATCGAGACCAGATCATCACGCCGCGGGGCGAACTGGATGCCGGCGATCATCCGCCGCTAAAGCAGCGGCGCCGAATGCTGCTCCCCATTATCGCGCGGCTTGCGATTGGTGCCCCCGGAGGGTCCGGTCGCCTGACGGGAACAAGGTTTGACGCCTCGGCAACACCAATCTCGCCGCACAGATGGCGTTGATCAACGCCCGCCTGGTCGGCAAGCATCGAGCGGCTGAGACTTTCTTGTGGAGGCGAGCACGTTATGCAGCGACCAATGGCCGACTTTACGCGCACACCGTGCCTCGACCGCGGTCGGTTGCGGTGGGAAAGCGGTGAGCCGCGTCCGCACAGCCAGCTTTTGTCTGAAATGGCTGAGGCTGACCGCCATTCTTGCAGGGACATTGGTCGCTGGAACTGCGCAGGCAGACCCGTTGTCCGGCGCAACCTTGGTCACGGCTTTGCGTCAAGGCGGCTACGTTCTTCTCATGCGGCACGCGAGTTCGCCTCCTGCGCCACCGGCCGCCGAAAGTGCCGAGCACGACAACACCAGGCTGGAGCGTCAGCTCAGTGAGGCCGGGCGCAACTCGGCACAGGCTATGGGCAAGGCAATCAAGACGCTGCGCTTACCGATTGGAGAGGTCTGGTCGAGCCCGACCTATCGCGCGCTCGAGACGGTGCGCCTCGCCGGTCTGCCAGACCCGACGACAGCGGTTGAGCTGGGTGATGGCGGACAAAGCATGCAGGCGATCTCCAAGAGCCAAACGGCCTGGCTACAGGCGAAGGTGGCCGCGAGGCCGCACGCCGGAACCAATACGATTATCGTCACGCAGTTTCCCAATATCGCGGAAGCCTTCGGCCAGAACGCAGCCGGCCTTGCGGAAGGAGAAGCTCTGATTGTCCGTCCCGGCGACGCGGGTGCGGGTGCGGGCGCGGGTGAAATCGTAATTGTAGGGCGGGTTAAAATTGAGGAGTGGCCCACTTTGGCCTTGCAACCGTGAGCTTTGCCCCGGCGCCCGCCGCCGTATCGCCCGCACAGTCGTTGGCGCCGTCAGCGCCGAGTGCAGCCGTGGGAGGATAAAATGCTTACCATCGAACAGGCTGGCCAATTCGCGGCGATCGCACTCGGCCACGTCGAACGCGAATACCCCAGCAAGCTCGAGCAGGTTTTGACCGGTCATGAGGACCTGCAGCCGCCACGCGTACTGCATCCGATCTTCTATGGCAGCTTCGACTGGCACTCGTGTGTCCATGCGTATTGGCTGCTCGCCCGCCTGGTGCGCGGCTACCCCGAAATTCCGCAGTGCGCACGTATCCGCGCTTTGTTTTCGTCGGCCCTCACCCCCGCACATGTTTCTGTCGAACTGGCATTTCTGGCGCGACCGTACACCGGCACATTCGAGCGACCGTATGGGTGGGCCTGGCTTTTGATGCTCGCGGCTGAACTGGCACAGCATGAGGACGAGGAGGCGCGGCATTGGTCGGTGTCCCTGGCGCCGCTTGCCGAGGCTTTCGTTCAGCGCTTTCTGCTCCATCTGCCCAAGGCGAACTATCCGACGCGCACCGGCGTCCATTCCAACACCGCCTTCGCGCTGGCGCTCGCGCTGGAATTTGCCGCCGTCAGTCAGCACCGCGAACTGGCGGAGATGGCTGCAACGACCGCTCGACGGTGGTATCTGAACGATCAGGACTGCCAGGCATGGGAGCCGGGCGGCGAGGACTTTCTGTCACCCTGCCTGATCGAGGCGGAGTGCATGCGCCGGGCGATGCCGCAGGAGCAATTCATCCCTTGGTTCACCCGGTTCCTCCCGCACCTGGAGCAACGGCATCCAGCCACCCTGTTTGAGCCCGCAACGGTGAGCGATCGTGCGGACGGCAGGATCGCGCATCTCGACGGGTTGAACCTCAGCCGATCCTGGTGTTGGAACCAGCTGGCGTCTGTCGTTCCCAAGTCGGACGCACGGCGACAGGTGATGCTCGATGCCGCAGACCGGCACCTTCAGGCCAGTCTGCGGCACACCTCGGGTGAGTATATGGGCGAGCACTGGCTCGCCACGTTCGCTGTGCTGGCCTTGGAAGCTTCGGTGTAGCCTGCAACCGGAATATCGTCGCGAATGACCCGACGGAATCCTGGGAAGGGAAAAAGATGGTCGCCAGCGACGGCTTCGCGGCGTTCCTGTGCGAGCAGCTCATGCCACTCGGCCGCGTCACGATGCGGCGCATGTTCGGCAAGACGGGCGTGTTCTGCAACGGACTGATGTTCGCGATGGTGACGGACGACACGCTCTACGTTCGGGTTGATGACCACAACCGGGCGGTCTTCACGGAAGCCGAGTCCGCGCCTCCCCTCAATTATGCGAAGCAGGGCCGCACCATCGATCTGTCCTTCTGGCGCGTGCCGGAGCGGCTGCTCGATGAACCCGATGAGCTTGTCCTGTGGGCGCGTGCCGCACTGGCGGCGGCGCGACGGGTCGCGGCGGAACGCGCACGGTCGATGCCACAGCGAAAATCGAAGTCGCAACCCACGTGGTAGCGGTTCTCTTTTGGCCAACGAGAGGCAGCCGCCGGATACCGGCCAGTCACTGCTTCAGTCCATGCCGCTCCATGATCGGGGCCAGCAGCCCACCGCCACCATTCATGGCCAGGTTGCCGCCGTCCATCGGGATGATCGCGCCCGTGATCCAGTCGGCTGCGTCCGACGCCAGCAGCACCGACAGGCCCTTGATGTCGTCGGGCTGGCCGAAGCGTCCGGCCGGGATGCCGCGCAGAAAGGTGTCGCGCAGCCACGGATCGGCCTCCATGCGCGGCCCCAGCCCGTTGGCGCCCAGAACCTGGGCCGGCAGGATGCAGTTCACCCGCACGCCGCGCCCGGCCCATTCGGTGCTCAGCTCGCGCGTCATCTGGATCACGGCCGCCATCGCCATGCCGTACACCGATTGCGCCCGCCCCAGCGACGACACGCCCGCGATCGAGCCGATGCTGATGATGCTGCCCCTGCCCTGCGCCAGCATGCGCCGGCCCGCTAGCTGGCAGGTGTAGTAGCGGCTGATCACCAGGTTGTGGAACGTGGTGCGGATATCCGCCAGCGGCATCTCCTCCGCCGCCCCGACCCTGGCCTCGCCGGCCACGTTGCCCAGGATGTCCACGCGCCCGAACGCGTGATCCACGGTGGCGAACACAAGGTCGAGATGGTCGGTGTCGGTCACGTCGCCGGCGATCGGCAGCGCCTTGCGGCCGAGCTGCCGGATGCTGTGCGCCGTCGCCTCGATGCCGGCCTCATTGCGATCCAAAAGCACGAGGTCGGCGCCGGCCTCGGCCAACGCGATCGCCATGGCACGGCCCATGCCCTGCGCGCTTCCGGTAACGACGGCGGTCCGGCCGGTCAGATCAAACAGGTTCGTCATGGATCCCGCAGCTTCGCAGCAGCGACCGGAATGGCCCGGTCGCAAATAGCCGACAGACTGTTGCACGGGTCACAGCATGATGACAGCGCAGCCGCCATCCTGGCCTGATTGGGACACGGAGAGGACACGATGGGCGCATATATCCCCACCACCATCTCCATGGAGGAGGATCGGTCGTCATGAACATGCATCCGATGGGTGGCCGCGGCGCGACACTGACCGACGCGCGAGATCACGACATCACGATGCTCAGGCATATCACTGCCGAGCAGTTGCGGCATCTCGGCACACGCCAGGTGGTGTACCTCAAGGCCGGCACGTGCGATGGCGAGCAGGCCTTCGGCGTCTTCGGCGCTGACGGGACACCCCTTGTGGTGGTCGATGACCTCGAGACAGCGGTGGCGATGGTGGCTGAACACGGCCTCGATTTTGTCACCCTGCATTGAACGGAACGAATGACGACGCAGGGGTGATGTTGCCTTTGGCAGCGTCGCGATCACTGCCAAGGATCCCAGGAGCGACACATGACGGATGACACACTGGTCCAAGCCTATCATGAGGCCATGAGCGACTACGAAGCCGCCAAAGCCGGAGCCGGCAACCGCGTCGAGGCGTTCACCAGGTTTTTGGTGGCGGAGCGGAGGTATCGTCAGCTTGACCCGGCGCGTCCCGGAATTCGGCAATTTCCTGTAGCGACAACGCCGGCCGGCTTGTCGGGTTGGGCCGACCTCCCGCTCGGACGCGAATGAGAATCGCGACAGCGACTCCGGTGTGATGGAGCGGGTTCCAGGCGATGCGCCGACGCCGCCGGCCGATCCGTCGGCCGCGAAGTAGTTTCTGCAGTTCGGCCCTCAGCTCAGAGTGTGGGTTTGATGTTCTGGTTCAGCCGGAACAGGTTGGTCGGGTCGTACTTGTTCTTGAGTGCGACGAGCCGTCCATAGTTGTTGCTGTAGGCGGCCCTGATGCGCGTTGTTTCCTCAGCGTCGAGGTGATTGACATACACTTCGCCGGTCGCGAATGGTTCCACTGCCGTCCAGAAATCACGGGTCCACTGGATTTGATGGGCTGACTCCCGAGGATCATTCCACTGCGAGATGATGTCATAGTCCCACTGGTCATCGCGAAGCCCGAACGCGGTCGCATCCCGGTCAACCCGGCTTGCGGCGCCGTGGACATGAAAAAAGCCGACCATCGACATCGGGGATGGCATGGTCGCAGCGCGGTCCACCAGAATGTCCAATACGTCATCGCCGAGCTGCTTCAAGAAGCTCGATTTCCAGTATCGCTGGACGCCGCCGTACGGAAACGCAGCATCCAGCATGGTGTTCAGTTGCACATACGACATCGGACCGATGGTGTCGGCGAGGGGTGAGCCAAACTTGCGAACCGGTGCGACCAGCAGTTCGCCCTCTGCAACCGGCCCGATATAGCCTACGACGATGGCAACGACGGGCGCACCCTCGGGCGAGGTCATCAGCGCGGCAAAGGCGGTCAGTTCATCGGGGCAGGTACGCGCATACTCGCGATAAAAACGCAGTACCTCTTTGGCCTTGGCCATTGGATGAACGACCATTCCCGCAAGTACCGGACCAACGGGATGGAGCCGATATTCGAACGAAGTGACAATACCGAAATTACCACCGCCACCCCGCAGTCCCCAGAACAGGTCCGGATGTTCGGTTGCGCTGGCCGTCAGAGACTGCCCGTCAGCCGTGACGACGTCTGCCGACAACAGGTTGTCGCAACTGAAGCCGTGCTTGCCCATGAGCCAGCCGAGGCCGCCACCCAAGGTCAATCCGGCGATACCCGTCGTCGAAATGACCCCACCCGTACTGGCCAGGCCAAACGCTTGCGTCTCGCGGTTGTACTCGCCCCAGGTGAGGCCCGCCTGGGCGCGGGCGATGCGATGAACTGGATCGACCCACACCCCCTTCATCGGAGACAGGTCGATCATCAGGCCGCCATCGCAGACCGCGTTGCCTGTGATGTTGTGACCACCGCCTCGGACGGACACCAGAAGCTCGTTGGTGCGGGCAAAGTTCACGGCGTCCATGACATCGGCGACGCCAGCGCAGCGCGCGATCAGCGCCGGTCTTTTGTCGATCATGCCGTTCCAGACCATGCGGGCATCGTCGTAGCCGCCGTCGCCGTGACGGAGCAATTTGCCACGCAGGCTCGCCTGGAATTTTGCAACCTCCGTTTCCGCAATCATGGTGCGTGCGCCGTTGGCCGCGGTGACTGCCAGACCCTCAACCATGACCTGTCTCCCCCTGGTCGGTTCAGACATGACGTTCTTCGATCGTGAGTGTATCCGCATTTACCGGCGTCCGCATCCCGAGCGGGACTTCGCCGGCAACGTGGAATGAGCAGCGGCGTGCCGACGACGCGACATGGCCGCAGCGCCGCGCATGGGCGAACAGGATGGCCACTGGCGCACGTGTGCCGGGAGTCGACATACTGGCCGAGCGCCGACTTTGGCGCGTCTGAACTCAAGCGGACCTGCACGCTGACTTTGGCACGGTTCGGAAAGGGCTGTACCATGCGAACCCGCCTGTTGTCCGCTGCTCTCCTGCTGTCCCTGGCCCTGCTGCCCTGGGCATCGCATTCCGCCCCCGCGGCAACGCTGCGCTGGGCCGCCTCGCGCGATATCGGCTCGCTCGACCCGGACAGTTTCGGCGATACCTTCACCCTCGCCTTCCTCAATCACGTGTATGAGGCGCTGGTCCGCTACGACGAGAACCTCAAGGTCGAACCGGCGCTCGCAACCTCCTGGGAGCTGGTCGAGCCGACCGTGTGGCGCTTCCATCTGCGGCCGGACGTCCATTTCCACGACGGCGCATTGCTGACGGCGGACGATGTGGTGGCCTCGCTGCGGCGCGCGACCGATGAACTGTCACCACTCAAGGGGAATCTGTCAGCCTTCAAATCGGCTCGCGCCGTGGACGCGAACACGGTCGATATCGCGCTGAACTCGCGCTATCCGCTGCTGCTGAACGACCTCACCAACATCTTCATCTTCAGCCAGCCGTGGCTGGTTGCCAATCATGCCGAGGTCGCGACCGATGTCGGCCGCAAGATCGAGGGCTATGCGACATTCCACGCCAACGGCACCGGCCCGTTCAAGGTCGAGAGCCGCGCCGCCGACAGCCGCACCGTGCTGGTGGCCAACCCGGCCTGGTGGGACAAACCGCGCCACAACATCGATCGCATCGAGTTCCTGCCGATCATTTCCGACGCAACGCGCGTCGCCGCGCTGGTGACCGGCGAGATCAATTTCACCAACGCGATCCCGCTGCAGTCCGCGCAGCAGCTGGCGAACCAGGAGGGCGTCAAGCCGCTGCTGGCAACCGAGCTGCGGACGGTGTTCTTCGCATTCAACCTCGCCGAGAAGACGCAGGCCGGCGAGCCCAACCCGCTGCGCGACAAGCGGGTGCGCCAGGCGCTGTATCAGGCAATCGACATCGAGCAGCTTCGTCGTGCGATCATGCGCGGCCAATCGCGCAAC
Source organism: uncultured Alphaproteobacteria bacterium (assembly GCA_963739725.1). Classification (GTDB taxonomy): domain Bacteria; phylum Pseudomonadota; class Alphaproteobacteria; order Acetobacterales; family Acetobacteraceae; genus JAMXLO01. Next base: position 55,961 of record CAVUBS010000022.1, on the reverse strand, counting down.
ACCGGCGCGTTGGTCGCGCCCGCCATTCCCGGCTACCGGCCGCAGCAGGATGTGCGTCTGCCCTACGATGTGGCCGCTGCGCAGAAGCTGATGGCGGAGGCGGCTGTTCCGCCCGGGCTGGCACTCACCCTGGTCTGCACGCCGGAGGGCTATGTCAACGAGGAACAGATCTGCCAGGCGGTCACCGCCATGTGGGCGCGGCTCGGGCTGAAGGTTGCGCTGCAGCTTGGACCGCGCGCGATGATGACGCAGCGCCGCGTTGCCGGACAGTTCGACATCACGCCGCTGGGCTGGGCGAACGAGCCGGCGATCGACGCGGAGTCGCTGCTGGTGCAGGTCGTGCACAGCAAGATCGGGGCGAACGGGCTGTTCAACTGGGGCGGCTGGGGGATGCCGGAGATCGATCGTCTGACCGACGATGCGGCCGGCGAGCTGGACACATCGAAGCGGCTCGACATGGAAAGCCGGGCGTTGCAGATCGCCGGCGAGAACGTGCTGTTCGTGCCGCTGCATCAGCAGCCGATGGCGTGGGCCACGCGGACCGACGTGACGCACGTGGTGCAGTTGCCCGACAACAAGGCGCGGCATTGGCTGACGCGCATGGATGGGAAATAGACGATGGCCGCTGACCTGCTGGTTCGCAACGTGCGTCCGCTCGGGGGCGCTCTCGCGGACATCCTGATCCTGGCGGGACACTTCGCCGGCGACCTGGCGCCGCATGGCGTGCCCGTCCTCGACGGTGGCGGACGCATCGCGCTGCCGGGTCTGGTGGAGGCGCACACGCATCTCGACAAATCGCTGCTCGGCATGCCGTGGTACCGCAACGAGGTGGGGCCGCGCCTGATCGACAAGATCGAGAACGAACGCAAGGCCCGCAAGGCGCTGCCGATCGATCCGCGGGTTCAGTCCGAGCGTCAGGCGCGGCTTTCGGTCTCGCACGGCAGCACCTTCATCCGCAGCCACATCGACGTCGACACGGAGTGCGGCGTGGCCGGCATCGAGGGCGTGATGGCGACGCGCGACGCGCTGGCCGGCATCGTCGACATCGACCTGGTCGCGTTTCCGCAGAGCGGCCTGCTGGTGCGGCCGGGCACGGTGGAACTGCTGGAGCACGCGCTGCGGCTCGGCGCCGAGACGGTGGGCGGGCTGGACCCGTGCGCGATCGACCGCGACCCGAAGGGCCATGTCGATACGGTGTTCGGTCTCGCCGAACGCTTCGGGCGCGGCGTCGACATCCATCTGCATGAACCCGGCGAGATGGGCGCGTTCTCGATGGAGCTGATCATCGAGCGCACCATCGCGCTCGGCATGCAGGGCAAGGTGATCGTCAGCCACGCGTTCTGCCTCGGCATGCCGGACGCCGCCGTGGTGGATCCGCTGATCGCGGCGCTGGCGGAGGCACGGATCGCGATCATGACCACGGCGTCGGCGTCGCGCACCGTGCCGCCGCTGAAGCGTCTGCTGCAGGCGGGGGTGGTGGTGTGCGCCGGATCTGACGGCATCCACGACACCTGGGGACCATACGGCAACGCCGATATGCTGGAGCGGGCGATGTTCGTTGGCCAGCGCTACAATCTCCGACGCGACGACGAACTGGCGCTGGCGCTCGATGTGGTCACGACGGGCGGCGCGCGGGCGCTGGGACTGGAAGGCTACGGCCTGGCCCCAGGGTGCGCCGGCGATCTGGTCCTGGTGGAGGCCGAGACCGTGGCAGAGGCGGTCGCACAACGGCCGGGACGCCGCACGGTGGTCAAGCGGGGCCGTGTCGTGGCGCGCGACGGGGTGGCCGAGTTCCTGATGCGCGGCCGTCGGACGAAGCTGTCGGCGGACTGGGTGGTGGGCCACCGCGACGGGCGGCACTGCCTGCTGCGCAACGGCGAGGTGGTCTTCGAGGACGACCGGGTGATCTTCGCCGGGCACGCTTTCCCAGGCGAGGTCGAGGAGCAGCGGGATTACGGGATGGCATTGATCGCGCCCGGGTTCATCGACCTCGATGCGCTGGCCGATCTCGACACCACCATCCTCGGCTTCGACAATCAGCCGGCCTGGCGCAAGGGCCGGGTCTGGCCGCGCAGCTATGTCGAACGCGGGCCGTACGAAATGTACTCGCCCGAGGAACTGGCATTTCAAAAGCGCTACGCCTTCGCGCAGTTGCTGCTCAACGGGATCACCACGGCGTTGCCGATCGCCTCGCTGTTCTATCGCGAATGGGGCGAGACGACGGCCGAATTCAGCGCGGCAGCCGACGCGGCGGAGGCGTTGGGATTGCGGGTCTATCTCGGCCCGGCCTACCGCAGCGGCGGCCTGGTGGTGGAGCACGACGAACGCATCGTGCCGGAATTCGACGAGGCACGCGGCCTGCGCGGGCTGGAGGAGGCCATCGCATTCTGCCGCAGCCATGAGAATACCAAGCAAGGGCTCGTGCGCACGATGCTGGCGCCCGATCGCATCGAGACCTGCACGCCGGAACTGCTGCGGCGCACGGCCGATGCCGCTCGCGCGCTGGACGTTCCGGTTCGGCTGCATTGCTGCCAATCCAGGCTGGAAGTCGATATGGTGCGGGAGCGATACGGCATGAGCCCCCCTGAGTGGCTGGCCTCGCTCGGCTTCCTGTCGTCGCGCTCGCTGCTGCCGCATGGCACCTGGGTTTCCGGATCTCGCGGCATGACGCGGCCGGGACGCGATCTCGAGATCATTCGCGATGCGGGCGCCACGATCGTGCACTGCCCGCTGGTGTCGGCCCGCGGCGGCCGGGCGTTGGAAAGTTTTGCGCGCTGCAGAGACATGGGCGTGCGGTTGGGCATGGGGACCGACACCTGGCCGCCGGACATGCTGCTGAACCTGCAATTGGGCCTGATGCTGTGCCGCGTGGTGGAGGGCGACGCGGCTGCGGTGCGCGCCGAGGACCTGTTCGATGCGGCCACGATCGGCGGTGCCGATGCGCTGGGCCGCCCCGACCTCGGCCGCCTGCAACCGGGCGCCGCGGCGGACATATCCGTATTCGACATGGGCGGTGACTACATCGGCCGGTCGCTCGATCCGATCCAGTCGCTGATGGTCGGTGTCGCCGGCCGTCGCGTGCGAAGCGTCATCGTGGCGGGGCGGTTTGTGATGGAGGACGGGCAGATCCCGGGATTTGATCTGGACGCGGCCCATGCGCAGGCTCAGGCGCAATTCGATGGACTTGTTCGCCGCTATCCCGAACGTACCTGGGGACACCCGCCGCTCGAGGCGATCTTCTCCTCCGCCTATCAGGTCATTCAGGCGGGCTCGCGTCGATCGAGATAAAGCGTGAGGCGGCCTTTGGCGGACCTGAGCGCCTACTCCTGGTGGACGACCAATCGCAGTCCCGCCGACAATGCCGTGGTGACCGCAAGGATCGCGGCCATGGCGAGCAATCCCAAAATGAACGACCCCGTCGAATCCTTGATCCAGCCGATCAGGAACGGGCCGAAGAAGCCGCCGAGCGAGCCGATCGTCGTGATGAAGGCGAGCCCGCCGGCGGCGCCGCGTCCGGTCAGGAAGCTGGTCGGCACGGTCCAGAAGATCGCCCGCGCCGAGGTCACGCCGACCAGCGCGACTGTCAGGCCGATCAGAGCCGGCGCCAGGTCCGTCCACCCGACCGAGAGGACCAGGCCGACCGTTGCCAGCAAAAAACCGAGTGTCAGGTTCAGGATTTTACGACCGGCGCGGTCGACATAGGCGGCCCAGACCAGCATGGCCACGCTGGCAAACAGATACGGTATTGCCGAGACAAAGCCGACCGTCAGGTTCGACAAACCATGCGTCTTCAAAATCTGTGGCAGCCAGATGCCAATCCCATAAGAGCCAAGTGTATAGCCGAACTGGATGGCCGTAAGGATCAGCACCCGCACATCCCTGATCGCCGACAACATCGAGTGCCGCGCGCGATCGCGCTGCTCTTCGGCGAGCATCGCCACCATCGCCGCGCGTTCCTCGACGCTGAGCCATTCCGCCTCTTCCGGTCGGTCGGATAGTATCCTCAGGATGAACAAGCCGACGATGCTGGCGGGCAGGCCCTCGACGATGAACATCCACTGCCAGCCGGCCAGGCCAGCCAGGCCATCCATCTGCAGCAAGAGGCTGGAGATCGGGCCGCCGAGGACCGACGATACCGGGATCGCGACCAGGAACCACGCCAATACCTGCGCGCGGTACTGCGCCGGAAACCAGGCAGCGAGGAAAAACGTGATGCCTGGGAAGAACCCGGCTTCGGCGGCTCCCAACAGCAGGCGCACGATGTAGAAGCTTGTCGGCCCGACCACAAAGGCGTTCGCCGCGGCAACCACGCCCCATGTGATCATGATGCGCGCGATCCAGCGGCGCGCGCCGAACCGATAAAGGATAAGGTTGCTCGGGATTTCGAAGATGCTGTAGCTGGCGAACAGCAACCCGGCTCCCCAGCCGAACTCGTAGGCCGTAAGCCCGAGGTCGCGGTTCATCGTCAGCGCAGCAATGCCGACGCTGGTCCGGTCGAGGTAGTTGAGGATGTAGGCGATTGTGAGAATCGGCAGGAATCGCCACGCGGCCTTGGACACCGCGCGGCGGCGCGTTTCGGCGACCTCGGGATCCGGATGCAACAGCAGCGGGTTTCGTACAGCGGTCGTCATCCTCCCCCCTGGCATTCGTGTTTTGCGTTCAGCCTCTCAAATACTTGTCGAACCAATTCAGCGTCTGCTGCCACGCTTCCTTGGCTGCGGCCTCGTCGTAGCGGGGCGTTGTGTCATTATGGAACCCGTGATTGGCGCCCTTGTATATATGACCCTCGTGCGGCACGCGCGCCTGCGTCAGGGCGACATCGAAGGCCGGCCATCCGTCGGTGATGCGCGCGTCCAATTCGCCGTATTGCGCATTGATCGGCGCCTTGATCGCAGCCGTGTCGGCGGCGCTGGGTTGGGCGCCATAGAACGGAACCCCGGCAGCAAGATCCGGGCCCATCCGCACCGCCAGCAGGTTGACAATTCCGCCGCCAAAGCAGAAACCGACGGCGCCGAGTTTGCCCGTGCTGTCCGGGCGCGATTTGAGCCAATACGCCGCGGCAAGGAAGTCTTCCCCCATCTTGGCACGGTCGAGCTTGCCGAAAAGTGACAGACCCTTCTCGTCATCGCCGGGATAGCCGCCCACCGATGTCAGTCCATCCGGCGCGAATGCGATGAAATTGGCGACCGCCAGCCGTCGCGCCACATCCTCGATGTACGGATTGAGACCGCGATTTTCGTGGATGACCAGAATTACGGGCTGTTTGGATGCATTCGCCGGCCGCACAAGGTAGCCCTTGATGCTGCCGTTGCCACGCGGCGACGGCACTGTGGCGGACTCCGCCTTGATCCGAGTGTCGTCTGGTGGAACCTGGACGGCCCAAGCATAGTTTGGCTTGAGCATTTGCAAGAGTGCGGCCGCGGTCATTCCGCCGACTGCAAACTTCTGGGCGCCATCGAGAAATTGCCGGCGGCTGACCGCGCCGTGCACGTAGCCGTCAAACAGGTTCAGAAGCTCCTGCGGGAAATCCGATGCTTTCTTTCGCTCCATTGATTTGCCTCCCCTGACATGCGACGATGGACCGTGCTGCGCGCCGGCTTCGAGCCGGCACTGCCAGACTACGGCATCGGCGACATAGCCGACCAGTCGGGGCCCGCCGTTCGCGCGGGTGCTTGCCGGCTGAACCGCTTGTCGTCCACGACTGACGGGTCGATGCTGGCCACCCAGCACGTAGGGCAACAACACGATGCGGATTGGTTTTGTCGGAACCGGAACGATGGGGACCCCGATCGCGGGCTGCCTGATCCGTGCCGGCCATTCGCTTTCAGTTTATGACCGCCGCCCGGAGGCCACCGCTTCACTGTGCGCGCAAGGTGCGGTGCGCACCGACAGCGCGTTCGCCGCGGCGCGCGACAGCGAGGTGACGTTCACGTCGCTGCCCGGACCCGCCGAATTTGAGGCGGCGATGCTGGAACCGCAGAGCGGCATCCTCGCCGGGCTGCAGCCAGGTGCGGCCCATATCGACCTGACCACCAATGCGCCGAAGACCGTCGCCCGTGTTGCTGCGGCTTGCCGCTCGCGTGGGGTGGAGCTGATCGATGCGCCGGTCAGCGGCCGTCCACCGACGATGACCGTTATGGTCGGCGCCAGCGATACCGCCTTTGACAAATTTCGGCCGCTGTTCGAGGCGATCGCCGCCAATGTCTTTCATGTCGGCCCGAGCGGCGCCGGGGCGACCGCCAAGCTGGTGACGCAGTACCTGGGCTACACCAACTTCATCGCCTCGATTGAAGGGATGCTCGTCGCGGCCAAAGCCGGGATCGACCTCGACATCCTGGCCCGCATCGTGCCGGTCAGCGCCGGGCAAAGCCGCACCTTCGACAACATCGCGCGTGGCGTGTTTTCGGGCACCTTCGCTGCCGGCGGCACACTCGACATCGTCGCCAAGGATGTTGAACTCGCCTGTCAGCTTGCCCGTGACGTCGGCGCCCCGGCGGCGCTGGGCACGCTCGCCTCCGATTTCTACAAGCGCGCGCAGGCGCAGGGCTGGGGCCAGGAGGGTTTTCCGATCGTTGCCCGCGTGCTCGAGGCGATGGCCGGGACCGAATTGCGCCCAGGACATAAAACGGGAGGCGAAGGATGAGCGACGATCGCGTTGCCCGGCTGCTGCTGACGCAAGAGGTCGCATCGTTCCTCTATACCGAGGCTGAATTGCTCGACGAGCGGCGCCATGACGAATGGCTGGCCCTGCTGGCCGAGGATATCCGCTATTGGATGCCGATGCGGCGCAACGTCAAATACGGTGACGCCACGCGCGAATTTACCCGCGAGGGTGAGGACATCAGCTGGTTCGACGAGGGCAAGGAAACCCTGACGCGGCGCGTGCGCCAGATTCAAACCGGTATCCATTGGGCGGAGGAGCCGCAATCGCGGATCACCCACATGGTGACCAACGTGCAATTGCTCGCAGTGACGCCCGATGCCCTCATGCCGCAAGTGATCATGGCGAAATGCCGGTTCCTGATCTATCGCAACCGCGTCGAGACCGAGACCGACCTGCTCGTCGGCAAGCGCGAGGATACGCTGCGCCGGGCCGGGGACGGCTGGCTTATCGCGCGGCGGAAGATCATCCTCGACCAGAGTGTGCTGTTGACCAAAAACCTGACGTTCTTCTTTTGAAGGGGAGGCACGGCGATGACGATGAACGGAACGCGGGGTTACCATCCGGGCCTCGTCGATCTCGCATCGGGACAGATCAGCCGCGAGATCTTCGTCAACGACGACATCTACGCCCAGGAGCAGGAGCGGGTGTTCGCGCGTTCCTGGCTGTTCGTCGGGCATGAAAGCCAGATCCCCAACCCGGGCGATTTCTTCGCCTCGCGCATGGGCGAAGAGTCGGTGATCCTTTGCCGCGACCGCGCCGGCGCGGTGCATGTGTTCCTCAATTCGTGCCGTCATCGCGGCATGAAGGTGTGCCGCTACGACGATGGCAACACCACCGTGTTCACCTGCCCCTATCACGGCTGGAGCTACGGCACCGATGGCGCGCTGGTCGGCGTGCCGTTTTTCCGGGAGGCGTATCATTCCGCGCTTGATCGCGCGAAATACCGGCTCGTCGAGGTCGCACAGCTTTGTTGCTACAAGGGCACCGTGTGGGCCAACTGGGATGCCTCGGCGCCGCCGTTCCTTGAATATCTTGGCGAATTCCAACGCTTCCTCGATTTGATTCTCGACGGCTGGGATGGGCGCGAAGGCCAGGCGGAACTTCTGGGCGGCGTGCAGAAATGGATCATTCCGTGCAACTGGAAGTGGCCGGCCGAGAACTTCAGCGGCGACACCTACCACAACATCTCGCACCGCTCGGTCGACCTGGTCGGCGTGGGTCCCAGCGGGCGCAGCCGGCGCGATTACAGCGAGTTCAGCGGCAGCCGCCGGCTGCAGGTTGCCATTCCCGATCGCGGGCACCAGACGATCACCTATGTTCTGCCAAAGGATCACCAACCGCAGGCCGCGTATCAGAATTCGCCCGAGGTCGCCGAGTATTTTCGCCATTGCGAGGAGGAGCGGCGACGACGTCCGGGCGCCAATAGCCGGCTGATCGGTGCGCCCGGCGAGATCTTCCCCAATGCAGCGTTGCTGCCCCGGCAGCCGCGCACCTTGGCGGTTTGGCATCCGAAGAGTGCGCACGAGACCGAGGTCTGGCGGTTCTTTTTCGTCGATCGCGACGCGCCGCAACAGGTCAAGAACTTCCTCCGCGATTACTACATCCGTTACTCCGGGCCGGCGGGCATGACCGAGCAGGACGACATGGAGAACTGGAATTATGCGCACGCCGCCAGCCGCGGCACGATCGCGCGACGTTATCCCTACAGCTACGAGATGGGGCTCGGCCATGCGATCGAGGATTACGAATGGGATGGGCTCAAAGTGCCAGGCCGGGTCATCGACCTGACCACGGCGCAGGCGAGCGAGGAGCCGATGCGCAATCTCTATCGCCGCTGGGCCCAGTTCATGGAGGCCGATAGCTGGGACGAGCTGATGACATGGCGCCGCAACGCGCCGCGCGCGGTCGCAACGGAAGTGCAGGCGGCGAAATGAGCGATCCGATCAACATCCGCGATCTCGCGGTCGGCACGCGGGTGATGCTGGGTACCGGCGCCGAGGTGGAGATCGTGTCCAACCCGAAGGATGGGGTGTGGCTGTTCGCCCGGTATCTGTCATCGGACGACGATCCGGCCATGATTGGCGAGGAAGAAATGATCTTCGCTCAGGACATCGTCGAGGTGCGACTTTAGGATTGTCCCCCTTGGCGTCGCTGGTACCGCGACCGATGACCAGATCACGAGGGTACAAATGCGGCCGCAAGCATTGGCACGATGAATTTGGCAACCGATGTTCAGCCGGCACCGCCAGGCGAGTTGGCGCCATCGCGGTCAGCAGGGCGCCATCACGTCGTGATCGTCGGCGGCGGCTTCGGTGGCTTGGAAGCGGCCAACGGATTGGCCGGCGCGCCGGTCGACATCACGGTGATCGATCAGCGCAACCACCACATCTTCCAGCCGCTGCTCTATCAGGTTGCTACGGCCTCGCTCGCACCCTCGGAGATCGCCTGGCCCATCCGGTTCCTGATGCGCGGACGGCCCGAGGTCACGACACTGCTCGCCACGGTGACCGGCGTGGACGTGGGCACGCGTCGTGTGCTGCTCGATGGTCGCGATGATCTGCATTACGACACGCTCGTTCTCGCCACTGGTGCCCGGCACGCATATTTCGGCCACGAGGGATGGGAGGCATTCGCGCCCGGCCTTAAAACGATCGAAGATGCGACGACTGTCCGCGGCCGCATTCTGCTCGCCTTTGAGCGTGCGGAACGTGAAAACGATCGGCGACAGCGAGCGGCGCTGCTGACCTTCGTCATCGTCGGTGCAGGTCCCACCGGTGTCGAGCTTGCCGGCACCATCGCGGAACTGGCGCGCGATACGCTGTCACCCGACTTCCGCCACATCGACACGCAAAGGGCTCGCGTCGTCCTCATCGAGGCCGGCCCGCGCGTGTTGGCGGGCTATCCCGGCAGCCTTTCGCAATACGCCCACCGCTCGCTCGCAAGCCTTGGCGTGGAAGTCGAACTGGGTCACGCGGTAACCGAGTGCACGCCCGACGGCGTCGTGTACGGGGCCAAATGTTTGGCGAGCAAGACGATCATCTGGGCCGCCGGTGTGCAGGCATCCCCGGCGGCCGCCTGGGTCGGCGCACCGGTGGACCGGGCGGGCCGCCTTCTGGTTCTCCAGGACCTCACCGTTCCGGATCATCCGGAGATCTTCGCCGTCGGCGACACGGTGATGGTCACTGCTCCCGACGGGGCGCCTGTACCCGGCATCGCACCCGCCGCCAAGCAGGCTGGACGCCACGTAGCCAGGACAATCACGCAGCGGCTGCGCGGCGAAACCGCGCCTCGTCCATTCCGCTACAGGCATGCCGGCAGCCTGGCACAGATCGGCAAACATCGGGCGGTGATCGATTTTGGATGGTGCAGGCTGCGTGGCGCCGTTGCATGGTGGATCTGGGGAATCGCCCACATCTATTTCCTGATCGGCGTGCGAGCGCGGCTCAGCGTCGCGATCAACTGGCTGTGGATCCATATGCGCAATCAGCGCAGCGCGCGCCTCATCACGCAAGGGCGGATGCAGTTGGATCGCGGCGGGTCCCAAGACGACCAAGGGGCTATGTCCGACATCGGACAAGTTGGTTCTGAACGATCTCACAATGTCGAAGGGGATTGATCGTGACAAAGGACATACTTTGTGGCTTCGGCGTCGACGTCGATGCTGTCGCCGGCTGGCTCGGATCCTATGGCGGTGAGGATTCGCCTGACGATATTTCGCGCGGGCTCTTCGCAGGCGAGGTCGGAGCACCGCGATTGCTGAGCCTGTTCGAGCGATTTGGCATCAAGACCACGTGGTTCATCCCCGGCCACTCGATCGAGACCTTTCCCAAGCAGATGCAGGCGGTGGCCCATGCCGGCCATGAGATCGGCATTCACGGCTATTCCCACGAGAACCCGATCGAGATGACCCGCGAGCAGGAAACCGCGGTGCTCGACAAATGTATCGAACTTGTGACCAGGCTTTCCGGCAAGCGACCGACCGGCTATGTGGCGCCGTGGTGGGAGTTTTCCACGGTCAGCAACGAACTCCTGCTGGAGCGCGGCATCAAGTACGATCACTCGCTGATGCATAACGACTTCACGCCCTATTACGTGCGCGTCGGCGATAGCTGGACCAAGATCGACTACTCGGGAAAGCCCGCCGACTGGATGGTGCCGCTGAAACGCGGGCACGAGACGGATCTGATAGAAATACCTGCCTCATGGTATCTCGATGATCTGCCGCCGATGATGTTCATCAAGAAGTCTCCCAACAGCCATGGCTTCGTGAACCCGCGCGATATCGAACAAATCTGGCGCGATCAGTTCGACTGGGTCTATCGTGAAATGGATTACGCGGTGTTCCCAATTACGATTCACCCCGACGTGTCCGGCCGGCCGCAGGTGCTGTTGATGCTGGAGCGTCTCTACGCTCACATGATCAAGCATCCCGGCGTGAAGTTCGTGACGATGAATGAAATGGCCGACGACTTCGCGAGACGTTTTCCGCGCAGCAGGTAGCACGGGGGTCTGGGCTGCACCGGCCGCCCGGATTGGCATCCGTGGAGGGGATTTCAGATGTGTTCGCTGTGCGGCGTGCTGGGTGGCAACGAGCACTGGGCCGATGCGGTCGCGCGGCCCGGTGTCTATACGCGCAACGCCAGCGCTATCGAGCGCCGCCGCGAACGCATCAATCGAGTGCGCATCGCCAATCGGGTTCTGGCGCAATTCGGCATGACGATTTCGGATTGGCAAGGCACTGCATTTCTACTGTCGACGCGCACCGGCAAGACTGAGATCATTGCTGACCTCGGACATTTGTGGCCGGCTGCCGAAAAGCTTGCCGGACGCGTCTGCGATCCGTTGGCACTCCCCCTGATCGAGAGTTTGGAGCGGCGACATGGCTGAGGGCATTCCTGCCTTCACGCCGGTCAATCTCCTCACTGGCTTTCTCGGTTCCGGCAAGACGACTTTGCTGCGCCGTCTGCTGGGCGATCCGGTGCTGTCCGGAACCGCAGTGCTGATCAACGAATTCGGCGAAGTCGGGCTCGATCATCATCTCGTCGAGCGGATCGACGAGACCGTGGTCCTGCTGCGATCGGGGTGTCTTTGCTGCACCATCCGCGGCGAACTGGCGCTCGCCATACGCGATCTCCATTCCAGGCGCGAACGCGGGATGGTGCCGGGGTTCGCTCGGCTGGTCATCGAGAGCACCGGGCTGGCCGAGCCGTTTCCGATACTTTCGACGCTCAAGGCCGACCCGGTTCTGCGCCATCATTTCCGCACTGGGGCCGTCGTCACAACGGTCGACGCGGTGAACGGGCTGTCGCAAATCGAACACCACCCGCAATCGATCCGACAGGTGGCGGCCGCCGATCGTTTGGTGTTGACCAAGACGGATCTGGCGGACGAGGTCACCGTCGCGAATGTTCTGGCCCAGGTGCGGCGGATCAATCCGGACGCGCCGGTGGTCCGGTCGGAGGAGATCGATCTCGACGCAGACGCCCTGCTCAACCGTGTGGGCAGCGTGTTCGAATATCGTACGCCGCTGATATCTGACTCCCCAAATGGCGACAGTCACGGGACGCACATCCGTTCCTTCGTCGTGACCGTGGAGGCGCCCATCGACTGGACCGCGTTCGGCGTGTGGCTGACGATGCTGCTCAATCGGCACGGCGACAAAGTCCTGCGGGTCAAGGGCATACTGAACCTGGCCGGAGAGGCGGCGCCGGTGGCGGTTCACGGCGTGCAGCACCTGGTCCATAGCCCTGTCCATATGGCCAGGTGGCCCGACGAGGACCGACGGTCGCATATTGTTTTCATTGTCGACGGGATCGATCCGGATCTGGTCCGGCGCTCGCTGGCGGCGTTCAACGTACTCGCCATGCCGCAGGCCGAACGCGTTTGATGCCCGCGGCGAATGGCATCCACCGATCCTCCGCCAGTTGGCGCCTGTGGTACACGATTTCCCAACTTTGCTGTCGGCGCGTAACGTATGGTTAGGCGCACTTATTATGGGTAGGCCACTGACTGTGTGTCATCGGCATCGACAGCCGGGGCTCCGTTCAAGGCATGCTTTGCTGACAGCCGCTGTTCCAGCGCAGACAGATTCTGGAAAAGTCGACCAGCCGCTAATTGCATGAGATAGAATCCGAAATCCGGGTTTTGGAAATACAGCATCTTCACCTGCTCGTATGATACAAAAAGCAATTCGCCGGCGTCGGTGCACTCCAACGTCTGGGTCCGCCGCCGATCCGGCGCGAGCATGCCAAGCTCACCAACGAAAACGTTCCGCGGTAGCTCGGTAGCTGTCTCGTTTAACCTGAAATGCCCGGACACAGTGTAGAACATTCGATCTGCCGCATCGCCCTTCCGGAATAGCACCTCTCCCGCCTTGCAGAATTTCCTGCGCATATAGGGACGCAGCCAGTCCATCGTCTTGCTGCCCTCAGCCGCGGTCCGCACCCGCCGCACGAGTCTCACCATCTGGTGGAGCCGCACGACATTGAGCGGAAACAGCGCGGCATGAAGCGCCATCATTGGGTATACGGCGTCCAGATAGCCGTAGGCGACGAAGCAAAGATTGCTCATGGCGCTCATCGCCCGCAGCGGGATCATCGTTGTCCTAAAGAACGAGAGCAGGATCAAGAGACCGCCGAGATAGCCGGCGATGTCACCCCGGGTGAGATGGGTCCACATGGACAGTAGTCCGGACTCCATCTCTGCGGCCGACGTGTTCCAGTGCATAGTCGCGATTCCATTTGTCGAATGTCGGCACCAATTGGAAGGCAAGTCGTGATGCTTCAGGTTAATCGAGCCCTGGCCAACCGCCAACGCAGGCTTGGCGTTGCGGTTATAATCCTCGGGCCGCCAGTAGACGACCGCGTCCAGCGTCCGTAAACGCGAAGGTCATGACCGAGACCGGCTATGTCTTGCAGCCCGACAGCATGCCGGCCCGCAGCCACCGGTGCCGTAGCACCCGCGGGGCCCGGAGTCGCCGCCCGAGTTCTGCCGCGTCCGGTTTCGTCGTGACTATAAAGGGACTACGCTGCGTGAAAACCGGAACGGCAACAGATAGGGCACCATGCGGCCAGGCACGCTGTTCAAGCAGGAACGGAGGCCGCAATCGGTGCGTCAGAGAAGCCGACGGTGCCCGGGGCGCCGGATGTCGTGGTGCTTCACTTGGACGACGCGCGCACCGCCGATGCGTTGTCGCGGCGGCGAAACGAGGAGCGCGAGCCGCGGTCATCCGCAATGTCGGCTTTGTCCTGGTCAGCGGCGTCCTCGAAGGGTCGGGTGCGATCGGCAACAGGTGCGAAACGCTGGCTATGGAGGTGACCTTGGCAGACCCATTGGTTGTTTACGACATTGACGACAAAGTCGGCATCGTTACCCTTAATCGGCCGGACAAACTCAACGCGATCAGCCACGAACTGCAGCACGCGCTGACCGAGGCCTTCAAGCGCGCCGACGCCGACCCCGCGACGAGCGTCGTACTGTTGCGCGCCGAGGGTCGCAGCTTTTGTGCTGGATACGACATCGGCGCCAGGGGCCCTGACGCTGACGATTGGCGCAGTGATCCGACGAAAGCGCATGCGCATTTGCAGCCGCAGCTCGAATTCGAGATGGCGCCGTGGCTGATGACGAAGCCGGTGATCGCCTCGGTGCAAGGCCATGTGCTCGGCGGCGGGTGCGAGCTCGTCATGCTGTGTGACCTGACGATTGCGGCCGACGACGCGACTTTCGGCGAACCGGAAGTGCGGTTTTCAGCAGTCGGCCCGGCCATCGTGATGCCGATGATCATTGGCTACAAGAGGGCGCGGGAGCTGCTCTATTTCGGCGATCAGATCGACGCGCAGACCGCGCTCGACATCGGCATGATCAATCGCATCGTCCCGCTCGCCGAGTTGCGCGCGGCGAGCCTAGCCTACGCAAAGCGCCTGTCGCTGATCTCGCCGGAGGCGCTCTATGCGACGAAACGTGCGGTCAACCGCGTCGCTGATGCAGCCGGGTTTCGCACCGCGCTCTATAGCGGGCTCGATGTTGTCGGCCCGCTTTACGCGACTGCGACCGAACTTGGCACACAGTTTCGCGAGATCGCAAGAACCGAAGGGGTACCGGCCGCGGTCAGATGGCGCTCTGCTCAGTTCAGGGGATAGACGGACGATGCTCAACGTTTGGTGACCCCGATCGGCCGTTCGCGCCGCCCAGTAAAGTAGCCTGCAAGAACTCAGCGCTGCGCTGGAACGTGATAACCCGGTTGCGGCGTACGGTATACTTGGGGAACAGCGCTCGTAGGAGACTGTGGAATGACTGACTATGGCCCGCTGCGGCTGCACGTGCCGGAACCCGAAGTCCGGCCTGGCGGAGCACCTGATTTTTCGAGTGTACGGGTACCAAGAGCGGGATCGGTGGCACGCCCGGAAGTGGATGCAGATCCGGAAGCTATGCGCGACCTCGCCTATTCCATAATCCGCGTTCTCAATCGGGACGGCGAGGCGGTTGGCCCCTGGGCCGGCCTTTTGGACGACGACGAACTGCGTTCGGGCCTGCGTGACATGATGATCTTGCGTGCCTTCGATGCTCGGATGCTCATGGCGCAGCGGCAGGGCAAGACGTCGTTTTATATGCAGCACATGGGCGAAGAGGCTGTCAGCTGCGCATTTCGCAAGGCTCTCCTTCCAGGCGATATGAATTTTCCGACGTATCGCCAAGCGGGACTCTTGATCGCCGCGGGCTATCCGCTGGTCGACATGATGTGCCAGATCTATTCCAATGAGCGCGATCCGTTGAAGGGCCGGCAACTTCCGGTGCTGTATTCCTCGAAGGAGGATGGTTTCTTTTCGGTCTCCGGAAACCTGGCGACCCAGTATATCCAGGCGGTGGGCTGGGCCATGGCTTCGGCGATCAAGAACGACACAAAAATCGCCGCAGCATGGATCGGGGATGGCTCGACCGCCGAGTCGGACTTCCATGCCGCGCTGGTTTTCGCCTCGACCTACAAAGCGCCGGTCATACTCAACATCGTGAACAATCAGTGGGCGATCTCCACCTTCCAGGGGATCGCCCGCGGCGGGTCCGGCACATTTGCGGCGCGCGGACTCGGTTTCGGCATTCCGGCACTCAGGGTCGATGGCAACGATTATCTCGCGGTCTATGCCGTGGCCAATTGGGCTGCTGAGCGCGCGCGTCGCAACCTCGGCCCCACGCTCATCGAGCATGTCACGTATCGCGTCGGTGCCCATTCCACGTCCGATGATCCTGCCGCTTATCGACCCAAAACCGAGTCCGACGCCTGGCCGCTCGGAGACCCGGTGATCCGGCTGAAGAACCACCTGACCGTACGCGGTGTCTGGTCGGATGAACGCCATAAACAAGCCGAGGCGGAAGTCATGGACACTGTGATGTCGGCGCAGAAGGAGGCCGAAAGTCACGGCACGCTGCATGCCGGTGGCAAACCATCGGTCCGCGACATATTCGAGGGTGTCTACGCGACGATGCCGCCACACCTGCGCCGGCAACGCCAACAGGCGGGTGTCTAGCCATGCCCCGCAAGACCATGATCGAGGCCATCCGCGACGCCATGGACGTGATGATGGATCGCGACGAAAACGTTGTCGTGTTCGGCGAGGACGTTGGTTTCTTCGGCGGTGTCTTTCGTGCCACCCAGGGCCTGCAAGCGAAATACGGCAAGAGCCGCTGCTTCGATGCACCAATCAGCGAGCTGGGAATCGTCGGTGCCGCCGTCGGCATGGCTGCATATGGTCTCCGTCCGTGCGTCGAGATCCAGTTTGCCGATTATATGTACCCGGCGTATGACCAGATCGTTTCAGAGGCCGCGCGACTGCGATATCGCTCAAACGGCCAGTTTACCTGCCCGCTTGTCGTAAGGATGCCGACCGGTGGCGGAATCTTCGGCGGACAGACGCACAGCCAGAGCCCAGAGGCTTTGTTCACCCATGTGTGCGGCATCAAGACGGTCGTGCCATCGAATCCAAGCGATGCCAAGGGGCTGCTGATATCGGCAATCGAGGATCCGGATCCGGTGATCTTCCTGGAGCCAAAGCGGCTCTACAATGGACCGTTCGACGGTCATTACGATCGTCCCGTCACGCCTTGGTCAAGCCACGAGCTCGGTGAGGTTCCCGACGGCCACTACGCTGTACCCTTGGGCAAGGCAGCAATCCGGCGCGAAGGTGCGGCGCTGACAATTCTCGCGTACGGAACCATGGTCTATGTCGCCATGGCGGCCGCTGCTGAAACCGGCATCGATGCTGAAATTGTCGAACTTCGCACATTGCTGCCGCTCGACCTGGAGACGATTCAGATGTCGGTCCGCAAGACCGGCAGGTGCGTGATCGTGCATGAGGCGACGCTGACATCGGGATTCGGCGCCGAGCTTTCCGCGCTTGTGCAGGAAACCTGCTTCTACCATCTCGAGGCGCCGATCACGCGGGTGGCGGGCTGGGATACGCCTTATCCACATGCGCAGGAATGGGACTACTTCCCCGGTCCGGCCCGCGTCGGCCGCGCGATGCTCGATGTGATGGGGGCGTGAGTTGTCCGAGCATGTGATCAGGCTACCCGATGTCGGCGAGGGTGTCGCCGAAGCCGAACTTGTCGAGTGGCACGTCAAGATTGGCGATATTGTCCGGGAGGACGCGGCACTTGCGGCGGTCATGACCGACAAGGCAACCGTCGAGATCCCATCGCCTGTCGCGGGCGAGATTGTTTGGCTGGGTGCCAAAATCGGCGATGTGGTCGCCGTCGGTTCCGACCTTGTCCGCCTGAAGGTTCCCGGCGCCGGCAATACGCCCATTGACGGACAGAACCCATCGCAAGCGAATGCTTCCGCCGCGAAAGGCACCGATACCGAACCGACGGCGAAACCTCGCATGGGCGGCTCGCAAGATCGTGTTGAACCTGATCGCGCATCACCGGTGTCAGCCACGAGAGGGCCAACGCGAACCGCTCAGCCACGCCAGCTTTTTCATGGAGCCCATCGTCCGGAAGGCGAGAAGCCCATTGCCGCCCCGGCTGTTCGTCTCAGAGCGCGCGAGGCGGGCGTCGACTTGCGGCAGGTTATCGGCACCGGACCGGCCGGTCGCATCACACACGAAGATCTGGACGCATTCTTCTCGCAGGGGCCGCGTGACGCGAGACCACCCATCCTTCAAGCCAGGAGCTCCGTCGAAGACGTCAAAGTGACCGGGCTTCGCCGCAAGATCGCCGAGAGGATGGCAATATCCAGTTCGCGCATCCCGCATATCACCTACGTTGAAGAGGTCGACGTGACGGGGGTCGAGGAGCTTCGAGAAACGCTGAACAAGCGCAAACGTAAGGACCAGCCCAGGCTCACACTGTTGCCGTTCCTCATGCGTGCGATGGTGCGAGCGATCGCGGACCAGCCCAAGCTGAATGCGCTGTTCGACGACGCGGAGGGCATCGTCCACCAGCACGCCGGCGTGCATATCGGCATTGCGACACAGACACCGGCAGGCCTCATGGTGCCAGTGGTCAAACACGCGGAGGCGCTCGACGTATGGGACTGTGCGGTCGAGGTTGCCCGGATCGCTGAAGCCGCGCGAGGCGGAACCGCGACCCGCGAGGAGCTTGGCGGCTCAACCATCACGATTACCTCGCTGGGCGCCATGGGCGGATTGGTTACGACCCCCATCATCAATCACCCCGAGGTGGCGATCATCGGTGTAAACAAGATTGTGGTGCGTCCCAAATGGGACGGTACAGCCTTCATCCCACGCAAGATGATGAACCTGTCGTCGAGCTTCGATCACCGCGTGGTAGACGGTTGGGATGCAGCGACTTTCGTACAGCGCATCAAGGAACTCCTGGAAACGCCGGCGCTGATCTTCATGGAGGGTTGAGGTCTTGCCAGACATCGCCTGCAAACTGCTGGTGATCGGTGCCGGCCCCGGCGGCTATGTCTGTGCGATCCGGGCAGGGCAGCTCGGCATCGACACAGTGGTGGTCGAGGCGAAGAAGCCAGGCGGAACCTGCCTCAACATCGGCTGCATCCCTTCGAAGGCCCTGATCCACGCGGCCGATGAATTCGCGAAGGTCGCGCGCTTCGCAGCGGACGAGAGTCCGCTTGGTATTACTGTCGCGAGGCCCGAACTCGATCTTCGGAAGACCATGCACTGGAAGGATGGCATCGTCGGTCGCCTGACCGGCGGCGTTTCCGGGCTGTTGAAGACGGCCGGCGTCAAGGTCGTCGAAGGCTGGGCACGGTTTCGCGACGGCAAGACGATCGAGGTTGCGACGGAAATCGGCCCGCAAGTCATTCGCGCCGACCATGTCGTCATTGCGACGGGGTCCCAGGCCGTCGACCTGCCATTCCTTCCGTTCGGCGGCCCGGTGATCTCGTCGACCGAGGTGTTGGCGCTGACCGAGGTACCTGCCAGGCTTGTGGTTGTCGGCGCTGGCTACATCGGCCTGGAGCTGGGGACTGCCTTCGCCAAAATGGGTGCTGCGGTAACCATCGTCGAAGCCCAGTCGCGCATTCTACCCCAATATGACGTCGAGCTGACGACGCCAGTTGCAAGGCGCCTGCAAGAGATTGGCGTTACGGTGCTGACCGGCGCCAAGGCGAAGGGGCTTGCTCCCAGCGGCGATGCACTCATCGTCGATACGTCGAATGGGGCGACCGTGACACTTCCAGCCGACCAAATACTCATGACAGTCGGCCGTAAGCCGGCGACCGACGGCTGGGGACTTGAAGCCATCGATCTCGATCTGGACGGGCAGTCCATCCGCATCGATGACCAATGCCGTACTTCGATGCGCGGCATATACGCCATTGGCGACGTGACGGGCGAGCCTATGCTGGCCCATCGCGCGTCGGCCCAAGGCGAGATGGTGGCCGAGATCGTTGCTGGCAGAAAGCGTTCCTGGGACAAGGTTTGCATTCCGGCCGTTTGTTTCACCGATCCGGAGATCGTCGCCGCCGGTCTGACGCCCGAAATTGCCACGGCCTCCGGCATCGCGTTCAAAACCGCCCTCTTTCCGTTCCGAGCCAACGGACGCGCGTTGACGTTGGAAGACGAAACGGGTTTCATTCGCGTGGTTGCTCGCGCCGATAATAATCTCCTGCTCGGAATTCAGGCCGTGGGCGCGGACATCGCGGAATTGTCGGCTCCTTTCAGCCTGGCGCTGGAGATGGGCGCACGCCTTGAGGATATTGCTGCAACAATTCATGCTCACCCGACGCTGAGCGAAGCCCTTCAGGAGGCGGCCTTCAAGGCTTTGGGCCGTGCAGTCCATACCTGAGTGGTAAAAGGCTACCGACGACGGAGCACGTCCAGTCGATAGCTGTCGTCTTGATGGTGGGCCTGCGACGACAGCCACCGCTGTGTCCGCTCAATGAAAATGCGCCCTGCCTCGTCGCCCGTGCAAGGGTCGCCTGAACGACCGCGCCAGTTCACCAGCAGCACGAGGCCGTCCGGCTCAAGCGTAGCGAGGGTGCGGTCGGCCATTGCGATGATGTCCGCGGGGGAGAGAAAATACAGCACCTCGGACAAAACGATCAGATCAAATACATCATCGGGCCATTCGTGCGGCACCTGCATTCGCTCGAAGCGAACCCACCGCTGGTCAGCGCACGTCATGCGCGCGGCCGTCAGCGCTGCCTCGACAATGTCCACCCCCAACAGCGCGTCACAGCGAACCGCCAGCAGCCGGGTCAGCACCCCGATTGAACAGCCTGGCTCAAAGCCGGAGCGAAACGTGCGGTCCCCAAGGACCTCGATCGTCTTTTGGTACTTCGCCTGCTCATACTGGCTCGTACGGAACTGCCACGGGTCTGAACTTGCGTCGTAGAGACGCTGGAAATGCGCGGGACCGCGCGACCGTCGATGGCGGCTCATGGCGCCAGGAACGCCTCCCACGGTTCGTCGAGCGCGCGGAGCAGCGCAGTCGGCAACTCAAACCCCGCCGGATCGTCGGTGATGAGCTGACCATATTGCGAGGCATGTGTGTGAATGGCGCGCCGCTTGGCCGTCAGGTACGGTGCAATCTCGAGCCGCCATCCTCGCACTGTCGTTTCCTCGATCGGCGTGTCGTCGGCAAGTGTCCATGCCCAGATCGGGTAAGCGAGCCGACGGATCCCGGTAACACGGGCGGTTTCGCACGCGATCTTCGCCGCAGCCGCGTGGTCGCAGTGAGGATCGAAACGCCAGGGCGCCACGATCGTTGTGCAGCCGAATGCCCGGACGAAGTCTGCCAGAAGCTGAACGACGGCATCGAAAGCGGGACCTGCGTGTGGTGCCTTGGAGTCCTGTTCGCGCAGGAACATGAGCCGCTCGATCGGCAAGCCCAGGATCCGCACAGCCTGCGTTACCTCCGCCTCGCGCACCGATATCAACTTCGCCGGCGGGAAGAGCCGGGAGCGGGGATGCGAGCCGCTGCCGTCGGTCAAGACCACCACCAGCGGCGGTCGCGCTCCGGCGCAACAGGCGGCGATCAGACCGCCGCAGCCGAGGCTTTCATCATCGGGATGCGGCGCGAGAATCAGGCATGGTCCGTCGCCGATCACATCGTCCAGTGATCCGATCGGCAGGCCACGCCAGAGCTGATGAAGCTGACCGGCCGAAATCATGTGCAGCTCCATGATGGCTGTCGTGCAAAATACGCCGCCGCCTCGGTCAGCACCTCGTCGGGGGCAGGTTGACGAAGGTAAGTGCCGAGATCGCGACAGATACGCTCCACCGGATTGCCCCGCCGAAATGCTGACAGGCCGAGCGAGCGCTGCACCAGCCGCATGGCATCCAGGCACGCGGTTTCGACAGCAATGCGCGCCAAACCCGTATAGGCAATTGCATGGCCTGGATCGGTGCGAGGGTCTTCCACAATACGCGCCACCTGGCGAACCCAAAGATGGCTGGTTTCGCAGGCAACCAGCGCATTGCCGAGGCGCTGCAACTGATGCGGATTGTCGAGCCGGCCGGCCGCGATCAATTGGGTCGTGGTCTGGTCGATAAGGCTCTGCAACCCTCCTGCTGCCACCGCCGAACTGCGCCAGGCGCCGGTGGAGAAGGTCGGCTCCTTCAGATAGTCGCCGGTCTGACCCAGGCACGCATCACGGTCGACCGTGCAGCCCGTGAAAGTCACGGCACCGGTCACGGCGGCGCGCATGCCTTGCAACGGCGATTCCAATGGCCGCACATGCTCACCGGTGCCCAGCTCGATGACGAGCATGCGTGCTTCGCCCATTTCGTCCACGGCCGTTATCAAGGCTCGCGTTGCGTAGCCGGCTGCGGAACAGAACATCTTGCCGCCATCGAGGCGGATATCGTCGCGCCTGCATAACATGCGCAGCCCGTTTTCGGGCGGGTCCGTGACCCATAGAGCAAACAGATGGCCACGCCGGACATCGTCCGCGAGACGGGCGCGCTGCCCAGGGGAACCGTAACGGGCGATCAGATGACGTGCATTGATATGGGCCTCCACGACGCGTCCGACCGCAAGGCTGCCCCGTCCGATCTGCGTAAGGACGTTGGCCAGCCTGTCGGCGACCACGTGCACATCATGTTGCGCGAGGCCCAGGTCGATCGGCAGCGGCAAAGCCAGGATGCCGGCCGCGCGCAATGCCGCGAGCTCTTCAGTCGGAAAAGCGGCGGCGTCATCGCGTTGTGCAGCACGCTGCTGCATCCAAGGGACGAGCGCCGACACGCTATCAACGATCGTTGCATCGTTCGGCGCCGGAGAGTCGATGGTCATGAGGGACTATCCGCCCGGCAGGATTTGCGCATTGGAACATGGGGCAGCTCGGTGCGCGTGCGGTTCGAGCAATCGCCGCGCATGGGCGATCTGCCCGGGCAGTTCAGTGAACCTCACGCGCCGGCGATGCAGAAGCGGACTGCGGACCTCAATCTCGGTCCAGGACGTGCCGAAAAAGCGCTTGCTCACCAGGTGCTGAAACATCGGACCCGGTATGCCGAGATCAGCCGCCAGTTCTTTTGCTGGCGCACATCCGGCAGCCTGTTCGTGCCAGGCGCTTCTGACTCGACGACGAAAATCAATTCGCCGATACGCATCGACCGCGGGTTCCAGGCTGTCGTCGACAAATTCGTCCTGCTGACGCATGCGGCGACGGATCGTGTCGGCCATGCCACCTGCTGCCCGGCCATGGATCCTGCCGGAGACGGTGACCTTGACCGTTGGGTCATGGCGAATTCGTGCGTCTATCTGAGCAAGCATTTTGACGAAGCCACGATCTTCGCTTGAGTCCATGGGCGGTATGCCACCCGAGCGCTTGAATGCAGCGACAGTGACAGCCAGGCTGGCACCGGCCGCCTCGGTATGGCGCGGCCACGGGTCTGCCGGGTCCGGATCGAGTCTCGCCGCGATTTGATCAAGCAATTCAGTCAGCTCACATTCCAGCGCATCGTCCGCGTGCAGATGCGACGGTCTGAGTGCTGCTTCGACAGGATCGACCGCTGCCCGTCCACATACGAGGTCGGCCCCCGCGGACAGCGCCAACACGTTTCGCTCGATCCAATTATGCGCAACAACCGCATCAGCATCGGTGGTCAACAGAATCCCCCCGAATCCCGCGAGTTCAGCAGCGTGCTGCATGACCATCCGGCGTGCGCGGCCGGCACTGGCGACCGGTGATGGGAACGTCTGGCATTTGATATACAATCTGTACGGCAGACTCACCGCCAGAGCACGGACAGTGGCGTCCGTTTCGTCAGTGCAGTTGTTCAGCAGCAACAAAACGGCGCAAGGCATCACAGTCTGACGCCCAAGCGAGCGAAGACAGGAAGCAATTCGGTCGGCTTCGTTTTTCACCGGAATGGCGACGACAATAGATTGCGTGTGAGGCCGCTTCTTGCGCGATGGCGCCAATCCGGCAGCGACATCGCACGGCTCGGACGAACCATGGGTCCAATCGATCGAAGTATGAGGCATGGGCCGCCTGGTACGGGGATGACGAATATAAATGAGAGAGGTTGCTCGAAGTCTCAGCAGGAACGCCGCAGATGGCTTTTTGTCTCCGCACCATTCGGTGTTCGCCGATTTTTGAACGAGCTGGCAGTCTGTTCGCTCGGCGACGACCAGCGGTGCGAGGCTAGCGCACTGCGGCAGCTGATGGTCAGCGCCCAGCGTTGCCGATCGTCGCTCAACGAGCCGTTTGCCCAAGCACGACCGCGCCTGCCATGGCCTGTGGCATGGCGTCGCTGGCACTTTGCGCTGTCCGCAGACACACCGTCACTGCATCCCGCAACGAAGTCACGCAGTGGTCGGCCCCAATCGATCGCTGTCGGTCTTGGTCGGCAAGGATGTTATCACCCGATGGCCACAGACCCACCAGGATGGGGACTTGCGGCAATCGCCAGCGGATCCGCCTCACCAGATAACGCAGTTGGGAAGGCGCTCCAGCTATCTCCAGATACAAAATGCACACCATGGCGACACCTTGCGTGTCGAAGGTCGCGATGCCGGCCCGGGAAACCGCATCACGCGTTACAACACGCGCGTTCAATGCGTGCTTTTGCAGGAGTTGTGCGAGCATTCCGGCTGCTGCTTCGTCGAGTGGCCCACGTCCGCCTATGCACATGACGGGGGCCGGCGAGCGCCATTCCGGCGCCCGCTCATCCACCGGCGGAAGCGGCAGATTTGGCGCCGATTGTTTTGGCAGGCGCTGCTCTGCGCCAGAAGCACTGACGATGTCCTTTTCGGTCTCGCTCGCGCCGGGATCGGTATCCGGGTGATCATCCAGGCCCTCAATCAGATCGTTGACGGCATCCCCGATACAGTCGAGCTGCAACGGCGTTACCACGCCCCGAAGCACATCGGTTGCCGCCAATTGCAGGCCTTTCAGTGCGACCTCGTCATAATAGGATGAAAGCGACCGTTCCTTGAGAAGCAACTCGGCCTGCTCGAGCGCCTCGTCGGGGTCACCCGCCAGCACGCGCTGATAAAAGTTCTCCACCGGTGTGAGCGCCGGCCTGTCACCGAGTATCACGTCAAGAAACTCGAGACGCTCGACATGGCGGCCGAGAACGACCAGGCACAAGGTGAGCGGCGTGGCGAGGATCAATCCGATCGGTCCCCAGATCCACGCCCAGAAGATCGCTGAAACCACGACGGAGACCGGTGACAAGCCCGTGCTGCGGCCGTACAGCATGGGCTCGACGATTTGCCCCATGATCGGTTCGGTGACCAGGAAGAGCGCCGCCGCCCAGATCATCATCGACCATCCCGGATCGACCGACGCGCCGAGCGCAACTGGAATAACCCCGGCCATCAAAGCACCGATATAGGGTACAAATCGGAGCAGCGCAGCCAAGACGCCCCATAGCAGCGGGCTTGGGATACCGATGAAGAACAACCCCAGGCCAATGATCACGCCGAAGCTGGCGTTGATCGCCAACTGGGTCAGGAAGTAACGGCTCAGACGCCGCGCCGCATCGTCCATCGCCACGGTGGTGCGATGCAGGTCACGCGAGCCAAAAAGCCGAATGAGGCGGTCCCGGAGATCCTCCTGCTGCAGCAGAATGAAGATTGCGACGATAAAGATGATGGCCGCTGTCGCAATCGGGTTCAGCGCCGGAGAAATGACGCGTTCGGCAAATTCGACGGGTGACGGACTGGGTTGCCGAACTT
Organism: uncultured Alphaproteobacteria bacterium; assembly: GCA_963739725.1. Taxonomy (GTDB): domain Bacteria; phylum Pseudomonadota; class Alphaproteobacteria; order Acetobacterales; family Acetobacteraceae; genus JAMXLO01. The sequence goes on along the minus strand of CAVUBS010000022.1, from coordinate 30,691 downwards.
CCACCGGGACGGGAGCCGGACCTTGGTCCTGCATGGGCTGCACCGCTCCTGGCGCCCCCTGCGCTTCATGCTGATCATCATTTTTTGTTGCGCGTTGAACCTCGCGGCCGACATTGCCGATGAGATCGGACAGGTGTCGGGTGGTAAATCCACGGATGGCATCGGCTTTTTGCCGAATCGTCGTCTGGTAGCGAGGGATGTCGTCGGCAAGCTCCGCGATCTGCATTCCTATGATGCCGCCAAGGGCTGCAATCACGCCGAGGGCGATGAGGACGGACAGAATGACCGCGGGAGCCCGCCCTATACGGGTGCGGCGAATGAGGTCGGCCAGTGGGGCGAGAACGAAGCTGAGCAGAATCGCCAGGGTGATCGGGACGAGAACTTCGCGGCCAAAATATAGCGCAGCGACGATGACAACGGTGACGGCAAGGGTGGTCAGGCCGCGGAGGCTCGGCGTCTCGGCCGGCACGACGTGGGCCCATCGCGGGCCCAATGGGGGCATTGTATCCGGCATGTCCTTGATCTCCCGATCTACCCGCCAGGGCCGATGCAGTGTCGAACCGGCATGCCTTTTTTGACTGCAGGGCATCCGTGCACTTGTATAAGCGCTCGGCGGCCGCGACCCATATCACGCTCCGTCCATGCCGGAACGGTCAGGCGATCGTGATTACAGGCGCCTTTTTTGGACGCATTTCGGTCTCGATCGTTGGCCACTGTAATTGGTCGGCCGCCACGATTGCGTGTGCGTTCTCTAATTTCCCTCTCAACGCTCTATGATCCGCCAGCGAGGCGCACCGAACGGGGTGCTCCGCCGACGATTGCCACTGAAGGCACCAATGAAATCATCGTGGAGCATTCCCACGGATCCGGACGACAGGTCTACCGTCCTGCTCCAGACCCGAAACCTGAAAATGGCGCGATCGGCGCACGCCTTTGTCCGAGGCAGTACAACCAAGTTCTACGAGTGGCTGGACAGTGCGGATGGCCGCGCCCTTCCCGAGGGACCGCCGATCTGGATCTGCGGCGATTGTCATGTCGGCAATCTCGGCCCGGTCGCAAACGCGGACGGCAAGATTGCCATACAGATCCGTGACCTCGATCAGACCGTCATCGGCAACCCGGTCCACGATTTGATCCGCCTTGGTTTGTCGCTCGCCATGGCGGCGCGTGGGTCTGACCTGCCTGGCGTCACGACGGCCAGAATGCTCGAACAGATGATGGAGGGCTACGACGCGGCTCTGGACGATGCCGTCGAAGCCAGCGACCTGAACGATCACCGGCCGGAATCCGTCCGTGTCGTGCTGCGCGAGGCAACAAGCCGGTCCTGGAAGCACTTGGCAAAGGAACGGATCACCGACGTGCGGCCGACAATTCCGATCGGCAAACGATTCTGGCCGTTGTCCTCCGAGGAACGGCACGCCATCCAGCAATTGTTCGGCACGGAGCGGTTGCGCCGACTTGCCACATCGCTTCGGTCGCGGGCTGACGACGCGGTTGTCGAGGTGCAGGACGCTGCATACTGGATGAAGGGATGCAGTTCCCTGGGCCGACTCCGCTTCGCAGTCCTCCTGGCCGTGGACAAAGGCTCCAGCAAGGGCAGCCTCTGTCTCATAGACGTGAAGGAGGCAGTGCAGGCGGCGGCTCCCAGGCATCGCAAGACCGCCACCCCGCGCGACAATGCCGAGCGGGTGGTGGAAGGCGCTCGCCATCTGTCCCCGTATCTCGGGGAACGGATGCTCGCCGAGCAACTGCTGGATAGCTCGGTTGTCGTACGGGAACTGCTGCCGCAAGACCTCAAGCTGGAGATCGACAGACTGACGCGGGAGGAAGCGATGAAGGCGGCGCGGTTCCTCGCGTCCATCGTCGGCGTGGCGCACGGGCGCCAGATGGATAAGCCGACGCGCCGGAAATGGCGCGCGGAGGTCAGCCGCAACGCATCGAAGCGCTTGGATGCGCCGTCGTGGTTATGGTCCAGCATTGTCGGACTGGTCGCCAGCCACGAAGCAGCCTACCTCGAGCATTGTCGGCGCTACGCGCTGGAGACCGAGACCTCATAGTTCCGCACGCGTCGGCCCGACGCAGGGCTTTGCCGTCTTTTCGGCCAACTCTTGATGTTTCTGCTCGCGCCCGACGCAGCAGAGGTGCGAGACGCCGGGTCAGGAGACCGTCATGAAGCTATTCAAATGCCAAGCCTGCGGCCAGGTGCTGTATTTCGAGAACACGCGTTGCGAGCGTTGCTCGCGCCAGCTCGGCTACTCGTCGAACACGGCGACATTGTCGGCGCTTGAGCCCGAGAACGAGTTGTGGCGCACCTTTGCGAAGCCGCGACACCGCGTCCGTTTCTGCGAGAATGCAGCGCACGACGTCTGCAACTGGCTGATGGACGAAGACAGTGTCGGCACGCTGTGCGCCGCCTGCAGCCACAATCGCACCATCCCCGACCTCACCATCGGTGACAACCTCAAACGGTGGCGGCGGCTGGAATTGGCCAAGCACTGGCTGTTCTATGCGCTGCTGCGGTTGCGCCTGCCATTGCAGACACGGCTTGACGATCCGGAGCATGGCCTGGCCTTCGATTTTCTCGCCGACAGCCCAAGCCCGACCGGACCCAAGGTTCTGACGGGCCATGACAATGGCTTGATCACCATCGCTCTGGAAGAAGCCGACGACGTCGAGCGCGAACGTCGCCGCACCGATATGCGTGAGCCGTATCGGTCGCTGCTCGGCCATTTCCGTCACGAGGTCGGTCATTACTTCTGGGACGTGCTGATCCGCGATGGCAACCGGCTGGACGAGTGCCGCGCCATGTTTGGCGACGACAGTCAGGACTATGGCGCTGCGCTGCAGCTGCACTACCAGAACGGGCCACCGGCAGACTGGCAGGAGCAGTATGTCAGTGCTTACGCGACCACACATCCCTGGGAGGATTGGGCCGAAACATGGGCGCACTATCTGCATATTATCGACACGCTTGAAATGGCCCGCGCCTTTGGCATACGGGTCCAGCCCCGTGTGACAGCGGACGAAACGCTGACGGCCGAGATCGATTTTGATCCGTATCAGACGGAATCCATGGACGCCATCATTGATGCCTGGCTGCCCCTTACGTTTGCAGTGAACAGCCTCAACCGTGCGATGGGCAACCAGGACCTCTATCCGTTCGTGCTGTCGCCCGCGGTGATCGCCAAGCTGAGCTTCGTGCACGACGTCGTGCATTCGAAGCGCGCATTGCAAAGTGCGCCCCCACCCTCGCCTGACATCCCACGCTGATGAACCACACCTTCGCCCGATTCGGCATCAGGTTGCGAATGTGTCAGGCCACCTGATAACAGCGGCGATGGGCTCCATTCAGGACGAAGCTGCGTTGCCGCATGGGCCAATCTGAAGGAAGAATTACACGGATTACACAGAAAAGATTTACACCGCCCCTACTTTGTGCGCGGCGCGCGGGAATGATCGTCTGCGGCTCCCGGCAAACATAGTCGCGGATGGCAGGACCACGCCCGGCCAAGACGATGGTGGCTCGACGGTGTGTCGTTCATGCCGGCGTAACCGTGACCATCAAGTGACAACGGGACTCGTCTCCGTGTAATCCGTGCCAAAATCCGTGTAATCCGTGTTATTCTTGCTTACTTCCGCGGCGCTACCCGATATGCGTCGTTTGGTACTCGCCGCACGATCCCCAGTCTCCAACAACGGGCGTTGAGACGAAACGCCCACCTACTCGTCCCGCTCGTTCACATACTCCGGCACCGTGAAGTACACCCAGATCAGGTTCGCCAGCAGCAACGCCGCGGTGATCAGAAACACCCAGCGCAGCCCAAACGATGCCGCGATCGCCCCACCGGTCAGCGGCCCCATCGAATTGCCGAGGAAGGTCGCCGACGCGGTCAGCCCGTACACCGTGCCGCGATCGGCGCGCGACACCATGCGCCCGATCAGCGCATTCGCCGTGGGCAGAATGCCGCCGATGAACAGCCCGACACCGAACCGCTCGACAACGAACCCCCAGTAGCTGGCGACGAAGGCCTGCGGCAGGCTGGTCAGCGTGGCGCCCGCCAGGCAGATCAGCAGCACGCGACGATAGCCGATCTCGTCGCTGTGCTTGCCGATCAGCGGCACCGCGATCATGCCGGCCAGTCCGGTGACGGAGAACGCCACGCCGCCGAGCGTCGCCAGGTCGGGCCGCATGCCGACCAGCTCCTGCACGAACACCGTCACCAGCGGCTGCACCGCGCGCGTGCTGAACTGCGCCATGAACAGCACGAAGAACAGCGGCAGCACGCCGGCCGCGCCGACCATCAGCGCCAGGCCGCGGATGCCGGAGCGCCGGCGATGTGCGCTGTCGGGCCGCACGAAATTCTCGTGCACGCCGCGCCAGACCAATGCCATCGACGCAAAGGTGATCGCCGATGTGCAGTAGAACGGAATGCGGTAGCTGCCGGTAACATCGGCCAGCACGCCGCCGATCACCGGTCCCACCAGCGAGCCGACCAACTGACCCGTGCTGAGCAGGCCCAATGCGTAACCGAGCCGCTGCTCCGGCACCTGGCTTGCGACCAGCGCCATTGCCGTGGACGAGAAACCGGCGAACACGCCCATCAGTGCACGCGCCGCGAAGAACTGCCAGACGTTCAGCGACATGCCCATCAGCGCGGTGAAGAACGCGATCGCGCAGCTCGAGCGCAGCAGCATCAGCTTGCGCCCGCGCAGGTCGGCAAGCCTGCCCCACAACGGCGAGGCGAACGCCGCGACGAACGAGGTGGAGCCGTTGAGGATGCCGGACCACAGCGCGATGCCGGCATCCGTCGTCACGCCGAGTTCCGGCAGGAACAGCGGCATGATCGGACTGAGGAAGCTGAACGACATGGTCATGATGAACTGGATGCCCACCATGGCCCACAGCGTCGTCTGCCAGTGCGATGACCAGTGCGGCGCTATGCCGCCGGCCGGGGTCGCCGCGTCGCTTCCCTTAGGGCCTTCCTTTGGGCTTTCCTTTGGCACCCCGGCGCTTGGGAGCGGCCGGCTAGGCGCCGGCACCCAGCCGCGTCGCCATCTCGCGCTTGAACTGCTCGATCGGCATGAAGCCCGCATCCTTGCGGCAGGACGCTTCCGTCTCGCGCAGGATCTCGTCGTCCGACTTGGTCAGGTCGAGGAATTCGCCGTGCGGCTGCGGCACGTGGAACGGCGTGTCCAGGTAGGCCTCCACGGTGTTGCCCTCGGGGTCCTTGAAGTAGATCGACCAGGCATTGCCGTGGCTCACCGGACGCATGTCGGTGGCGCCGAGTGCGAGCGAACGCTTGTGCACCTCGCGCAGATCGGCGAGCGAGTCGACCATGAACGACATCTGCTGGATCGGATTGAAGCCCGACGTGTCAGGCCGGCCGGTGACCAGCACCATCTGGTGGTGGTTCTCCGGATTGCCGCTCATGAACGTCAGGTGCATCCCGGCGCGCCCCTGGCCGTGGTCGGTCACCATCAGGCCGAGCACTTCGGTGTAGAAGCGCTCCATCTTTTCCCTGTCCTGGACGTAGATACCCATGTGCGCAAGCCGCGCGTGGATGTTCGCCATTGTCTATTCCCTCTGCCGCACCTGCGGTCCAGCGTCCTCCAGCTTGGCAGTTTGCGCAAGCGAGCGCTGTCTGTCCGGCGGCCTATCCGCCGCCGATCTTCGGTATCAGCACGATCTCGCTGTCCGGGCTCAACACCGCGGCATAGGCGTCCTGGTAGATCTCGCCGTCGATCGCCACCGCCATGCTGTCCTCCACCTGCTTGCCCAGCCCCGGAAAGCGCTGCTCCAGTTCCAGGACAAGCCGGCGGAAGGTGGTCGCCGCCACCTCGAGTTCGGTCCTGCCGCCGGTGAACCGCTGGCAGGACGAACCCGCGATGACGACCTTCGGCATCAATCGTCGCCGTTCGCCACGTCGAGCGCCGCGCGCACCTTCGGCGGCGACATCGGCAGCGCCGTCATGCGCAGCCCGATCGCGTCGCGGATCGCGTTGCCCACGGCGGCCATCGGCGGCACGATCGGCACCTCGCCCACGCCGCGCGCACCGAACGGATGGCGCGGGTTCGGCACTTCGACCATGATCGCCTCGATCAGCGGCAGATCCGACGCAACGGGCACGCGGTAGTCGAGGAACCCGGCGTTATCCATCTTGCCGTTCTTGTCGTAGATGTACTCCTCGTTCAGCGCCCAGCCGATGCCCTGCGCAGCACCGCCCTGGATCTGCCCCTCCACGTAGCTCGGATGGATCGCGCGGCCGACATCCTGCACCGCGGTGTAGCGGACGATGGTAACGTGGCCGGTCTCCTTGTCCACCTCCACGTCGCAGATATGCACGCCGAAGCCGGGCCCGGCGCCCTGCGCGTTCACCGACACCTCCGAGGTGATCGGCCCGCCGGTGCGCGCCGCCTTGAGCGCGATATCGTTGATCGTCAGCGGCTCGAACGCGCCGGCGTTGGTGCCGGCCGGATGCGCCGCGCCGTCGCGCCAGTCCACCGCGTCCGGGGTGATCTCCCAGATCGCCGCCGCGCGCGACTTGAGCTGATCCACCACCTTCTCGGCCGCCATGGTCGCCGCCATGCCGGTGGCGAAGGTGACGCGACTGCCGCCGGTCACATGGGTGAAGCCGATCGAGCTGGTGTCGCCGACGATCGTGCGCACCCGCTCCGGCGCGATCTGCAGCACCTCGGCCACCATCATGCCGATCGAGGCGCGCGATCCGCCGATGTCGGGGCTGCCCGACACCGCGTTGACCGAGCCGTCCTCGGCGACATGCACCGCCGCCGATGACTCGCCGCCGATGTTGAACCAGAACCCGGTGGCAATGCCGCGTCCCTGGCCCGGCTTCAGCGGCGTCTTCCAGTGCGCGCTGGACTTTGCCGCCTCAAGCGTGGCGAGGTAGCCGATGTTCTGGTGCGTCGGCCCGTAATGCGTCTTGGTGCCGTTGCGCGCGCCGTTCTGCTCGCGCAATGCAATCGGGTCCTTGCCGAGCTTGCGCGCAAGGTCGTCCATCGCGCACTCCACCGCGAACGATGCGATCGGTGCGCCGGGTGCGCGATACGCCGCCACCTTCGCGCGGTTGCTGACCACGTCGTAGCCGGTGACCTCGACGTTCGGGATGTCGTACATCGCGAAGCCGCACATGCAGCCAGGCTGGATCGGCGATCCCGGGAACGCGCCGGCCTGGTACTTCAGCACGTGCTGCGCCGCGACGATCGTCCCGTCCTTCTTCGCGCCGAGCTTCACTTCCATGGTGGCGCCCGAGGTCGGGCCGGAGGCGCGGAACACTTCCTCGCGCGTCATCTGCATCTTCACCGGCCGGCCGGTCTTCTTCGACAGCGCGAGCGCCAGCGGCTCCAGATAGACCAGCGTCTTGCCGCCGAACCCGCCGCCGATCTCGGCCGCCATGGCGCGGATGTTGGCGATGTCCATGCCGAGCAGCTTCGCGACATAGGACCGCGTCATGAACTGGCCCTGCGACGAGGAGAAGATCGTGCTCTGGCCATCGGCGCCGTAATGGCAGATGCAGGCATGCGGCTCGATATAGGCCTGATGCACCGGCTCGGTGGTGTAGCGGCCCTCGACGATCACCTCGGCCTGCTTGAAGCCGGCGTCGATGTCGCCCTTTTTGAAGTAGACGCGCTTGGCGATGTTCGACGGCTTGGTCGGCTTCGGCTCGACACCGGCGGTGAACAGGTCGTCATGCAGCACCGGCGCATCGTCCGCCATCGCCGCCTCGACATCGATGACGTAGGGCAGCACTTCGTACTTCACATCGATCAGCTCGAGCGCCTCGTCGGCGATCGCCTGCGACGTCGCGGCCACCGCGGCGACCGCGTGGCCCTCATACAGTGCCTTGCCGCGCGCCATGCAATTCCGGGAAAGGTCGCGGAAATTCATCGGACCTTCGCCGACGAATGCCTCCTCCGACGGGATGTCCGGGAAGTCGGCGGCAGTGACGACCGCCTTCACGCCGGCGAGCTTCAGCGCCTTGCTGGCATCGATCGAGACGATGCGGGCATGCGCGTGCGGCGAGCGCTTCACCTTGCCCCACAGCATGCCGGGCATCACCATGTCGGCGCCGAACTGCGCGCGACCGGTGACCTTGTCGACGCCGTCGGGACGGATCGGACGCGTGCCGACGACCTTCAAATCGGATGGGACATAATTCATGCTACGGTCTCTCCTCGCATTTCGGCGGCGGCATCCATCACGGCGCGGATGATCTTGTCATAGCCCGTGCAGCGGCAAAGGTTGCCGGCCAGCCAGTAGCGCGCCTCGGTTTCCGTCGGGTTCGGGTTCTCGTCGAGCAACGCCTTGGCCGCGACGATGAAGCCCGGCGTGCAGAAGCCGCATTGCAGCGCCGCATGTTCCAGGAACTTCTGCTGCACCGGATGCAGATGGTCGCCGTCGGCGATGCCTTCGACCGTCGTGATGCGTCTTGCCCTCGGCCTCGACGCCGAGCACCAGGCAGGAGCACATCAGCGCGCCGTCGACGATGACGCTGCACGCGCCGCAGTCGCCCGATGCGCAGCCTTCCTTGCTGCCGGTGAGCCCCAGCACGTCGCGCAGCGTGTCGAGCAGCGTCTGCTGCGTCTCGCAGAGGAACTCGACAGGCTCGCCGTTGATCGTGGTTGTTACGTGATGCTTGCTCATCAGTGCGTCTTCCCTTGCGTCTTGCCCATGGCGCGGTCGAATGCGATCGCGGCAACGCGGCGCGCCAGCACGCCGGCCACCTTGGTGCGGTAAACGATCGTTCCGCGCTTGTCGTCGATCGGCTTGCACGCCGCGCGCGCCGCCGCGTCCAGCTTGGCCAGCGTGGCATCGTCGAGCGTATGCCCGATCAGCGCATCGGCGGCTTCCTTCACCAGCAGCACCGTCGGCGCCACCGCGCCGAGCGATACGCGCGCCGCGGTGCACACGCCCTTGTCGTCCAGCGTCACGCTGATGCCGCAGCCGACCACGGCGATGTCCATCTCGGTGCGCGGAATGAAGCGCAGGTACGCATCGCCCGAGCGCGGCGGCCGCGGCGGCAGTCTGAACTCCAGGATGAACTCGTCCTTGGCGAGCGACGTGCGTCCGGGCCCGGTGGGGATCTGCTCCACCGGCACCTCGCGGCGGCCCTTGCCGCCGACCACCACGGCGATCGCACCCGCGGCGTAGAGCGCAGGCACGCTGTCGGCCGCCGGCGAGGCGTTGCACAGATTGCCCGCCAGCGAGCAGCGGCCCTGGATCTGCGTCGAGCCGATCAGGTCGAGCGCCTCGACCACGCCCGGCCACGCCTTGTTCATGCCGGCATGCGCCTCGACGGTCGCGCCGGGCGTCGCGGCGCCGATGATGAAGCTGCCGTTCTCCTCGCGGATGCCGATGATGCCGGGGATCTTCTTGGTATCCACGATCAGTTCGGGTTTCAGCCGTCCTGACCGCAACTGGACCAGGAGATCGGTCCCGCCGGAGAGGACTTTCGCCAGGCCGGACGATCCGGCCAGCAGTTTGACGGCCTCGTCGACCGTCGAGGGTGCGGCGTAATTGAGCGTTGGCATTCTTGCTCCCGATGTCTGCGCGCGTTGGCCCGCCCGGTCCTTGGCCGGTCCAGGCTGGAAAGACCCAAGGTTAGGCGATCAGCCATGGCCGGTCGAGAGGCGGCGGCGCAGCCCGTGCGCTGCGTGAGGTGGGGCAACGCAACCGGGTGAAGCTGAAGTGCTCAGGGCTCTGCCCTGAAACCCGCCCGGTGGCGTTGCCCCCGGGACCCCCACCAAAGGCGGAGCCTTTGGGATCCATTACTGAAGTAACGGGTTCCAAGGGCTCCGCCCTTGGCGGAGTCCAGAGGCGGAGCCTCTGGTGGGGTTCGGGGTGAAACCCCGAGTGCTTCTGCATCACCCGGTTGCCCTGATCCGGCAGTCCGGTGAACTCCGCTTACTGCGCCTGCTTGGCCGCGTCCCACCAGGGACATGCGCCGTGCATCGGCTGATAGTTGCCCGCGATCACCCGCACCGGCTCGCGCATGCCGTCCTCCGCCGCCTTCAGGCGCATCGCGCGGGCCTGTGCCCGTTGCTCGTCCGGCAGCCACGTCCGGTCATGGCCCCAAAGGCTCGGGCCGACGGTCACCTCGGTCGCCTGCCAGTTCCCCGGGGTCACCTCTTTCCCGCCCCAGCCGTATTCCAGCATGAACCCCGACGGCGAACGCAGATAATAGGACGTCACGCAGTCATTCGGATGCCGCCCCAGCGTGGTGGCGATCCGCTCCGGGTCGCCCAGCGCGATGTCGTAGCCCTGGCCGACATCGTCCAGCGAATACAGCTCGATCATCAGGTGATGCAGGTCCTGCCTGCCGGTCTCGATCAGCGCCACGCTGTGATGCCGCGGGTTGATGTGCAGGAAGTAGGCGCGGAACGGCGTCAGGATGTAGTCGCTGACGCCGAAGCCCAGCACGTCGCGGTAGAACCCGAGCAGGTCGTCGATGTTCTTCACATGGAACACGGCGTGGCCCATGCCCAGCGGACCGGTGCGGAACCCGGAAATCGAGCGGCCCGGACGGAACGGCTCATCGGCGACCGCCGCGCCCCAGAACGCCTCCAGCCGGTTGCCGCCCGGATCGGCGAAGCTGATCAGGCCGCGCACGCAGCGCTGATCGGCCAGCGCAGCCGGCTCGCGCCGCACGGCCACATCGGCTGCCTCCAGCCGCTCCGCGAGCGCATCGAGCGACGCCGCATCGGCCACCTCGAAGCCGAAATACCGCTCGCCATCGGCCAGCGAGCGATCCACGACGAGGCGCTGGCTGCGGTCGTCCATGCGGAACGCGCGGCAGGCGTTGCCGCGCTCGACCATCTGCATGCCCAGCCATTTGGTGGCGAATTCCGTCCAGTCCGTCAGGTCGGACGCGCCGATCCCGACATAGCCGAGAGCCTGCACCTGCATGGCTGTTCTCCCTCCTGGTCCTCGATCACCGGAATGCCCGCCGGTGGCATGCCGCGGCCGAACGGGCGGAGCCCGGAGCCACGCCCCGGGCCTTCGACCCAAACGCGATGCCCGCCTCAGGTTGTGTGCGGATCGCAGGCAGCAGCCGGCTGGGCAGTCAGGCCGGCAGACACGAGCACGGCGCCGGACAATCCGGCGACGACGGCGATGGCAAGGACTATGGACCTGATCATCCTGCTTCTCCTGGCGTGACAGCGCGGCGACGCTAGCACGTCCCCGCTGCGGACGCACATGGCCGCCGCGATGACAACCCGGCCACAACAGTTGACCGGCGCATTCACGCAATTTTCAGACCTGGGCGTCAGCCTCGCGCCCGACCACAGCAAAATCCAAGCCGCCATCGATGGAGTGCGCCATGCATACCCGCCGAAACCTGATCGCCGCCGGCATCGGTCTCGCTGCCGGTCTCGCCATGCCGGCAATCCGACGGGCCACCGCGAAAGCGGGCCAGAGCCTGCGCATCGGCTATATCCTGCCGCAACAATCGCAGCTCGGCGCGGGCGCGACCGCGTTCGCCGACGAAGTCGCCAAGCGCACCGGCGGGCGCATGACCGTCCAGCAATTCCCTGATTCCACGCTGGGCGGTGACGTCGAACTGGCGAAGGGCGTGCAGCTCGGCAGCATCGACCTCGCCTTCATCACCGGTTTCGGGCTGCCGAGCGTCCTGCCGGAGATCGGCGTGTTCAGCATCCCGTTCCTGTTCAACAGCGTGCAGCACGCCCACGCGGTGTTCGACGGGCCGATCGGCGATGCCTACCTCAAGAAGTTCGCCGCCAAGGACCTGATCGCGCTCGGCTGGGGCGAAAACGGCGTGCGGCACATGACGAACGCCAAGCACCCGATCGTCACACCGGCGGACCTGAAAGGCCTCAGGATGCGCCTGCCGCAGTCGGAGGTGTTGCAGCTGGGGTTCCAGGCGCTCGGTGCCGACACGGCGCTGCTGCCCTTCCCGCAACTGTTCGAGGCGCTGCGTGCCGGCAAGTTCGACGGCCAGGAGAATCCGATCGCCACGATCCGTGCCGCCAAGTTCGACCAGGTGCAGAAGTTCCTCACCCTCAGCGCGCACGCCTACGACATGGCGGTCTTCGTCATATCGCCCGATGTCTTCGACGAACTGTCGGCGGAGGACAAGGCAACCTTCGTCGAGGCGGCCAAACTCGGCGGCCAGGCTTCGCGGAGCTTCGCCGCCCAGGCGGAGACCGAGGGCGTCACCGCTCTGCAACAGGGCGGCATGACCGTGCAGCGCGAGATCGATCGCGCGAGCTTCATCGCCGCGATGGCCGGCGCCAATCCCGGAGTTCGAGAAACGCTTCGGCCGCGAGCTGATCGAGCAGATCAAGAAAGCCGGGTGAGCCGCCAGGTCGCGCCGGCACGGCGGCAGTGCCGATGACCCAGATGCGTATCGCGTCGAGCCTGCTTGCCCCCTCGGTGCGCAAACGCATCTTCGGCGGCTTCGCAGTGGTCCTGCTGCTGCTGGCGGCATTGGCCGCAATCACCCTGCGCGGCATGGACGCCGTCAGCGCCGGCGCCGGGCGCGTCAGCCAGGACAGCGCGCAGGCGACCGCCTCGGCCGAGGTCGCACTGCAGGTGGGCGAGGCGCGTGCACTGGTGGTGCAATATGCGCTGACCGCCACGATGGACGACCAGAAGGCGGCACAGGCCAGCCTGACCGGCTCGACCAGGTCATCGAACGGACCCGCGGCAGCGGCACCGGGTCGGGCAGCGACCTGCAGGCGCTGGCGACACGCTATCGGCCGCGGTCGACGCCACGATCGCCGCAGTCGAGGCGCGCCGATCCAGCATCGAGCAGCTGCAGGCCGCCGCAACCGAACTGCGGACCATCGTGTCGGCGACCACACAGGTGCTCGACCGTGAGGCGGATCCTGGGCTGCGACCGCCGCGGCACGGCTGGCAAACAGTTTCGGTGCAGCCGATGGCGCTGCGGCGCGGTTCACCGCCTCGCGCGCGCCGGCGGAGGCGAACGCGGCCGGAACCGCGCTGCAGGCGCTGCGCGCCGACGTCGATGCGCTTGCGGCCGCAGCCCCGGAGAACCGCCGCATCCAACGATTCGTCAAGGGAATGAAAGAGCCGCTGGACCGGTTTGCCACAAACCTCCAGCGCGTGGTCGCCGCCGACGAAAGCCTGCGCGTCGTGACCATCGAGCGCGACGCCGCATCCGAAGCCGTGCTGCGCGCGGCCGCGGCGCAACGCGTGGCGGCCATGGCCTCGCAGCAGAATGCCATTGCCACGATGCTCGCCGGCATCGCCTCGGCGCGTCGGCTGGGACTGCTGACATCGGGAAGCGCAATCGGCATCGGCCTGCTGCTCGCCTTGCTGATCGGACGCGGCATCGCCCGGCCGATCGTCAAGCTGACCGGCGTGATGCGTGAATTGGCGGGCGGAATTCTGGCTGTTGCGATCCCGTACGGCACGCGACGCGACGAGCTGGGCGAGATGGCGAGGGCGGTCGGCGTGTTCCGGGATCACATGACGCAGGAGGCGCAACTGATGGGTCAGCGAGAGACCGAGCGCCAACAGGCCGAGGACGATAAGCACGCGGCCCTGGTCAGGATGGCGGAGACCGTCGAAAGCGAATCGCAAACGGCGATCGAACAGATCGGGCGGTTGACTGCGACCATGACGACGACAACGGACGAGATGCGCGCATCCGCGGCCCGCACCGATGCGTCCGCGCAGAGTGCGGCAACCGCGGCGGCGCAGGCGCTCGCCAACGCCCAGACCGTCGCAAGTGCAGCCGAAGAGCTTGCCGCGTCGATCAGGGAGATCGGCGGCCAGGTCAGCCGGTCCACCACGGTGGTCGGCCGAGCCGTGGAGGCCGGTCGCGCGACACGCACGACGATCGAAGCGCTCGACGAGCGCATCGGGCGCATCGGGACGGTCGCCGACATGATCAGCGACATCGCCGCCAAGACCAACCTGCTGGCGCTCAACGCCACGATCGAGGCGGCGCGCGCCGGCGATGCGGGCAAGGGCTTTGCCGTGGTGGCGAGCGAGGTGAAGCAGCTTGCAACCCAGACCGCGCAATCGACCGAGGCGATCACGCGCCACCTCGGCGAGGTGCGCGCCGCGACGGCAGAGTCCGTGGCCGCGGTCGGCCGCATCGAGCAGACCATCGGCGAGGTCAACGCCATCGCCGGCTCGATCGCCGCGGCGGTCGAGGAGCAAGGCGCGGCGACCGCGGAAATTGCCCGCAACGTAGCGGAAACGGCCGGCGCTGCGAACGCGGTGACCTCGCGCATTACCGAGGTGTCGACCGAGGCGGTCCGGACCGGGCGTCGGGCCACGGACGTGCACGACAATATTGCGGGCCTCGTCACCTCGGTGGAAGCGCTGCGTCGGACTGTCATCCGCGTGGTCCGAACCTCCACGACCGAGGTCGATCGCCGCCAGTCCTCGCGATATCAAGCCGACCTCGGGTGCCGCCTCGAGCTCGCGGGCGGTGGCAGCCATTCCGCTCGGATCTGCGACCTCTCGGACGCCGGCGCGCAGGTCCAGTCGGGCCCGGCGATGCAGGCGGGCGACCGTGGCACGCTTCGTCTGGAGGGGGCGGATTTCGGCATTCCATTCACGACCCGCGGTGGAGCAGACGGCAACTACAATCTGACCTTCGCATCGGACGCGGCGACAGCGGCTTCGCTTCGCGCCGTGCTGGAGCGCTTGCCGCAGCGGATCGCCGCGTGATGCGCGGTCGCGCGGCCATCGCGCAGGGTCATCCCATGGCGGGCGACGGCACCGGTGGCGTTGCGCGCGCATCGGCGTGATCGCTGCAGGACGCACCCTGCAACCTCTTCAGCAGCGGCGTGGCGCCTTCCGGACGGTGCCCGGCGGCAAACAGCCCGCCCGCAACCGTGGGAGCCCCGCCGTGGACCAGGCTGCGTACCGCCTGGCAGCCAAGCCGCCTGGCGAGCACGTCCAGCTCCTCGACCAGTGCGGCCAGCACCGCGCCAGGATCCAGCAGGTCGACGGCGACGAAATGATCCGCGGTCAGCACCTTCCCGAGCTTCAGATCGTCCTCCACGCGATAGCAGAAAAGGCCGCACGGAAAGGCCCGGCCCTCGCGCCGCACCGTCACGATGCCGCACTGGCCGGCCCGGCGCGGTGCGGTGAGCTGCCGCGCAAACCGCAGCCAGCTGCTCAGGTCGATCGTCGCGACCGCCTCACGGATCAGCGGAAAGACCGATCGGATCTGGTCTCGCGACGAGTAGATCGATAATGAAGTCCGCCATAATTCGCCCGCCAACTCTGAACGGTCCCAGCTTGCGCCATAGCGGGCCGCAAAAGCTTTGACCCAGATCAAAACGGTACGATGCCAGAGCGAATTTAACTTCCCGGGGCGAGAATCCGTTTAGACGCGCCATCAATTCTGTGTCAGTATGGCCCGTCAAGAGGGTTTCATGGCCAGCAGGCTCGCGCGTCCGGTCGTTCTCGACCCGCAAGGAGGGATCGACCCATGTTATGCTTGCGTGGCCAGGCCGCTCAGCGTCTGCAACGCTATCGACGATGCCGACCTCGCACGTCTGGCCGCGGTCGCGGTGGTCCTCGATGCGCCGGCGGGACGCACATTCATCAGTGAAGGCGAGCCGGCAGACAGCTTCTTCAACGTGACCTCCGGCAGCGCCAAGCTGTTCAAGCTGCTGCCCGACGGGCGACGCCAGATCACCGGGTTTGTCGGCATCGGCCACTTCCTGGGCCTTGCCGTCTCCGACGTGTATGCCTTCAGTGCCGAGGCGATGGAGCCGGTGCGCTATTGCCGGTTCTCGCGACCGAAGCTCCGCATGCTGCTGGACGACTTCCCGCTGATGGAGAAGCGGCTGCTCGAGGTCGCGGCGAACGAGTTGGTGGCGGCGCAGGAGCAGATGCTGCTGCTCGGGCGCAAGACCGCGCGCGAGCGGCTGGCATCGTTCCTGCTGCTGCAAGGCCGCCAGGGCCTGCCGTGCGGCGGTTTCCGCAGCCGCTTCACCCTGCCCATGTCACGCAGCGATATCGCCGACTACCTCGGCCTGACGATCGAAACGGTCAGCCGTACGTTGACCCGTCTGCGCGGCGAGCGGCTGATCGACCTGGTCTCGCAGAGCGAACTGGCGGTCCTGGATCCAGGCGGCCTCGAAAGCCTGGCTGGCGGCCTGCGATAACCGCGCGTTCAGGCAGCCGCGGCCAGCCGCGCCAGCTCGCCGCCAAGGAACTGTGCGATAGCGCCTGGCCCGGAGCGCGCGGTGCCGGTCCTGCCTGCGCGCGCCTCTGCGTCCGGATTGTAGTTGGTGTTGGTGTTCACGTCGTAGACCAGCGTGCGGCCCTGGGCGTCGGTGATGAACTCGATGCCTGCCACCTCCACGCCGGCGGCTGACAGGAAACGCTCCAGCCGTCCGCGGAGTGCGTCCGGGATGCCATCGATGATGGTGAATTTGTCCCGCGGCGCCTCGCCGACCGGGCAGTTGGCATCGCCGACGGCGCAGGCGTCCGCCGGGCACAGTTCAAAGCCATCGCTGGTGTCGACTTCAACGGCGTAGAGAAACCGGCCGCCGACGAACTCGGCTCGCGTGATGAAGGGGCGTGGCGCGCGCACGTATTCCTGCAGGAGGTGAAGGCCATCGACCGGCGGCTCGTAGTCCGCGCCGGAGAGCGACGCGGCGAGTCCGTCGATGGCATGGAACAGCTGCACGCCGAGGCCCTTGCCGCCGCGGTTCGGTTTCAGGATGACCGGCTGGTCCGGGAAATACCGCAGAGCGGCGGCAACGACGCGGTCGCGGCCGGCCACAAGGACGGTGCGCGGCGTTGCGATGCCGTGGCTTTCCAGGGCGGCGTACTGGCGGACCTTGCTGATTTCCAGGTCGAGGGCGCCGGGCCCGTTGACCACGCGCCGGCCCCAGCGGGTGAGCCACGCGAGGACGGCGGCGGTCAGTTCCGGGGCGTAGCGATGGTCCCGCGTGTGCGACGACGCGCTCATGCGGTTGTAGAACACGCCGAGCGGTGGCGCGGCCGCGAGGTCGAAGGTGCCGGCGTCGAGGAACCACTCGGTCCAGGGCAACCTGCGCTGATCGAAGGCCTGGGCCAGCGGCGGCAGCCAGGCGGCGTTCTCGTGCAGGACGTGGATGCGGCTCACGGTCGGATTCTCCCCTGGCGGCGCCGAGGCGGCGGGCATGGATTGGCGCTATAGGAGATGGTTTGTTCTGTCTTGGTGCAAGCAGGCGGGCCAAGAAAGATGTATTTTGCGTGGTTTCACCGGTTTTGGAAGATTATTGCCGGATCAGGGGTGCACGCAGATGGTTTCCGCGCGCTGCGGGTCGTTCTGGCTCGCGAGACGGACGGCTGGTCCGCCGTGTTGCGACGCGCCGACGCCGCCCCTATAACGCGCCACGCCTCTTATTGCATGCGGGCGCTGACGGAGAGGTGCCGGAGTGGTCGATCGGGACGGTCTCGAAAACCGTTGTACCCTCAGGGGTACCGTGGGTTCGAATCCCACCCTCTCCGCCAGAGGTGGCGCTGCCTGGGTTAAAGGTTGACGCGGTCTGCCCGCAGCGGTGTTCAGGTCGTCCGAATGTAGAGATAGGGCGTGCCGTCGGCCTCGGCCCCGAAGCTGGTCGCCAAGCGCCCACTGGCGAGATCGCCCGTGCTGTAGCCGACCAGTGTCAATGACGCGGTCGGCGCGTTCGCCTGAGTCGCGCGCAAGGTGAGACCGGTGAAGCCCGCCGCTCCCTGATTATCGAACATGGCGATCGCCGCCGAACCCGGTGTGATGCCGAACACCGCCACCGCATCGCCCGTACCGAAATTGTTGACTGTGCTCCAGATATCCGACGCGGGAGCGCGGTCGTCGATGAAAAACGTATCGGCACCGCCAGCCCCGGTCAGGAAATTCGAGCCGGCGCCGCCGTCGAGCACGTTGATGCCGCCGGCGACGACGATCGCGTCCTCGCCCGCGCCGGTATGGATGAACCAGTTGGCATTGGATACCGCGACGTTCAGGTTGGCGCTGCCGGTATTGATGTACTGCTGCGTCAGACCGGCCACCGGTCCGGTATAGGGGGCGCCGGCCGCATCAATCGCAACGTCGGTCGCGGTGTCGATCACAACGAGATCCGGTGTGAGGTCGATGGTCTGATCTGCAAAATGCAAAAACCGGATATTGAACAGCGTGTCGGTGATCGGGCCGATCTTCACCGTGGCACCCTCGCCGGTTCGCACCACCGTGGCGGCGCTGCGCGAACCGGGGAATTCCACGGTATTCGTGCCCGGGCCACCGTCGATCAGATCGCTGCCGCCTTCGCTGTGAAACGTGTCGTCGCCGGGGCCGCCGACCATCAGATTGTTGCCGGTGCCGCCGAACAGCTGGTCGTCGCCCGGTCCGCCATAAAGCACATCGTTGCCGTCGCCGCCGCTGAGGACGTCGTTGCCGGAACCGCCGTAGATCGTGTCGTTGCCGCCGTTGCCGTTGAGGACGTCGTTGCCGTCGGCGGAAAGTACGTTCGGGGTGAGCTTGTAGACGTCGCCGCCCAAATCCATGATGTAGAGGTTGCCGACGGCGTCTTCGGCAAACGAGGTCGGGTTCGCGATCTGGCCAACATTGGCGGTGATCTCCGCCGTGCGGTCGGTGACCACGAACGCCGATCCCTGGCGCTGCATGGTGAAAATTTTGCTGGTCACCTCATCGGCAAAAAAATAGGCGCCTTGCAGCCCCTCGCTTTCGCCGCGGTAGACGAAGCCGCCGATGATCGCCGAGCCGACGGTGTGGTCGTACACAGAAACCGGATCGGTCAATTTGCCGGGGCCGAACGGGCCGGCGTTGAACGGCGCGAGACCCTCCCGGACGTTCCACTCGTAATTCGCGCCGGCCTGGCCGATATCGATTTCCTCGAACCGGGCTTCGCCGACATCGCCGATGTAGAAATCGCCGAGCGCCCGGTCGAAGCTGTCGCGGTACGGATTGCGCAGCCCGAGCGCAAAGATTTCGGGCAGCACGCCCGCCACATTGACGAATGGGTTGCCGGCGGGAATTGCGTAGTTGCGCGTCGGGTCGTTCGGGAAATCGTCGCCGTGCACGTCGATGCGTAATATCTTCCCGAGCATGCTCAGCGGGTTTTGGGCATTGCGGTCGGGGTCGCCGCCCCCGCCGCCGTCACCGAGCGCGACATAGAAGTCGCCGTCCGGTCCGAAACCGATCCAGCCGGCCTTGTGATTGGTGCGGCCGGCCGGCTGATCGACGGTCAGGATCGGCGTCGCCGAGGCCGGATCGGCCACATTCCTGTTTGCGGCGGAAACCTGGTATCGGCGGATTTCGGTGTCGTCGTTGGTGTTGGTCAGGTCGACGTAGAATTGGCCGTTCTGGGCAAAGTTCGGATCGAACGCCAAGCCGAGCAGGCCGCCCTCGCCGACAGTGGTGACCTGGCTGGAAAGGTCGAGAAACCGCGTCAGGGCTCCCGTCACCAGGTCGAGGATGTCGATCTGGCCGGTGCGCTCGACGATGTAGAGATGATTGATGTCACCCGGCGGCGCCGCGGCAAACACCGGCTGGCTCAACCCGGTCGCGACACGCGTCGCGGAAATCGAGGTGACATTGGCCTGCGCACCGTTCGGGTCGAAGCCGTAGATCAGATCGTCGCCGGCGCCCCCTTGCAGGGTATCGGCACCATCGGTGCCATTGATCTGATTTACATTGCTCATGACGTCTCTCCGGCGGAACGCGGTCCGTGGACGAGAAGGTCAAATCCGGTGACCAGGACGCAAATAACGTTCTGGTGATCGGTGGCCGCAATTTTATCAAATTCGCGGTGCGGCAAGCGCGCGATACCCGGCCGGCCGGCATCAAGCTATGCGTTGTGTCGCTGACCGCGGCTTCGGCGACCAGAAGCTCTACCGGGTGCTAACTGAGGCGCCGTATTTCGAAGACGTTATCCGCTTCCGCGGCAACATCGTCGTCACCGCCACCACCGGCGAAACCCGTACCCCTGCCGCCTGGGTGCGGCCCGGCGGACGTGCAGGCGTGTTGCGCGGCATCGCGGTCACTGTCGATCGCTATGCCGTGGGAACCGTGGTCTGCGTTCAGGGCCCGAACATGAAGCAGGCCTGGTATCTCATATTTCGAGAATGACAACTCCGGCGCCTGCCTATGTAGAAAGAGAACCGAGCGCACCCTCCGTCGTCATGTCGGCCGAATTGGCGGCGCGCGCCGGGGTCTTTGGGATGGGGCAGGACGCGGGAGTATGCGGTTAGGCGGACACTCTCTCCGCCCTCGCAGCATTCGCATGGGCAACTTAGGCGACAAATCGGCCCCGCGTTCGAAGAGCAGCGCAGCCGCCTCGCCACGTGTCGTTCCCCGACAATGCATTATGCACGACAAGCAAACTTGCAGCCGCCTTGATCGAAACTGATGAGGCGCCGCCGGGCCGCGACACTTTTGCTGCTGCCACCGCGATCTACGCCGGCATAGGCGAGGTCGCGCTGACCGGTTATCCGACCGGAGCACTGCCGTTGCCACTCATCGCGATCGGGTCGCAAACTGGCGACCAGAATATATCCAATAACGTTCGGGGGTCTCGCGATGCAGCGCCGCGTGCTGTTGAAGTCTACCGCCGCCACACTACTCGCAGGGCGCGGGTCCGGGGTTTCGGGTCTGGTCGCGCCAGCCATCGCACAGCCGGCCAAAGCGGCGACGCTGCGGTTCGTGCCGCAGGCGAACCTCACGCTGCTGGATCCGGTGTTCACCACAGCGACAGTGACCAGCAACCACGGCTACTACGTGTTCGACACGTTGTATTCGGTCGGGCCGGACGGCGTCTCGTACCCGCAGATGGCCGAGGGCCACACGGTCTCGGACGATAAGCTCACCTGGCGCATCCGGCTGCGTGAGGGGTTGTTCTTCCATGATGACAGTCCGGTCCGCGCGACCGACTGCATCGCGAGCATCCAGCGCTGGTGTGTGCGCGATCCGTTCGGGCAGTTGCTTGCCGCTGCGGTCGACAGCTATTCGGCTGCTGACGACCGTACGCTGGTGATCACGCTCAAACAGCCCTTCCCGCTGCTGGCTGCAGCGCTCGGCAAGCCCGATTCGTCGGTGCCGTTCATTATGCCGGAGCGTCTGGCCAGGATCGCGGCGGACAAGCCGGTGACGGAGATGGTCGGTTCCGGGCCCTACCGGTTCGTGGCCGACGAATATGTCAACGGCGGCCGGGTCGTGTACCAGAAGTTCGACAAATACGTCTCACGCCCGGAACCGGCGGTGTGGGCCACCGGCGCCAAACAGGCGCACTTCCCGCGCATCGTCTGGAATATCATCCCCGATGCCGCGACCGCCGGTGCGGCGCTGCAGAACAACGAGATCGACTGGTGGGAACAGCCGCTCGCCGACCTGCTGCCGCGGTTCGCTGCCGACAAGAACATCGCCTTGCAGGTCGACCAGCCCTGGGGACGCATCTCGTGGATGATCCTGAACCACGCGCAACCGCCATTCGACGATGTGCGCATCCGCCGCGCGGCGATGATGGCCGTGCGCCAGGACGACTATATGCGCGCCACGTTCGGCGACGACCAATCGCTGTGGCGCGTCAGCAAGGACGTGTTCCCCTTCGGCACACCCTACTATGGCGGCGCGCACGGCGACGTCATGAACGGCGATCTGACGCTGGCGGCGAAGATGCTGAAGGCGGCCGGATATGCCGGTCAGAAGGTCGTGGTCATCAACCCGACCGATTTCGCCGCGATCCATCCGCTCGGTCTGGTCACCGCCGATACGCTGAAGCAGATCGGCATGAACGTTGAACTGCAGGAAACCGACTGGGGCACCGTGGTGCAGCGACGGGCGAGCACCGAGCCGGTGGAAAAGGGCGGCTGGAGTGCGTTCCACACCTTCGCCTCATCAGCCACGGCGAGCAGTCCCGCGACGCATCCGCTGATCACCGGGCGCGGCGCGCAGGGCTGGTTCGGTTGGTGGGACAATGCGGACGCGCGCGCGCTGACGACGCAATGGCTGACCGCGCCGGACGCCGCCGGACAGGAGAAGGCGGCGAAGGCCCTGTCGCACGTTGCGATGACCGATGTAGCCACGGTTCCGGTCGGACAGTGGTACGGGAAGACAGCGTTCCGCCGCAGCATCACCGGCGTTCTGCAGGGCGTCTCACCGTATCCGTGGAACGTTCGACCTGCATAGCTGGGCCGACATGACCAACCGTGGTCGCGAGCAGACGACCAGACCCTTTGATGCGCGCACCGCGATCATGCGCAATACGTTTGTGGCGGATAGCGAGGCGGACGCGGCGCGGGCGACCAGACCCTCTGCCTCGAGCGACCGCAGCGCGGCACGCGCCCCGGTGCGGCTGACACCGAACCGGGTTGCCATCACGCGCTCGACCAGCCGCGTGCCGAGAGCGAGGCGCAGTGTGACACGGCTGTAGCGCGAAGAGAGGACCCCATGACAGAGCGAATTCTGCACCGGGAGGATGCGCCGGCACTCCGTTACTGGGACGAGGCAGGCAAGGGGCTGCCGGTGATGCTGATCCATGGCGTCGGCGCGGATGGGACTAGCTGGGACCAAATCGCGACGGCCTTGGCTCCGGCGTTCCGGATTTTGCGCCTCGATCTGCGCGGACACGGGCAGTCGGGACACATCGAAGGCGGATTGACGCTCGACGACTTCGTTCGCGACGTGGTGGATGTGCTGGATGCCTGTGCGGTGCCGACCGCAGACATCGTGGGATTCTCTCTGGGCGGCATGATTGCGCAGGGCATCGCATTGCACCACGCAGACCGCGTGCGGCGACTGGTGTTGCTCAGCGCGGTGGCAGGCCGCACCGCCGAAGAGCGCGACCGGGTGCAGGCACGGCTGGCACTTCTGCGCGACCAGGGTATCGCTGCGATCACCGGTGCGGCGCAGGAACGGTGGTTCACGCCGGCGTTCATCGCGCGCAATCCCGATCTGGTGCAGCAGCGGATGCGGCAACTGCAGGAGAACCACGCCCCCTCTTATCGCGCCGCCTACACCGTGTTCTCGACCAGCGATCTCGGCGACAGGCTGCATGCGATCCAAGTTCCCACGCTGATCGCGACCGGCGAGCACGACGTCGGCTCCAGCACGCGCATGGCGCAGTTCATGCGTGCGCAGATACAAGGCTCCCGGCTTGAGATTCTGCCCGGTCTGCGTCACAGCATCCTGGTCGAGGCGCCTGACCTGGTCAGCCGGCTCGTGCGAGACTTCTTGCAGGACTGATCCGGGGGAACGCGAACGGTGAAATTCTCCATTGCCGTCAACATGGAGCGATCCGCACCTGACCAGGATGTCCGCGAGGTCGTGCAGCAGATGCTTGAGCTTGTGCGCTTGGCGGAGTCCGGCGGCTTCGAGATCGCCTGGGCAGCGGAGCATCACACGATCGAACTGATGGCGGGCCCGAACCCCTTCACCATCCTGATGCACTGGGCGGCGCACACCGCGCGGATCCGACTGGGAACGGCCGTGGTGGTGGCGCCCTACTGGCACCCCATTCGCGCGGCCGGCGAGGCAGCGCTGTTCGATGTTTTCAGTGGTGGCCGGCTGGAACTGGGGCTCGGCCGCGGCGCATTCCAATACGAATTCGACCGCATGGCCGGCGGCATGGACCAACGCGAAGGCGGTCGGCATCTGCGGGAAATGCTGCCCGTGCTGCGCGCGCTATGGCAGGGCGATATCGAGCATCACGGAGACATCTGGCGCTTTCCGCACGCAACATCGGTGCCGAAGCCGTTGCAGAATCCGCATCCGCCGATCTGGGTGGCAGCCCGTGATCCGGACACCTTTGCCTGGGCCATGGCGTCGGGCGCCAACATCATGGCGACGCCGTTGTCGCGTCCGCATGCGGAAGTCGCCATTCTTGGTCAGCGCTTCGCCGACACGCTGGCAAAATTTCCCGGGATGCAGCGACCGCGTTTCCTGATGCTGCGTCGAACGTGCGTCTACCCGCGCGAGGACGACTGGGTTGTGCCGGTGCAGGCCTCGGTCGAGTACAACCGACAGTTCGAGAACCTGTTCCGGAATATCGGCGCGGTGAACAACGGGTTTCCCGAACCCGCAGCCTGGGATCAGATCGCAAACCGCGACGACTACGCGCCGGCGACGATCCGGGACAGCATGGTGTTCGGCACGCCGGAACAGGTGATCGCCAAACTGAAGCAGTATCAGGCCGCCGGCGTCGATCAGTTCTGCTACGGTGCGTCGTTTGGCTTGCCACACGACTTCGCCGTGCGCTCCCTCGAACTGTTCATCGCCGAGGTGATGCCGCATTTTGCGTCGCAGCCGGCAGGCGCGAACCGATGAAAACGCGGAGACGAAAAGCGGCAGATCCGACCCTGCACGCCAAACGGTCCTAGCGCCCGAGCATATCCGCGCCTTGGTACCAGGCCTGCACCAACGGCAGGAACCACGGTTTTCCGTAGTAGAACGGCGAGGTCGGATGCCCCAGTTCCGCGAATGCACTCTTCCCATCCGCGTGGCCGAGCAGCCGGAGCGCCGCCTTGCGTCCAAGCCAGGTGGACATCACGACGCCCGAGCCGCAATAGCCCATGGCATAGTGCATGCCGTCGTGCTCGCCCACATGGGGCAGCCGGTCGAATGTGTAGGCGATGTAGCCGAACCACGAATGCGTCAGCTCGACATCGTGCAATTCGGGAAAGATGCGCGTCATGTAGCGCAACAGACGCTCGGCGGCGAGCGTCGGCCCGATGTCGGTGTAAGCGGGCCGGCCGCCGAACAGCACGCGCGTATTGTCCGGCGACGGTCGGAAGTAGCAGAGCAGCCGATTGCTGTCGGACAGCATGCGGCCTTTCGGCATCAATGTTGCCATCAGATTGGGCGATAGCGGCGCGGTGGCGATCATATAGCTCGTCACGGGAATGACGCGCCGGCGAAGCGCCTGCGTCACCGGCCCGGTATAGCCATTGGTCGCCACCACGACATTGCGCGCCTTCAAAGATCCGCGCGGCGTGGTCACGGTGAAGTCGCCGCCGTCGCGACGAATTGCGGTCACGGGGCAGTTGCCAACCACCGTCGCGCCGGCCTCGCGCACGCGCCCGATCAGGCCGGCATGATAGCGTGCGGGATGCAGCCCCGCGCGCCGATGCGTCACCCGCCCGCCGCAGTAGAGGTCGGTGCCGATCTCGCTGCGGATCTCGGACTTCGGCACCATGTGGGCCTCGAGGCCGACGGAGCGCGAAAGCTGTTCGGTCTCGCGCGCCATTGCCTCATAGCGTGCCGGCTTGACGATTCCGGTAAATCCGCCGGTCTCGGCGTAATTGCATTCGATTTCTTCTTCCGCGATGAAGCGGGCGAGGAAATCGTAGGCTTCATGCGAACTCGGCAAACAGCGCCTTGGCGTGTGCGGAACCATACCGGCGCGTCAGCGCGTCGAGCGATGGCTTCAACGCACTGCCAAGCATGCCGCCGTTGCGCGAACTGGCTCCGATGCCGGGCGTATCCTGGTCGAATACGATGACGGAGCGACCGGAGCGTGCAAGCGTCAGCGCCGCCGATAATCCGGTGTAGCCCGAACCGATCACCGCCGCATCCACGCGCGCAGGGAGCACCGGCGGCTCCACATCGGTCGGTGGCGCATGCTCCCACCAGTACGGCTGTTCCTTCATCGACGACTCCTGCCTTGCCATAAAGGTTGCGGCTGCCGGTACCGCTTGGCAAGATTACGTTGCCAAAGAGCGCAGCGGCAGGTGGGCGGGACGCCGGCGCACACCAGGAACACCGGGCCGCCGGCGCGTGCGATCGGGAATTGAGTGGCGCGCGCCGGCGCAGCTTCACGATACTTTCCGTGCCGAGACTGACGTCTGAAATTCAAAACAAAAAAATACGGGAGGCACCATGCGCCGTCGCGACCTGTTGAAGGCCATACCCCTGCTGATGACCCCCTCGCTGGCACGCGCCGACACGCGGCCGCTGCGGTTCATCCCGAACGCGAATCTCACGTCGCTCGATCCGATATGGACCACCGCGCTGGTGGCCCAGGCCCACGGTTATCTGGTTTACGACACGCTGTACGGGATCGACGCCAGCAACAGTTTGCAGCCGCAGATGTGCGCGGGGCACGACGTCTCAGCCGACGAGTTGACCTGGACGTTCACGTTGCGCGACGGGCTCGCCTTCCACGACGGCGAAAAGGTCCTGGCGAAGGACTGCGTGATGTCGCTGAAGCGTTGGGCCTCGCGCGATTCGTTCGGCCAGCAATTGACCAGGGTGGCGAATGAAATCGTTGCCGTCGACGACCGGCGTTTCCAGATCCGGCTGAAAAAGCCGTTTCGTCAGATGCTCTACGGACTTGGCGCGCGAAGCTGCTTCATGATGCCCGAGCGCATGGCGAAGACGCCGGCCTCCGAGCAGGTCAAGGAAACGATTGGATCGGGACCGTTTCGGTTCCTGCCCGGCGAGTGGGTTTCCGGCGCCCGCGCGGGTTATTCCCGGTTTGATGGCTACGTGCCGCGTCAGGAACCGCCGAGTTTCTACGCGGGCGGCAAGGTGGCGCATTTCGAGCGGGTCGAATGGATCGTGCAACCGGACTCGGCGACCGCCGCCGCCGCCTTGCAGAAGGGCGAGGTCGACTGGGTCGAACAGCCGCTGATCGACCTTTGCCCGATGCTGCGGACCGCGCCCGACGTGCTGGTCGCGGTGAACGATCCCTTCGGATGGCAGCCGATCATCGCGCTCAATCACCTGACCGCGCCGTTCGACAATCCGAAGCTGCGACGCGCGCTGCTGCCGGCGCTCGACCAGAAAGCCTTTGTCACGGCGGTGATCGGTGAGCAGGCCGAACTCGGCCGCGTGCCGGGCGGCTATTTCGCCGACGGCCAACCGATGGCGTCGCACGCCGGGCTCGAGGTGCTGACCCGGCCGCGCGATGTTCCTCTGGCGAAGCGACTGGTGGCCGAGGCCGGATATCGCGGCGAACCGGTCGTGTTGCTGTCGGCCAGCGATCGGCCGGTCTACAGCCAGGTGTCTTTCGTGGCCCGCGATCTGTTTCAGAAGCTTGGTCTGACCGTGGACTTCCAATCGATGGACTGGGGTACGGTGGTCACGCGGCGAACCAGTCAGAACCCGACGGACAAGGGCGGCTGGAGCGCTTTCATTACCGCCCTGGATGGCGTCACCGTGTCCAATCCCGGCGGCAACTTCGCATTGCGGGGCAGCGGCCAGAAGGCCTGGTTCGGCTGGCCAACGGATGAAAAGTTGGAAGCGCTGCGCGATGCCTGGTTCGACGCGCCGGACCTGGCGTCACAAAAAGCGCTCGCCGAGCAAATCCAGCTTCAGGGGCCTGGAAACCTTGCCCTACATCCCGCTTGGCCAGATCTTTCAGCCGACCGCGTTCCGCTCGGACATCAAGGACATCGTGAAATCGATGTTCCCGCTGTTCTGGGGCGTGCACCGGGGGTAGCAAGGGCTCCCGCGTCCGGCGGGGAGCGGTCCTTCGCGGTCGGCTTGCCGCCTGCTAAGGGCCTGAGCCTGGACAAGCGAATTGGAAGAAAAGAATTGGGATGGTGGCAAAGACGCAACGAACGAATCGATAATTGGGAGGGACGCGACACGGGTTCGTCTACCCTGGGTGCATGATCGATTCCGCTGCGATCACGGCCCGCTTCGATGCGCTTGCGCCATTCCTGGACGAGAGAGAACGCCGCCTGCTTGCCGCGAGTGAAGCGCGTGCGGCCGGACGCGGCGGGGTGGCAGCGGTGTCGCGGGCGACCGGGATCGCGCGCAGCACGATCGGTCGTGGCCTGGCCGATCTGCGAGCGGGCGCCGTGCAGTTGGGCCCTCGCGTGCGCCGGGCGGGAGGTGGCGGCAAGCCGGCGATCGAGACGCAGCCTGGGCTTTTGGAAGCCTTGAACGACTTGGTGCAGTCGTCGATCCGCGGCGATCCCGAGGCTGCCCTGCTGTGGGTCAGCAAGAGCCAGCGCCATCTGTCCGCGGCGCTGGCGGAGTTGGGCTTCACCGCCGGTCAGAAGCTGGTCGGCCGCCTGCTGCACCGCCTGGGCTTCAGCCTGCAGGCCAACAGCAAGACGCGCGAAGGCGCGAGCCATCCCGATCGCAACGCGCAGTTCGAGCATATCAACGCCGACGTGGCGGCGTTCCAGGCTGCCGGCGAGCCGGTCATCTCGGTCGACACCAAGAAGAAGGGTGTGCTGCAGAGGCACGAAAGGAGTTCGCTATGAACTAAAATCGTACCGTAAAGCTGCGTGAAAGATGATGGCAGGCCCATCGGGATCGGCTTTCAGGAGCGGGTCTCAAACCGGTCCGAGCTGCTGCGTTCAAAAGACGTGGTGGTTAGCGTCGGAAGAAAAGTCCCAGGCGAGACCTGGGGCAGGTGAGTGTCCAAAAGGCGAGCGTAAGCAAACCCACCGATGACGCGTCGTTAAGGTATCAAGTGTCGTCAAAATCAGGGGCGCTTTTTTCTCCTGAGAGGAGTCCGCGGGGAGCCTGATGACCGAGCGGACGGCGGCCGGCGTATAGGGGGCGCGAGTTGGACACAGGCTTTTGCGCGGAACTGCAGGAACCAGTTTCCTGATGCCAAGGGAGAAGCACAAGCGGCCAAAACCGCGAGGCGAGAGTACCGAAGCAGGGGACTGGGGCGGATCGCCCTGTAGTAGCGATGAAGGCCCTGTAATGGGGCTGGAGCGAAGGGGGCGGGTCAGGTGGTCGTGTTTTGCGAAACAACTGGATGACAGGATGACGTCGACAGACACGACAGACAAGCCGTTCAAGATCGAGAAACGGCAAGTGTACGAAGCGTATAAAGCGGTCAAATCCAACAAAGGTGCGGCCGGTGTGGATGGGCAGACGATCGAGCAGTTCGACGCCGATCTGGAGGGCAACCTCTATAAGATCTGGAACCGGATGAGCTCGGGCAGCTACTTTCCACCGCCGGTTCGTGCTGTCACCATTCCGAAAAAGAGTGGTGGCGAGAGGATTTTAGGTGTGCCCACGGTCGGCGATCGAATCGCGCAGATGGTGGTCAAACAGCTGATTGAGCCGGATCTGGATCCCATATTCCTGCCAAACTCCTACGGCTACAGACCGAGAAAATCGGCTCTGGATGCGGTTGGGGTCACGCGAGAGCGGTGCTGGAAACACGATTGGGTTCTAGAGTTCGACATAAGAGGTCTGTTTGATAATCTTCCGCATGATCTGCTTCTAAAGGCGGTTCGGAAGCATGTGAAGTGTAAATGGGCGTTACTCTACATCGAAAGATGGCTGACAGCGCCGATGGAGAAGGAAGGAATACTTGTAGAGCGAACCCGCGGGACCCCGCAAGGGGGCGTGATTAGCCCTATACTTTCCAATCTTTTCCTGCACTATGCTTTCGACCTCTGGATGACGCGGACACACCCCGACCTCCCATGGTGTCGGTATGCAGACGACGGGCTGGTGCACTGTCGCAGTGAGCTGGAAGCGGAGACCCTCAAGGTCGAACTTCAAGCCCGCTTGGCAGAATGCGGCTTGGAGATGCATCCCACCAAAACCAAGATCGTCTATTGCAAGGATGGTAAGCGCCAAGGGAGGTATCCGAACGTCACGTTTGACTTCCTCGGATATCAATTCCGGCCACGAGTGGTCAGAAGTTCTCGGAACAATGAATTGTTCTGCAGCTTCACCCCCGCGGTCAGCCCCGCGGCGCTGAAAGCCATACGATCGACGGTCCGGGACTTGAACATCCGGCAACTGACCCAGCGCTCGCTGGACGACATCGCCAGGAAACTCAATCCGCTCCTACGGGGGTGGATCGGGTACTACGGGCGATACAATCCCTCAGCGCTGGAGACCATGCTCCGACACGTCAACCTGACGCTCGTGGGCTGGACGATGCGGAAGTTCAAGCGCTTTCACGGACGCAAGGTTGGGGCTGCCCGCTTCCTTGAGAAGATGGTTCGGACCCACCCCGTCCTCTTCGAACACTGGCGTATCGGCATGATCGGCGCGTTCGCCTGACGGGAGCGGTGTGAGGCGAGAGTCTCACGCACCGTTCTGAGAGAGGCTGGCGGTGAAATCCCGCCGGCCTACTCACCAGCTGGTCGGCGACTTCAAGAACGGCGGCCGCGAGTTGCGCCCCAAGGGGCAGCCGGAGCCGGTCCGGGTGCATGACTTCGTCATCCCGGAACTCGGCAAGGCGGTGCCGTATGGCGTCTACGACATCGCCGCCAACGCCGGCTGGGTCAGTGTCGGCATCAGTCACGACACGGCGGCGTTCGCGGTCGAGACCATCCGACGCTGGTGGTGTGAGCTCGGCGCAGCCCGCTATCCCACCGCGACGCGGCTGCTGATCACCGCCGATTGCGGCGGCAGCAACGGCGTGCGTGTGCGCCTGTGGAAGCGGGAACTGCAAGTCCTGGCCGACGAACTCGGCATATCGATCACCGTCTGCCATCTGCCGCCCGGCACCAGCAAATGGAACAAGATCGAGCACCGCCTGTTCGCCTTCATCACCCAGAACTGGCGCGGCAAACCGCTGGTCAGCCATCAGGTCATCGTTCAACTGATCGCCAACACGACCACCGAGACCGGCCTCACCGTCGCGTGCGGGCTCGACGACAATACCTACGAGAAGGGCATCAAGGTCTCCGACGCCGAGATGGCAGCCCTCAACATCCAACCCGCCAACTTCCACGGCGAGTGGAACTACACCATCGCCCCGAGGCGGCCAGACGGATGATGCAGTTATCCGGGCTCAGGCCCTA
>CAVUBS010000021.1:0-30329 GCA_963739725.1 uncultured Alphaproteobacteria bacterium | reverse complement strand
GCGCTCGTACCATTGGTGCGCTTCTTCCACGTTGCGCAACTGCTCCGGGCCCGACGTCAGGATGTAGCCCAGCACCGCCTGTGCATCGGCCGATCCGCCTTCGGCTGCCTTGCGGGCCCATTTGATGGCGCTGTCGAAGTCCGGAGCCACGGCTTCGTTGGTGGCGAACAGGCTTGTGGTCGGGCCTGTGCCGTTTTCCGGCAGCGCACTCGCGGCACCGGCAAAGCCTTGGATGGACAGCGTGGCGAGTTGCGCCTGCGCCTCGACATAGCCCTGGTTGGCGGCCCGCTCGAGCCAGCGCACGCATTCCACGCGGCTGGGCGGCACGCCGGTGGCCTCCAGATAGCAGCGCCCCATGCGATATTCGGCTTCCGCGATGCCGGCGCGCGCCGCCTGTCGCCAGCAGCGGGAACGCCTGCTTGACGTTGCCCTGTTCCGTCAGGCTGACCGCCCGCCGCAACGCGGCGTGCGGCGACATGCTGGACATCAGCCGGTCGAGCAATGCCATCCGATCAGGCCTCGGACATCCGGTTCGACCGCGATCCGACCGCTCTGGATGCCCATCACGGTTCACGCATCGCTTCGGTGGCGACCGGCAGGACCCTGCCGAGCAGGTAGGTCAGCACCGTCCGCTTGCCGACCTTGATATCGGCCGTCGTCGGCATGCCCGGCATGATGCGGAAGCCCTCCGGCGTGTCGTGCAGCGCAACGCGGTCGATCGCGATCGCGCGCGCGGTAGTAGAGTTCGTTGCTGTTGCTCGGCAGCGGTACCGCGCCGGTCGGATTGCGCTGTTCGTCCTGCGCAGTCGAAGCTGTCGGCGCTGATGATGCGCACCGTGCCATAGGCGAGACCGTATTGATGGTACGGGAAGGTGTCGAACTTGACCGCCACGCTGTCGCCGACATGCACGAAGCCGTCGTCGCGGCCGGCGATGTTGGCCTCGACCTCCAGCGGTGCATCGGCGGGCACCAGAGTGATGAACTGCTGGCCCGGCTGCAGCACGGACCCGACCGAGACCTTGGCCACCGTCAGCACCGTCGCATCGCGATCCGCGCGCAGCTCGACCATCTGGCGGTGCAGCTGGGCCTTGTTCAGCGACTCGCGCGCATCCGACAGCTTGCCCGTGGCTTCGGCCAGCTTGTCGGATATGTCGGCGTGCCAGCTCTGCACATAGCCGTCGCGTTCGGCGACCATGGCCGCGAGGTCGCGCTGCGAGGAGTTCGCCATTTCCTCGGCACTGCGCATGTTGCGATCCATCTCGGCCCGGTTGTCCGCGGCGGATAGCGTGTTCAGCTTGCTGCCGACCTGGAGGCGCTCGAGTTCGCGCCGCATCCCCTCGACGCTGGTCGCGACCTCAAGCCGGTTGCGATAACCGGCCGCATCGGATCTTGCCCGCGCGATGGCCGACATGAGGCCATTCACCTTCTGGACATAGTTCTCGATCTTGAAATGGTATTCGGCCTGGCGCTGGCCGAAGATCGCGGCCTGCAGCAGCAGGTTGGCATCGAGCCCGGCATAGGTGAACGGCCGTCCTTCCGCCTCCGCCTGAAGCCGCGAGACCTGGGCCTGCAGGGTGCCGACCTGTGCGACGAGCGCATCGACATCGGCGACGGCGAGCGTCGGGTCGAGCCGCGCCAGGATCTGTCCGGCATGCACGGATTCGCCGTCGTGCACCTCGATCGAGCGCACGATCGCGGCGTCGAGCGGCTGCACGACCAGGGTCGGCGCCTTGGAGACGACCCTGCCCTGCGCCGTGACGACCTTGTCGATCGGGATCAGCGCCATCGCCGCAACGGCTGCCGCGAACATGCTGGCCACCATCCAAACGATGCCGCGTGCGGCACGCGGCATGACCGCGTTGGTGATCGCGCTCGACGGTGATTCGAATTCGAGAATTGCCGGCAGCGTAGGATCGTGCCGGTCAGCGACGACGCTAATCGCCTTGGACGAGGGTCGGGGCGAGAGTTGCATGACGGGGACCTTGGCTGTCGAGATGACGGTTCTGCTGCGCCCAGAGCTGGCGATAGACGGTGCAGCGTTCCAGCAGGACGCGGTGCGGCGCGATGTCCATGACACCGCCCTTTTCGAGCACGAGTATCTGGTCGCATTCGGTGAGCGAGGAGAGGCGATGCGACACGATGACCATGGTCCGCCCCAGCCCGATGCGCAGCAGATTGGCATTGACCAGTGCTTCGCTCTCCGGATCGAGCGCGCTCGTCGCCTCGTCGAGGATCAGAATGCGCGGATCGCTGATCAGCGCGCGCGCGATGGCGAGGCGCTGCTTCTGGCCGCCCGACAGGTTGGGCGAGCCTTCCTCGATATAGGTCTCGTAGCCGTTCGGCATGCGCTCGATGAATTCCTCGGCGCCGGCCAGCCTGGCGCAGCGCACCGCGTCCTCCATGGTGAGGCCCGGCCGTCCGGCGAGGATGTTTTCGCGGATCGAACCGCGGAACAGGAAGTTGTCCTGCAGCACGACGCCGAAGCTGGTGCGCAGATGGCGCAGGTTGATCTCGCGCAGGTCCGTGCCGTCGATCTTCAGGAAGCCCGAGTAGTCGCGATTGATGCCCTGCAGCAGGCGGGTCAACGTGGACTTGCCCGAACCCGAACGACCGACCACGCCGAGCATGGTCCCGGCGGGGATCGAGAAGCTGACGCGATCCAGCGCGGGGGTCTTGGTGCCGGCATAGGTGAACGAGAGGTCGTCCAGCGTGATGGCGCCGGCGAACTTGGGCCGCATGCCGCCGGATGCGGCATCCACCTCCAGCGGGCGGTTGAGCACCGACGAAGCCTGCGCGATCGCCTGCGCGACATCCTGGTACTCGTCGGTCATCTTCGCCAACTGGACCAGGGGCTGTGCGACGCGCATCGACAGCATCATGAAGGCGAACAGCGAACCGACCGCGAAGCCGCTGGGATCGCTCATCGCCCAATAGGCGCCGAGCAGGATCACGCCCATCCACATGAAGCGCTCGATCGGCGTCACCAGCGTCTGCGGCCAGTTGCCGAGCTTGCCATAGGCCAGGCGCCACCGGCCGGCCTCGGCGATCCGCTCGTCCCACAGCGCCTTGCGCTGCGGCTCGAGAGCCAGCGACTTGACCGTCCGGACGCCGAACACCGTCTCGCCGAGCGCGGACTGCTTGTTGGTCTCCGCCGCGACCACGCGCGCCATGATGATGCCGAGCGGCTTCAGGTAGATCAGGATGATCAGCGTGATCAGGCAGGCGCAGGCCAGCACGACCCAGGCCAGCGATGCATTCAGGAAGAACAGGAACGGCAGCAGCACGGCGAGCGTCATCAGGTCGAGGAACGACGCCATCAGCTTGCCGGTGAGGAACTCGCGCACCCGATGGATCTGGGTGATGTTGTACATCGTCTCGCCGGCCGGATGCCGCTCGAAGTAGTCGAGTGGCAGGCGGAGCAGTCGATTGAACACATGCAGGTTCAGCCTTGCGTCGATCCTGGTGCCGATCACCAGGATCATCAGCCGGCGCGCATAGCCGAGCAATGTCTCGTAGGCGACGGCGATGCACAGGATCGTGGCCAGCAGCGCGAGCGTCGAGTAGCTGTTGTGCGTCAGCACCTTGTCGACCACCGTCATCACCATGAGCGGCGGGAAGATCGTCAGGAAGCTGAGCGTGAGCGAGGCGACGCCGATCTCGCGCAGCGTCTTCTTCTCCTGCAGCACGAGGCCGATGAGCCAGCGCAGCGAGAACGGCGCGTCGACCTCGGTGAAGCCGCGGCTGGCGCGCAGCAGGACCGCGTCGCCCGCCCAGACCTCGGCGAGGCGCAGTTCGTCCACCGCGACCGGCGGATCGGCAGCCGGCCCGCGCGGGTCCTTGATCAGGACGCACCTTGTGCTCGGTGTTGACGCCGGTCAGCAGGCCGGCGGTGCCGTCGGTGAACAGCAGCACCACGGGCGCGGTGTTGGAGAACCGCATGAGGTGCCGCCAGCGCAGCCGCACGGCGCGCGCCCACATTCCGGAATCCTGCGCCCAGGTGCGAGAGCGAGGCGGCGGATGGCGATTCCTCGCCGACGGGACCGCGGAACTCGCCAGGATCGAGTTCGATGCCGTGATACCGGCCGGCCTGGATGATGGCCAGCAGCCGCGGATGGACCGCCGGCTCGCCCGCGCCGCGCAACTCCACCGCCGCGCTCATGCCGCCGTCGCCGGCGACAGCTTGCGGATCAACGGATTGGGGACGTCGCCCCGGAGGTCCGGAGGTCGAGTCCGTCATTTACATCCACGAGCGATCCCCTTCAGAGGCGTGTCGCATTGCCGGCGGCAATCCGGTCGCTTCATGCCGATGCGAACTGTTCTGGTGCGCTCGGCTAGGTCGTCTTCCGCCAGCGTATCCCCAGACCGATAAGGCGTTGGGCCGGACTGGCGTTGGCTGATATATCGTAGGGCCATATACACGTTTGCGTTATCGCCGATCAAGAAAATTTTATTCAGATGCCGGACAGACCCAATGGAACACAACCGGCGACGCAGCTAGCCGGCAGGCTTATGACACAGTCGGCAGGCAGGGACAAAGCAAATGGTGCCGATGGAAGATACGTACGGCGCCTTCGTCCCGGGTCCACGCCTGGTCCGGCCGCCGATCGGCTCCGGCCGCCTCTCCGGCCTGACGTTCGCCGTGAAGGACCTGTTCGACGTCGCCGGCGCCGTCACGACATACGGCAACCCGGACTGGGCCAGCACGCATCCGCCGGCGGTCGCCACCGCGCCCGTGGTCACCACCCTGTTGCAGGCCGGCGCCCGGCTGGTCGGCAAGACCAAGACCATGGAGCTTGCCTACGGCCTCACCGGCGAGAACGTCTGGCAGGGCACGCCGCTCAATCCGCGCGCGCCGGACCGATTTCCCGGCGGCTCGAGCTGCGGCTCGGCCGCCGCGGTCGCCGGCGGGCTGGCCGATTTCGCGCTCGGCTCCGACACCGGCGGCTCGGTTCGCATACCGGCCAGCTATTGCGGCCTGTTCGGCATCCGCCCGACCTTCGGCGCCGTCAGCCTGGCCGGCGCCTGTCCGCTGGCGCCCAGCTTCGACACCTGCGGCTGGTTCGCCCGCAGCGCCTCGGTCCTGGCGGGGATCGGCGACGTGCTGCTGCCGGGCGGAAGCGCAAGGCGTCGACGGGCCGCTGCTGCGCGTCGAAGAGGCCTGGGTCAACGCGCAGCCCGACGTCGCCGAGGCGCTGCGCCCCGCGCTCGAGAAGCTGGAACAGCTGCGCGGCCGGGCGGTCGGCGTACGGCTCGCGCCGGAGGGCATCGACAGCGTCTTCGACCACTTCCGCACCACGCAGGCCGAGGAGGCCTGGGCCACGCTCGGCAGCTGGATCGAGGCGGTCAAGCCACGCTTCGGACCCGGCATCGGCGAGCGCTTCGCCGCCGCCAAGGCAACCGACCCCGCGGTGGCGGCGCCGGGCCGTGCCTTCCGTCGGCTGCTCCAGGCGCGCGTGCGGCCGCTGCTGGCCGGCGGCGCGGTGCTGATCTATCCGACCAGCCCATGCCCGGCCCCGCTGTTGTCCGCGAGCATGGAGGAACAGAATGCGATCCGCCAGGCGACGATCGGCGTGACGGCGATTGCCGGCTTCTGCGGGCTGGTGGAGGTGACGTTGCCGGCGGCCGTCGTCGGCGGCGCTCCGGTCGGGCTCTCGCTGGTCGCCGCTGCCGGCCACGATCGCGGATTGCTGGCGCTTGCCTGCGACGCCGCGTCCGTGCTTGGGCTGCCGGTCTGACAGCAGGAACGCGTCGCGATGGATGATACGAGAAGCAGGCGAAGCCGACGTCCCGGAAATCCAGGCGATCTATGCCCATCACGTGCTGACCGGCGCCGGCACCTTCGAGGAGGAGCCGCCGTCGGTCGAGGAGATGTCCGGGCGGCTGGCCAAGGTGACCGCGAGCGGCTGGAGCTGGCTGGTGGCGACGGATGCCACGGGCGTGCTGGGCTTTGCCTACTACACGCAGTTCCGCGACCGCTCGGCGTATCGCCACTGCGCCGAGGACAGCGTCTACGTGCGCGAGGACGTGCGCGGCCAGGGCGTCGGCAAGGCGCTGGTGGCGCGCCTGATCGAGGACGCCACCGCGCGCGGCATGCGCCAGATGATCGCGGTGATCGGCGATTCCGAGAATGTCGGCTCGATCGGCGTGCATGCGAGCCTGGGGTTCCAGATGGTCGGCACGCTGCGGTCCGTCGGCGTGAAGTTCGGCCACTGGGTCGATGTGGTTTCCATGCAGCGCGCCCTCGGCCGCGGTGACGCGGACGTTCCGTAGCGACCCCTCCCCCCAGCCCCCTCCCGCAAGCGGAGGGGGAGTCGCGGAAACCGAACTCCCCCTCCCCCCGCGGGAGGGGGCTCAGGGGAGGGGGTCTAACGGCCCCCATCTCTGGCTGAT
Source organism: uncultured Alphaproteobacteria bacterium (assembly GCA_963739725.1). Taxonomy (GTDB): domain Bacteria; phylum Pseudomonadota; class Alphaproteobacteria; order Acetobacterales; family Acetobacteraceae; genus JAMXLO01. The sequence goes on along the minus strand of CAVUBS010000021.1, from coordinate 23,939 downwards.
GGCGGCGTACGGCTTCGTCGCCGGCCTGCCGCTGCCGCTGTCCGGCTTCACCTTCCGGCTCTGGCTGTCCGAGGGCGGCGTGTCGCTGGCGGTGATCGGCCTGACCGCGAACATCGGCCTGGCCTATTCGCTGAAGTTCCTGTGGGCGCCGGTGCTGGACAACGCCCCGCCGCCCGGGCCGCTGCGGCAGTCTCGGCCGCCGCCGCGGCTGGCTCGCCGCGATCCAGCCGGCGCTGGCCGCCGCCGCGGCACTGCTGGCGCTGTCCGATCCCGCGCACCTGCCGTTGCGCTCTCCCTGGCGCTGGCTGCCCTGGTCGCCTTCCTGTCCGCCAGCCAGGACATCGTGGTGGACGCCTGGCGCATCGAGGTGTTTCCCCAGCACCGCCAGGGCGCGGCGATGGCCGCCTACATCTGGGGCTATCGCGTGGCGCTGCTGATCGCGACCACCGGCGTGATCTCCGCTGTGGGTGTCGTCGGCTGGCATGCGGCGCTGCTCGGTGTGGCGGCGCTGATCGGCCTTGGGCTTGTCGTCACGCTGCTGGCGCCGGAACCGCCGCCGGCGGCGCGCCGCGGCGCGCCGGCGGGCTTCGCCGCCCGCCTGGCGCACGCGGTGATCGAGCCGCTGCGCGATTTCCTGACGCGTCGCGGCGCGGTCGCTGATCCTGGCCTTCGTCGCGCTGTTCAAGCTGGGCGAGGCGATGGCCGGCATCATGACCGCGCCGTTCTATCGCGCGCTGGGCTTCTCGCGCGAGGCGATCGCGGCGACCGGCTGGTTCTCGCTGGGCGGCACGCTGGCCGGCATCGCGCTGGGCGGCTGGCTGGTGGCGCGCATCGGCACCGGGCGGGCGCTGCTGCGCACCGGCTGGACGCAGACGATCGCCATGGCGATGTATCTGCTGCTCGCGCTGTCGGCGGGCGAGCACCACGTGCTGTATGCGACGGTGACCACCGAGGCGTTCGCCCAGGGCATGGCCGACGCGGCGTTCATCACCTACCTGTCCGGGCTGTGCTCGCGCGAGTTCACCGCCACGCACTACGCGCTGCTGTCGTCGCTGGCGGCGATCGCGGTGCACACGATCGGCGGCGCGTCGGGCGTGCTGGCGGCGCAGGTGGGGTGGGTGGCGTTCTATGCGCTGTGCATGTTCGCCGCACTGCCGTCGATGGGGCTGATGCTGGTGCTGCTGCGACGCTATCCGCCGGAACAGGCGATCGTCCGCCGATAGCCTCATCTGAGCGGCCGGTTGATGCCGGCCGCTCAGCGTTCCGGATCGCTGCCCGGCGGTCAGTGCAGGGCGTAGAACCCCTTCGCGCCGCCGCCCATCACCTGGCTGACGGTCTCCTTCGACGCACCCTCGATCAGCTTGCGCACCATCGCCGGCGCGCCGGGGAAGAAGCCGTCCGGATGCGGATAGTCGGTCGCCCAAAGGATCTTGTTCGGCGCCGACATAGTCCACCAGCGGCTTCAAACAGTGCTCCACCGGCTCGAACGCGATCCAGCAGTTGCGCTTGAACAACTCGCTCGGGCGCGTCGTCAGGCCGGAATCGTTGAACCCCTTGTCGTCGAAATGCCGGTCCATGCGATCCAGCCAGCCGGCGATCCAGCCGCCGCCCGATTCCAGGAACGCGATGCGGATCTTCGGATGACGCTCGCACACGCCGCCCCAGATCACCGCCATGCACGCCAGCATCATTTCCATCGTGTGGGTGATGATGTGGCGCGCGCCGCGCTCCTCGAAGCGGTCCATGCCGACCTGCATCATGCCGCTGTTGCCGCCCTCATGGAACCCGACCGACATGTCGAGTTCTTCGGCCATCATCCAGAACTTCTCGTAATCCGGATGATGGATCATCTTGTTGTTGTACGGGTTGGGCCGCAGGAACACGCCGCGGAATCCGAGCTTCTCGCGCGCGTAGCGCATCTCCTCGATTGCGAGATCGACCGACTGCATCGGTATCATCGCAACGCCGAACAGCCGATCGGGATACGGCTTGCAGTAATCCGCGAGCCATCGGTTGTATGCGCGCGACATCGCCGCCGCGGCCTGCGGGTCCGTCACCGCGCCGGCGAACAGGCCGATGCTGGGATACAGGAACGCGGCATCGATGCCGTCGAGATCCATGTCGGGGATGCGCGCGTGCGGATCGAAGCCGCCCTTGCGTCCCTGCTCGTACTCCATGGCATCGTCCACCACGGTGCCGTCGCGCGCACCGACGCCGCCAAGCGCGCCGAGGCCCTTTTTGCTGCCGAGCAACTGTTCGCCGACCTGCAGGCGCTGCTTGCCGTCGGCGTCGCGGATCAGCTTGGGCGCAAGATCGCGGTATTTGGGATCCATGTAGTCATTCCAGAGCGTCAGAGGCTCCAGGATGTGTCCATCGGCGTCGATGACGTTATAGGCGCGACTCATGGCTGGTCTCCTTCCGGTTCGACTGAACTGCGCTTGATCGACACCTGCCTTGTCGGGGCGGGATCTCCTTGGTGTTTCCGTGGTTGTGCTGCGGCCCGACATTACTGTCGCGTTCGGGCACTTACCCACGAGTATCCCACTCCGGGTGCCGACCGGCAAGCCGCCGTAAATTCGACAATCGATCGCCCACATGCCCCCAATCGGTGCGTGCCGAAAAAGCGATCGATCTTGCTTATTTGCACCCGATTGCATAGCAAATACGATTGGTTTGTTTGCAGTGGGGAGGACTCGTCATGGTGGCAGCAACGACCAATCGCCTGAGACGGTGGGCACCGCCGGAATTCGGGCGATTGCTCCAGCATTTGGTCCTGCTGCTGCTGATATCCGCGGCTGGCGCCGGCTGCCAGGTGAAGTTCGTTTCCGACTACGACGAAACGACCGACAAAATGGCGACGGACGTGCAAAAGAAGATCGATGACCAGTTCGCGGCGTGGCTGCGCCTTCCTCCCGGATCACCTGCTCTGCAGTACACCGCCAACACGTCGTTCTATGCAGGTGTTGATGGCGATCTGCGGGCACTGAAAGCCAGGGCGCTGGCGCATCCTTTGAACAAGGATACCGTGGCGATCATCGATGGTATCATGCAATCCATGGGGAGCGTTGAGAAGCTGCACAAAAGTGCCGGAACGATTTCGCAGGCTGCGCTCGGAAGCGTCGAGGATCAGCTCGATTTTCAGTTCCAACAGCTGATCCAACTCGAAATGGCGAAAAAGCGTGGCGGCTGATGGCGTCGTTCCCGCAGAAACGACGGACAAGTGCCAAGTACAGGAAAGGACGCACGCAATGGCTCAGGCACCCGCAATCGACTTCAGCAAGCTTCTCCAGGATGTCATCAACGCGGCGAAGACAACCGCAGGCGCTGAATTTCCCAAAATAGAATCGTCGGTCACCACCGGCAGCCAGCAGCTTGTCGTCCTTGCCGAAGATATTGCGCAAAAGAAGGCGTTAGGTCAGATAACCGACGATGAAGCGAGCATGTTGCTCGAACTGCAGCACAATTCCGCAAGGGCGATGTTCATGGCCGTGGAGGGCATATCCGCCTTGGCAGCCGAGGCCGTGGCCAATGCAGTCATCAAGGTGGTGGCGGACACGCTGAACGCGGCACTGGGAGCGGGCATCAAGCTGCTCTGATCTGCGCTTACCGGTATTTGGTCGCTAGCGCTCGTCGTCGTCGAACAGGATGCGGTTGGCCGCGCCTTCGAGGTCTTCGTACTGGCCGGAGCGCAACGACCACAGGAACACGGCCAGTCCGCCGCCGCCAAGGATCAGGCTCGCGCCGATCAGATAAAGGATGACATTCATGTGCGTCGTCCGTGCAGCCGGAAGCTGTTCGCCATCACCAGCAGCGAGGAACTCGACATCGCTATCGCGGCCAGCCAGGGCGTGACGAACCCGGCGACCGCCAGCGGCACCATCAGCACATTGTAGCCGATCGACAGAGCGAGGTTCTGCCGCATCACAGTGCGCGCGCGGCGGGCTGATCTCGAGCATCGTTGCCACGGAGCCGAGCCTGCTGCCCTGGAACACCACATCGGCCACCGTCTGGCTGATATCGGCGGCGGTTGCCGGCGAGGCGGATACGGTTGCTGCGGCCAGCGAGGGGCTGTCGTTCAGCCCGTCGCCCACCATGAGCACCTTGCGGCCGGCCGACACCAGCGCCTCGATCGCCGCCACCTTCTGCACGGGCGAACATTCGGCGCACCAGTCATCGATGCCAAGCGCGGTCGCGACGCGTGCAACCGATGCGGCGCGATCGCCGGACAGGAGATGGATCTTCAGGCGCTGTTCACGCAGGCGCCTCACGGTTGCTGCGGCATCCTCGCGCAATGTTTCCTCAAATGTGAAACGTACCGGCGCGCAGTTGGGTCGAGCGAGCCAGAGTTCCGGCCCCCTCCCCCCAGCCCCCTCCCGCAAGGGGAGGGGGAGTTCGGTCCAGCGACCTCCCCCTCCCCTTGCGGGAGGGGGTCGGGGGGAGGGGTCGCTCCCGCAAAAATCGCGGTTCCCCAGCCGCACATCGCCGGCGCGCAGCCCCTCGCCGGGGAACTCCACCACGCCCTCGGCCGCAGCGACCGGACCCGCGGCAGCCATCAGCGAACGGGCCAACGGATGCCGGCTGCTCGCGGCAAGCGATGCCGCAACCCGCAGCGCCTCCGGGTCGAGATCCGGCCCCTTCACCAGCGCCAGGTTCGGCTCGGTCAGAGTGCCCGTCTTGTCAAACACGATCGTATCTACATCGGCCAATCGCTCCAGCGCGGTGGCCGATTTCAGCAGCACGCCGGCGCGGAACAGCCCGCCTGTCGCGATCACCTGAACCACCGGCACCGCCAGGGCCAGCGCACAGGGACAGGTGATGATCAGCACCGCGCATGCGATCAGCAGTGCCTCGCCCGCCGGCACGCCGGCGATGAAGAACCACCAAAGGAACGTCAGCAGCGCAGCGAGGTGCACCGCGGGTGCATAACGGCGCGCCACCCGATCGGCGAGCACGACAAAGCGCGAACGACGTGCCTCCGCCGCCTCGATCAGCCGCACGCATTCGGCGAGCAGCGTGGCGGTGCCCGTGGCGATCGCGCGCACCGTCAACGCCGCGCCAAGGTTCAGCGTGCCGGCAAACACCTGCGTCCCGGGTGCCGCCGACACCGGCAGGCTCTCGCCCGTCACCAGGCTGGCATCGAGCGAGGAGATGCCGCGCTCCACCACACCGTCGACGCCGATGCGCTCGCCGAGACCGACGATAACGCGCTCGCCCGGCGCGACCGAATGCTGGCTGCGTCGCTGCGTGCTGCCGTCGGCCTGCAGCACCGCAACATCGGCGGCTCGCAGCGCCAGCAACTGCTCGGCTGTCGCGCGCGCCTGGCCGCGCGCACGATGGTCGAGAAACCGGCCGATCAGCAGGAAGAACAGCAGTGTGATGGCGGAGTCGAAGTAGGTGTGCGCGCCGCCCTGCATGGTCTGCGCGAGGCTCATGCCGGTGACGAGGATCACGCCGAGGCTGATGGGCACATCCATGTTGGTGCGCCCGTGGCGCAGTGCCGCGACAGCCGATGCGAAGAACGGCCTGCCGGCATAGGCGATCGCCGGCATGGCGATCAGCGCGGACACCCAGTGCAGCAGGTCGCGCGTCGCCGGACCCATGTCGTGCAGCAGGCCGCCGACCTCGCCGGCCCAGATGCCGATCGACATCAGCATCACGTTGACGGCGGCGAAGCCCGCCACGGCGAGCGCCCGCAGCAGCGCCCGCGCGGTGTCGTCCTGCGCGGCGGAGAGCGCAGCGGGATCGAACGGTACCAGCCGGTAGCCGAGGCGCTCGATCAGGCCGACGAGGGTGTCCGCCTGCTCCGTCGCGCCGTGCCAGACCAGCCGCAGCCGGCGCGTGGTCATGTTGACGCGGCCGTGCAGAACGATCGGTTCGCGCGCGAGCACCGATTCGATCAGCCAGACGCAGGCGCCGCATTGCAGCCCGTCGACCGCGAGGCTCAGTTCATGCGCACCGTCCGCGCGCGTCGCGACGTAGCGGGACAAATCCCACCGGTCGGCGGTTTCGGGGCGCGGTGCGCGCAGCGACGGATCGAGGATGCGCTGCGCATAGTAGCGGCCGAACCCAAGCGTCTGAATTGTCTCGAACGCGGCGGCGCAGCCGGGACAGCAGAAGCGGCGCCCGTTGGGTGCAGGCAGGCCGCAATGCGCACAGACGTTCGAATGCGGAAGGTGGGGAAGGAAGATGATCGACCTCCCCCTCCCCTTGCGGGAGGGGGTTGGGGGGAGGGGGAGAAGTTGAACGCGATCACCGCACGATGATCCGCCGCGTCGCTGCAACCTGACTGCCGCCGGCGGATGCCGACAATGTCAAATCCCATTGGCCAGGCAACGTCAGCGCCGTGTCGGCGACATAATGCCCAGCGTCGGTCTCGTGGAACACCAGCCGACGCGTCTCGGGTGCGCCGAGCGGGCGTTCGGCAGCAGCCGCAACCGACGCACCGGTCAGCGGCGAACCTTGCCGGTCGGTCAGCGTCACCTCCGGCCTGCCTGTTGCGTCCGTTCGCGCCAGCATCGTCCAGCCCAACTCGGCCGTGCGCTGCGCATGTTCGAGCACCGCGTCGTACTGGTTGCTCAGATCAAAGCCGTCATTGCCGGCCTTGCCGGGGAAACTGGCAAGTGCAGCAAAGATCATGCCCGCATTGACAGCGACGACCACGCCCATGGCGGCAGCGACCAGCCATGGAAACAAGCGCCACGCGGACCGCGCGGGTTCCGGTGCGCGGCCGGTCGATCGTGGTGGAATCCAACGGATGTAGCTCATCGCGGCCCCATGAACACCGAGTGGTAGACCGTCTGCTCGCCGGTCTGCGCATTGCGCAGCACGAAGTCGATCTGCTGCGAACCGTCGACCAGCGCGCCCGGCCTGCCGCTCACCAGCACGCGATATGTGCCGACACTGTCGGCCTTCACCGGCAGGCCCAAACGGTCCGCCGGACCGAGGCCCTCGTCGGCCTCCGCGAGGATCGCGCCTTCCAGGCCTTTGGTGTTCAGTTCGAACAGCATCTGCGTCGAACCCTTGTTGGCGATCTTCACCGTGTAGCCGTTGCGCAGACTGCCGTCCGGCAGCCGCACGAACAGCGGCGCGCGGTCATGCAGCACGGACAGCCCGACCGACGAGCGCGTCGCCAGTGCCACCGTCATGACGCTGACCGCGATGAACAGTGCGGAGACATAGATGATGGTGCGCGGACGCAGGAATTTGAACGTCGCCATGGCGGCCTTCCGCCTTTGCCGCCTGATCGGCCAGCGTGTCCCAGGTGATCAGCCACTTCGGCCGCCCGGTCCTTTCCATCACGTGGTTGCAGGCATCGACGCAAAGGCCGCAGTTGATGCATTCCAGCTGGATGCCGTCGCGGATGTCGATGCCGGTGGGGCACGCGGTGACGCAGGCGCCGCAATCGATGCAGTCGCCGGCTTGGGTATCGTCGTGTCGCCGGCCGCGCAATCGAGGCTCGCCGCGCCAGCCCTGATAGGTCACGGTCAGGCTCTGCTCATCCAGCATCGCCGACTGGAAGCGTGGCCACGGGCACATATACGTGCACACCTGCTCGCGCGCCCAGCCGGCCAGCAGATAGGTGGTCGCGGTGAACAGGGCGGTGAAGAAATACACCTCCTTCGATGCCGTGCCGGTCCAGAACTCCACGGTCACCGTCGGCGCGTCGACGTAGTACATGATCCACGCGCCGCCGGTCCAAAATGCGATGCCGAGCCAGGTGCCGTGCTTCACGACCTTGCGCCAGGCGGAGTCGAACGTCAGCGGCCCTGCGTCGCGCTTCATGCGCTCGTTGCGGTCGCCTTCGACAAGGTGCTCGATCCACATGAAGAGATCGGTCCACACCGTCTGCGGGCAGGTGTAGCCGCACCACACGCGGCCGAGCAGGCTGGTCACCAGGAACAGCCCGACCGCGCCCATGATCAGCAGGCCGGTCAGGTAGTAGATGTCCTGTGGCCAGAACTTGAGATCGAAGAAATAGAAGCGCTCGTGCCAGATCGACAGCAGCACCGCCTGGTCGGGCTGGTTCACGCCGCGATGCCAGCGCAGCCACGGCAGCAGGTAGTAGATCGCCAGGCAGACGATCAGCACTGCCCATTTGAATCGGCGCACCGGGCCGTGCACCGATTTGGGATAGACCCGCACGCGGTTGGCGTAGAGATGCTCGCCCGCCTCCTCCCGCTGGAGCTGGAGTTGCCGATCGGCCTTGCTGATGCGGGACATCGCTGTGGTGCCTACTCCCCGCCGCCGAGCGAGTGCACATACAGCGCGAGGCCTTTGATCGTCGCGGGGTCCAGACGGGTGTTCCACGCCGGCATCACACCCATCCGGGGCGCGGTGATCTGCGCCACCACGGTGGCCCTGTCGCTGCCGTACAGATGCACCTGCGAGGCGAGCCGCGGCGCGCCCTTCTCGCGGTCGCCCTGTCCGGCGTCGCCGTGGCAGATCGCGCAATTGTCGGCGAACAGCTTCTGGCCCGCCGATACGTCCTTGCCGGCATCGGCATGGCCGAACAGCGTCATGACATAGTCGGCGACCTGCTGGATCTCGGCCGGCTTCAGGATGCCGTCGGCGCCGAAGCGCGGCATCTGCGCCACGCGCGCATCGGGATCGTCGCTGCGGATGCCGTGCGTGATGGTCTGCTGGATCGCATCGAGCGTGCCGCCCCAGATCCACGCGCCGGCTGCGAGCGCCGGATAGCCGGGCTGTCCGCCGCCGCCGGCTGCATGGCACGGCTGGCAGTTGTTGGCGAAGGCGATGCGGCCCGCCGTCGCGGCCGCCGCCATGAGCTGCGGATCCTTGCGGATGTCATCGAACGACAGCGTCGCGATGCGGTCCATCGTGGCGGCACGCTGCGCCACCACCGCCTGCACGTCCCGCGTTCACCGCCGCGCGCTGCGAATAGCCGAGCAGGCCCGGGAAGTAGCTGGTGAACCACGGCACCGACGGATACAGCAGGCACCAGACCACGGCCCAGGCGACGGTGGCGTAGAGCGTGTAGAGCCACCATTTCGGCAGCGGCGTGTTCAGCTCCCGGAGCCCGTCCCACTCGTGAGCGGTGGTCTCCTGACCGGTGACGACGTCCTTTTCGATCTTGGTCGGCACTGGAAACTCCTAACGGTCGTCGTCGAGCGGGATGCGGCCATTCCGCTCGATGGCGGATTTGCGGCCGGGCCAGTACGTGGTGAGCACGATCAGCACGAAGACGGTGAACACCAGCACGATCGAATTGTGCTCGAGCCACATGAGGATGGGCATGACGTTCATGACGATGCCTCTACTGCAACAGATGTTCGTTGGCGGGATCGGCGAAATCGACCATCGTGCCGAGCACCTGCAGATAGGCGACCAGCGCGTCCAACTCGGTGACTTCCCGCCCGTTGCCCGGCACCGTCACCGCCTTCGGATAGCGCTTCAGCAGTGCGGCGTTGTCGGCGGCCGGATTGGCCTGCGTGGCCAGATCGGCCCCGGCACTGGCGATCTCCTCATCCGTATAGGGCACGCCGACCACGCGCAGCGTGCGCAGGCGCGCCGCGATGTCGTCGGTCACCAGCGGCGTGTCGGCAAGGAACGCGTAGTGCGGCATCAGCGATTCCGGCACCACGCTCTGCGGGTTGATCAGATGCGCGTAGTGCCAGTCGCTGGAGTATTTGCCGCCCGACGCGCGCCAGATCGGGACCGATGCGCTTGGAGCCCCACTGGAACGGATGATCGTACATGCTCTCGGCGGCGAGCGAGAAGTGCCCGTAGCGCTCCACCTCGTCGCGCAGCGCGCGGATCTGCTGGCTGTGGCAGGTGTAGCAGCCCTCGCGCACATAGATGTCGCGGCCGCGCTGCTCGAGCGGCGAATAGGGGCGCACGCCTTTCACATGCTCGACCGTCGTCTCGATGGTGAACAGCGGCACCACCTCGACGATGCCGCCGATCGCGATGGTGATCAGGGTGAACACCAGAAGCAGGAAGGCGTTGCGTTCGATGAACTGGAGGGTGCCGAACATCGCGATCACTCCCCCGCCACGGCGACGGCCGCCGGCAATGCAGCTTCCCGTTCCGTGTCCGGGCTGTACACCGTGTAGATCAGGTTATAGACCATGATCAGCGCGCCGGTGAGGAACATCAGGCCGCCGATCAGCCGGATCACGTAGTACGGGTGCACGGCCAGCACGGATTCGGCGAACGAATATTGCAGGAAGCCGAACTGGTCGTAGGCGCGCCACATCAGCCCCTGCATGATGCCGGCGACCCACATCGAGGTGATGTAGAACACGATGCCCAGCGTCGCGATCCAGTAGTGCCAGGACGCCAGGCGCGTGGAATACAGACCGCTGCGTTTCCACAGCACCGGCACGAGATAATAGATCGCGCCGAAGCTGATGAACGCCACCCAGCCCAGCGCGCCGGAGTGCACGTGGCCGATGCCCCAGTCGGTGTAGTGCGACAGCGCGTTGACGTCGCGGATCGACATCACCGGGCCTTCGAACGTCGCCATGCCGTAGAAGCCGACGGCGGTGACGGAGAAGCGCAGGCCCGGATCGGTGCGCAGCTTGTCCCACGCGCCCGACAAGCGTCATCAGGCCGTTGATCATGCCGCCCCAGGACGGCATCCACAGCATGATCGAGAACGCCATGCCCAGCGTCTGCGTCCAGTCGGGCAGCGCCGTCCAGTGCAGATGATGCGGACCGGCCCAGATGTACATGAAGATCAGCGACCAGAAATGCACCACCGACAGCCGGTAGGAATAGACCGGCCGGTTCGCCGCCTTCGGGATGAAATAGTACATCATCCCGAGGAAGCCCGCGGTCAGGAAGAAGCCCACCGCGTTGTGGCCATACCACCACTGGATCATCGCGTTCTGCACGCCCGACGCCACAGAGTAGCTTTTGGCGGAATACGCCGAGATCGGAACCGCCAGGTTGTTGCCGATGTGCAGGACGGCGATGGTCAGGATGAACGCCAGGTAGAACCAGTTCGCGACATAGATATGCGGCTCCTCGCGCTTCATCAGCGTGCCGATGAAGATGATCGCGTATACGACCCAGACGAGCGTGAGCCACAGGTCGAGATGCCACTCGGGTTCGGCGTATTCCTGGCTCTGGCTGAACCCCATCACGTAGGACAGCGCCGCCATCACGATGAAGAACTGGTAGCCCCAGAACACGAAGTTCGCGAGCGCCTCGCCGCCGAACAGCCGTGCGCGGCAGGTGCGCTGCACGACGTAGAACGACGTGCCGAGCAGCGCCGAGCCGCCGAACGCGAAGATGGCCGCCGATGTGTGCACCGGGCGCAGCCGGCCGAAGTTGATGAACGAGAGGCCGAGGTTGAACTGCGGCCAGGCGAGTTCCGTGGCGATGTAGACGCCGACCAGGAAGGCCACGACCGCCCAGAACACCGTGGCGATGATGAATTTCTTGACGATCGCCTCGTTGTAGTCGGGGGCGGGGCGGGACATGGGGAGCGCGTGATCAGACATGGCGGTCGCTCACCTTCCGCGCCGCTTCCTGCCGGTCGAAATGGCGGCGGACCAGCCCCGCCACGAAGACGCAGGCGAAGCCGAACAGCGAAAATCCGAACACGTACATGCCGTCGTCGTGGGCGCCGGACGCCAGGATGAGGCCGATCAGGCCCAGGGCAGTCATCAGCAGCCCGACGATCAGGTCGCTTGGCTCGATGTTCATGGACAACTCCGGTGAACTTTCCGTAAATCTGCCGCGGCGGCGCCGCCGGATCATTGATCTGGATCAATGCGAGGTGGCTCTAGTGCTCCGTGATGGCTGGATATGGACCGCAGCCTAGACTTCCTGGCGATGTTATGCACCGCGGCATTGCCGGCCGGCGGCCTGCCTGCCCTGACGCTCGGCCTGCTGATGGCCGGCCTGGCCGGCAGCGCGATGCACTGCGTGCCGATGTGCGGTCCCTTCGTGCTGGGCCAGGTCGCCGATCGCATGGCGCGCGTGCCGGCCGTCCGGCTGTGTGAGCTCCAGCGGATCCGAGGCGCCCTGCTGCTGCCCTACCATCTCGGGCGGATCACCACCTATGCGGGGCTCGGCGCGCTGGCCGCGGCGATGGGGGCCACGCTGTCGCGGCTGCCCTGGCTGGGCCGCCTCTCGGGCCTGCTCCTGCTGGTCGCCGCGCTGCTGTTCCTGGGCCAGGCGCTGCGGCGGCTGGTGCCGGCGCTGCACGCGCTGCTGCCCGATGCTGCGGCAGCCCCTCACGGTTTCGTGCGGATGATCGCCGGCCTCACCGCGCGCGTGGACCGGACGACGCGTCTGCGGTGGCCTGCTGCTTGGGCTGGCGCTCGGCTTTCTGCCGTGTGGCTTTCTCTACGCCGCGCTGACCGCTGCATCCGCCAGTGGCGGGCCTGCGACCGGCGCGCTCGCCATGGTCGCGTTCGGCCTGGGAACCGTTCCAAGCCTCGTTGCCGTGGGCATCGCCGGGCAGGCGGCGGGGCGACGCTGGCAGCGTGCAACGGCGTCGATCGCGCCCGCGGTGATGCTGCTGAACGCGGCGCTGCTGACCGTGCTCGCGGTGCGCGCGATCGCCTGACGCAGGTCGGTCCGGCGTCGTCAGGCACCCTGCGCAGCCTTCTCCTTCTCCGCCATGCGCTGCTTGAGCTGCTCGGGCGTAAGCCGGACGATGTCCTCGTTCTGGTGCGCGTAGAGATCGTGGGCTTCGGTCTCGAGTTCCTCCAGCACGATGCGGCCCGACAGCACGTCCGCCTTCCACGCATCCTGCGCCGGCTGGCGCGCGTGAAACTCCGGCATGACCTCGCGCGCGAACAGCTCCAGGCTGTCGCAGATCGCCTGATGGCTGGTACGCCCCGCCTGGTTGAGCAGGATCACCTGATCGACATGCGCGTCCTCGAACTGGCGCAGCCGCCGGCGGATCGTGTCGGGCGAGCCGATCAGGCCGTTGCGCAGTGCCTGCTTCGCCTTGTCCGTCGTTCGCCAGTCCTGGTATTCGCGCCACAGATTGCCGGTGCCCGGCGCGTCGATGCCCTTCCGGCCGTAATAGCTCAGCGCGAAGATGAAGAACGTCCAGCCCGAGGCCGCCTCGATCGCCTCCTCGTCGGTCGGCGCGCACATGAAGCCGTTGACGATGGCGATGTTCGGATTGGTCGCGTACTCGGCGAGCCGGTTCGGGCGATGCAGAAAGTTGTTGTAGTAGCGATGCACCCAGGCGCGCGCCGCATCCGGTGACACGAAGCTGAACCCCAGCGCGCCCATGCCCCACTGGCCGGCGTCGCCGATCGTGCGGATGTTGGAGCACGCGACCCAGAGCGGCGGATGCGGTTTCTGCAGCGGCTTGGGGATCACGTTGCGGGCGGGAAAATCGTGGTACTGGCCGTGATATTCCCAGTTGTCGCGGGTGAACATCGGCACGATGGCGCGCACCGCGTCCTCCCAGCGGTCGCGCTTGTCGCGCACGCGAATGCCGAACGGGTGCAGCTCCGCCGGGCCCGCGGCCTCGCCCATGCCAAGATCGACCCGTCCGCCCGACAGCAGATCGAGCGTCGCGATCTTCTCGGCCACGCGATGCGGCTGGTTGGTGGTGAGCTGGATCACGCCATGGCCGAGCCGGATGTTCTTGGTGCGCTGGCTCGCCGCGCCAAGGAACACTTCGGGCGCCGATGAATGCGAGTATTCCTCGAGGAAGTGGTGCTCGACCACCCAGGCATAGTCGTAGCCGAGCTGGTCGGCGAACTGGAACTGATCGAGCGACTGCGGACAGCAGGTCGTATTCGCTGGCATCGGTCCAGGGCCGCGGGAGCTGGTGCTCGTAAAATACGCCGAACTTCATGATGCTGTTTCCTTCGTTTCCAAAGCGGGCGCGGTCAGATCGGCACGGTCCGCGCATCGTATTCATAGAGCCAGTCGTACCGCGCGCCCATCGCACGCGGCGCGAATTCTCGCTCCATGAATGCCTGCGCCTGCACGGGGTCGGCGAGTTGCGGATTGTGGTAGCGCGACACGTTCTCCAGCGATCCGCGCACGATGCGCGACGTGCGGTCGAGCCGCGCGACTTCGTAGCGCTGCAGCGCGTCGGCGACATCGGCGTGCGCGTCGAGGCACCGCGCCAGGACCATGCCGTCCTCGATCGCCATGTTCGCGCCCTGTGCCAGGAAGGGCAGCGTCGGATGGCACGCATCGCCGAGCAGGCTGACGCGACCGACCGACCAGTGCGGCAGCGGCTCCCGCCCGAGCATCGCCCATTTGTACGGAATGTCGATGGCATCGACGATCGCCAGCACGTCCGCATGCCAGCGCGCGAAGTCGCGGCGGCATTCCGCCACCGTGCCGGCCTCCGACCAGCTTTCGACCAGCCAGTCGTCGCGCTCGATCGCGGTGACGAAGTTCAACAGTTCGCCGCGGCGCAGCGGGTAGGTGACGATATGGCCGTGCGGGCCGATCCAGGTCATGCCGTATTGCTGGCGAAGCCGTGCGGGCAGGCGTTCCATCGGCACCACCGCGCGCCACGCCATGAAGCCGGTGAACGTGGCGCGCGCGCCGCCGAACAGCTTTTCCCGAACCTGCGAATGCACGCCGTCGGCGCCGATCAGCGCGTCGCCATGCACGCTGTCGCCGCTTTCCAGGAGCAGGGTCACGCCGGATGCATCCTGCTCGAAGCCAACGCAGCGCGCGCCGACATGCACCGCACCGGGCGCACGATCCGCGAGCGCCTCGACCAGTGCGCGATGGAAATCGCCCCGATGGACCAGCCAGTACGGCGAGCCGTAGCGTGCGACGGCATTCGCGCCGAGGTCCTGCACGCGCCAGGCCTGGCCGGTGTCGAACAGCCGCATTTCCTTGGCCATCGGCACGGCGGCGATTGCCTCCAGCGCCGGCTGCAGGCCAAGCGCGCACAGCACGCGCGAGCCGTTCGGCGAAATCTGCACGCCGGCGCCGAGTTCGCGCAGTTCCGCCGCCTGCTCGTAGAGCGCGACGTCGAAGCCGCGTTGCAGCAGTGCCAGCGCGGCGACGATTCCGCCGATGCCGGCGCCGGCGATCAGGATGCGTGGCCTGCCCAGGTCCGTGCCCCTTTGCGATCGGTGCGATCAGAGCGCTATCCTGCCCCCGCAGAACGGTGGGAGGAAGACATGCTCGATCAACCACAGGGCCAGACCGGGGCGAAGCTGCTGGCGGAATTGCCGTTGCGGCTGCATCACCACGCCTTTGCGGTGAAGGACCAGGAGGCCAACCGGCACTTCATCGAGGACATTCTGGGGATCCCCCTCGTCGCCACCTGGTGCGAACGCGTGTTCTTCCCCGATGTCGGCCACGAGGTGGAATTCTGCCATACCTTCTTCGAAATAAAGGACGGCGGTGCGCTGGCATTCTTCCAGTACGCCGATGAGGCGGCGTGGCAGAGCCGCGGGGCGCCTGCGCAGGACGGCGGCGCGCAGCATATCGCGTTCAAAGTCACGCAGGGCACGTTCGATGAGCTGATGCAGCGTGCGACTGCCGCGGGCGTCCCGGTGCGCAAGACCGATCACGGCTTCTGCGTGTCGATGTATCTGAAGTCGCCCGACGGATTGCGGCTGGAATTCACCGTCGACGCGCCGGATGCCGAGCGGATAGCGGCGATGCGGCGGAAGGACGCGCATTCCGAACTTGCCCGCTGGCTGGCCGGCGACCGCCGCACCAACAACGACGACCGCCCGCACTGATCCGCTACGCGGGCGCGTGATTTCAGCGCACCCTCTCCCGCGTAGCGGGGGAGGGCTGGGGAGGGGGCCGCTCGGTCGCGACGCTGCGCATCGCCTCCTCGTGGATCGAGTGCATGATGCGGCGCTTGATCGCCATGAAGGCGTCGCTGGTCAGCATGTCCACGGTGCGCGGCCGCGGCAGATCGATCTCCACCATCTCCTTGATCCGGCCCGGCCGCGCGGTCATCACATAGACCCGGTCGCCCAGCAGGATCAACTCGTCGATGTCGTGCGTGATGAACAGCACCGTCTTGTGCGACTGCTGCCAGATGTCCAGCAGCAGCTCCTGCATCAGCGACCGCGTCTGACTGTCCAGCGCGCCGAACGGTTCATCCATCAGCAGAATCGCCGGATCGTTGGCGAGCGCGCGTGCCAGTGCCACGCGCTGCATCATGCCGCCGGACAGCTGTTTGGGATAAAGTCGCTCGAACCCTTCGAGCCCGACCTGCGCGATGAAGCGCCGCGCGATCTCGCGCCGCTGCGCCGCCGGCATGCCGCCGATCCGCAGCCCGAATTCGACATTGTCCTGCACGGTGAGCCAGGGAAACAGCGTATACGACTGGAACACCATGCCGCGGTCCTTGCCCGGACCGCTGCACGCGCGCGCTGTCCAGATAGATCGCGCCCTCGCTCGGTTCGATCAGGCCGGCGACAAGACGCAGCAGGCTGGTCTTGCCGCAGCCCGACGGTCCGACGATCACCGAAAATTCCTTGTCCTCGACATCGAGCGAGATCTTTTCCAGCGCGGTGACCGGCGCACCGCTCCTGGGGGTGAACCGCAGCGCCACATTGTCGATGTGCAGCTTCGGCGTTGGCGCCACCTACAGCACCCGGTCGCTCAGCCCGGCCGCCTTCTTCACGAAACGCAGCGCCCCGTCGAAGTCGAAGTTCATGTAGACCGCGTTCAGATGCGCATAGGGCGGCGACTGCGCGAACAACTCGAACGTCAGCCGATGGCCGGCATAGTCGGAGTTCAGCAGATCGCGTGCGAAGGCCAGCAGTCGGCGGCGATCGTCCGCGCTCCACGCCTCGTTCACCGTGTAGAACTTCTCCAGCCACGGCCTGCGTCTCCGGATCGACGAACGCGGCGAAGTCCGGCGTGACGCAGATCTGTCCGCCGCACAGCTCGCGCGCCAGATGCATCATCGCCGGCAGCTTCGTGCACGCATGCACGCGGCCGGTGAACAGCAGCGACTGGTTCGGCATCAGCAGCCCCGCGGGGCTCGGCTGCGCGGTGGCGATCGCGGCGGTCAGATGCGCGTTGATCCCCTCGCGATAGCAGGCCAGTTCCGCGAGCTTCTCGCGCACCGCCTGCTGCTTGTCCAATCCGGTCTGGCGCGCATTGAACAGCGCCGCACCGATCAGCATGTCGGCGAGATACAGGATGCGCTGCGTGTAGGGAAACGCCGAGTAGCGATGCAGGTCGCGCGGATGAACGTCGCGGCGCGGGTGTGCCGATAGAACAGCACATTCTCCCACGGCACCAGCACATCGTCGAACACGATCAGCGTATCGACCTCGTCGAAGCGGTTCGACAGCGGATAGTCCTCGGCCGGCGCGCGGCCGGCAAAGCCGGTGCGGCAGATATGCTTGATGCCGGGCCAGCCCATGTCGGCGATGAACCCGACCGCGTAATCCGACAGCTTGTCGTCGCCCCAGTTCGCGATCGTCGGCTTGACGAAGGCCTGATTGGCATAGGCCGCCGCCGTTTCGTACTTGGCGCCGCGCACCACGATGCCGGCATCCGTCTCCTTCACCGCGTGGAGCAGCATGTCCGGGTCCTGCTCCTGCGGCCGCTTGGAGCGGTCGCCCTTCGGATCGGTGTTCGCCGACACATGGAACGGATCTTCCGTCAGCGCACGCATGATGTGGCGCTCGACGTTCTGGCTGAACCGCGGATCGATCTCGTCCAGCACCGCCTTGCCGTCCCACAGCGACCACAACTCGCCGATCGTCTCGTCGCCGATCCGCACGACGACGCCGCCGATCTCGTTCAGCTGCGCATCGACATAGGCGCGCTTGTCCTGCCAGTCCTGCTGCGTCTTCGGCAGCTTCAGCGCCAGGTTGCAGCGTTCGCCGCTGGCGTCATCGACGTAGGACATCGCCGCGCTGTGCTGCGCCTCGTGCGCCATGTCGTAGAGCCGGGCGCGCAGCGAGACGATCGGCCGGAATGCCGGATGCGTGGTGACATCGGCCACGCGCTCGCCGTTGATCCAGACCTGACGGCCGTCGCGCAGGGAGTCGAGATACTGCGTACCGGTTCTGAGCATGGTTTGGTTCCTTACGGATTTGCCGCCCACGGCAGCAGCCAGTTCCGCATCAGCTTGAAGAACTGGTCGGTGATCAGGCCCAGCAGTCCGATCACCATGATGCCGAGGAAGATCTGGTCGGTGAACAGCCCGCGCATCGAATTCAGGATGAAGTAGCCGAGGCCCTTGTTGGCAGCGACCAGTTCGGCCACCACGAGATAGGTCCAGGCCCAGCCGAGCGTGACCCGCAGCGTGTCCATCACGCCGGGCAACGTCGCGGGGATCAGCACGCGCGCGACCACCGTGCGGCGGTCGGCGCCCAGCGTATAGGACACGTCCAGCAGGTCCTGCGATACGCCACGCGAGACATCGGCGATCAGGATCAGCTGCTGGAAGAATGTGCCGATGAAGATGACGGTGATCTTCTCCTCGATGCCGATGCCGACCCAGAGGATCAGCAGCGGGATCAGCGCGGAGACCGGCAGATAGCGAACGAAGTTCGTCACCGGCTCCAGCGCCGCCTCGACGATCTTGAAGCTGCCCATCAAAATGCCGATCGGCACCGCCAGGATCGAGGCGATGACGAAACCCGGACATGATCTCGGTCACGCTGACGCCGGTATTGACCAGCAGCGAGCCGTCCGCGAAGCCGCTGATCGCCGCCTTCACCACCTCGTCGGGCGTCGGCAGAAAGTCGCCCCGCACCACGCCGCCGTACGACAGTGCGCACCACAGCGTCAGGATGGCAGCCGCCATCAGCGTGCTCACCGTCAGGTAGGCACGCCGCGGTATCTCCTTCTTCGGCGCGAAATACGCGTCGAGAAATGACGGCATCAACCGCCGACGTAGCTGTAGCTGATCAGGTCCGCCGGGGTCACCTTCACCTGCAGCTTGCCATGGCTCGACCAGACGTCGATCGCGTCCTTGACGGTCGTGGCGAGCGGGCCCGGCTTGGCCTCCGTGCCGAAGAACGCCTTGTTGTCGTCGGCGCCATAGAACTTGATGCCGGGCAGCGTCGCCTTGAACTCCTTCGGGTCCTTCAGCCAGCCGCCGACGCCCTTGGCCATGATGGCGATCGGATTCGTCGGGATTGCTGCGGTAGTAGGCGACCGCCTCATTCCACGATTTGACGATGCCGGCGACATCCTTCTGGTGCGCATTCGCCCAACTTGTTTTGACGATGATGACATCGGTGATCAGGCCGGGCGTGGTGGAGCTGTCGACCAGCAGGTGACCGAAATCGGTGGCCTTGCCCTTGGTGAGCCAGGGCTCCCAGGTCACCGCCGCATCGACGCGCTTGGCGACGAAGGCGCCGCCGGCATCGCCCGCGGTCATGTTGACGGTATCCAGATCGGATTCCTTCAGGCCGGCCTTGCCAAGCAGCACGTTCAGGTAGAATTCCGACACCGAGCCTTCGTTGACAGCGACCTTCCTGCCCTTCAGGTCGGCGATCGTCGTGATGTCCTTGACCGCGACGATGCCGTCGCCGCCGTTGGAATCATCGATCGCCACGACATACTGGAAATCGTTCGGCTTCTTCAGATAGAGCAGCGCGGTGTCGACCGTGCTGGCGATCATCTGGATCTTGTCGGCCATCAGCGTGGGGAAGCGCTCCTTCGGGTCCTCCATGACGATCAGGTCGACATCGACGCCGTTCTTCTTGAACAGGCCCTTGTCCTGCGCGATGTAGAGCGGGCCGTAGCCGACCCAGGTGGAGTGCGCGATCTTGACGGTGTCGGCCCGCGCCGTCGGCCGCATCCATGATCGGCAGCAGCGCCATGCCAAGCAGCAGCGCCGCCAGTTGCCATAAGCCTTTCCTCATCGGAGCACCCTTTGTTGATTGACGCGTCGCATGGTGGTGTCGGCCAGATGCGTCACTCTAGGGCATGGTCGTGCCGCGGCAATTTGGCGGCCGCGCTGGATGCGGCGCACGGGACTTGCTAGGCTGACCGCCTGCTGGATGGGGTGAGCCGGGCGATGCCGGGACCGACGAAGTCGTTGCTCGACGAAGGAGCCAGGGTGCTGCGCGAGCTTTCGCTGCAGCAGGGACTGGCGTACCGCACCTATGGCGAAGCATTGCAGCGCTACGGCGAAGAACAGATCGACTGGAAGGAGCTGTTCAAGACCTCGGGCGACATCTACTTCAAGGAAGTTGCGCAAGTCGTATGGAGCCTTATCCGCGCGAACACCAATGCCTATGCATGGATGCTGGCCGCGGCCGGCGCGAAGCCCCTCCGTCCGGAGGCAGAGCCCGCGCCTGACGAGGTTTCGGCAGGCAAGCGAGCACAGCGGGGTCGCGGCTGAGCAACGCCAGGCTGGAATTTCCGAAGGTTGCGATCGTCGATGATGCGGGGTTGACGCGAGACGACAGGCTTGCAGCGGCACTCAGTCGTGCGGGCTTTTGGGAAATCCTTGAGCAGTCGCTGCAGGATCGACCAGCCGATACGCTGCGCCTTGTCATCAAGCCCGAACTCGCCGGCTTCACGGCGGCCTCGCCGCTGGCAACCGACCCTTCGCTGGTGGAGGCGCTGATCGATCTGTTGCACGATCGCGGCTTTGCCGATGTCGCAGTCGTGGCGGCAGCGGACAGCAGCGCACTGTGGGCGGAGAACCGCGACCTCTATGCGCTGAGCGACCTGCTGGGCTATCGCTTCGTCACGCCGCGGGGCCGCACCTACGACATCGTCGACCTTGCCGATGCACCGGACGAAACGGTTTTTCCCCTCGGCAGCGCGTTGCACGGCACAGGCATTTCGCGCGCCTGGGTCGACGCCGATATCCGCATCGTCTTTGCCAAGAACCGTACGGACGAGGAGGCCGGATATGCGCTCGGGCTCGATACGCTGATCGGCGTGCTGCCACTCGCCGACAAAACTCTGCACTATCGGCGGCGACGGCATCCTGGCGACGTGGTGACTGCACTGCTTGCGGTGGCGCCGGTGGACTTCGTCCTGATCGATGCGATCACCAGCGCGCATGGTGCCGGCGGCCGACGATCGCCCGATCCCATCGACACGAACACGCTGATCGCGGCATCCGATATCGTGCTCGCGGACTACATCGGCGCACTGAAGATGGGCCTCGATCCTGTCGTGTCGCCGATATTTGCGCGTGTCGTGCGCAGCCATCCGTTGCCGGCACGCTACACGGTGTCGGGCTCGCTCGCGCCCTATGCCGGTTGGCAGAACGTTCCCGTTGCAGTGCTGCGATCCACGCAGGCGCGCGCCGGTGCGGTGGCGCTCGATCGCCTGGTCGAACCGTGGCTGCAGCGTCTCGATCCCGCGCTGTTTCCCTTGAAGAACCCGCTGGATGCGCGGATGAATGCGACACTGGCCGATTTCTTCGCGGACACCGCCGAGAGCCCGACCAGCCAATGGCTGCTGGTCGCGGCGAACCTGCTGCTCGGCCTGGTCGGGCAGGTCGTCGAATCCTACCGGACAATGTTTGACAAGGATGCACTGCATCGGCGCGCGGTGCCGCTCGGGCATCGACCTGACCTCGATCGAGGATGCGGCATTCGACAGACTTGTGGACGAACTGATCCAGCTCGAACCGATCGCAGCCGGTGCGCCGCAGATGTCCGACGGACTGCGCTGGCGCTATGTCGAGGACGCCGTGGTGTTCCGCTACGGCAGAACACTGCCGATCGACTTTGACACGTTTGTGCAGACGCGTCGACGTTGCGCGCACGATCCAGTTCATGAACGACTATCTGGGAGGCGTCGTCGTTCCACTTGCGCACGACGAGGCCGGCCGCCCCGTTCGCCAGGCGGAACGCAACATCTACCTGCCGCAGCCGAACTACCTCGTGCTCTACCAGGGCAAGCCGATCGACGTGCAGCAAGCTCGAGGTCGTCGAATACGGCGCCGACCGCCACCGGCTGTACTGGAAGACGATCGGCAGCGAGAACGACTCGGCCACCTTCGACGACGGGATTGCCACGTTCGAGCGTTCCGCCGAAGGCACATCGCATCACGATTCTGGGACGCCAGCTCTTCACTCTGCCGCTGTTCTGGCAGGTGTTCGACCTGAACCTGGTTCCGGACATCAAGTCGGTGCTCGTCACGCACGCCTACCGCACGTTCTTCGACCGCACGCTGGCGAATTTCGAGGCGCTGGTGGAAGGGCGCGATATTCGCATCGGCCGGCCGGTGGACGAACCCGCGACCGTCACCGCCGAACAGATCATGCAGTTGCTGGGCCGGGTTGGCGAAATCGCTGCGCCACTGCTGCAACACCTGACAAACCTGCCGCGCCGTCCCAAGCCAAGGAGCATCGTGAGATCGATGCTGACGGTTTCGTCCATGTTCGGCCGGCAGCGCAATCACAGCCGCCCGCAGCAGAGACCATGTCCGACATTGATCGCTGGATCATAGAAATTGCACGGTTCGTCGGTGGTCTTCAGCAGGCGGCGCAACGCGATCTGACGCAATTGAGCCGAATTCGGATGAAAGCCCTCGTGACCGGCGCGGCCGGCCTGATCGGCGCGCACCTGGTGCGCGCCCTGTTGGCTCGTGGCTGGCAGGTGCGCGCACTGGTGCGCGAAACCAGCCGGCGCGACTCATTGGCCGGCCTGCCCGTGGAAATTGCGATTGCCGATGTGCTGAATGCCGGTCGCGAACTCGACCTGGCCTGCGCCGGCTGCGACATCGTCTTCCACACCGCGGCGCATTTCGCCTACTCGGGCATCGATGCGGCCACGCTGCACGCCACGGCGGTCACCGGCACCGAGACCGTGCTTGCCGCCTGCGCGCGGATGGGCGTGCCACGCGTCGTCGTAACCTCCTCATCGGTCGTGTTCGGCCATCGCGATGCCGCGACATGTGTCGACGAGATGGCCGGGCTCGCGAGTGGCGACGGAGAGCCGCCCTATGTCGCGGCGAAGATCGCCCAGCATCGCCGTGCCCTGGAACTTGGCGTGGCACTGAAGCTCGATGTTCGGCTCGCCTGCCCGACAATGACACTCGGCCCGACCGGCGGTCGTCTCGGTCCCAGCAACGGACTTGTTGTTGCCTATCTGGCCGATCCGTTCGGCTGCACGTATCCGGGCGGCTGCAATCTTGTCGCCGCGCGCGATGTCGCAAACGGCCATGCGCTGATCGCCGAACATGGCGCCCCAGGCGAGAGCTATCTGCTCGGGTCAGAGAATTTGACCTGGCAGCAAATTCATACCGCGATTGCCGAACTTGCCGGTGTCGCGCCGCCGCGTCTGGAACTCAACCGAACACTCACGTTCCTTGCCGCAACCGCGGAGGAACTGCGAGCCACCATGGACGGGCGTGCACCGCTATCGACGCGCGGGCAGGCGGCGATGGTGGGGCGCTACTACTGGTATTCGCACCGCAAGGCGGCCGCCCTTGGCTATGCACCGGGTCCGGCGCGCGCCGCCTTGATCGAGGCGATCTCCTGGCTTGCCGCATCACCGCACATCTCGCGCGAGGTCAGGGCCGGCATGCATCTTGCTGCCGACATCTACCGCTTCCGCGCCGCTGCCCGGGGAGAACCAATTTGAAGACCTTCCGCAGCCTCGTCGTTCTCAAACGTCCGCACGCGGCACTTTGGACCATCATGCGCGACCATCTGGTCGACATCGCACCGCGCATTGCGGATATCGAGGAGATCCGTCAGCTCGACCGGAGCGTCGATGCGGACGGCACGGTGCACATCGTGAACCAGTGGCACGTTCGCCACCAGGTGCCCCCGGTGATCCGTTCGCTCCTGAAAACCGGCGAACTCGGCTGGATCGATCGGAACACATGGGATGCGGCAACCTTCACCTGTTCCTGGACGATCGAACCCACCTTCCTAACCGAGCATATCGCCTGTGCCGGGCACACCTTTTTCGCATCGGCGATGGCCGGCCAGGGCGCGCGTGTCACATTTGAGGGCGGCCTGGATCTCAAGCCGGGGCTGCTCGGCGGTGCGCTTGGCGGGATCGAGAAGCTGGTGTCTGGCTTCCTGGAATTGATCGTCACCACGGTTATCCCG
>CAVUBS010000020.1:0-160201 GCA_963739725.1 uncultured Alphaproteobacteria bacterium | reverse complement strand
GGGCGGCCAGCGACCAAGAGGCGGCGGCGGCGCGCCTGCGTTCCAGGGCGTCGGCAATGGCGGCGCGACCCGCGCCCAGCAGCGCAGGGTCACGCCAGCCGCGGCGGCATGCAGCAGGCCCGTGGCGGCGGTGGTGGCGGCGCGCGCGCGGGTGGTGGTGGCGGTGGGGGCCCGGACGGCGGCGGTGGCGGTGGCGGTGGCGGACATCGGGGCGGAGGGCGTCGCTGATGCATGCACGATGCATTTGGTCATGGTTCGGCGCGGTTCTGCTCGCGCTGCCCCTGCTGGCCGCAGCGCCCGCCGGCGACACGCCGCAGCATTTCGCCTCGCCCGACGCGGCGATGGACGCGCTGGTCACAGCCGTGCGCACGTACAACTCGGCGCAGGTGCACGCGCTGTTCGGTGAAGCCGGATTGCGCATCGTGAGCGCCGGCGACCCGGTCGCCAACGCCGCGCAGCGCCAGAAATTTCTTGCCGCTTTCGACGCCAGGCACGCAATCGACGTGAAGGGCGAGGAGGCGAGGCTGTCGATCAGCGCGGCAGCTGGCCGTTGCCGATCCCGCTGGAGCGCACACACCGCAAGGCTGGTCGTTCGACGTGGCGGCGGGGCGGGAGGAAATCCTCGATCGCCGCATCGGCGCCAACGAGCTGTACACGCAGCAGGTAGTGCTCGCCTACGCCGATGCTCGCGGACGATCTCCTGGCGCTGCACGACGGCGGCAAGGTCCACGTCTATTCGCAGCACCTGCTCAGCAGTGCCGGCAAGCAGGATGGGCTCTACTGGCCAACAGGAAAAGCAGGCCGAGCCCGCCTCGGACCGCTGATCGCGGACGCGCGCGCCGCCGGCTACCACCCCGGCGAGAACGCTGAACAGCAACCCTATCACGGCTATTACTTCCATATCCTGAAGGGCCAGGGCCCGCATGGGCCTGGCGGGGCCTACGGCTGCGTGGTGAACGGGCGGATGCTGGGCGGCTTTGGGCTGGTTGCGTGGCCGGCGCAGTCGGGCAACACCGGGGTAATGGTGGCTTCGTCGTCAACCAGGACGGGGAAATCTATCAGAAGGATCTCGGACCAACCTCGGCGAACGGCCCAGGCTATGACCCGTTTCGATCCGGACGCGACGTGGCAGAAGGTCGGCGCCCCGCGCCGATCGCAGGGGAGGCGAACAGAGGGCGACGACGGGAACTGAACGATCCTGGCGGAATTGCTCTGGGGGAACGCCAATGCCTCGAAGCCGTCTGACCCGGCGTGTACCTTCTCGCCGCCGCCGGACCCGCGCAGTGGGCTCTGCACGCCTCCCGCGCATTCGCGCAGCCGGATTGCGACGAACAGCCTGAAATCCGGCCGACCGATCAGGTCGCAGCCGCCGCCGATCTGCTCACGGGCCCACTACGCGCTCGGCCCGACCGTCACGACATTCGCCTACCTGAACCGCTATACAGTCGCATAGGACTACAAGTCCCTTTCACGCCCAGCAACGCGCGGCTGCGCCGGCTGATCCGCGAAATTGCGGCGATCGCGCAACTCAAGGCGATGCAGGAGACCGACGCGTTCAAGCAGGCCGCGGCGAGGCCGGCAAGTCCGCGGTCAGAAGCGCAAGAGCCTGATCGACAACCCGTCGGCGCCCTGTCCGCCGTCCCCGAAGGGATCAGCAGCATCTTCGACCGCGCCTCCGAGCAGACGCGCCGCGCCGGCCGCGGCCAGTACGAAGACGACCCGGCCAAGCAGCTCCTCGCGGTCTCCAGCTACAAGCGGGAACTCGCCGCGAAGCTCGGCGTCGACGTCTACTCCAGCAATGAGACGCTGCAGAAGGAACTGAACCGCCTCGCCTGGGCCTCGGCTGCCGGCAACTCTGACGCTGGGCACGTTGTCGCTCGCGACCGGCGCGCTCACCCTGCAAGTCGCCAGCAACGTGCGGATGCTGGAGCAGGCCCGAAATCTGGTGAAATCGACGCCCCACCAGCGAGCTGTCCAAGCGCAACCGCGACCTGCTCCGGCGCATGCAGGTGCCCGACGCGACGGCCAACGGCTTCCTGCAGAACCGGATGCTGTCGCCACGCCATCAGACGGTCATCGTCGCCAGCATGATGGCGCTTGGCAGGGGCGCATCTACCCGGGACGCGCCCAGTTCATCGCCTACGCCAGCGGCGCCACCCGAAGATGCCGCACTGCTGTTCCAGCAGATGGCGGAACTAATCGTCGGCTACAGCACGGTGGTTGCCCCGGTGGGCCAGATCGCGATTGTCCACAATCTGCCCGTCGTCACGACCGTCAAGGGTTCGGCCGTGCTGCTGCTGTCGATCGACCGCCTGCTATGGACCGAGCGCAGCGCCGGCGTGACGCAGAACCTGGCAGGGACGCAGCCGCGCCGCCTCGAGATCTGGATGACCGGTGATCACCCCGCGCGCCGAAGCCGGTCTGCAGATGCGCGGGATCACGCCTCACGCAGCGGTGCGAGAAAGCAGCTGCCACTCCTCGACTAGACACAGATCCGGGCGCTGCCTTGTGGCCCCGGCCCTAAATCAGCACCGCTGCGCCCTCAGACGACCAGAAATCCGGAGGGATTCCAATGCGATTCCTGGCATTCATCGGCGCCCTTGGGATCATCGTGGCGATTGCCGCGGCGGTCTTCTTCTTCGGCGGATACTTACAGCATCGCCGCGACGGAGGCGGACCCCGGCGTCGTTGCCTGGGCCATCATCCACGTCAGGGACGCCTCGATCGCGCATCATGCCACTGACGCCCGTCGGGCTCGCTCGACGACCCCGCGGTGATCCGGGCCGGGGCACACGCCTTCTCCGCGCGGGCTGTGTCAACTGCCACGGCGGACCAGGCGCGCAGTGGCGGAAATTCTCCGAGGGCCTCAACCCTGACCCACCCGACCTCAAGGAGATCGTCGGCGACATCCAGCCGCGCGAACTGTTCTGGGTGGTCAAGAACGGCATCAAGATGACCGGCATGCCGAGCTTCGGCGCAATCGGCGTGTACCGATCCGGAGATCTGGTCGATCGTCGCCTTCCTGAAGAAGCTGCCGACCGTCACGGAGGCGGACTGAAGGCGTGGAGCGCCGCCGGAACGTAGCGTGGCGCGAACCGAGGCAGTCGAGGTGAAGAGAAGCGCTCAGGGCTCTGCCCTTGAAACCCGCCCCCGGTGGCTTTGCCCCCGGACCCCCACCAAAGGCGGAGCCTTCGAAATCCATATCTAAAGTAAGGGTTCCACGGGCTCCGCCCTGGCGGAGCCCTTGGCGGAGTCCAGAGGCGGAGCCTCTGGTGGGGTTCGGGGTGAAACCCCGAGCGTCGAGCTGTCACCGCTCCGCCAGCCGCCCTGATCTGCCCGACGGAACGCTGAAAGCAGAGGCGCAGCATGATGGACTTCGACCTGTTCGTGATCGGCGGCGGCTCCGCGGGCGTGCAGGTGTGCGCGTCATCTCCCGCGGGGCACGGTGCGCGCGTCGCGTAGCAGAGGAACGTTTCTGGGGCGGCACCTGCGTCAATGTCGGCTGTGTGCCGAAGAAGCTGCTGGTGCAGGCCGGTGAATACGGCGCCTGGGCGGACGACGCCGCGGGTTTCGGCTGGACCATCACGAAGGGCCCGCATGATTGGGGAAAACTGATCACCGCGAAGGACAAGGAGATCGCCCGGCTCGACGCCCCTATCGACGCCTGCTCGACAATGCCGGCGCCAGCGTCTTCGACGCGCGCGCCACCTTCATCGATCCGCACACGCTCGATGTCGGCGGCAAGCGCGTCACCGCGAAGAACATCGTCATCGCCACCGGCGGCAATCCGGTGCGCCTGCCGATCCCTGGCGCGGACTTGGCGTTCATCTCCGACGCCGCGTTCTACCTGCCGCCGATGCCGAAGCGGGTGGCGATCCTCGGTTCCGGCTACATCGCCGTCGAGTTCGCCGGCATCTTCGCCAGCCTCGGCGCGCATGTCGATCTGGTCTACCGCGCGCCGCTGCCGCTGCGCGGCTTCGATCACGACCTGCGCAAGTCGCTGGTCGAGGCGCTCGGCGCGCAGGGCATCGCGCTGCACCCGAACTGCCGGCCGGTAAAGATCGAAGCCGAGGGCGACCGGCGCGTGCTGACACTCGACGGTGGGCATGCCCTGCACACCGATCTGGTGTTCTTCGCCACCGGCCGCGCGCCGGCGACGCAGGGCCTCGGCTTGGACAAGGCCGGCGTCGCGACGGGCGAAGGGGGCGCGGTCGTGGTGGATCAGCACCTGCGCGCCACCGGCACCATATCTATGCCATGGGCGACGTCACCAACCGGCTGAACCTAACGCCGTCGCCGCGGCCAAGGGCCATGCGCTCGCCGACACGCTGTTCGGTAAGCATTCGCGCGGGATTTCGCTGCAGAACGTGGCGACCGCGGTGTTCTCGACGCCGCCGGTCGCCACGGTCGGCCTGACCGAGGAGCAGGCCGCCGGCCGGCCCGGCCCGGTCGACGTCTATGTCAGCAAGTTCACGCCGATGCGCCACACCATGACGGGCCGCGCGCGCCGCAGCATGCTGAAGCTGGTGGTGGATCAGGCGACGCAAAAGGTCGTGGAGCGCAATGCTCGGCGAGGATGCGCCCGAGATCATGCAGGGCCTGGCGATCGCGGTCGTGATGGGCGCGACCAAGGCGGACTTCGACCGCACCATCGGCATTCACCCACGGCGGCGGAGGAGTTCGTCACGCTGCGCACGCGGACGCGCGTGGCGGGGGTGGCGAAAGGCGGCGGAGTAGCCAGAGGGATCGGACGCGCCGTCAACCAGCCGTCCAGTCTTCCGTCTTCAGTCGCGGCACGGGCGCGAATTCGCGGAGATTGGCCGTGACCAGCGTCACCCCCCCCGGCCTGCGTGCCCACCGCGATCAGGATATCGTAGGGTCCGATCAGTGTCCCGGCGCGTTCCAGCGTGGCGCCAGGATGTCGCCGGCTTCCTCCGCGTCGTCGGGCTCGAAGGGCAGGATCGAAATGGGCAGTTCCAGAAATGTGGCGAGGCGTTCCGCATTGTCGTGCGGCCGTGCACTCTTGGCGATGCCGTCCGTCGTCAGAACAGGACGATAGTCGGGAGCGCGAAGTCGTCGGTCAGCAATTCGCGCTCCAGCCGTTCCGCCAGTGCCGGCGGGCGACCGCTCAAGCAGCCGATAAGAACGTTGGTGTCGAGGCACATCATTGGTCGAATGAAACGTCATCCGGTGGCGGCATCGCGGCGGCTGGCGACCATCAGGCATGAACGGAATATCGTAATATCGCGCGAGCCTGGCGAAGATCGCCGGATGTCGGCCGCGCCCTCTCGATGGGCTCCAGCAGCACACCGCGGCCAACGCGACGGACGCGCACCTCCTTGCCGGGAAGGCGAAACTCCTTGGGCAGACGCACGGCCTGGCTGCGCCCGTGGGTGAACAGCTTTACGGTGCAGGTTTCGGCCATGAAGATCTTCTTGATCCGAATTGCCGATGGTAGATACCATTGATATGGCGATTATCCGGAGTTGACAGTCACGGACTATTAGCCTATCGTGGGCCGCGACAGGCCGGCGCTGATGCGGGACGATCTCATGGCTCGGCGATATGCCGTGAGACATCGCTGTCTTTTGGTTTGTGCTGACATTCGTCATCAACACCATTATGTTCTTCCATAGTATATGAAGGTCACTGCGCAGTTGGGGTCTCTAGATCGCCGCTAACAAGGCAGGCGCGTGCGCCTGCGCGACCCAGAGGGTCCTGTGTCCCCGATGATGCAAGCTATCGCCATTATTTCAACCCAACCCCGCCACCTTCACCGCCACAATGCCCATTTCGCAACATATAGACGAATCCTGAGCGAACAAATCCTACCCCGCTGCGCAGGTGGGCACTACATTTAGCGATCGCCCCGAAAAGAACGGGTAGCTGCCTGAACTGACGTCACTATGCCATTCTCAGAGCCTTGCCAAGTCCTGCCGTCCGCTCCGCCGCAAACCAACCCAGTCACAACATATGAACGGACCTGAGTTACCGGGACTTATGCGAATTAGCAAAAAGGCTCAAGATATTGTGCGCGTGACCAGTCACGGTATTCCTTGGTCCAATGACAAGTTGCTGTCGCAAGATGTCAGGATCGCGGTCAACAAATATATGAGTTTCGGGGGGTCTTTCCCGGAACAACTCCCAGTTGATGTGATTCAGACCTCTCCTGGTCGCTGTGTCGCCGCTATTTTCCCAAATTGGTTGGAATGCCCACGATACAACGGTTGTAAAGCCAGGATGAACTATGGGAGTCATCCTCATCTTTCTGAGCCAAACAAGCGCCCGATCGGTAGCAATGGAATTAGCTGTTTGCTGCCTCAAGATTTCTGTTTGGCTGTTAGCAATATCAGCCTGCCGATCCATTGTGTTGGCTTGCTGACCGTAAATACCGACGATCCGGCCCATGACGCGAAGTTGGAGATAGAAAATGACGCCCTGCCCAAGCACAAGGATCATATTCAGAATCGTGAGGTATGGTACGCTGCCGTCGTCTTGCTCGGCGGATTGCTTTTTGTCGGGTTTGTCTTGTTGCTGTTTTAGTTCGACCCTTTGCGTGTGGGGACCGGCAAGCCGCTCCTGATACCCCATCTCTTCGATACCAAAGGCTGCAAGCGCGCAAATGAGAAGCGCGATGGCAACTAACTTCACTGAGAGCGCCCCCGCTTTCTCGCGGGCTTTCTGCGCCTCAGCACGCTGCTACGGCATCACTGAAGGTGTCGGGGTTCTGCCGGTTGTTGTAGCGCCATGCGAACTCGGCGACATAGAGCGGCAGATATTTGGCACTGACCTTGTGGAACGTGCCCATGATGCCGCGCTTCAGGAGCGACCAGAAACCGTCAATGGTGCAGGTATGGACGGCACCGACCACGTATTCTCCGTGTCCATGGCGGACGAAGGCGTGCGGGAAATCGGTCAGGCCGTAGTAGCTGGGACGTTCGTCGCTCGCCAGCAGATCGACCTTGGTCGAAACGGCCTCACGGACGAAGCGCTGAAGCGTCGGTCCGTCAGTGTTGCGAATAACGCGCGCGACCACGCTACCGTTGCGTTCAACCGCACCGACGACGATCTCCTTGCCGATCGTGCCGCGCCCCTTAGGGCCTGCGCGGAAATAAGTGCTTCAAGGAGGCTGTTGGTTAGGCGAGATGGTGTAGTTCCACTCGCCGTGGAATTCGTTGCGGGCGATGTTGATTGCCTCCATCTCCTGGTCGGTAACTTTGATCCCCTTGGGATAGAGATTTCCGTCGATCTCGCAGCGGACCTCAAGGCCTGTATCGGTTGTGGTGGAGCCGATCAGTTGCACAATCACCTGATGGCTGACCAGTGGCTTGCCACGCCAGTTCATGGTGATGAAGGCGAATAGCCGGTGCTCGATCTTGTTCCACTTGCTGGTGCCGGGCGGCAGGTGCGTCACGGTGATCTTCAGACCGATCTCATTGGCGAGGCGCTGGAGTTCGCGTTTCCATAGCTTGACCTGTGGTCCGTTGCTGCCGCCGCAATCGGCGGTGATCGTCAGGCAGCTTGCGTTGGGATAGCGCGGCTTGCCGAGCTTGTACCACCACCGCCGGATGCTCTCGACGGCGAAGGCTCCGGTGTCGGCATCGATGCCGACACTGACCCAGCCATGATTGGCGGCAATGTCATAGACGCCATATGGCGCAACCCTGCCGAGTTCCGGTATTTTGAAATCATGCACCCGGACCTTCTCGGGGTCGCCGTGGCGGCGCAACTCGCGGCCGTTGTTTTTGAAGTCGCCAACCAGTTCCTTGTTCTTTGTATCCACCGAGATCGCCGGCTCGCCCGCGGCAATCGCTGCCTTCACCGTCATATTGATATGCTGAAACTGGGCATCGCGGTCGGGGTGATTGGACCCCTCGCGCGTCTTGCGGTTGGCCTGGCAGCTGTATTTCATGTCCCGCAACAGCCTCGCCACCACCCATTGGCTTGCCCTGAACCCCTGCTCCGCCAGCGCTTGGACCAGATGGCGCTGGCTGCGGCTGACCCAACGCAGCGGCGAGCACGGATCGCCGCGGATGGCATCCTCGATCAGCGTCTCGAGCGCTGCCGGCAAGCCCGGCTGATGCGTCACGGCGGTCTTGCGACCGGCTCCCGGGCGGCGCACCCGCTGCACGACCTCGTTGCGGTTTGCGCAGACCTCCCGTATCCCGCGATTGATCGGTACTGCGGGCCAGGCCGGTTGCCGCCGACACCGCCATCACCCCACCGTAGCCAAGTGCCATCGCCTCGTTGGCCGCGAACAGCCGGCGGTCGCGTTCGTCCAGCAGTGGCGCGGTCTGCTGCCAGCGCAGCTGAATGTCGTCGACGTCAATCACGCCCGAAGCGTAGCGTCACTGCCTCGCGTCGCGTCTAGAGAATTCCAGATTCTATTCCTGCGTTCTTCCGGTCAGCTTGATTCTTTAATTTCCGCGCAGG
The DNA here is from genome assembly GCA_963739725.1 of uncultured Alphaproteobacteria bacterium. Classification (GTDB taxonomy): domain Bacteria; phylum Pseudomonadota; class Alphaproteobacteria; order Acetobacterales; family Acetobacteraceae; genus JAMXLO01. The sequence goes on along the minus strand of CAVUBS010000020.1, from coordinate 151,768 downwards.
TCCTTAATCCGCTTATCCTTGTGGCGGTTCTTGTTCTTCCCACCAACATAGGTCTCATCGACCTCTACGATGCCGACCAACTGGCGGAACTTGGGATCGGCCAGCCCGGCGCGGACGCGCATACACATATAGTGTGCGGTCTCATACGAGCCGAAGCCCATCATGCGATGGACCTGCAAGGCGGAAATACCCTTCTTGCTGGTCAACATGAGGTAGATCACCTTGAACCACTGTCGCAGGCCGATGTTGGTGTTCTCAAATACAGTGCCTACCAGAACCGAGAAGCGGTAATCGCGCGGGCCACACTGATTGCATTGCCAATGGAATGGGCGCGCCTTCAGGGTCCATACCTTGTCGTTTTCGCAGCGGGGGCACTTCACCACGCCATCGGGCCAGCGCCGATTGACGAGATACGCTTTGCAGGCTTCATCAGTTGGGAACAGCGCCTCGAATTCGGCGTCGGTCATCTGGTGAGTGAATTTCGGCTGGCCCATGGAAGGCTCTGTCATGACTGAAGCGCATCATAGGCTAATAGTCCGTGACTGTCAAGCAGCAGATAATCGCCATTGCTTTGCCATATGACTGATCCCCGGGGCTCCGATCGCCCGGCACTGCAATGCTTCAGGCCGATGCTTCAGGCCGCCTGCTTCATCGCCTGTTGATTGATGTTCTTCGTGGCAAGTTCATTGAGAAGCGTGTCGGCCTGCTTTTCCTCCTCCAGCGTCTCCTGCATCAATTGCGCGACCTGCTCCTGGCCGCAGGTCTTTGCCCACGCGACGATCGTGCCGTAGCGTGCCATCTCGTAATGCTCGACCGCCTGGGCATTGGCGAGGATGCCGGCATCGCGGACCGTGCCTTCCGGAAACTCCTCGATCACGCTCGTCGCCTTCTTCGATCAGCCCGTTGATTGCCTCGCAGGTCTGCGCGCGCGCCCGCTTGCCGAGCGCATCGAAGGCCTTCTGCAGCCGATCGACCTGGCCCTCGGTCTCCTCACGGTGGTGCATGAGTGCCTGTTTGAGGTCCTCGTTCTGCGCCGCCTTGGCCATCTTCGGCAGCGCCTTCAGAATTTGCCGTTCGGCGTAGTAGATGTCCTGCATGAATGAAAGCATGAGATCGTTGAGCGTTTTCGTCGTAGCCATCATTATCCTCGCTGTAATTGCGGCCTGAAGGACCGCCGATGTGTGCGCTTGCCGTGTGTGACGACGCGATTGCGATCCACCGCACGACGGAAAGATAACCGACGCCCCATCGCATCGTTCCCGAAAAGTGCTGCAACTGCGCGTGTGCCCCCGAGTGGGCTCAGCGGGCCTCGATGGACGTCGCGCCGGCTGAACGCAGGACCGCCGCCGCCTCATCCGTTTCGCCGCGCCGGGCGTCCGCACCGACAGGATCAAAGTGCCGATGGCCGCCTTGCGTTCGCGGTCCTCCTGCTCCTCGCTGTTCGTGGCGCTGCTGATCGCATAGGCCGCACTGCCGAACATGCCACCGCCGACGACGGCGGCGGCAATTGCCGGGGCGACCGCGCCGCCGGTTGCGATGACCGCACCGCCCGGCAGCCATCGCCGCTATGGCTGCGGCCGCGCTGGTTTGCAGCGTTCGTGTCTGGCGCGCGTCCTCTTCGGTGTCGGCCGGCTTTGCCCCCGCTTCGGGTGTAACGAACTCCTCCGGCGGCAGGACTTGCGGCAGGCTTAGATCCGCCCTGTCAAAGCCCGACATCTCGAGCTGCGTAATTGCGTTCTGCATCAAATCCGGCGTGGCGAACGTCGCCCACACTTCGTGAATATCGCCGATATTCGGCGCCGAACGGGTTGTCTGCAATTCCGACACGATCGCCTCCTTCATATATGTTCAGATCGGCCATGGTTGGTCCGGTGAGTTGCCAAGGGTCAAGCGGAACGGGTCGTCCGACCTGCGTCGGACGACCCGCCCCCTCCGATCAGAACTATGTGCTCAGATCAGCCGTTCAGCGCTGGCCGCCCTTGCGACCGGCCTCGGACGCCCGCTCACGATCCTGGGCGAAGTTGCCAGGATTGTGCTCGGCGCCGCCGCCGCCGTGGCTGTGCTCACCGCCCTTGCGGCCGGCTTCAGCTGCCCGTTCCCGATCATTCGCAAAGTTGCCTGAGCTGTGCTGCCCGCCGACCTGTCCGGCGCGCGACGCCTTCTCACGATCCTCCGCGAAATTCCCGGGATTTCCTGTGTGCCGCTGTTCGGCCATTGTCAGTCTCCTTGTTCGTCAAGCTCGGACGGACGCGTGTCGTGTGCCCATCCGTCGCTTCAACGGACCTGGCGCGGTGTGGTTGTTTTCACGATTATTGTGAAGGCGCGCTCGCTGTCGCGCAGTGCGATCAGTCTTCCGCAGTCAGTCTTCCACGGTTCCGGCAAGCCCGACCAGTGCCGGACGCGGCAACCGGTGCACGCGCAGCACCAGCGAAGCGACGATGACAAGGTTGATCAGGTTGAATGCGATGGCTGCGGCGAAGGCCGCGCCATAGAATCCGAACGCGTCGTAAATGAGTCCCGCCAGCCAGCCGCCTGCGGCCATCCCGGACCCGCTGAACAGCAGCAAGGTCGGCACGCGCCACGAGGCTTCGGCGGCTGGAAACAGTTCGCGGACTGCCAGCACATAGGCAGGGACCATCCCGCTGAAACCAAATCCAAAGAAGATCGCCACCGCGAACAGACCCGTCTCGCTTTGGGTGAGAAGAAACCCGACCATGGCCACGATCTGGCACAGGGAACCGGCCAGCACGGTGCGCAGACCGCCGATGCGATCCGACATCCAGCCCCAGAACTGCCGGCTGACGAAGGCGCATGCCAACAGGACCGACAGCATGGCCGCACCATGCGACGGCGCGATGCCGAGATCCGAACAGAGTGCAACAAGATGGCCTTGCGGCATCGACATCGGCACGCAGCACATGAAAGCCGCTGTGGCCAGCATTGCGAGTGCGAGGTTCGCCGGCATGCCGAGTACACGCGATGTGGTGCGCACACCCGATGCCGTGGTCGCATACTGCGGTGTCTCCGGCGGTGCGCGCAGTACCACGATGGCCAGCGGCACGACTGCCAACGCCTCCACGACTGCGAACGTTATCATCGTCTGGCGCCAGCCGATCATCGCGATGCCGCGCTCGAACACCGACGGCCAGATTGCGCCGGCGACGTACTGACCGCTCGAGATCAGCGCGAGCGCGGTCCCTCGCCGCCGGTCGAACCAGCGGCTGACGTACACGTAGAGTGGCGCATTGATGCCGCCATTGCCGAGCAGTCCGATGAACACGCCGTGGCCCACCCAAAGCCGCCAGGTGCTGCTGCCCGCCGACACGACCAGTCCCACACCGATCATCAATGCGCCGAATGCGACGGTCCAACGTACGCCGATGCGATCCGCGATGCGGCCCATGCCGATGCCGCCGACCGCGGCGCCGAACCATGCCAGCGAGTAGGCCAGCGCGGGGACCGATCGCGCGCTGCCGAGTTCGCCGGCGATCTGCTTCAGCGCGACGACCGCGACGAACGGCGCGCCATAGGCAATCGACATCACGGCGAGTGCCGTGACGGCAACCACCCACGAGGTACGCGTTTCGATGCTCGTCATCGTGCCTAACGCGTCAGGACAATGGTATTGCGGTCAGCGCGCGAAACGCGGCCGATGCGGGTCTCAAAACAGCGAGTACCCACCGTCGATCACGAACGTGTCGCCGGTATGATACCGCGCCGCCGAACTCATCAGATACACCGCGATGCCGCCGAAGTCCTCGCCCCGACCCCAGCGCCGCATCGGAATGCGCGGCATGACGCGTTCGCGGAACCGGTCGTTGGTGGTGAGCCGCTGCGTCATGTCGGTCTCGATCCACCCCGGCAGGATCGCGTGCGCGCGCACGTTGTGGCGGGCGAACTCAACCGCCAGCGAGCGGACCATCGAGATCATGCCGCCCTTGGTCGCTGCGTAGTGCTCACTGCGCGGCGAGCCCTCGATCGCGGCGAGCGACGCAGTGCCGACCAGCACCCCGTCGCCGCCGCGCTCCACCATATGCCGGGCCGCCGCGCGAAATGTGTAGAACGCGCCATCGAGGTTGACGCGCAGCACACGGTGCCACTGTTCCGCGGTCATCTCCAGGAACGACGCCGCACCGCCGCCGCCAACACCGGCATTGGCGAAGCAGCCATCGACCCGCCCCAATGTTTCCAGCGTTTGTGCAAACGCCGCATCCACCGCCGCCTCGTCACCCACGTCGCATTGCAGCGCCACGACCCTGCGGCCGGTCGTCGCAAGTTCGGCCTGCGCCGCAGCGTTCTTCGCCGCATTGGTGCCCCAGATCGCAACATCCGCGCCGGCCTCGGCCACCGCCTTTGCCATGCCGAATCCGATGCCGCCATTGCCGCCCGTCACCAATGCGACCTTGCCGGTCAGATCGAATGCCTGATACGCCACGCGCCTCTCTCCGCTCACGTGCTGGTCTCGAACAGTTCAACTTCCCAGCCGGCCGCGGTCAGCGGGAATTTCTTGATCGCGTCGCGTACCGCAAACTGGTAGATCGGCTGGAACAGCACGATCAGGTTTGCCTGATCGATCATCGCCTTTTCATACTCCAGGTAGAGCGCCGACCGCTTCTCCGCATCGGCTTCGCCCGCCGCCTGTGCCACCAGCTTCACCAGGTCATCGGGCGGCGTCCAGTGAATGCGCTTTGCAACACGCTGCACCGTGGCCGAGGCCCAGCCATCGGTCTCGACGCCGGAGGGATTCCAGAAGGTCAGCACCGCGGTCGATTTGCCGGTGGTGTACTGCGTGCGCAAATTCACCTGATCCATCGGATCCAGGTTCACCTTGATGCCGACCCGCGCCAGGTCCGATTGCAGCTTCTGCGCCAGCACCGAATAGGACAGCCCCGACACCGCGGCGTCGCCATAGCTCAGCTTGAACTCGAACCCGTCGGGAAAGCCGGCCTTCTGCAGCAGCTGCTTCGCGCGGTCGAGGTCCTGGCGGTAGCCGAACTGCTTTGTGGTCTCACGCGTCGAACCATAGAGCCCGATCGGGATGAAGCTGGCGCAGCGGATCGACGCACCGCCCAGCATGCTGTCGATGATGCCGTCATAGTCGATCGCGTACCAAACGGCCTGGCGCGCCTCCTTCACCGCAAGGGCCTTGTTGAAATCAGGCTCGCAGGTCAGTGCCATGTAAACGAAGTCCAGGCTCTCCAACCCCTCCACCCGCACATGTGCATCGCCCTTCAGCGTCGCCACCTGCTCGGGGATCAGATTGAACGCCGCATCGATGTCGCCGCGTTTGATCGCCGAGAAGCTGCGTCGCGCTGTCGCCCATGTGACGCAGCACGACATGCTCGAACGGCGCCGGACCACGCCAGTAATGCGGATTGCGCGTCAACATGATCTGCGCATTGCGTGTCCAACCCGCCAAGCGTGAACGGGCCGGCGCCGGCGGAGTTCTGGTTCAGCCACTGTGTCGCCTTGTCCTCGGTGTTCGCGTTCGGCGCAGCGGTGCCGCCGTGCGCTTCCACCACCTTGCGCTCCATCACGCCGAAGTTCGGGCCGCACAGCACTGTCAGCAGCGGCTGCGACGGATCCTTCAGCATCACGTCGATCGTCTGCGGGTCGACGATCGCCACGTGATCGACATTGGCAACATATTGCGAGGGTTGATCCTTCACATTGATCACCCGGTCGATGCTCCACTTCACGTCCTCGACGGTGACCGGATTGCCGCTGTTGAACTTCGTCCCCGGCCGCATGGTGAAGCGCCATCCTTTGCCGTCGGGCGTGCGCGCCCACGACGATGCGAGCGTCGGTTTCACGTTGAGGTAGTCGCCGGGGGTCATCGTGATCAGCGACTTGTACGCGGCCGTCAGCGTCAGCGGCGGCGTGTACCTGTGCCTCGCGCGCCGGATCGAAGGTGATGGAATCGCTGATGTCCAGTCCGAGAACCAGCGTGTTCTTCGTGGCGGCGGCATGCACGCGTGTCGGGCAGACCTGCAGCCAGGGCAGCACCGCCGGCGCCGAGCAGACGCATCACATCCCGCCGACCGATCCAGCCGATATCCCGCACGTCTGCCTCCCAATCTGTTCTGTTCGTGAGCCGCCATCATAGCCGTGCGGCATGCGGACACAACTTGGCTGTCATCGTCCGATCGGCAATAGTCCGCCGATGCTGCGCTATCTTGCCTCCCGTCTCATCATTGCCGCGCTGATGGTGCTGCTGGCCACGCTTGCGATATTCCTGATCGCCAACATGGTGCCGGGCGATCCCGTGCTGACGCAGCTTGGCGACATCGCCGCGAACAATCCCGACATGGTCGCGGCGTTCCGTCACAAATGGGGCCTCGACCTGCCGCTTTGGGATCGCTACTGGATCTTCCTGACCGGTGTCGTCCACGGTGACCTTGGGATTTCGATCGGCTCGCAGCGGCCGGTGCTGGAGGATATCGCGCAATACGCGCCGGCCACCGTGGAACTTTCCACGATCGCGTTCCTGCTCGCACTGCTGGTCGGTCTGCCGCTGGGCGTGCTGGCGGCGATGAAGCGCGACAGCTGGATCGATCACCTGGCGCGCACCATCTCGCTGGTCGGCGTGTCGGCGCCGACGTTCTGGCTCGCCTTCGTCATGCTCGCGGTGTTCTACGGCGCGCTGGAATGGGCGCCGGGTCCCGGACAGATCAGTGCCAGCACATTCCCGCCGCCCACCGTCACCGGCATCATGCTGATCGACGCGCCGCTGGCCGGCGACTGGGACACGTTCTGGGACGCCGTGTCGCACCTCGTGCTGCCATCGATCGTTCTGGCGGCCAGCACGCTCGGGCTGATCACCCGCACCACGCGCGCGGCGATGCTGGAGTCGCTGTCGCAGGACTATATCCGCGTCGCACGCGCCAAGGGCCTGAAGCGCCGCGCCATCATGCTCGGCCACGCGCTGCCGAATGCGCTGCTGCCGGTGGTGACGCTGGGCGGTCTGGCCTATGCGCAACTGCTCACCGGCACGGTGCTGACCGAATCGATTTTCTCCTGGCCAGGTCTGGGCCGTTACACGTTCCAGAGCGCCGTGCGGCTCGATTTTCCCGCCATCATGGGCATCACGTTGGTGGTCGCCGCGATCTATGTGCTGATCAACCTGCTGGTGGATCTGTCGTACGCGGCACTCGATCCGCGCGTGTCGCGACGATGAGCGGCGCAGAGGCCGCGCTGCTCGCGGCGACCGCCGATACCGGCAGTGCCGGACGACGACGTCGCTGGCTGCGTCGCTATGGCCTCGCCGCGCTGGGCGGCGCGGTGATCGCGGTGTGGGCGCTTGCGGCCTTGCTCGCGCCGTGGATCGCGCCGTATCCGCCCGACGTGGTGAACGTCGCAGGGCGACTGCAGCCGCCATCGGCGTTGCACTGGCTCGGCACCGACGTGCTGGGGCGCGACGTGTTCACGCGCGTGATCTTCGGTGCGCGCACCTCGCTTGCGGTCGGCTTTGTCGTGGTGCTGCTGGCCGGCGTGTTCGGCTCGCTGCTCGGCGCGGTCGCCGGCTATGTGCGTGGCTGGGCGGAAGAGGCGCTGATGCGCGTCACCGACCTGGTGTTCTGCTTCCCGCCGATCATCCTGGCGATGGCGATCGCGGCGGCACTCGGCATCGGCACGCGCAACACGGTGATCGCCATGCTGGTCGTGTGGTGGCCGAAATTCGCGCGACTGGCGCGCAGCCTGGTGATCGGCCAGCGCTCCGCCGAGTACGTCGCCGCCGCGCAGGCGATCGGCTTCGGCCCAGACGCACATCCTGCTGCGCCAGATCGTGCCGAACGCCATCGGTCCGCTGATCGTGCTGATCACGCTCGACCTGGGCAACGCCATCCTGGTGTTCGCCGGCCTTTCCTTTCTCGGCTTGGGCGTCGTGCCGCCAACGCCCGAGTGGGGCTCAATGGTTTCCGAGGGACGCGAGTTGGTGAACCAGTGGTGGGTCGCGACGTTTCCGGGGCTTGCCATCCTCACCGTGGTGATCGGCTTCAACTTCGTCGGCGACGGGATTCGTGACTGGCTCGATCCGCATGCACGACGTCGCTGAGCCGATCCTCCAGGTCGAGAACCTGCACACGTGGTTCTTCACCGATGCCGGCGTGGTGCGCGCGGTTGACGGCGTCAGCTTCTCTCTGCGGCCGGGCGAAACCCTGGGCATCGTCGGCGAATCCGGATCCGGCAAGAGCGTCACTGCCAAATCCATCATCCGCCTGCTCGACGAACCTGCGCGCATCGTGGAAGGCTCGATCAGCTTCCGCGGCCGCGACATGGTGCATCTGAGCGAGGAAGCATTGCGCGAAATCCGTGGCGCCGAGATCGCCATGGTGTTCCAGGACCCGATGACTTCGCTCAATCCGGTGCTGCGCATCTCGCGCCAGCTCATCGAGACGATGACCGCGCATCGGCGGTTCAAACCGCAGGCGGCACGCGAACGCGCGGTCGGATTGCTGCGCCGGATGGGGATGGCGACACCGGAGCGCGCGGTGAATTCCTTCCCGCATCAGTTCTCCGGCGGCATGCGTCAGCGCGTGATGCTGGCAATGGGATTTGCCAACGAACCGACGCTGCTGATCGCCGATGAACCGACCACCGCGTTGGATGTGACGATCCAGGCGCAGATTCTCGATCTGCTGCGCGAACTGAATGCCGATCTCGGCACCGCGGTGATCCTGATCAGCCACGACCTCGGCGTGATCGCCAACGTCTGTTCGCGCGTGCTGGTGATGTACGCCGGCGAGGTGGTCGAGGAGGGCGCGCCCGACGATCTGCTGAGCGATCCGCGTCATCCTTACACGTGGGCGCTGCTGCATGCGGCGCCACGGCTCGACCAGGCAACCGAGGGCGACCGGCGGCTCACCACCATCGAGGGCCAGCCGCCCGATGCGCACGACTGGCCATCCGGCTGCCGGTTTCGCGCGCGCTGCCCGTTCGCGGTCGCACAGTGCACCGAACATCCGGCGCTTCTGCCGGTCGGCGATGACCGCGCCGCGCGCTGCTGGGTGACGCAGAGCGGTGAACGTCTGCACCCGCCGAACCACGCGCGCGCGGCCGCGGAAACCAAGGCCGACACCGCGCAGGAACCATTGCTGGATGTGCGCGGCCTCGCCAAGCATTTCGTGCTGCCGCGCGACAGTTTCCTCGAGCCGCGCCGTATCCTGCGCGCCGTCGACGGCGTCGACTTCGCGGTGTTTCCCGGCGAGACCGTCAGCCTTGTCGGCGAGTCCGGCTGCGGCAAGTCCACGCTCGCCCGCGTCGTCATGCGCCTGACCGAGCCCACCGCCGGACGCATCACGTTCGACGGCCAGGACATCACGCATCTCAGCCAGGCGGAATTCCGGCCGCTGCGCCGGCGCATGCAGATGATCTTCCAGGACCCGTACGGCTCGCTCAATCCGCGCATGACAGTGGGCGAAATTCTCGGTGGCCCGCTGCGTCTGCACGGGCTGGTGCCCGAGGGCGGTTCGGCGCGCGTGCGCGTGCAGGAACTGCTCGACCTTGTTGGCCTGTCGCCAGCGGCGGCGGCACGGTTCCCGCATGAATTCTCCGGTGGCCAGCGGCAACGTATCTCCATCGCCCGTGCGCTTGCGGTCGAGCCGGGGTTCATCATCGGCGACGAACCGATCTCCGCGCTCGACGTCAACATCCAGGCGCAGATCATCAACCTGATGATCGGACTGCAGGAACGGCTGGGCCTGACCTACCTGTTCATCGCGCACGACCTCGCGGTGGTGCGGCACATCTCCGACCGCATCGTGGTGCTGTACCTGGGGCGCGTGGTGGAAACCGCATCGGCCAGCGATCTGTTCGCGCGTCCGCTGCATCCTTACACCAACTCGCTGATCTCGGCGGTCCCGGTACCCGACCCGCACCGGGAACGCAGCCGCCCGCGCATCGCCTTGCAGGGCGAGGTGCCCAGCGCGATCAACCCGCCCTCCGGCTGTCATTTCCGCACGCGCTGCCCGGCCGCCGCTGCGCGCTGCGCCGATGAGACGCCGCATCTGACCGAGGCGGCGCCGGGACATTTCGTGTCCTGCCATTTTCCGGGGTCTGTGGTCATGGCGGCGGGGAGGGTGGTCTAGCGTCGGTCGGCGCAATCGGAACTGCGCCGGCCGCGCTGGCGGTGTAGGATGCCGCCAGGCTCGCACCGCAAGGAGTATTCCAGTGGCTGTCATTGAACGCGCCGGCGTCTGTACATTCGATTGTCCGGACACGTGCAGTCTCAGCGTCACCGTCGAGGACGGACAAATCACCAAGGTGCGTGGCTCCGACGCGGCGCCGTTCACCGCCGGCGTCATCTGCAACAAGGTTGCGCAGGAGATGGGCGCCTTCGTGCACGGGCCGCAGCGCCTGCTGCATCCGCTGCGCCGCTCCGGACCGAAGGGCTCCGGGCAGTTCGAGCCGATCTCATGGGACGCGGCGCTGGACGAGATCCATGCGCGTGTCGGCGCGGTGATCGAACGCTGGGGCGCCGAGGCGGTGATGCCGTTGAACTACGCCGGCCCGCACGGCTTCCTCGCCGGCGACAGCATGTCCTCGCGGTTCTTCCACAAGCTCGGCGCCAGCCAGCTTTATCGGCGATCGCTGTGCGGCGGCGTGCGCAGCGAGGCGTGGGCGGGGACCTACGGGGCCGTCCCAGGATGCCCGCCCGAGTTTGCCGAGCACGCCAAGCTCAATGTCGTGTGGGGCAACAACGCGACGGTCACCAACGTGCATCTCGTGCGCGGTGCCCGCCGTGCCAAACGCAACGGCGGCAGGCTGGTCGTGGTCGATCCGCTGCGCACGAAGATTGCCGAACAGGCGGATCTGCATCTGGCCCTGTTGCCCGGCACCGACGTGCTGCTTGCCTGGTCGGTGGCGGCGGAACTCGAACGGTCGGGCGCGCTGGATGCGGCGTTCATCGCCGAGCATGTGCTGGGCGCCGAGGAGTTTTTGACGCAGGCACGCGAATGGCCGGCGGAGCGGGCAGCGGCGGCGTGTGGCTTGCAGGAAAGCCAGATCGTCAAATTCGCGCAATGGCTGGCGGAAGCCGATCCTTTGGTGTTCGCGCCGGGCAACGGGCTGGAGCGCGGGCGCAACGGCGGCAGCGGCATTCGCGCGCTGATTGCGTTGCCGGCGCTGCTCGGCAAGCTGGGCAACGGCAGCGGCATCATCCTCGCCGCCAGCAACGCTTTTCCGAAGACGCCGGCCAGGCTGCAACGTCCGGACCTGGCGCCCGAGGGCACGCGCACGCTCAACCTGCTCGATGTCGGCCGGCATCTGGCGGACGACGACATCGATCCGCCGCTGCGTGCAGTGTTCATCTACAACCACAATCCGATCGTCGTGCATCCCGATCAGAACCGGATGCGCCGCGGGCTGGTGCGCGACGATGTCTTCGCGGTCGGGATCGATTTGACGATGACCGAGAGCATGACGCATTGCGATGTGGTGCTGCCGGCGGCGACGCACTTTGAATATGCCGATCTGTATGCGTCGTACGGGCATCACTGGCTGCAGCGGGGCGAAGCGGTGATAGCGCCGGTGGGCGAGTCGTTGCCGAACACCGAAATATTTCGGCGTCTTGCGGCGCGCTTTGGGTTCGATGACGCGTGCTTCAAAGCGTCGGACGAAGAACTGATGGATGATGCCGTCGATGCAGCGGACCCGCGCCTCGGCGGTGTACGGCCCAGCAAAATCTCGACCGAGAGCGCATTGCAGATGAAGGGACCGGACGGCAGGCCGCTGGTGTTGTTCGAGAACGTCTTTCCTGCCACGCCGTCGGGCCGGATCGAACTGAAATCGGAGGCACTGGCGAAGCGCTGGGGTGCGGCGGCGCTGACGCCCACCTGGCGCGAACGGCCGGCCACTTATCCGCTGATGCTGATTTCTCCGGCCTCCGACAAGCGAATTTCCTCGACGCTGGGCGATCTCGCGGGTTCGCGCAGGGCGCCGTCGCTGCTGATCAATCCACGCGACGCCGAGCCGAGAAACCTCGCGCACGGCGATGAAGTGCGGGTTTGGAATGAACTTGGCGAGGTGATCCTGCCGCTCGAAGTGACTGACGATGTGCCGCCCGGCGTTGTGGCGAGCGAGAAGGGAACCTGGCTTTCGACCAGCCGCACCGGACAGACGATATCGGCGCTGGTGTCCGCCGACATGCGCGCCGATCTCGCGGAAGGCGCCTGCTTCAATGACACGCGGGTCGAGGTCGCGGGCGCGTGATGCCTCGTCATGGATGGCTGGGCCAAGCCGGGCCAAAACGATCAAGGTGCGACCGCTGCGCGCCCATGCCGGCGGTATCGGGGTGTATGGGCGAAAGGCCGAGGGAATGGAGCAACCCTCGGCCCGTCTCGCACACACCATAGGCCGGTCAGGAGAAACCGGCGTCGACTACCGGGGCGGCACCGCAGGCCGCTTCCAGAAGTTTCGTCTACGAGACTGTCGTATCATCGCATCGTCACGCTGCAAAGGCACTTTGTTGTGATGTGTAACCGGTCTGCGTCTGCCGACCGCTCCAGGCAGTGGCATTGCATGTGGCTCATTCCACACTTTTCCGTTATCCGCGGTTGCTGCATGCGGGAAGTACGTAGCCTGCATCGGGACGTGCGTGGTCTAGCTCGCTTTGCTGTGGTCGTTCGTCGTGCGGCGTCAGGCTCGTGTTTTCGTTGGTGCAGGAAATCTGCCAGTATGCCTCCGGACCGATCGTGGAATTGGGACGTGGCAAATGCCTGACTTGACAAAGATGCGCGCGCTGCTGGCGGCGCGCCGGCCCGGGCATTCGCTGCCGCAGGGTTTCTACACTGATCCCGACGTGTTCGAATTCGATCTGGCGGCGATCTACGGGCGGAACTGGATCCTGGCCGGCTTCGAGGCGGAGCTGCCGGAACCAGGTGCATTTCTGGCGTTTCCGATCGGCCGGTCGCCGGTCGTCGTGGTGCGCGATCACGACGGGACCTTGCGTGGTTATTACAACTCCTGCCGGCATCGTGGCGCGCAGATCTGCGAGACCGGCCGCGGGCAGCGGTCCTGGCTGATCTGTCCCTATCATCAATGGTCGTACGGCCTGGATGGCCGGCTGGCGAATGCGCCCCGCATGCAGGCCGGTCTGGATCATTCGCAGCACGGCCTGCGGCCGGTTCATGTCGCGACCGTCGCCGGTTCGATCTATGTTTGTCTGGCAGAGGAACCGCCGCCGTTCGACGCATTCCGCGACGCGTTCGCCCCGCTGCTGGCGCCGCACAATCTCGGCGCGGCAAAACTCGCGTTTGAAAGCACGTTGGTGGAGCGGGCCAACTGGAAGCTGGTCATGGAGAACGCGCGCGAGTGCTATCACTGCGCCGTCCGGCATCCCGAACTCGCCGTCACCTTTCCGGTCAGGGGCCGCCGTCCGGTTCAGTTCGCCGATGTAGAACGGTTCGAGCGCTTCCGGGCGCGAATGCTGGCCGTCGGCCTGCCGGTCGGTCCGGTGGAAGGCGACTGGTGGCAGGCGATGCGCTTCCCGCTGAACGATGGCGCGGTCACACTGTCGATGGACGGCACGCCTGCCTGCGCCAGGCCCATGTGCGAGGCGGCGAACGGCGACATTGGATCCATGCGCTGGTCGCTCGAGCCGCACTGCTTCGTGCATGCCACGAGCGACGTGGTGTTCATGTTCAGCGCGATGCCCACCGGCCCGGAAGAAACGGTCGTCACCTCCAAATGGCTGGTGCACAAGGATGCGGTCGAGGGGGTGGATTACGACCTGGAAAAGCTGACGGAACTGTGGACGAAGACCAACCTGCAGGATCGCAGCCTGTGCGAGAACAACCAGCGCGGGGTCAATTCGCTGGGCTATGTGCCTGGACCGTACTGTGAGGAGGCGGAACTGCTGGTGATGCGGTTCGTGGATTGGTACTGCGACGAAGTGCGCGCGTATTTGGATCGTCAGGCGACGGATGATCGCGGTTCGGGCGCCTCTCTGCGGCTTGCGGCGGGATCGTGAGCGGCTCCGGCGGATTGCCCTTCCGCGATCCGAAATCCATCGCCGGCAAGCAACTGCCGGTCGAGGAAACCACGCAGCTTCTGGTGGTCGGCGCAGGGCCGGCGGGTGTCGCGGCTGCCGCACATGCAGTGCGGCTCGGCATCGAGGTCGTGCTGGCCGATGAGAACCCCGTGCCGGCCTCGGTCATGGGCGACGACATTCCGTTGCACTTCGGCCAACGGTTCAGCGCGGCGGCGCGCAATCGGACCGCCATGCTGGAGGCGTTCATCGCGCGCGATCCGACGATCGCGGAACTGTTCGACGCGGGTGTCGATGTTCGCCTGGGCACGTCGGTGTGGGGCGTATATGCCAACGGACCGAGCGTCGGCTGGCTGCCCGGTCCGGTCGCGGGTCTGCAGGATGGCGAACGCTGTTTCATGCTGGGCTGCGAGCGTGTGATCGTGGCGGCCGGCCGTCGCGACATGGGGCTCGCGTTCCCCGGCTGGGAACTGCCCGGCGTGCTCGGCGTCACCGCGGCGCAGCGTCTGCTGGAACGCTTTGGAGCGCTGGACGTGCGGCGCGCCGTCGTGCTGGGCACATCGGCCGAGGCGCTCGCCGCGGCGCGGTCGCTGTGCGCGGCGGGGATCGAGATCGCCGCTTTTGTGGAGACTGCAGCGGCGGCGATCGGACCTGCCACGCTGCTGATGGAATTGGCCGGCATTCCATTGCTGTGTCGCCATATGGTGCGACGGGCGGAAGGCGGTCCCGACGGCGTCGAGGCGGTCATCGTCGCGCCACTTGGTCCGGACGGCGTGCCGCTGCAGGGTCGGGACCAGCGCATAGAATGCGACGCCGTCCTGATCGGCGTTGGCACTGTGCCGGTGATCGAGCTGTTGGACGCACTCGGCTGCCGGATCGCATACGCGGCGGAGCGTGGCGGTCACGTGCCGATCATCGATGGCGCAGGCCAAACGTCGGTGCCGTCCGTCTACGCCGTCGGCGACTGCGCCGGTGTCTGGCCCGCCAAGACACTGGATCCCAAGACCGCCCAGGCCGAAGCCAGGCGTGCGGCGGTGGAGGTTGCTGCATCGCTCGGCGTCGCCACCACGACGTCTGCGACTGAACCGCCGCTTCCCGACACGCCGAGCCATGACAGCGAAAACTATCGGCTCGACTGGGTGCGCGCGACCGTCGTGGAGGCGTCGGGCGAACCCTATGTTTGCCAGTGCGAGGAAGTCACGGCGCGCGAAATCCTCGAGCTTCGTCCGCCGCGTTATCTCGCCTGGCCCGACGACCGGCGCAACACGCGCACGCTGCGGCAGATGCTGGGCGACGCGCCACCAAATCCGGACCTGGTGAAGCGTCTGACGCGCGCCGGCATGGGTGTGTGCCAGGGCCGCCGCTGCCGCGAGCAGGTTGCCGCGCTGCTGGCACTCGGCGCGGGCGTCCGATTGCGCGACATTCCGCTGGCCTCGCATCGCGCGCCGGTGCGTCCAATTCCGCTTTCGGTCGTTGGCGAAACAAATGAGCCTGCCGCGATGACCGCGCATTGGGACACCTGGTTCGGCATGAAGTCGCAATACGTGCCCTGGTGGGACGCGCCGCAGCACTACACGGTCGCCGGCAGACCGGCGGATGACGAACCGCCGGAAGGCAAGTGACGGTGGAAATCAACGGGGCATCCGTGGTCATCGTCGGCGGCGGTGCCACCGGGCTCTCCGCCGGTTGGTGGCTTGCGCGCGAGGGCGTCGATGTTCTGGTGATCGACAAGGGCATCGTCGGCTGGGAGGCGTCGGGCCGCAACGGCGGCGGCTGCACGCATCCGTTCAGTCCGCTGTTTCAGGAGGAACAACGGCTGTGGCCGATGATGGATGCGTTGCTCGGCTACCCGACGGAGTTCCGCGGTCAGCGCATTCGCATCGCAATGGATGACGAGCAGATGCGGCGCTATGGCGAGGCGCGGCAGCACGCGGTGCGACAGGGCTTCGTGTCCGAACGGCTCGACGCAGCGCAGGTCCGCGAACTGGTCCCACTGGCGGGCGACACGATCGCCGGCGGCTATCTGCATCGCTTCGGCGGTCACGCGAACCCGCAGCGCACGGTGCAGGGCTATGCGTGGGCGATGCAGGATCACGGCGGCCGGGTGCTGCAGTATACCGTCGTGCAGGGCTTCGAGACGGCGGGAGGAAAAGTGACCGGCGTTCGCACCGATCGGGGCACCATCGGCTGCGACACGCTGGTGATCGCGGCCGGACCGCAGATCAACCATCTGGCGGCCTCGCTCGGCGTCAGCGTGCCGATGGTCGCGGCGCGGGCCGAAATGATCGTCACCGAACCGCTGCCGTTGATGCCGATCGGCGGGGTGGACGGCAATGGCCTGTACGGACGGCAGACTTTGCGCGGCAATCTCGCGTATGGCGGCGGTCCGCACGAATGGCTCGAGATCGGCGACAACACGGTGCCGCATCGGTCGAGCACGCCGCTGATGCGCAACATCGCCGCGCGCCTGGCCGAACTGTTCCCCCGTGCGGCGCATGCACGCGTTATCAGGAGCTGGGCCGGCATCATCGAGAACACGCCGGACGGTCGCCCGGTGATCGAGCGCATGGCGGCACCGGACAACCTGGTGATCGCCACGCTGTCGAGCATCGGTTTCGGCCTGTCGCCGGCAACGGGCCATGCGGTGCGCGATCTGGTGGTCGACGGTGTCTGCAGCTTTGCCGACCTGAACAGCCTTCGGCTTTCGCGCTTCGACAGGCTGGAGCGCGACTGGATCGATCGGCAGGGCTGGCGTCCGCCGTCAGAGCCGGTCGCATCGTAGCGTGCGGCTGTTCGTCACCGCCGGCAGACGTCGCGTCCACCGAGACCGCGGCAAAGTGGGCGTCGGCGCGCTGAACACCAACGGACCCTTGCGACCGCATCGGTCTACGTCAGTCACCAGATAGTGATATGGGGACCGGCGTATGTCTCGCGAAAACAACGGTTTTCCGGTGCCAAGACGATGCCTCGCTAGCCGGCGGCGCGTGTCCGCAATTGCGGCCGCACGCAGCACGAAGCAAAATGAACGTCTTCGCCCGGTTCCACCCCCCAGCCAGATCGTCGCGTTTGTCGGAGTTGGCCAAGGTCACGATGCAGGCAGCTAGTGCTCTCGTCACCGCACTCGGCAGGCAGTGGAAGCGAACGGCTTATCCGTTGCAGGCTGCATGTTTCGTGCTTCCGGCGTTGTTGCTCTGCGGGCTCGCCTGGATCGACTACCGGGTGGAGCTGCAGCGGACGCAGAACGACGTTGCGACGGCCACGAATGCGCTTGCCGAACACGCCCAGACAGTTGTGGAAACGGTCGAGCAGATCCTCGCGCGTGTGCTCGACCACATCGACCGTCAGGACTGGGCAACGCTCACCGCGTCGCCGGATACACATCAGTTCCTGGCCCGCATTCAGCGCGAGTTGCCGCAGGTCGAGGCGGTGTATCTGGTCGACCCGGACGGCATCATCGCCGCGAGCAGTCGCGGTTATCCGATGCCCCGGTACGACGTCCACATCCCGGAATACTTCGCCGCCACAAAGGCACAGGACAACGATGCCATCGTCATCAGCCCGCCGTTCACGGGCGCAATGTCCGGGACCAAGGGGTTCATCATCAGCCGGCGCCGGGTCCAGGATGGACATTTCGATGGCATGGTGGGAGTGACGGTTTCGCCACTGTATTTTGAGACCTTTTATCGTGCCATCCTGGACGCGCCCGGCGCCTCTGCGGCCGGCTTGATCCGGACGGATGGCGCTCTCCTTGTGCGGTTTCCCGAAGTGTCCAACCGCCCGTTGGTGCTTCCTGCCTCCAATCCGATGTTGGCGGCGGCGCGCATGGGGCGCGATTTCGGCGTCTTCGACGGCCAGTCGAATACCAGCGGCGACGAGCGTATCGGCGGCTTCAGGCGGCTGCGCAACCTGCCGCTGCTGGTCGGCTACTCGATCAACCGATCGGTCCTCCTAACCACCTGGGCGGTGCACGCCGCAGTGATCGCAGTGTGCGCGATCCTGCTGAGCCTTTTGTTGCTTGCAACCGAATACATCGTGCGGCGCAAGACTGCCGTCGAGCATGACACTCTGCGCCGCCTGGTGGACGAAACCGAGCGGCGGCGGCAGGCGGAGGCACGGGCACAGCAAAGCCAGAAGATGGAGGCACTTGGCCGTCTGACCGGCGGGGTGGCGCACGACTTCAACAACCTTCTGGCTGTCATCCTTGCTTCGCTGGAGCTCGCGCTGCGCCGCGACAGCAACCCGCGCACCGCCCGGCTGCTGCAGGCCGCGACCGAAGCCGCGCAACGCGGAGCGAAGCTGACGGCGCAGATGCTGGCATTCTCCCGCAAACAAGAAGTCGCGGTGCGGTCGGTCGACGTCAATGCCGTGATCCAGGGCATGGACGATCTGCTGCGCCGAACGCTGGGGCCCTCTGTCCGCCTGCATTACGACCTCGCCGATGGCCTTGGGCCGGCTCTCGCCGATCTGGTCCAGCTCGAACTTGCACTGCTCAACCTTGCAGTGAATGCACGCGACGCCATGCCGAGCGGCGGCGAACTCACCTTTCGCACCGCCATTGTCGCGTTACACGATCCGGAGACCCAGGTGCCCGGGCTGGAGCACGGGGACTATGTGTGCGTCCAGGTCGCCGACACCGGCACGGGTATGTCCGAAGAAGTCCGCGTGCGCGCGCATGAGCCGTTTTACACGACGAAAGGGCCGGGCGGCGGGACTGGCCTGGGTCTGTCGATGGTTGACGGTTTCGTCAGGGAACTCGGCGGGGCACTTGCGTTCCACAGTGTGCCAGGTGCCGGCACGACCGTCAGTGTATATCTCCAGCAGGGCGACAGTCCTCCGCTGGTCGAGACACCGAGTTCGGACGCAGATGTCCTGCCCATTCGCCCAGGTCGCGTATTGCTGGTCGATGATGATGCCAGCGTGCGCCAATCGATCCGCACGATGCTGGAAGAGCTGCGGCACGAGGTCGTTGAAGCAACCGGCGGCGTTCAGGCGCTGGAGGTGCTCGCGCACGATCGGCACTTCGATCTGCTGCTGATCGACTTCGCGATGCCGCTGATGAACGGCAGCCAGCTTGCAGCTGAAGTGACGAATCTGTGGGCCAATGCACCAATTCTCTTCATGACCGGCTACGTCGAGAATGATGCACTGCGACCCTGGTCGGATCTCGGCTACGGCACGATCCAGAAGCCGTTCAGTGTGCGTGACCTGGCGGCGGCGATCGAGCGAGCAATGCGGCACCCTGAAGCGGCCGTCCAGGGTTGTGATTGAGAAATCCCGTCCGCTGCCGGACCAGACCGGCGCAAGTAAATGTCGGCTTATTCAACCTGCTGTGGCGTGACTTCGGACAGCATGGTGGTGGCCTGCATGCGAGCAAGATCTGCCGGTGGGATATGGCAAAGGATGCGATGGCCGTCCTGCGACATGCGCTCCGGCGGACGCTCGGTTTCACAGATGGTGCCGAGCTTGCGATGGCAGCGCGTGTGGAACGGGCAGCCGGAGGGCGGGGCCAGCGCGCTCGGCAGTTCGCCCGATAGCACGATCCGTTGCCGGCGCCGGTTGGTATCGATCGTCGGGGCAGCCGAGAGCAGCGCCTCGGTGTAGGGATGGTACGGCGGCTCGAAGACACGTTCCGCCGCGCCGGCTTCCATCACCTGACCCAGATACATCACCACCACCCGGTCCGCGATATAGCGAACAAAGCCGAGATCGTGGCTGATGATGATCAGTGTCGTCTGCTGCGTGCGTTGAATGTCGAGCAGCAGTTCGGTGATCGCCGCCTGCACCGACACGTCGAGCGCGGAGACCGGCTCATCCGCAACCACCAGCCTCGGTGCACCGGCGAAGGCCCGGGCGATTCCGACCCGCTGTTTTTGTCCCCCGGACAACTGGCCTGGCCGGCGCGCTGCAATGCCGGCGGGCAGGCGTGTCATGCCGAGCAAGGTGCGCACCCGTGCCTGAACTCCGGCGCGGCCGCGCGCGATGCCGAGCTTTCGCACGGCGCGCGCGATCTGAGTACCCACGGAATAGCTCGGGTTCAGGGTCTCGTCCGGGTTCTGGAACACCATTTGCAGGTCACGCAGCAACGTGGCCGAGCGCCGCTGGACGGGAAGATGCGCGAGATCGATGGTCTCGAACAGGATCCTGCCGGCGCTCGCCGTCGTAAGGCCCATCAGGACCTTGGCGAAGGTGGACTTGCCGCAGCCCGAACTCACCCACGATCGCGAGGGTCCGGCCGCGCTCTGCCTCAAAGGACAATGCCTGGTTTGCCCGCACCGTCCGCTTGGCCGAGCGGCCGATGGCGTAGAATTTGTCGAGACCGGTGACCGCAACGAGGGTCGCTTCATCGCAGCGTGCGACGACTTCGGCAGGGTGTGGCACCGCCAGCGACGCCAGCGTGGTGGCGCGCGCGCACCGGACGGACGCCATGCCATTCGCATCCAGTGCCTGCAGTGGAATTCTACCGCGATCGCAGATGTCGCGACGGAAATGCGCGCACCGCGGACCGAAGCTGCAGCCGGCCGGGCGTTCATTGGGCGAGGGGACCTGACCCGGAATGGGCGACAGACGCTGCGCCTCACGCGGCAGGTCGGGCCGTGGGATGCAATTGACGAGCCCGACCGTGTAAGGATGGCAAGGGCGGGAAAACATCTGCCGCACGTCGCCGGTTTCGACGATCTCGCCGGCATACATGACCGCCGCACGGTCGCAGATCTGCCCGACCAGGCCGAGATTATGCGAGATGAACAGCATCGCCGTGTTGTGCGTGCGCCGCAGCTTTGCCAGCAGATCGACGATGCCGGCCTCGATGGTGACGTCGAGCGCGGTGGTCGGCTCATCCAGCAGCAACAGCCGAGGTTTCGGAAGCAGCGCCATCGCGATCACGATGCGCTGCTGCTGGCCGCCGGAAAGCTGGTGCGGGTACGCGGCCATGACACGCTCCGGGTCGGGAACCTCCATCTCGGCGAGCATGCCGGACGCAGCCTGCCTGGCCCGTGAAGGCGACAGACCGCCATGAACGATGACCGTTTCGGCAAGCTGTGCGCCGACGCGTACGCTTGGGTTCAGTGCGGACATCGCCTCTTGGTACACGATGCCGATGCCGGTGCCGCGGATGTGACGCAACTGTTCGCGCGTCAGATGCGCGATGTCCTGCCCGGCGAACCGGATGCTGCCGCCGGTCAACCGGCCGTTGCGACCGAAATGTCCGAGGCTCGCCAGCGCCAAGGTCGATTTGCCGCAGCCGGATTCACCCACGAGGCCGACTGCCTCGCCTTCGTCGATGCTCAGCGAGACGCCGGTGACCGCCGGCACGAGCCCCGCGCGCGTGCGATATGAAATCGCGACGTCGATCATTTCGAGCAGCGGTGCGCGTGCCGGTATCATTCCTGCGTCACGAGTTCACGCAGCCCATCAGCAAGCAGGTTCAGTCCAAGCACCAGCGACGACACCGCAAGGCACGGGAACAGCACCATGTGCGGAAACACCAGCGCGAATTTCCGGGTCTCGTTCACCATGCTGCCCCAGTCGGGATCCGGCGGCGGCAGGCCAAGGCCGAGAAAACCCAGAGTGCCGATGGTGATCACGACATATCCGAGGCGCAGACAGGCGTCGACAATGAGCGGACCCGCGGCGTTCGGCAGGATCTCGATGAACATGATGCGCCACACAGGCTCGCCGCGCAGTTGGGCCGCGGCAACGAAGGCGCGGTCGCGCAGTGCGAGTGTCAGGCCGCGCGTCAAACGCATAATGCCGGGGCTGGAGGCGAGCGTCACCGCCAGCACGATGTTCAGCCCGGACGCGCCGAACTTCGCCACGATGATGATGTAGAGAACGAGTGCCGGGAAGGCGAGCACGAGATCGGAAAGACGCGAGAGCAATTCGTCCAGCCAGCCGCGCCGGTAGCCGGCCAGAAGACCGCCCGAAACCCCGACGGCAAACGACAGCGCCGTTGCCAGCGGCGCATAGACCAGCACGGTGCGCGTGCCCCAGATGACCCGCGACAGGATGTCGCGGCCGAGATGATCGGTGCCGAACCAAAATACCGTCGCCGTTCGGTGCGAGTGCGCCAGGCGATGCCATCGGGCGCACCGTCTGGTTGGGCGGAAACGGCGCGATCCACGGCGCAGCGATGCCGACAAAGATCCAAAAGGCCAGGATCGCAATACCAAAGATCGCCACCTTGCTGTGGCCGATCCGACGGAGCCAGCCGAACCGCGTGGCGGCCGCGTTCGCCGGCAGCAGTTCGGCCGCTTCGACGCCGATATCGCTCACGCCGGCCGCATCCGTGGGTTCAGCGCCAGATAGCCGAGGTCGGAGACGGTCTGCGTGATCGTGGCGATCGCGACCGTGATCATCGTGCACGCCTCCAGCAGATAGAGGTCCTTGCCGAGCGACGCCTCCAGGATCAGCGAACCAAATCCTTTGAACGCGAAGAAATACTCGACGACGATGACGCCGGCGATCAGCCAGTTCACGTGCAGCATCAGCAAGGTGAACGGTGCGATCAACGCGTTGCGCAGTGCGTGCCGCAGGATGACGCGACGATACGGCAAGCCGCGCAGGATCGCCGCCCGAATGTACGGCGTGTTCATCACCTCGGCCATCGCCGCGCGCGTGATCCGCGCGATGTAGCCGAAGTCGTACAGCACCAGCACCAACACCGGCATGACCAGCTGCCGGTAGGAAAATCCGTCCAGCATCGTGCTGGTGCCAGGCAGCCAGTGCAGGCCGTAGACGAAGACCGCCGAGACCAGAACCGTGCTGGCGAATGGCGGGATGGACGTCGTGAGGATGCACACGCCGGACACGGCACGATCGAGCCACGAGCCTTCCTTCATGCCGGCCAGCACGCCCATGCCGAGCGAGAGCGGTATGAGGAATACAAAGAACCAAAAGCCAAGGATCGCCGTGTTCTCGAGCCGCGCCCAGACGATGCGGGCGACCGGCTGCATGAACAGGCGCGACTGCCCCCACTGGCCGATCAGAAAATGACCGAGCCAATCGAAATAGCGGACGATGGCCGGCCGATCGTATCCGTTGGCGACCAGCCAGAGGTCCCGTTGCTCCGGCGTCGAATACGGGCCGAGTTCGCTCAGCGCGACGTCACCGGGCAGCAGCTCGAACAGCAGGAACAGCAGCAGCGATGCGGCCAGCATCGTGGCCAGCATCCAGCCGAGCCGTCGCAGAATCTGCTGCGCCACAGCGGGGATTTTCCGCGATCAGGCTTTTTCGACCGCCAGTTCGTCGAGGAAGATGTACTGCGTCGGATGCATGCGGAAGCCCTTCACCCGCTTGTCGAACCCGGTCTGCACGACGCGCCAGAGCGGCTGCACGATGGGACCGTCCTCCTGGAGGATCGCTTCGAGCTTCGCCATGACCTCGCGGCGCCGATCGGCCTCGAGGATGCCCTCCGCCTGGGTCAGCAGTTTGTCGAACTCGGGATTGGCGTAGCTCGATTCATTCCAGGGCACGCCGGTGCGATAGGCGAGGCCGAGCACCATCACGCCGAGCGGCCGGTGGGTCCAGGCCGTATAGCCGAACGGCACCTTCTGCCAGACATCCCAGAAGCTGGCCGACGGCATGACGTTCATCTTCACGTCGATCCCGGCGGCCTTCCACATCTCGACCATCACGGTGACCGAGGCCGCTTCCCACGCGGGCTGGTTCTTGCACGCAATTTCCAGCGTCAGACCGTTGGGATAGCCTGCGTCGGCGAGCAGTTTCTTGGCCTTGGCGATGTCCTGTCCCACCGCAGGCAGCCTGGCGTATTCCGGATGCACGGGCGCCACGTGATGGTGCTCGCCGATCGTGCCGGTGCCGCGGAACACGATGTCGATCACCTGCTGCTGATCGATCGCCAGCTTCAGCGCCTGGCGCACCCGTACGTCGTTGAACGGCTTCTGATCGTACTTTCCGCGCACCACGGCGGTCTGCGCTGTCGTCACCGGATAGATCGCCACATCGGGCAACGCCTTGACGGCATCGAGCTCGGAAAAATCGATCTCGTAGAGGCCGTCTACCTGCTTCGACGCCAGGGCAGCGATCAGCGCGCCGCTGTCGTCGCCGAGGTCGATGAATTCCACTTCGTCGAGATAGGGCGCGCGGCCCCAGTATTTCGCACTCGCCTTCAGCACGGCGTTCTGCCCGACATTGTAGGCGGCGAGCTCGAACGGACCGGTGCCGTTCATGCCTGGCTTCACCACGGCGTTCTCGGCCGGGTCGAGCATGAAGAACGGATAGTGGAACAGGTGCTCCGGCACCGCGAGCTGCGGCTCCTTGCAGTTCAGCCGGAATGTCTTGTCGTCGAGCTTCTCGATCGCCTTGCTGCTCCACAGTCGGGTCGATTTGACCGGCTTGCCGTTCTTCTGCTCGCCCGTCTCGTACTCTTCCAGCATGTAGCCCTTCATCAGGCCGAGCACCGAGGACCCGGTCTTCGGATCCAGCACGCGCCGGATGTTCCAGATCGCGTCATCCGCCGTGAACGGCCGCCCGGACCGCCATGCGGCCTGCTGGCGAATGGTGAGCGTCCAGGTCTTCAGGTCCTCGCTCGCCTCCCATTTCTCCAGGAGTTCCGGATGCGTGACGTTGTCCTGGTCGGTGCGCGCCAGGTACTGCACCGTGTTGCGCAGCACGTTGCTCGGCTCGACCCACGAGATCGTATGGGGGTCCTTGATCTCCTGCACGCGCATGCCGATGCGGATCTTGCCGCCCTTCGGCAGCGCGGTCCCACCCTGCGCCGTTTGCGCCTGTGCCGTCGCGGGCAGACCGGCCATCGCATAGGCGGCCGTTGCCGCTACCCCGAGCAAGGTCGCGGTCCGCAGGAACTCGCGACGCCCGATGGCGCCACGCTGCAGTTCACGGCGCAGGCTGGGCAGATACGGATGTTCGCCGGGAGCGGTCATCGCACGGAGCCTCCATCGCGTTGCGTGTGGAGGCTGTTCTAGCACCGGACGCGCGGCGCGGCATCGACCGGCTCAGCTCTTGTCGACACCCCAGAACACGGGCGCCGATCCCTTCAGGAGGCCGGTGACGTTGGAGCGCCACGCCGCCTGCGGCAGGTACTGCCCGAGCGGAATGGTCGGCACATAGTCGAACGCCGCCGACTGGAATGCGGCTTCCTGCCGCCGGCGTTCAGCATCGTTCGGCGCGTCGATCCATGCCTCGTAGGCCGTCTCGATCTTCGGATCGTCCGGCCAGCCGAACCAGGCCTTGGCGCCGGGGCTGCGCAGAGTGTTGGCCAGCATCGGATCGACATATTCGGGACCCGGTGCGCCGGCGGGAAAGATCGACCAGCCGCCCTTGTCCACGGTCTCCCTGCTGGTGCGGCGCTGCACGACGGTGCCCCAGTCGGTCATCTGCTCGTCGATGTTCAGCCCGACCTTGTGGAAGGCATCGGCGACCACGGTGATGAACGCGTTGTAGATGAGCTGATCGGTCGGGTGCAGCAGGACGATCCGCTCGCCGCCATAGCCCGACTTGCCGAGCATCGCCTTCACCTCGTCGGTGGTCCAGCGCTTGCGACGAAACTCCATGCCCGCATCGTTGGCTGCCGGCGCGCCGGGAAGGAAGTAGCCCATCGGCGCGCGCCAGTTGGATTCGTCCTCGCCCATCGCCGCGATCATCGCCTCGCGCGGATCGACCGCCGCCATCATCGCGCGCCGCACGCCGACGTTGCTGGTGGGCGCGTTCAGGCTGTTCGGCCGCAGGATCGCGACCGTGCCGTAGATGTCGAGCAGTCCCGTCGTCACGCCCGATGCGCGCTTCAGCATCGGGATCAGGTCGGGCTGCGGCAGTTCGAGCCAATCGACCTCGCCGGCGGTCATCGCGTTCGCCGCGGTGGCCGGGTCGGGGATCACGCGCCATTCGACGCGATCGAGCAGCACCTTGTGCCCGCCGGCGGTGTATGACGCGGGCTCCTGGCGCGGCGTGTATTTGTCAAATCGGGCAAACGCGGCGTGGCTGCCGGTGACGAATTCGTCGGGCAGGAAGCGGAACGGCCCGCAGCCGACGATCTCTGTCAGTTGCTTGAACGGGTCGGTGGCGGCGAGGCGCTCCGGCACGATCACCGGCTGCGGCTGCACCTTCGAGAGGAAATGCGCCAGCAGCGGGAACGGCTTCTTCAGACGCCAGACCAGCGTGCGGTCGTCCGGCGTCTCGATCGCGGCGACGCGCGGGTTGATCGTCTCGCTGACCGCGTCGCGCTTCAGCCAGCGCTGCAGCGAGGCCACGCAGTCGCGCGCCAGCACCGGCGTGCCGTCGTGGAACACGAGGCCCTCGCGCAGACGCATGGTCCAGCGCAGGCCGTCGTTGTCGATCGTGTGGCCCTCGACCATCTGCGGCTGCGGATTGAACGCCTGGTCGCGGCCGTAGAGCGTCTCGTAGACCATCAGCGAGAAGTTGCGGGTCACGGTCGCGGTGGTCCACACCGGATCGAGGCTGGTCAGGTTGGCCTGCGGCACGAAGATCAGTGTCTTGGCGGTGGCGCCGATGGCCGGGCGGGCCAGCGGCAGGGCGGCCGCCGCGGCGGCGGATGCGATGAAGGCACGGCGTTTCACGGTCGTCTTCTCCCGGGTAGGTTCGTTGTGTCGTGTGGTTGTCGGCGGTTTGGGCGCGCGAGGCAACCGATCCGCTGCCGTTTCTCCTCCCGTCATGGGCGGGTCTGTCCCGGCCACCCACGTCTTTTCTTGTGCACATCGGTCGAGACACGGATGGCATGGCCGCGCCCTCCGGCCCGTCAGTACTTCCGCAATCATTCCTACACAGCATCGCAAAGCAAGAATCTTAGCGCAGATGCAGGAAGACGACGCACGCAGAACACGCAGGTAATAGCGACCTGAATGAAATTTCGGGGCGCGTGATCGGCTGCGCATTCACAGTATTCAATACGCCTGGGGGGGATTCCTGCAAAAATATTTGAGAACGCGTTGGGATATGAAGTCCGTGCGGCAGGCCTCTCGGCTGTGCAGCCTGGCAGGCGAGTGTTTGGTGGACCCGCTGATCAACGAGGTGCTTCCGGTCGAGTTGAAGACCGTCAAAGCACTGGACCACGCGCATATGCCCCCGGGCGCTTGACTCGGGGGATCGAACGCGATGCACCGATTATCTGAAAGCGACAGGTCTGCTACTCTGCCTGCTGCTTGACTTCGGCAAGCCGCGCCTGGAGATCAAACGCGTGGCCCATGGCCCGGCAATGTCGGTGGGGGAACGCGCGCCGGCGAGGTCACGGTGGGCAGCGGCAGGCAGGGCGCTTCTGCCTTCAGCGTTCGACGGTGCAGCGTCGGGGCCCGTCCGTGATGTCCTCCGCAATCGATGCTGGCAACGAACTCTGTGGGCTCCGTGGCCCTCGCACGTCCTCCGTGTTGAATTCCTTGCGACTCTGCTCTCGAGCACCGGCGGCGCGAGCGGCGCACCGTCCGACTTGCAAACATCGAATCCCCTGGACCGGAGCAGACCGTCGGGCGTGTGATTCATGCGTGGCAGCGCGGTGAACTCGAGAGAGCAGTCGGGTCGGCAAGGTGCGGGATCGGCGCCGGGCCGTCGCGACTGCGCAGAGCAGCGTGCATTACGGCGTCAGTGATCGCCGATCCTTCTGATACGGAGCAAACCGGACGATGACGAACAGGCAATCCGACGAGAAAAAGCAAGATCGAACCATCGAGGACAGCTTTCCCGCGAGTGATCCGCCTGCTTCGACCGGCATCACTGGACCACGGACGGCCAATTCCGGCAACGCGAGAGGGGAGCCGAAGCCTCGTTCGACGGAGACAGAGGCGCAGCCTGAAGGCCAAGCGCCGGAGCGGCAGTCCCGCCAGCGGCGGTCAGGCGTATAACAATGCGGGCGCAGCTCCCGCCGAATGCGCATGGTCGAAGATCACCCACGCGTGGTGGTGCTGCGCGTGTTCGGTGCGGTCGCCCATGGCAAACCACTGGATGCGTCGGGTCAGTACCACGGTCGCCGCGAATGGCGCCGCAGACAAAACGTCGGCGGCGCGCCGACCGGCAATCCACTGCAGGCGAACCAGCAGCGCGAGCTGACCCTGAACCGATGCGGCAAGCGCCAGTCCGTGGCGCAGGAAGGTCAGCATCGCCGCGGAGGACTTCGCCTGCCCTCGGTGCGACCCGGTGTCGCCATAGGGCGGGTTGGTGACGATGCTGCGACATCCTTCCGGCATGCTTCGACACGCGAGAAAATCGATCCCCGGAGTGCCAAACCCGCGCTCGGCGATGTCGGTGGATGTGACCTTGTAACCGTGCGCCGCCAGTACGGTCGACATCGCGCCGTCGCCGCAGCAGGGCTCCCACACCGGCCCGCGGAAGCGGATGTGCCGAAGCAGCGCCTCGGTCACCCAATCCGGCGTGGCGTAGAAATCCCGCCCTTGTCGATCATAGCCCGAGACATGGATGGCGCGGGTCTCTGCTGTCCCGACCGGCGTGCGTCGCCGGACCTTTCGCCGACACCCTGTCGGCGTCCGCGCGCGGCAGGTCGTGCTGGCATGGATCGACGTGAGCGGAGCCTGCGGGCAGATCCATGATGCGGCGTCATCCTCCAAATCCCGTGCACCAATGAGTGCACCAAATCCCAGCGCACCAATGGAGTCATCATTGATTTACCGATTCGGAGTCCAGACGCCGACCTGATTAAGCATCAGTTCATCATTTGCGGCTAACGGGTCGCCTCCGCCATCGACGGTTCAGTCCCGTCGGTCCGGCCAACATGCAGCAGGAGGCCCCCTATGCTCGTTCGCGAACTGATGACCCGAAACGTCGAAACAACGACGCCCACCACCACTCTGACCGACGCGGCGCGCAGGATGCGGGACCTCAATATCGGCTGTCTCCCGGTCAATGACACCGACGGGTTCATTGGCATGCTCACCGAAAAGGACCTCACCACGCGTGCAACGGCCGAGGGCCTCGACCCCACGACGACCAGGGTGCGCCAGGTCATGACCCATGGGATCACCTACTGCCACGACGACGACAGCATCGAGGACGCCTACCGCACGATGCAGGACAAACACATCCATCATCTCCCGGTGCGTCTCAGCGGATCGAACAAGGTGGTGGGCATCGTGTCGCTGTCCGACCTCGCCCTGAAAGGCCCGCAGGATCTCTACTCCAATATTTCCAGGCTCGCCTTCCAAAGTGCGTCGCCGATCCGGACGGCCACGTCGCGAACTGCGAACTGAGGCTGCCGGACAAATCCGCAGCCGTCCGAGCCCTCCTTGTCGTGGCTGGCGTGCAGGCCATGACAGGGAGGCGCCGGCAACGCGCTACCCGGAACGATCGCCCCCGCCCTTCCCTGCCGCGAACCGCACCGCCTCCTCGGCGGCGCGCAGCAGGGCACGCGCCTTCTGCCGGGTCTCCTCGTATTCGAACTCCGGATCGGAGTCGGCCACCACGCCGCCGCCGGCCTGCACATACATCGTGCCGTCCTTGACCAGCGCGGTGCGCAGCCCGATGCAGGTGTCCATCGTGCCGTTGGCGGCGAAATAGCCGATGCAGCCGGCGTAGATGTTGCGCCGGTCCGGTTCCAGCTCCTCGATGATCTCCATCGCGCGCACCTTGGGCGCACCGGACAGCGTGCCCGCCGGGAACCCGCCGATCAGCGCATCCAGCGCGTCCAGCCCCTCGCGCAGCTTCCCCTCGACGTTCGACGAGATGTGCATCACGTGGCTGAACCGTTCGACGACGAAGCTCTCGGTCACCTTGACCGACCCCAGTTCCGCCACGCGGCCGACGTCGTTGCGGCCGAGATCGAGCAGCATCAGATGCTCGGCGCGCTCCTTCGGATCGCTGAGCAGCTCCGCCTCGAGCGCCTGGTCCTCCTCGTACGTCGTGCCGCGCCGCCGCGTGCCCGCCAGCGGGCGCAAGGTCACGATGCCGTCGCGCAGGCGCACCAGAATTTCCGGGCTCGACCCCACCACCGCGAAACCGCCGAAGTCGAGAAAGAACAGGAACGGCGCCGGATTGATCCGCCGCAGCGCGCGGTACAGCGCGAACGGCGGCAACGCGAACGGCACGGAAAAACGCTGGCTCGGCACGATCTGGAACGCGTCGCCGGCGGCGATGTACTCCTTCGCCGTCGCGACCGCCGCCAGGAACGCCTCCTTGGTGAAGTTCGACGCCGGTGCCGGCAATTCGGGCAAGGCGACCGGGGGCGCCGGGTGCGGCAGCGGACGATCGAGCGCCGCGCCGGCCTCGTCCAGCCGTATCTGCGCCGCCTGCCACGCGGCATCGGCGGACACCGACCCGTCGGGATAGACCGGCGCCGCCAGGGTCAGTTCGTCGTTCACGTTGTCGAAGATCGCGAACAGCGTGGGACGGATCAGCAGCGCGTCCGGCACGCCGATCACGTCGCGGTTCTTCGTCGGCAGCACCTCCATCAGCCGCACCATGTCGTAGCCGAGATACCCGACCAGCCCGCCCGCCATCGGCGGCAGGTGCGCCGGCACATCGAGCCGGGTCTCGCCGATCAGAGCGCGCAGGCTATCCAGCGCCGGCAGATCCTCCGCCACGAAGGCGTGCGGCGCCGAGCGGGCATGGCGGTTCACCTCGGCGCGGCCGTCGCGGCAGCGCCAGATCAGGTCCGGCTCCATGCCGATGATCGAATAGCGCCCCCGCGCCGCGCCGCCCTCCACGCTCTCGAGCAGGAAGGAGTACGGCCTGCCATGCGCGAGCTTGAGGAACGCCGCGACCGGCGTCTCGAGGTCGGCAACGCCGCCGCGCCACACGAGCGTGCCACGCCCCGCCTCATACGCAGACCGGAAGCTGGCGAAACCAGGAGTGACCGTGACGTTCATGGATTTACTGACCGGTGACCGAGTCGACAACGGGCTGATTGATCTGCGGCTGCGCGCGCTCGCGCAACGCGTCGGCGAATATGGCGGCGAGGTCGTTGGCGCTCGAGCGGGCCACCGCCTCGCGAACCTGGGCGTAGCCGGCCGGATCCCCCTTCGGATCGGCCTCGACGATCTCGGCCGGCACGGCGACGATGAACTCGTCACCCGATTCGCCCATGGTGGGTTCGCCCGGCTTCAGGCTGAACAGGGCCTGCGCAAGCTGCGGCGGCACCCCTTCGACCGTGGCGTCGCGCGTGACGAGCGCGGTGCGGCGCACCGTCACCCCGGCGACCGTGGCCGCATCGGCGAGCGATTGGCCGCCCTTCACCGCCGCGAGCAGTTTGGCAGCCGCCTGCTCCTGCGCATGCCGCCGTGCGTCGCGTGTCCAGTCGGCGGTGACCTGCTGCTTGACCTCATCGAACGGCTTTTCCGCCGGCGGGGTCACATCTTCCACGCTGATCGCATAGTAGGACGAGCCGCCGTTCGACGGCGTGGGCACCTCGATCAGCCGCAACGGGTCGCCCTTCTGCACATCGAACGCGGCCTTGACCAGCGCGCTCCTGAGTTCGGGCGGCCCCGGGATCGGCGCCGGCGTCCCCTCCTTGGTGTTCCCCTCGGCATTGAGCGTGCCCGCAACGCCGACCAGTCCGAGATCGCTCGGGATCTCGTCGAGCCCCGCGCCGGTGCCGAGCACGTTGTCCACCTTGTTGGCGCGATCGTACATCAGCTCCGCCGCCTTGGCCGCCAGCAACTGGGTGCGGATCTCCGCCTTCACGTCGTCGAAGCTCTGCGTGCTGCCTGGCGTGACCTTGGAGACGCGAACGACATGCCAGCCCAGCGCCCCCTTTCCCGGGTCCGACACGGCATCCGGCGTGGCGGCGAATACGCTGCGGGCGAGGTCCGCGTCGGGAAACTGCCGCTCGGTGGCATCGTCGAGCGCGACCGCCGATCCGCCCGCGTCCTGCGCCGCCTTCTGCATCGCCGCCCAGTCGGCGCCGGCGCGCCATGTGGCAGCGAGCGCGATCGCCTTGGCCTCGTCGGGCACCGAAATCACTTCGGCCGAGCGCTTCTCCGGCTTGATGAACAGCGCCTGATGCTGGTCGTAGGCGGCCTGCACATCGGCATCCGTGATCGGAATATCCCTCGCCAGCGTCTCAGGCGAGAGCACGATCGCCTTGATCCTGCGGAATTCCGGGGTCGCATAGAGGTCCGGGTGGTTGTCGTACCAGCGCTGCAGCTCGGCCTCGGTCGGCGCCGGCGGCTCGACGGCGGCGCCGAACGGGAATTCCACCAGGTCGGCCGAGCGCTTCTCGAACTGACCCTGGAACAGCGGGCGCAGCAGCGCCTCCGGTGTCGCTGCCCCGGCGCCCACCGCGCCGAGCAACTGCCGCTGCGACAGGTCCGTGCGCATCATTTCGAGGAAGCGCGGCTCGGTGAGCCCGTTGTTGCGCAGCACGGTGTCGAAGGTCGGCTTGTCGAACTGCCCGTTGGCGCCGTGGAATGCCGGCATCGCGAGAACCGTCTGGCGGACGGCCGGGTCGGGCGTGACGACGCGAAGCTGCTGCAGTTCCTGCTGCAGCGCCGTCTGGGTGATCAGACGCTGCAGCGCGTCGTTCGCCACGCGGGTGCGCATCTCGGGGGTGGGCTCCTGCCCCGCAGGCAGGTTGCGGGCGATTTGCGCCAGGTCACGCTGGTAGGTCGCCTGAAGCAGCGAGCCCTCGATGGTCTGGCCGCCGACCTTTGCCGCCCAGGTCTGGGTGCCGACCAGGCGGATGACATCGCCGACGCCCCAGGAAATGAAGGCGAGCACCATGATCAGGAAGAAGCCGCGGACCACCCAGGTATCGAGGTAGCGGCGAAAGGAAGCGATCATCAAACAATTCCGTGCGGCGAGCGTGGCAGCATATACGAGCCGGCGCCAGGCTTTGCCAGCGTTCGGGCTTTGAGCTACCAGCGGCACGCAGCGAGAGCCGAACAGCCGAGGGAATGCCATGCGCCAGCTGATCGCCGGGAACTGGAAGATGAACGGATTGCGCGCCGACGCGACCACGCTGGCTCAGGGAGTTCGCGCGGGCGCTCAGGGGATCGCCGGCGAGTTGCTGGTGTGTCCGCCGTTCACGGTCATCGAGGCGGTCGCCAAGGTCCTGGATGGCTCGACGGTCGCGGTCGGCGGGCAGGACTGCCACCCCGCGCAGCAAGGCGCGCATACCGGCGAGGTATCGGCTGCGATGCTGCGCGATGCGGGCGCCACGTGGGTGATCGTCGGCCATTCGGAGCGGCGCCAGGACCACGGCGAAACCGACGAACTGGTGCGCGAGAAGGTGCTGGCTGCGGCCGAGGCCGGCCTGACCCCCATCGTCTGCGTCGGCGAGACCGAGGAGCAGCGGGCGTCCGGCCAGGAGACCGAGGTGGTGGGCTGGCAGCTCGCCGGCAGCCTGCCCAAGCCGTTCTCGGGCGTGGTGGCCTATGAGCCGGTGTGGGCGATCGGCACCGGGAAGACGGCGACCGACCAGGATGTGGCGACGATGCACGCGTTCATCCGCGAGGAACTGGTGCGCCAGTTCGGCGAGGCGGGGCATGGGATCCGCATCCTCTACGGCGGCTCGATGCGGCCGGCGAACGCGGCGGCGCTGCTGGCTGTCCCGCATGTCGGCGGCGGCCTGATCGGCGGCGCCAGCCTGAAGGCCGACGACTTCCTGGCGATTGCCCGCGCCGCCCGAGAAGCGTAGTAGGCCGACGCCAGTTATCAGTTCCCCCTCCCCTTGCGGGAGGGGGTCAGGGGGAGGGGTCCTGCCGGACGGCGCAAACCCCTCCCCCTGCCCCCTCCCCCAAGGGGAGGGGAAATTCGCATTCGCCCCGGGGACCATTGATGACCACCGTCCTGCTGATCATCCACCTGTTCGTCACGCTCGCGCTGATCGGCGTCGTGCTGATCCAGCGCAGCGAGGGCGGCGGCCTGGGCATCGGCAGCTCCCAGGGCATGGGCGCCTTCATGTCCGGCCGCGGCACGGCCAACCTGCTGACCCGCACCACGGCCATCCTGGCCACCCTGTTCATGGTGCTGTCGCTGCGTGCTTGCGCTGTTGAACCACGGCACCGGCGGCGTCGCCGGCTCGCTGCTGGAGAACCCCGCCCCGGCCTCCGCCCCAGGCCCGGGCGGGACGCTTCCCGCATCGCCCGCGCCGACCTCCGAGGCGCCCGCGCCGCCTCCGGCACCGAAGGGTCCGTCCGTCCCGACCAACTGATCCCCGCATGACGCATGCGTGATGACGCGCGGGCGGGCTTCCCGTCCACCGATTCGGGTTCGTATACTGGTCGCCCATGACGCGGTACGTGTTCATCACCGGCGGCGTGGTCTCCTCGCTCGGCAAGGGAATCGCCTCTGCTTCGCTCGGCGCGCTGCTGCAGGCGCGCGGGTTCTCGGTCCGGCTGCGCAAGCTCGACCCCTATCTGAACGTCGATCCCGGCACGATGAGCCCGTACCAGCACGGCGAGGTCTACGTCACCGACGATGGCGCCGAGACCGATCTGGACCTCGGGCACTACGAGCGCTTCACCGGCGTGCACGCCAACCGCTTCGACAACGCCACCACCGGCCGCATCTATTCCGAGGTGATCGCCAAGGAGCGGCGCGGCGACTATCTCGGCGCGACCGTGCAGGTGATCCCGCACATCACCGACGCGATCAAGGAAGCGATCCTGCGCGGCACCGCCGGCCTCGACTTCGTGCTGGTGGAGATCGGCGGCACGGTCGGCGACATCGAGAGCCTGCCGTTCCTGGAAGCGATCCGCCAGCTTGGCAACGAGCTTGGGCCGGAGCGGGCGATGTTCGTGCACCTGACCCTGGTGCCGTACATCCCGTCCGCCGGCGAGCTGAAGACCAAGCCGACGCAGCACTCGGTGAAGGAGTTGCTGAACGTCGGCATCCAGCCGCAGATGCTGCTGTGCCGCTGCGACCGGCCGATCCCCGAGAACGAGCGCCGCAAGATCGCGCTGTTCTGCAACGTGCAGCCGCGGTCGGTGATCGCGGCACTCGACGTCGACACGATCTATGCGGTGCCGATCGCCTATCACGCCGAGGGCATGGATCGCGAGGTGCTGCGGCATTTCGATCTGCCGGCGGATGGGGAGCCGGATCTGTCGCGCTGGCAGGACATCGTCGATGCGATCCGCGCGCCGGAAGGCGAGGTGCGCATCGCCGTGGTGGGCAAGTACACCAACCTGCTCGACAGCTATAAATCGCTGGGCGAGGCACTGACGCATGGCGGCATCGCCAACCGCGTGCGCGTGCGGCTCGACTGGGTCGACAGCGAGGTGTTCGAGCAGGACGGCGCGGTGCATCGGCTCGAGGAGGTGAACGGCATCCTGGTGCCGGGCGGTTTCGGCGAACGCGGCACCCCGGGCAAGATCGAGGCGGTGCGCTTCGCGCGCGAGCGGAACGTGCCGTTCTTCGGCATCTGCTTCGGCATGCAGATGGCGGTGATCGAGGCGGCGCGCAATCTCGCGGGCCTGGAACGAGCATCGTCCACCGAGTTCGGAGCGTGCGACGTACCGGTTGTCGGATTGCTGACCGAGTGGGCGCGCGGCAACGAGATGGAGCGACGCATGGAAGGCGGCGATCTTGGCGGCACCATGCGGCTTGGCGCCTATCCGGCGGTGCTGAGCGCGGGGAGCCTGGTGCGGGATCTATACGGCGGCGCGCCGCGCATCGAGGAGCGCCACCGTCACCGCTACGAGGTCAACGTGCACTACAAGGAATGCCTGGAGCGGACCGGGATGCGGTTTTCCGGCATGTCGCCGGACGGCGTGCTGCCGGAGATCATCGAATTGCCCGCGCATCCGTGGTTCGTCGGCGTGCAGTATCATCCGGAGCTGAAGTCGAAGCCGTTCGATCCGCATCCGCTGTTCGCGGGGTTCATCGCCGCGGCGGTAAGGCAGGCGAGGTTGGTGTGACCGCAAGGCTACGGACGCAGCGTCGAAGCAGAGATTGCTCCACCCTCGGCAGGACGTCACGCTTCGGACCAGGGGGTTTACGATCTGAACACCGCACCAGGCAATGCCGTCGCCGTTGCGTGTCGCGATGGCCAGGCCATAAGCGTGCGCCGTCGCGGCGATCATGGCGTCCTGAACAGCGATTGGTTTACCGGCTTCTTCATTCCGGATCAGCAGGCCGGGCATGTCGGTTCCTCGGTTCGACCTGTGCTAGCAACTGCGAGCAGACGCACGTCGCGATAGGCACGGTTCGCGACACCGCGTATTGTGCTAGGCTGCTGAAGTCACAGATCGTGGATGATGGGATCATGCAGCGTATCGTGCATGCAGGCAGTGTGCGTATCGGCAACAACCTGCCATTCGCGCTGATCGCCGGCCCGTGTCAGATCGAATCGCGGGCCCATGCGCTGGAAGTTGCAGCGGCTCTGCGCGAGATGTCCGCGACAGTGGGCGTGCCGCTGATCTACAAGTCGAGCTTCGACAAGGCGAACCGCACCAGCGTCGCCACGCAGCGCGGCGTCGGCATCGGCGAGGGCC
Source organism: uncultured Alphaproteobacteria bacterium (assembly GCA_963739725.1). GTDB lineage: Bacteria > Pseudomonadota > Alphaproteobacteria > Acetobacterales > Acetobacteraceae > JAMXLO01. The sequence goes on along the minus strand of CAVUBS010000020.1, from coordinate 115,411 downwards.
TCGGCATTCTCGCCGACGTGCGCGAGGCGACCGGACTGCCGGTGCTGACCGACGTGCATGCGCCGGAGCAATGCGCCATCGCGGCGCAGGCGGTGGACGTGCTGCAGATCCCGGCCTTCCTGTGCCGCCAGACCGATCTGCTGCTCGCCGCCGGCGAGACCGGCCGGCCGATCAACGTGAAGAAGGGCCAGTTCCTCGCGCCCTGGGACATGGCCAATGTCGCGGCGAAGATCGCCAGCACCGGCAACCAGAACATCCTGCTGTGCGAACGCGGTGCAAGCTTCGGCTACAACACGCTGGTCACGGATTTTCGCGCCCTGCCGATCATGGCGCGCACCGGCTATCCGGTGGTGTTCGATGCAACGCATTCGGTGCAGCAGCCCGGCGGCCAGGGCACGACATCGGGCGGACAGCGCGAATTCGCCCCGGTGCTGGCGCGCGCCGCCGTCGCGATCGGCGTGGCGGCGGTGTTCATCGAGACCCATCCCGATCCGGACCGCGCACCGAGCGATGGCCCGAACATGATCGCGCTGCGCGACATGCCGGCCCTGGTTGCACGGTTGAAGGAGCACGACGCGCTGGCGAAGCGCCAGACATAGTTGTCTGCGATCAACCTGGTCCGCCGCGCACCTCCGCGCGCGTTTCCCTCTCCGCCCCTCGGGGCGGAGAGGGTCAGGGTGAGGTGGGGGCTCTTCTTCCAAAGCCGATTGACCCGACAGCCAATGCCTGCAAGTTCCAACGGAATGCGCGGCGTCGGCCCCACCTCACCCCGGCCCTCTCCGCCCCGAAGGGCGGAGAGGGAGTTTACGCCAGCGCTTGAACAGCCGACGCGTGCTACGTTCGATCGGGCAATGCGAGCCTCTGGCGCAGCGCCTGCATGATCGCCGCGTGGACCTCGCACTCAGGTCCGTCGCCGGCGATCAGCACGCATCGTTCGGGCGCCCCCGCCGCGATATCGCGGAAGCCCTGGTTTGCGCGTGCGTGGAACAGCGCATCGAGCCGCTCGTAACGGTCGGCGTCCGCGCCTCGCTTCAACTGCCGCGCGGTCGCGACCGGTTCGCTGACATCGAGAACGATCGTCACGTCGGGAACAAGCCGCAGCAACCCTGTCAATGCGGCAATCATGCTGCGATCCGCACCCTGACCATAGCCCTGGTACGCCATCGTCGAGTCGAAGAACCGGTCGCACACCACCCACATCCCCGCGGCCAGCGCCGGGCGGATCGTCTTCTCGACATGCTCGGCGCGCGCGGCGAAATGCAGCAGCGTCTCGGCCTGCGGCGACCAATCCACCGAACCGCCCAGCAGCAGAGCGCGCAGCGTTTCGGCGCCCGGCGCGCCGCCAGGTTCGCGTGTGCGCAGCACCGCCAGCCCAAGCTGCACCAGCGCATCGGCCAGCAGGCGTGTCTGTGTGGACTTGCCGGCGCCCTCGCCGCCTTCCAGCGTGATGAAGCGGCCGGCCGGCACGCCGCTCCCTCAGCCGCCGGTCACGTAATGCGACACCACGGCAATCGCGCGCCCGGGCAGGCTGAGCTTCGGCACATCATCGCCGGCCAGCAGCGGCACCTCCATGGCCGGAACGCCCTGCCCCACGACCGTCAGCTTGCCGAGCGGCGTTCCCTTGGCGACCGGGGCATTGATCGGCGCGTCGTAGGTCACCTTCACCGATGCGTTCTTCCGCCAGTTGCGCGGCATGGTCACCACGAGATCGCGCCCGCCGACCAGCGGCACCGTCGGAGCCGACCCCAGCCAGACCCGCACGCGCTCCACGACATCGCCGGCGGTGAACAGCGTCACGTTCTCGAAATTCACGAACGCCCAGTCCATCAGCCGATCGCCTTCCGAGGCGCGCTGGTGCATCAACTCCAGCCCGTTCAGCACCACGATCACCCGCCGCTCGCCGCGCTTGCCGCTTGCCGCCAGACCGTAGGCGCCGGCGTCCGTGTGGCCGGTCTTCAGCCCGTCGGCCGTGCCCTTCTGCACCAGCGGATTCCGGTTGGGCTGCTCGATGTTGTTGTACTTGAATGACTTCTCGGAATCGTAATGATAGTACTCGGGAAAGTCGCGGATGATGCGATGCGCCAGCGTGGCGATGTCGCGGCAGCTCATGTGCTGCTCGGGATCCGGCCAGCCGGTCGAATTCTTGAAATACGAATTCGCCAAGCCGAGGTCCTTCGCCTTCTGGTTCATCGCCTCGGCGAACTGCTCTTCGGAACCCGCAATCGCCTCGGCCAGCACGATGCAGGCGTCGTTGCCGGATTGCACGATCACGCCACGGATCAGGTCCTCCACCTTCACCTGCGCGCCGACCTGGACGAACATCTTCGACCCGCCCATCTTCCACGCACGGTCGCTCACCAGCAACTCGTCGTCGAGCGTCATCTTGCCCTGCTTCAGCCGCTCATAGACCAGATAGATCGTCATCAGCTTGGTCATCGAGGAAGGCGGCATGGCGACGTCGGCGTTCTTCTCCAGCAGCGTGGCGCCCGTGGTGAAGTCCTGAATGAACGCCCAGCGCGCCGCGGTATCCACCGTCCCGATCGGCGTATCCGCCGGGCTGCCGGGCGGCTGGTCCTTCTTCGCCCCGCGTGCGCCGGACTTGGCCACGGTCGGATGATGCGGCTGCCCCATGGCCGGCAGCGCGCCGGCAGCGAAAAACGCAGACGCCAGCACGGCCGACCGACGGGTAAGCATGGCGACTCAACTCCTATTCCACGACGATTCGTGCATCGGTTACTCCCGCAAGCAGCACCTGGTCCAGCACAACGTCGGCCTGCTGGACACTCGCGAACGGTCCGACGATCACCCGATGCGTCTGGACCCGTCCCTCGCGGGTGCTGACGATGCGCGCGCCGAGCCCGGCGACCCGCGCGCGCTGGATGTCGGCGTACGCGAAGGTCTGGAACGTGCCAAGCTGCACGAACAGGCTGCCGGGATCGGGCGACGCCTGGGTCACCGCCTCGGGCAGCCGCAGGTCCGTCGGTCGGCACCGCCGTCGCCGGTGTCGCCGATGGCGATGGTGCCGGTGCCGCCGCAGCGTTCACCGACGCCGTGCCGCCGGGCGGCGGCAACGCACTCTGCTGCACCGCCCCGAGCGGCGCCGTCGCGACCTCCAGCTTCGGCGCGCCCGACACCGCATCGACGGCCGCGTAGCTCTCCATCGGCTGCACCTGGAGCCGCACACGCGCCACGCCATCGACCGGGACGTCGAGCAGCGTCGCCGTGCGGCGCGTGATCTCGACCATCCGGTGCGGCGTCGCCGGCCCTCGGTCGTTGATCCGCACCAGGACCTGCCGCCCGTTCTCCAGGTTGGTCAGCCGCGCGATCGCGGGAAGCTGCAGCGTCTGGTGCGCCGCAGCCAGGGCCGTCTGGTCGAACACCTCGCCGTCCGCGGTGAGGTCGGCATGGCCGGACGGATACACCATCGCGAGGCCGGTCTCCTGCAGTTCGTAACGCTCACGCGGATAATACCAGACGTCGCCGGCCTGATACGGGGCGCCGAGAACGTAGTGCGGATTGGCCGGCGGCGGTGGCCGATGACAGGAAGCCGCCAGGAGGGCCAGCAGCACGGCCAGGGCCGGCCGCGACAGATCGGCGGCGATGGTGGATGGATAAACTCCGAGTGGGCCTCGCTGGTTCAAGGTCTGCACGTGTGACCGCCTCGCATCATGGAAATCCGGGCGCAAATCCCACGGCCCCCGCCTGAAGACAACGGGACTGGAGACAACGGGACCGGACATAACAGGACTGGACACAACGGGACTGGACACAACGGGACTGGCACGGCAAGGAGGGCGGAACGTGATCCATCTTGCTCGAGAGGTATCATGCGAGCGCGCATCTACCAGCCGCCGAAGAACGCGATGCAGTCCGGCTGGGCCGCCACTCACGAGTGGGTGCTGGAATTCGAGCCGACCTCGCCGCGCCGCCCCGACCCGCTGATGGGCTGGATCGGCGGCGGCGATACGCAGGCGCAGGTGCGGCTGCTGTTCGGGACGCGCGAGGAGGCGGTGGCCTACGCCGAGCGGCAGGGCCTTGCCTATGACCTGGAATTGCCACAGCCGAGGCGGATCAGGCCAAAGGCATATGCCGACAACTTCCGCTTTGGTCGGATCGAGAACTGGACGCACTGAGCGGTCAACCCAGGCTGAGGTGGGCCCTGGGCTACGGCGTCTCCGGATCGCTGTGATCGTCCGGCATCGCCACGGCCCGCAGGCGCGGGATGTCGTGGAGGATGACGCGGGACCCGTGGGTCTCCACGCCATACTCGCGAAGTGCCGCGAATGAACGCGACAGGTTTTCCTGCCGGCAGCCGATCTGTGCCGCCAGCAATCCCTTCTCGAACGGCAGGCGGAAGTCCGCCGTCCTGGCCTCGGGGTCCTTCACCCGCGCGAGCAGGTAGCAGCCGAGCCGCTGCGTGGCGCTGCGCAGCTTCAGGTCGCGCACCTGTCGCACCATGTGGCGGACCTCGTGCGATACCGAGCGCATCAGCGCGCTCGCCAGCAGCGGCTCTCGTTCGACCATGTGGCGCAAGGACGTGGCTTCGATGGCCAGCACGCGCGACCGCATGACCGCACGTGCCGTCATCAGATACGGCAGTTCCGACAGGACCGAGGCCAGGACGAAATGCCCGGGCGGATGAACCACCGTGACCAGCGTCGCTGCGCCATTCGGCATGGCGCTGGTCAGTGCCACCTGGCCTTCCAGCAGAATGTGCAAGTATCCCGGCATGGCGCCCTGGTGGGCAATCACCTCGCCTTGTTCGGCTGTCACAGGCTCGCTGATGGCTTCGATCCGCTTGCGCAGCGGAAGCTCCAACCGCTCGAACAGCGGTATGCCTCCGACCAGATCGTCCTCTCCTGCCATAGACCCCAATTCCGTCCGCACGGTCTTGTGCAACTGCCGGGCCAATGGCGGCGAATCCAGCGACCTCGTGCGGTGCCATTATCCCCCCGGTCGGCATGAATGGGCAATGGCAAATCGGCGCAACCCCATGCCGACCGTAAGGCGGCGTTATGATCTAATTGTTATTGGCATCTATAGGACTTTTCACAAGTAACGATCGTTCCAACAGCGTGGCCAGTTCGGACTCGTGTTCGTAATCCGCCATGCGCCGCCGAAGCGCCGCATCGCGCGCCACCGCGGGATGGAAGTAGATCTCGCTCGTGCCGTCGGGTAGTTCCGCCATCAGGCGACGCACGCGATCCACCGTCATATGCCCGCTCCACGCCAGTCCGAAGCAGTGATCGCTGGTCGCAATCCCGGCGGCGCGCGCCTGTCGCCGAAGCAGCCTTGTCCAGTGATACAGGGCATGGCCGCCCCATCCGATCCGCGTGCCGCACCGTGCGAGCACCGCGGGCGGTTCGGCGGGAACCCGTACCGCGGGCAGTCCGAATTCACGGCCGATCGTGAGCATGAGCCGACCCACGGTCGGATGGAGGTGCATGTGCTTGTGCGCATCGGCGTGACCGAGCGCGAGTCCGGTGGCGGCGAATGCGGCGAATTGCGCGCGGATCTCCGCGGCAAGCTGTCGACGGATGCGCGGGCGAAAGAAGTAGTTCATGCCGAGGACGAACTGATCCGACGGAAATTGTCCGTGCGCATCGACCAGGTCGGGAATGTCCGCCGGTGACAGCACGGCGGGACCTTCGATCACCACCAGATGCAGGCCGACCCGCAGCGACGGCAGTGTGTGCGCGCGCCGCACGGCGTCCGCGGCGGCCGGGCCGGCAACCATCAGACTTGCGGCATCGAGGATGCCGTCGCGGTGTGCCCGCTCGACCGCCTCGTTGACGGATTCAGAGAGGCCAAAATCATCGGCGGTGAAGGTGACGCGCTGCACGCGTGTGCGGTTAGCATATGCGCGTGAATGCGGCCAACGTCGCAGCGCAGCATCGACGCCGACCCGCAGCGTCCACGCGACAAAAAATTTCACGCCTGTTTGAACGGACGGGCTTGCGGATTGCCTCACTGCTGCCTTGCACAGCCCGAAGAACCGGATCTCCCGCAAGCCGCCCGCCCACGTTGCCTGTTCCCCCCGTTGCCTGTCCCCCCGATGCCTGTCCCCACTTTGGAGATCCGCATGATCGAGGCCCCGCCATCGTCGAGCGCACGCCTTGAGGATTACGCCTTCATTGGTGACTGCATCACCGCGGCGCTGGTGCACCGGGACGGCGCGATCGACTGGCTGTGCTGGCCGCGTTTCGATTCCAGCGCGTGCTTCGCCGCACTGCTGGGCAACGGCGAGCATGGCAGATGGCGCCTCGCACCCAAGGGCAAGGCATGCATTACGCGCCAATATCGCGACGGCACGTTGATCCTGACCACGCGGTTCGACACGCCCGAGGGATCGGTCGAGATGACCGATTTCATGCCGCTGGGGTTGCCGACCTCGCACGTCGTTCGGGTGCTGCGCGGCATTGCAGGCAGCGTCGCCATGTGCAGCGAACTGGTGCTGCGTTTCGAATACGGATCGGCCGTGCCCTGGGTGGAAACGCTGCCCGACGGCAGTATCCGCGCGATCTGCGGACCGGAGACGGTATTGCTGCGCACGCCGGTTCCGCATCGCGGCGAGGATCACACGACGGTCGCCGAATTCATCGTGCATGCCGGCGATACCGTCCCGCTGGTGCTGAGCTATTGCCCCTCGCATCACGAGCTTGGCCGATCGCTGGATGTGGAGGAAGTGCTGCAAAGGACGGAAACCGCCTGGCGCGACTGGTCGGATCGGTGTGCGCCGGCGGGGCGACTGACCGGCGTCGTGAAGCAATCGCTTCTGGTGTTGAAGGGCCTGACCTATGCGCCCACCGGGGGCATCGTGGCTGCGCCGACCACGTCACTGCCGGAGCAGCCCGGCGGCGTGCGCAACTGGGATTATCGCTACTGCTGGCTGCGTGATGCGACCTTCACGCTGCTCGCCCTTGGCGGCGCCGGCTATGCCGACGAGGCGCGGCTGTGGCGCGACTGGCTGATGCGTGCCGTCGCCGGCAGCCCCGAGCAGATGCAGATCATGTACGGCATCGCCGGCGAACGGCGTCTGCCCGAGTGGGAGGCGACATGGCTGCCGGGATTTGAAACGGCGCATCCGGTTCGCATCGGCAATGCCGCCGCATCGCAGTTCCAGCTCGACGTGTACGGCGAGGTGGTCGATGCCATGTTCCAGGCCCGTCTGCACGGAATGCCGGCGAGTGCTCGCTCACGCGCGATCGGCGGTGCGTTGATGGATTACCTCGAGAGCAACTGGGATCAGCCCGACGAAGGCATCTGGGAGGTGCGCGGACCGCGCCAGCATTTCACCCATTCGAAGGTCATGGCATGGGTCGCCTTCGATCGCGCGGTCAAGGCGGTGCAGCAACTCGATGTCGAAGGCCCGGTGGAGCGCTGGGCGGCACTGCGCGACCGCATGCACGCCGAAATCTGCCGCAACGCGTTCGATCCCACGCTCAACAGCTTTGTGCAGGCCTATGGATCGACGGCGCTGGACGCCAGCCTGCTGCTGCTGCCGCTGGTCGGGTTCCTGTCGGTCGATGACCCGCGCATGGCAGGAACGATCGCCGCGATCGAGCAGCGGCTGATGTTCGATGGCCTGGTGTTCCGTTATGACACCGGTCGGACGGAGGATGGCCTGCCGCCGGGGGAAGGCGCGTTCATCGCCTGCAGCCTCTGGTTCGCCGACAACCTGATCCTGGCAGGCAGGAAGGCCGAGGCGCGCGCGATGTTCGAACGCATTCTGGCGCTTCGCAACGATGTCGGGCTTTTGTCGGAAGAGTATGACCCGCGCACGCAGCGACAGGTCGGCAATTTCCCGCAGGCGTTCAGCCATGTCGCGCTGGTGAACACGGCACTCAATCTGACGCGGAGCGAGGGGCCGGCCGAGGAGCGCTCCGGCGACGGCTAGGCTCCCTTCAGAGCAAGCTCGTCGTACGGCGCGGTGTAGGGGAATCCCGGGATGCGGCCGAAGCTCAATTCGGCCACACGCGGCCCCACGCCGTTGAGGAAAGCAAGCTGCCAGATCGGTGCGTAGATCGACCGTTCGTGCACCATCTGCTGCAGCTTGTGCAGCATCGCCTCGCGCCGTGCGTGGTCCAGTTCCACCGCCTGCTGCAGGAACAGTGCATCGATGTCAGGGTAGCTGCCATAGGCGAACGTGCCGCCCTGCACCACGAGGCTCTCCAGCCGGGTCGCGGCATTGCCGAACGCTCCGGGCCCGGCCTGTATTAGATTCTTGTACGCCTTGTCGCCAAATCCCTTGAGGAAGCCGGCGCGCTCGATCGGGCGCAGCCTGGTGCGGATACCGACTTCGCCCAGGTTGTTCACCACCGCCTCGGCGATATTGGCGTAGGACGAATCGCAATTGTAGAAACCGGCATCGAAGCCGTTGGGAAAGCCTGCGGCAGCCAGCAACTGCTTTGCCTGCGCCGGATCGTACACCGGTTCCGGCGGCTGCCAGTAGAACTCGAACGTATCGGGGAAGATGGCGCTGCCGGTGACATGGGAGTACCCCATGGTCAGCGCCTCGTTGATGGTTTTGCGGTCGATGGCAAGACCGGCCGCCTGACGCACGCGCTGGTCATGCCAGGGCGATTTCGCATCCCACTGATCGGCGAAATACACGCAGAACGTGCCCTGTACCACCACCGGTTTGAGGCTCAGGCCAGGCGAGTGCAGCAACTCGCCGGCAAGCTCGCCGCGGATCGAATACGCGATGTCGATCTCGCCGCGCTTCAGTGCTGCCAGCCGCGTGGATTCGTCGGGGATCACCTTCAGCACCAGCCGCTTCACGCGCGGCGTATTGCGCCAGTACGGCTCGAACGCCTCCAGCACCAGTTCAACGCCGGGCACGAACGACACGAATTTGTAGGGCCCGGCTCCGATGGGCGCCTTCTTGAACCCGTCGTCGCCGACCTGCGCCAGGTATTTGCGCGGCACGATCCAGGCCGCACCGGTGGCGCCCGCATAGAACGTCAGAAAATCCGGCCACGGCTGCTTCAGCCGGAAGCGCACGTGCTGTGCATCGGGCGTCTCGATCGCATCCACGCGCTGCTTCAGCAGGCTCTGGCTGGACCCGTGATAACGCTCGAAGGAGAACCGCACGTCATCGGACGTGACGGGCTCGCCGTTGTGGAAGATCGCACCTTTGCGGAGGTTGAAATCGTAGGTGAGGCCGTCCTCCGTCGCCGAAAAGGACTCTGCGAGGCTTGGCGCCTGAAGCTGCCCCGGCATCGCCTTCACCAGGCCGTCGTGCAGCGCATAGAGGATCATGAACGGCGTGATGATCCCGGTGGTTTCGGCCGGATCGAACCAGGCCGGCGCGAGGGAAACGTGCACGCCATAGGTCAATTGCCCCTGCGGCGCGGCAACTGCCGCGGACCCCGTGCCGGCGGTGACGCCAAGGGCGGTCAGCGCGAGCAGCGATCTTCGGGTGAGAGGCAGATCATTGCCGACGGAAGCAGTTTCCCCGCTGTGCCTTGGGGCTGGGCTCATAGCCGCCTCCCTGGACGATTTTTCTTGGTACAGGCGTCACGGCCGTGCCGAGTACTAAGTCAGTCCTGTCGTCCGATAGACCGACAGCAGCGGCGCGGTGAAGCCGATGCTGTCGAGCCGCAGTTCCGCCTCGCCGCGGATGTCCTCGGCCTGCTGCGGCCATGTGCCGTCGGGCTGTCGCCGCAACACCTCCGCGGCAACCGATGTCGAGCGCAGGACCACGATTTCGGCAACCGTCGGGATCGTCGTGTAGGCGCGCACATTCGCCCGCGTTCTCGACACGTTGGTCGGCGACAGGATCTCGATCAGGACGACAGGCTCGTGCATCAGCCGCGCACCTGAGGGCGGTACGCAGGTGACGCCGAGGTCGGGAACCAGGCAGTTCTCCTCGGAGCGCAGAGCGGGGATGACGCCCGGTGCGACGACCACCCGGCATGCACCACCGCGCGCATCGAGGTGCACCCCAAGCAACTGGGCCAGTCGTGCCTGTATGGACCCGTGCGGATCGGACGCCGGGGCCATCATCTCGGGCTCGCCGTCCCGCAACTGCCAGCGCGCGCCGCTCAGGTCCCCTGAATCCCAGTCGAGGAACTCGGCGACGGTCATGCGGCGAAACGGTATTTTCAGGGCGCTGCTCACGATCGGACGATGCGCTCCCTCATAGCCGGCTGCAAGTTTTTCGATACTACGCCGCCCGATGCCGCTCCCGCAGGAACTGGAAGAACTCCACGCCCTCGCGCAGCCGGCGTTTCATCATTTGCGGACTGCGCACCATCTCGCCGACGATCGAGGCGATCTTCGGCGCGCGGAAATAGAACCGCCGATAGAACGTCTCGACGTTGTCGAAGATCTCGGTGTGCGACAGATGCTCATAGGACAGCGGCGCGATCTGCACGCCGTGCTCGTCCACCAGTTCGGCATGGTCAGCGTCCAGCCAGCCGTTCTCCACCGCCTGCTTGTAAAGGAACGTCCCCGGATAGGGTGCGGCCAGCGACACCTGGATGGTGTGCGGGTTGATCTCGGTGGCAAACCGGATCGTCTCCTCGATCGTCGCCTGTGTCTCGCCCGGCAAGCCCAGGATGAACGTGCCGTGGATCTTGATCCCCAGTTCGTGGCAGTCGCGCGTGAAGCGCCTCGCCACCTCGATGCGCATGCCCTTTTTGATGTTGTGGAGAATCTGCTGGTTGCCGCTTTCATAACCGACCAGCAGCAGCCGCAGCCCGTTGTCCTTCAGCACCTTCAGCGTCTCGCGCGGCACGTTCGCCTTGGCGTTGCACGACCACGTCACACCGAGCTTGCCCAACTCGCGCGCAATCGCCTCGGCACGCGGCAGGTTGTCGGTGAACGTGTCATCGTCGAAAAAGAACTCTCGCACCTGCGGAAAATACGCCTTCGCCAGCCGGATCTCTTCCGCAACATGACCCGGCGAGCGCACCCGGTAGCGATGCCCGCCCACGGTCTGTGGCCACAGGCAGAACGTGCAGCGCGACTTGCAGCCGCGCCCCGTGTACAGCGACACATACGGGTGCAGCAGATATCCGATGAAATAGTCCTCGATGCGCAGGTCGCGCTTGTAGACCTCGGTGACGAACGGCAGCCGGTCCATGTCCTCGAGGATTTCCCGGTCCCGGTTGTGCACGATCCCGCCCGCGCCGTCGCGGTAGGAGATGCCATCGACCGCGGCCCAGTCGCGACCCTCGGCGATCTCCTGCACGGTGAAGTCGAACTCGTTGCGTGCCACAAAATCGATCGGCGCGCCCTGCGCCAGGCTTTCGTCCGGCTGCACCGCCACCTTGGCGCCGACGAAGCCGATCTTCAGCGCCGGATTTTCCTGCTTCAGCGCCGCCGCCACCTTCACATCGGAGGCGAACGACGGCGTCGAGGTGTGGATCACGCACAGCTCGTAGTCGCGCGCCTGCCGCGTCACGGCGTCGAGCCCGATGCCGGCCGGCGGCGCGTCGATCAGCTTGCTGCCCGGCACGAGCGCGGCCGGCTGCGCCAGCCAGGTCGGATACCAGAACGAGCGGATCTCCCGTCGCGCCTGGTAGCGCGAGCCGGCGCCGCCGTCGAACCCGTCGAACGAGGGCGGATGCAGGAACAGCGTCTTCATCATCGCGGGTTCAGTCCTTCAGCTTGCAACCGATGGCCGCGCCAATCGACCTCGCGTCCGGCGTAGCTCGCGGCCATCACGGCCACCGACATAAGTTCTCGGAACGGCAGAAGCCAGACCGGTGAACGGAAAGCAAGCCCAAGCAGCCGGTCGCTCCACCGCGCGGCGAGTGCTCGCACAGCCCAGACGGCGGCGAACCAGGCGACCGACCAGGGCGCGCCCCAGGCGAGCGCCACGGCGAGCGCCGCCCAGGCCAGCGGGTACTGCAGCACCGACGCCGCGAACTGGGCCGGCACCAGCGTCCGGATGGTGCGCGCCCAGCGCAGTTCGTGGCGCCACAGCGCTGCGAATGTGGTTTCCGGCACCGTCGTGGCCGGCACGGTATCGGCCAGCGCCACGCGCAGCCCGAGCCGCTGGACCAGCCGCCCCAGCACATTGTCGTCGGCCAGATGGTTCACCAGCGCGGCAAGTCCGCCGATCCGCGCCAGCGTCTCCCGCCGCAGCGCCATGGTCGCCCCGAGGCAGTCCTGCCGTCCCATGGCCCGGGCGAGCAGCGCGCCCGGCAGGAAATACTGGTTGATCTGGATCGCACCAAGGATGCCAGGCAGCCGATGTGAGGCGGGAAGCCCCGCATACAGCGTGGTCACCAACCCGCTCCCCGGCTCCTCGAGGGAAGCTGCCAGCCGCCGCAGATAGTCCGGCGCCACGTGCAGGTCCGAATCGGCGATCACCAGCACGTCGTGCTTCGCCGCCGGCAGCATGTTGATGAGGTTCGCAACCTTGCGATTCGGGCCGTGCGGCGTCGGATCGACCACCACCGCGATATCGCAGTCGGGAAACCGGTCCCGCAGGCTCCGAACCACCGGGAGCGCCGAATCGGCCGGGTCCTGCACGCCGAACACCACCTGCCACCGGGGAAAATCCTGCCGACAAACGCTGCTCAGGGCCTCCTCCAGCAGCGGCTCGTCGCGGTACAGCGGCTTGAGCACGGTGATGGCGGGCATCTCGCCCGGATCCCGCCGATGCGCGCTCGAAGCGAATCGCCATACCAGGGCCGCGCCGGCGAGCGCCTGGATCAGCCCGACGCCGGACAGACAAGCTGCGATCCAGGCAACCGTCATGCGCCGGCCTTACAAGCCCCATCACTGTTCCGCCGGAACGCCCACGGGACGTTAGCGACTTGGCCACGATCCATCGTCATGCTGAGCGGTCGGTGCAACGGTGCACCCGGCCCGGCACAGGATCAACGGTGCGGAACACGGCAGCATCAGCATGGCGCGTACCCGGCCGGTCCGTCCTGCCGGCCACGGTCCTGCTGGCCATCGCGCTGCTGTCCGCCTGCGCGCCAGGCGGCCCGAGCCGCGCCTGGCCGCCACGCCGCCCGCCATTCTGCTGCCAGCGACGAAGGCCGGCATCACCGATGCACGCGGGCGCTTTCGCGAGATCTACTGCGCCGTCCGCAACGACCATGGCGCCCGGCTGCCGTTCGACCGGCCATGCGAGACGAACGCCGCGCTGTGGCAGTTGCCCGGCGAGCCGCCGCCGTCGGGCCGCACCGTCGCACTCGGCCCATCGGCGGCCGGCCTGACCGTGGTCATGGTGCCCGGCCTGCTGGCCGAGTGCCTGCGATCGAAGTCCACCGTGTTCGCAGACTCCCGGGCGAACCTGGAAGCCCAGGGCTACCGCACCGACTACATCCAGACCCGCGGGCGTCAGGCCAGCGAGATCAACGCCGTGATCATCCGCGACGCCATCGAGGCACTCCCGCACGCGTCGCGGATCATCCTCGTGACGCACTCCAAGGGAACGGTCGATGCCCTGACGGCACTGGCCAACTGGCCCGATCTCGCCGACCGCGTGGTTGCCCTGGTGAGCGTCGCCGGTGCGGTCAACGGTTCGCCGCTGGCGGACACGGTGCCGGACTGGGTCGCACAGATGGCCGAATCGATCGACCTTCCGGAGTGCCCGCGAGGGCAGGGCGTCGAGGCGGCCGACAGCCTGCGCCGCGCCACACGCCTTACCTGGCTGACGACGCATGCCTGGCCGGCACGGGTGCACACCTATTCGCTGGTGGCGGCGGCCGGTCCCGGCGACATGTCCGCCGTGCTGCGCCCCTTCGATCGCGTTCTGGCGCGCACGGAGCCGGCCAATGACGGCCTGGTGGTGGCCTCCGACGCCATCGTTCCCGGCTCTGTCCTGCTGGGCTATGCGAACGCCGACCACCTCGCGGTCGCCATGCCGATCGGCGCCAACGCGCCGGTGCTGGCGGCCACGCTCATGACGCACAACGACTATCCGCGCGCGGTGCTGCTCGAGGCCGCCATCCGCTTCGTGGAGGAGGACCTGCGGCTGGCGGGCGTGCTCCACGATCCGTGACGCAAATTGCCCCTACCGTGCCGTGACGGCGCGACCGCCGCGCAGCTTGGTCTCCAGCCCGAACGCCCCGAGCGCGGTGGCCACGATGTCCTTCGCAGTCAGCTTCGCCTCGGTTAGCTGCTTGGCCTGCGAGTCATGGTCGATGAACCAGTCCGGCAGCACCATCGGACGCACCTTCAGGCCGCCGTCCAGCAGGCCCTTCCACGCCAGGTGATGCAGCACCGCCGAGCCGAACCCGCCGATGGAGCCCTCCTCGATGGTGATCAGCACCTCGTGGTGCCGCGCCAGCCGCTCCACCAGCGCCGTATCCAGCGGCTTGGCGAAGCGCGCATCGGCAACCGTCGTCGGCAGCCCGCGCGCCGTCAGTTCGTCCGCCGCGCGCATTGCATCGCCCAGCCGCGGTCCCAGCGACAGGATCGCCACGCTGCCGCCTTCGCGGACCACGCGTCCCTGGCCCAGCTGCCACACCTCCCCGCGGGCCGGCAGCGCCACCCCTACGCCGTCGCCGCGCGGATAGCGCAGCGCGCTCGGCCGGTCGCCGATCGACGCCGCGGTCGCCACCGCGTGCACCAGTTCCGCCTCGTCCGACGGCGCCATCAGCACGAACCCCGGCAGACAGCCCAGATACGCCAGGTCGAAACTGCCCGAATGCGTCGCCCCGTCGGCGCCCACCGGCCCCGCCCGGTCCAGCGCGAAGCGCACCGGCAGGCTCTGGATCGCCACGTCGTGCACCACCTGGTCGTAGGCGCGCTGCAGGAACGTCGAGTAGATGGCGCAGAACGGCTTCATCCCCTCGGTCGCCAGCCCCGCCGCGAAGGTCACCCCGTGCTGCTCGGCGATGCCCACGTCGAAGCAGCGGTCCGGGAACCGCTTGCCGAAGCGGTCCAGCCCGGTGCCCGACGGCATCGCCGCGGTGATCGCCACGATGGTCGGATCGCGCTCCGCCTCGGCGATCAGCGCATCGGCGAACACCTTGGTGTAGTTCGGCGGCCCCGGCGGCGCCTTCGCCTGCTCGCCGGTGATCACGTTGAACTTCGAGACGCTGTGCAGCTTGTCGGCCGAGGCCTCGGCCTTGGCGTAGCCCTTGCCCTTCTTGGTGATCGCGTGGACCAGGATCGGGCCGGTCTCCTCCGCCTCGCGCACGTTGCGCAGCACCGGAATGAGGTGGTCCAGGTTGTGCCCGTCGATCGGGCCCACGTAGTAGAACCCCAGCTCCTCGAACAGCGTGCCGCCGGTCAGCATGCCGCGGGCGTACTCCTCCGCCCGCCGTGCCGTCCGCTCGATGCCCTTGGGGAAGCGCCTGGCCATTCGCGACGCCAGCTCGCGCAGCGACAGGAAGCTGCGCGACGACATCAGCCGCGACAGATAGGCCGACATCGCCCCCACCGGCGGCGCGATCGACATGTCGTTGTCGTTCAGCACCACGATCAGCCGCGAATGCCGCGCGCCGGCGTTGTTCATCGCCTCGTAGGCCATCCCGGCGCTCATCGCGCCGTCGCCGATCACGCAGATGACGTTGCGCTCGTCCCGCTCGTCGCGTCCTTCGTGCTCCGCCTGCTGGTTCTTCAGGTCGCGCGCGACCGCCATGCCGAGGCCGGCCGAGATCGACGTGGAGGAATGCGCCGCGCCGAACGGGTCGTATTCGCTCTCCGCCCGCCGGGTGAAGCCGGACAGCCCGCCGCCCAGGCGCAGCGTCCGGATGCGATCGCGCCGCCCGGTCAAAATCTTGTGCGGATAGGCCTGATGGCCGACATCCCAGATCAACCTGTCGTGCGGCGTGTCGAAGATCGCATGTATGGCGACCGTCAGTTCCACGACCCCGAGCGAGGCGCCCAGATGCCCGCCGGTCACCGAAACCGCATCGATCGTCTCCGCGCGCAGTTCGTCCGCAAGCTCGCGCAATTGCTCCGGGGAGAAATTGCGCAGATCCGCCGGAAAGCGGACGCGGTCCAACAACGGCGTGTTCACAGGACTCATTGCTTGTTCTCTCTCCGACTCCGAACTTCAGTTCCGTCGCGTCACCGCATAGAACGCCAGTGCCTGCAGCAACGCCGCTCGTTCGCCGAACCCGTCGAGATGTCCGGCGGCCTGGCGCGCCAGCAGATCGGCCTGCAGGCGTGCCCGGTCGATGCCCAGAACCGCAACCATCGTCGCCTTGCCGGCGGCCGCGTCCTTGCCGGCGGTCTTGCCGGTCTCCTCCGTGCTGCCTTCGGCGTCCAGCAAATCGTCGGCGATCTGGAAGGCTGCCCCCAGGTCGCGCCCATAGGCGGCAAGAAGGTGCCGCTGCGCAAGGGGGGCCCGGCCGAGGATGGCCCCTGCCTCGGCGCTGAACTGGATCAGCCGGCCCGTCTTGAGCGCCTGCAGCCGGCTCACCGCCGGCCCGTCCAACGTCCGGCCCTCCGCGAGCATGTCGATCATCTGGCCACCTGCCATGCCGCGCGCGCCCGCCGCGCCGCCCAGGGCGGCGACCAGTTCGCAGCGTGCCTGCGGGTCCGAATGCGTGTCCGGTTCGGCCAGGACCTCGAAGGCGCGGGCCTGCAGCGCGTCGCCGGCCAGGATCGCCGTGGCCTCGTCGAACTCCTTGTGCGTCGAGGGCTTGCCCCGCCGCAGATCGTCGTCGTCCATCGCCGGCAGGTCGTCGTGAACCAGCGAATAGGCGTGCAGCATCTCGATCGAGGCTGCCGCGCGCGCCGCACAGGTCTCGGACACCGCGAACAAGGCCGCACTCTGCATCACCAGGAACGCCCGCAGCCGCTTGCCGCCACCCAGCGTCGCATACCGCATCGCATCCGCCAGGCGTGCCTCGGCCCCCTCCGGTTCCGGCAGCAACGCTTCCAAGGCGGCCTCCACCACCTCGGCAACCCGCGCCATTGCGGCAGACAGGTCCGTATCGGCCGTTGTCATCGCGGTCTGTTGTCCGATGCCACTCCGGTCCCCGTTCGCTCTGGCTGCAAGGCCATTGAGTAACACTTGCGCCGAGTTTGTTACCTAAATCACACATACGTGTGATTTACGTCGCTCTGCAACCCGACCAGCATTACCGCAGGCCCCGACTGTTGTGCCATATGCGCGCCGACACTGCCCTGGCATTGCCGCTCCGGGCATCGCGTGCCATATCCGACGCGACTGCTCGGACTTTCGGCGCGGCTCGGGGCCGATCCAGCGCCGACCTTTGGACCATCCTTCGGAGATCAAGCATGATCCGCGTCGTCCTGGCCCAGCCCCGCGGCTTCTGCGCCGGCGTGGAGCGAGCGATCGAAATCGTCGAACGGGCCCTGAAGAAATATGGCCCGCCGATCTATGTCCGCCACGAGATCGTCCACAACCGCCATGTGGTCGAGGATCTGCGGACCCGCGGCGCGGTGTTCGTCGATGAGCTGGACGAAATCCCGCCCGGCGCGATGACCATCTTCTCCGCCCACGGCGTCGCCAAGCGCGTCGAGCAATGGGCGGCCGAGCGCGGCCTGCCGGTGATCGACGCAACCTGCCCGCTGGTCGCCAAGGTGCACAACGAGGGCCGCCGCTACGCCTCCCAGGGCCGCGAGATCGTCCTGGTGGGCCATGCCGGCCACGCCGAGGTGGAGGGCACGATCGGCCAGGTGCCGGCCAAGGTGCACCTGGTGCAGACCGTCGCGGATGTTGCACGACTCGCGGTCACCGACCCGGAGAAGCTCGCCTACATCACCCAGACCACGCTCTCGGTCGACGACACGCGCGGCATCATCGCGGCGCTGAAGGCGCGGTTTCCCACCATCGTCGGCCCCGACGTGCGGGATATCTGCTACGCGACGCAGAACCGTCAGCAGGCGGTGCGCGATCTCGCCGGCGCGGTGGACATGATCCTGGTCGTCGGCTCGCGCAACAGCTCCAACTCGAACCGGCTGCGCGAGATCGGCGAGGAACTGGGCCGGCCATCCTACCTGATCGACGATGCGGATGCGCTGCAGCCGGAGTGGTTTGCCGGCGTGGCGTCGGTCGGCGTGACCGCCGGCGCATCGGCGCCCGAGATGCTGGTCCGCGGCGTGCTGGACGGGTTGCGCCGGTTCGGCGAGATCGATGTTTCCACACTCGCCGGCGTAGCGGAGGACGTGCGCTTCCGCTTCCCCAAGGAACTGATCGACGCATAGAGGAACTACCGAATGGCCGTACCGCTGAACCAGGCGCTCCGCGTCGGGGCCTATGTCGTGAAGCAGCATCTGCTGGGGCGCAAGCGCTACCCGCTGGTGCTGATGCTCGAGCCGCTGTTCCGCTGCAACCTGGCCTGCGCCGGCTGCGGCAAGATCGACTATCCCGCCGAGATCCTGAACCAGCGCCTGTCGGTCGCCGAGTGCATGGAGGCGGTGGACGAATGCGGCGCGCCCGTCGTGGTGATCGCCGGCGGCGAGCCGCTGCTGCATCGCGAGATCGAGCAGATCGTGCAGGGCGCCATCGCGCGCAAGAAGTTCGTCATCGTGTGCACCAACGCGCTGCTGCTGGAAAAGAAGATGCACCTGTTCCAGCCGAGCAAGTGGTTCTCCTGGTCGGTGCACCTCGACGGTTCGCGCGAAGAACACGATGTGTCGGTGTGCCAGACCGGCGTTTACGACCGTGCGGTCACGGCGATCGCGGCGGCCAAGCGCGCCGGGTTTCGCACCATCATCAACTGCACGCTGTTCGACACCGCCGAGCCCGCAGCGCGTTGCCGGATTCTTCGACGACGTCATGGCGATGGGCGTGGACGGAATTTCGGTCTCGCCCGGCTACGCGTACGAGCGTGCGCCCGACCAGCAGCACTTCCTCAATCGCCGCAAAACCAAGGAACTGTTCCGCGGCATCTTCGCGCGCCAGGGGAAGGCGGCGGGGAAGAAAAAGTGGGCGTTCAACCAGTCGTCGATGTTTCTTGACTTTCTGGCCGGCAACCAGACGTTCCATTGCACGCCGTGGGGCAATCCGACGCGCACCTATTTCGGCTGGCAGCGTCCCTGCTATCTGCTCGGCGAGGGCTATGCGAAGACCTTCAAGGAACTGATGGAAGAAACCGATTGGGATCGCTACGGCACCGGCAACTACGAGAAGTGTGCCGACTGCATGGTGCACTCGGGCTACGAGGCGACCGCGGTGTCCGAAACGGTCAGGCGGCCATGGAAGGCGGCGGCGCAGGCACTGCGCGGGATCCGCACCGAGGGCCCGATGGCGCCCGACATCCCGCTCGATCGCCAGCGTCCGGCGGACTACGTGTTCAGCCGCCATGTCGAGCAGGCGCTGACGCGGATCAAGGCGCGCAAGCAGGAAGCCGACGTCGACGCCGAGTAGGCAGCGGACCCAAGCGGCACTCTCCCCCTCCCCTTGCGGAGGGGGTGGGGGAGGGGCGGCGCCGGCACAACGCAGGTTGACGTCGTACGAAACTAAAATCTTGCGCTGCTAACCCCTCCCCCCAACCCCCTCCCGCAAGGGGAGGGGAACTCTTGCAATGCGCCCGCCGTCAGCTCTCCAGCACGGCGCGTATCTTCGCCGCCAGATCCGAGTAGGTGAACGGCTTCGGCAGCAGTTCCGTGCCGGGGTCCAGCACGCCGCCATGCACGATCGCGTTGCGCGCATAGCCGGTGGTATACAGCACCTTCAGGCGGGGCCACCGGCGCCGCACTTCCTCGACAAGCTGGCGTCCGGTCATTCCGCCCGGCAGCCCGACATCGGTGAACAGCAGATGCACGTCGGACGTGCGTGCCAGCAGGGCAAGCGCGGTCGCGCCGTTTGCGGCTTCCAAAACCCGGTAGCCCAGTTCACGCAACACGTCCGTCGTGTGTGAACGCACGTCGTCGTCGTCCTCGACGACCAGCACGACCTCTGCGCGATCGCCGCGGGGAATGTCGGCCAGTCGCGCGACTTCATCGGTGTCGTCAGGCCCGGTCAGCAACCGCGGCAGATAGAGCTTCACCGTCGTGCCCTGCCCTGGCTCGCTGTATACCTTGATGTGGCCGTTCGATTGCTTGATGAAGCCATAGACCTGCGAAAGCCCCAGCCCCGTGCCGTGGCCCACGTCCTTCGTGGTGAAGAACGGTTCGAACACGTGCTCGATGATATCCTTCGGAATGCCGATGCCGGTGTCGGAGATCGCAATCAGCACATACTGGCCGGGAGCGGCCCCCTCGTTCAGTGTCGCATAGGCGTCGTCGAGCCAGGCATTGGCAGTCTCGATCGTCAGCTTGCCGCCGCCAGGCATCGCGTCGCGGGCATTCACCGCAAGATTGAGCAGAGCGTTTTCCAGTTGGTTTGGATCGGCAAAGATGCGCCACAGACCGCCGGCAAGCACGGTCTCGATTGCGATCGACTCGCCGAGCGTACGGCGCAGCAGTTCCGACATCCCGGTGACCAGCCGGTTCGCATCGAGCGGCTTGGGCGCCAGCGTCTGCCGCCGCGCGAATGCCAGCAGCCGATGGGTCAACGTCGCGGCGCGCTGCGCACCCTGCTCGATCAGGGCGAGCGCACGGCTCACCCGCGCCGGGTTGTCGCCGAGGCGATCGGGCGGCAGGTGGCGTTGCAGCGTTCCGACCCCGCCCGAGATGATCGTGAGCAGGTTGTTGAAGTCGTGCGCCACGCCGCCGGTGAGCTGACCGACCGCTTCCATCTTCTGCGCCTGGCGCAGCGCCTCCTCCGTCCGCAGCCGCTCATTGATCTCGTCCGCAACACGCTGCTCCAATGTGTCATTCAGCCGGCGAAGATTTTCCTCGGCCCGACGGCTCGCGCGATACAAACGGGCGTTGTCGATACCGATCGCGGCCTGCACCGCGATGCCGGAAACGATGAGCTCGTCGCGCGCGGTGAAGACGCATGCATCCGGGTGGCCGAAGAACAGGCCGCCCAGCACTTCGCCGGAACGCGAAACGACCGGCGCGGCCAGGTAGCTGCGGACCGGGACATTGCCGTGCGGCATGCCGTAGTGCGGCGCACCGTCGCGGTAGCGCGGATCCCGCCGGATATCGTCCGAGCGCACGATGCCCGTGCCACGAAATGCAGGCTCGAACACCGCCGCATTGCGCGGCATCGGGAATTCGGCGAACGCCTCACGCGGCGCACCCGAGACCGCGCAAACCGTGTAAGCCTCGCCGGCATCGTTGGTGGCGTTGTAAAAGAACGCCGCGAATTTTGCCCCGGTCAGTTCCACGGCCGCATCGGTGACCGCCTGCACCAGCCGATCGAGATCGAGTTCGGCCGCAATCGCCATGCCGGTGCGGTTGAGCACTTCCAGGCGATGGGCCTCCGCCCTGATCTGGTCGGCCGCCTGCTGGCGAACCTGCGCCATGTCCAGATTGGAGCGCACACGGGCCAGCAGTTCGCGTGCGGAAAACGGCTTGACCAGATAGTCGTCCGCGCTGGCCTCGAGACCGTCGATCCGCGCCTCGTCGCCGGCACGGGCTGAAACCAGGATCACCGGCAGATCGCGCAGCAGGGGATCGGTGCGGATCGCGGACAACAGCGCAAAGCCATCCAGCCGTGGCATCATGACGTCGGTGAGCAACAGATCGGGTCGCGCCGCCCGCACGGCGCGCAACGCCGCTTCGCCGTCGCTTACAGTCTGCACCTCGTAGTTCACGTGCAGCAGCCGCGCCATGTAGTCACGCATGTCCGCATTGTCGTCGGCGACGAGGATACGGTGCCGCTCGGTTCCCTGCGGTGCGTCCGTCGTGCCAAGCGACGCAAGTGCACCGCTGGCGCCCATTACATCCGGTTCGTGGATGGGCTCCCCGGTTGCATCGGGCAGCCAGCGCAGCGCCTCCTCGACGAAGGCGGCTGTCGCGCTGCCTTCCGGTATGGTGCGGCCGAGATCGCCGGATACGTGTTCGTGCGCGAGATGGTCGTGTCCGAACGGGATGACCACGCGCACGGACGTGCCGACATCGATCCGGCTCTCGATGGCAATCGTGCCGCCGTGCAGGCGGACGAGTTCGTTGACAAGGGCCAGGCCGATGCCGGTGCCCTCGAGCGTGCGGCCTCGCTGACCTTCGATCCGATGGAAGCGCTCGAAGATGCGCGGGATTTCCTGCTGCGGAATGCCGACGCCGGAGTCGGCCACGATGAGCTCCGCGGCCTGCATTTCATCCGACTGTTTCAGCGTGACATGGATGCCGCCGCGCAGCGTGTACTTGAAGGCGTTGGAGACGAGATTGAGAACGATCCTCTCCCACATGTCCGCATCGACATAGACCGGCTGGGGCAGCTTGCGACAGTCGACCACCAGGGCGAGGTTCGCGCGCTCGCACGCCGAGCGGAAGTTGCTGGCCAGCTCCGCGGTGTACGGCGCGAGGTCGGTGGGACGATAGGAGGCGCGAACGCGGCCTGCCTCGATGCGGGAGAAATCCAGCAAGGTATTGACCAGGCGCAGCAGGCGGAGGCCATTGCGCTGCACCATTGCGAGCTGACCCGTGTCGTTTGGTGCGCGTCGGGCGAGTTCCTCCTCCAGCGGACCCAGCATCAGTGTCAGCGGCGTGCGGAATTCGTGACTGACGTTGGAGAAGAACGCGGTCTTCGAACGATCGATCTCCGCCAGGGCCTCGGCGCGCTGGCGTTCTGCCTCATAGGCGCGCGCGCTGGCCAGGCCGGATGAAATCTGCGAAGCGACCAGATCGATGAAGCCGGCGTTTGCTTCGTCCAATGGCCGGTACGGATTGATGCCTTTGACAAACATGCCGGCCGGACGCGATTGACCCTGCTGGACGATCGGCACGGCAACGGCTGCATGCGGCGGTTTGTCCCACGCACCGGTCGGCAGTGCGGGCAGGAACGACAGATCGTCGATCACCACCTTGGCCGTGCCGCGCAGGATGGCCTGCGCCGGCCACACGGAACCGACGGCGGTGGCGTCGAGCAGTTCCGGCGCGCCGGCATGGCCGGCGGCGATGCCGGTGCGGCAGACGAGGCGCGCGGTATCGCCTGTGGTGTCGAACAGGTATGTCAGCGTGAACGGCAGGTCGTGCTGGTTGGTCTCAAGCCCGCGCTGGATGGCGGCGCAGACATCGGGCTCGGTACGCACTGCGGCAAGTTCCGAGGACAGTTTCTGCAAGGTGCCGAGGCGGCGCTCGCCGATGACCCGCTCGGTGTCCTCGGTGACGACGCACAGCATGCCGCCGATCTTGCCGTCGTCGTCGGGCAACGGGCTGTAGGAGAACGTGTGGTAGGTTTCCTCCGGATAGCCGCTGCGCTCGAGGAACAGCAGCAGCCCTTCATCCCACGTGGCATCGCCAGAGCGCAGCACCGTCTCGGCGCGCGGTCCGATATCCTGCCAGATCTCCTCCCAGACTTTCGAGGCCGGTTGGCCGAGCGCCCATGGATGCTTGGCGCCGAGCGTCATCGATCGGTACGCATCGTTGTAGAAGAACACCAGATCCGGGCCCCAGCCCAGCCACATCGCATAGCGTGATGTCACCAGGATGCGGAGCGCGGTCTGCAGGCTGCGCGGCCATGTGTCTCGCGGCCCGAGGGGCGTTTCGGACCAATTCCGGGAGCCGATGAGCGCAGCCATCTCGCCGCCCGAGGTTATGAAGGCCGAGACGTTCGCGCCGGCAAGTCCGTCCGCGGCGTCCGTTTCCTGGTGCAGTGTCTGCGACAATCGTGTTCTCCCTGCGGCGTCGGCATGGTGCCACACTATTGCAGGTTGACAACATCACCCAAAAAGCCAGTGGCGATCACAAAAAACCGAGTGACGCAGATTTGAAACCAGAGCCAGGGGCAGCCGATCACGTTGCCGTGCGGCGCACCATCGCCAGCGCCGTGCACGCGGTGCTAACCTCCCCATTGCAAGGGCGCGGCAACAGCAAGGGGCGATCGTCATGGCAAAGCGCATCAACCGGGCCATCGAACTGTTGGCACAGGACCAGGCTATCTACTACGACGGTCCGCATACGGGCCATGTGCTGACGCACGCGCAAGGCCGCGACGATGCGGGCACCTGGGCCGACTACATCAATGTCGGCATGGAGCACGGCGCCTTCGATATGACCGGACTGGCGGCGTACATGCACGGCCTGGCGGATGGCGGCCCGACGCGCTCGGAACACCGCACGCCGGCCATCATCGTCGAGGCGCCGGTGAACGGCACCGATGAGGCCAATGTCCGGTTCAACGCCTGGCAATTCCGGCAAATCCTCGGCCGCGGCGTGCACGGCATCCTGCTGTGCCAGGCGGAGACGGCCGATGCAGTGCGGGCGTTCATCGAAGCCTGCCGCTACCCGCACCACGCGGCTGGCGTGGACACCGCAATTCCGTCGCCTGTCGAGCGCATGCGCGGGGCAAAGCGGCCGGAGCGCGGTGGCGACGGCAAGCTGGGCATCGGCACGCGCGGTCGCGGATCGGAGGCGACGGCGGCGGCGATCTGGGGCGTATCACAACAGGAGTATATGCAGCGCTGCGACCCCTGGCCGCTGAACCCCGAGGGCGAACTGTTGCTCGGCGTCAAATTGGAAAGCCCCGAGGGCATCGCCAACTGCGAAGCGATCTGCGCGGTTCCGGGCCTTGGCTTTGCCGAACTGGGGCCCGGCGACCTGGGCCTGTCACTTGGCTACACCACGCTGCAGCGTGATCCCTACCCGCCGGAGATGGCCGAGGCGCGCGCACGCGTGTTCGCCGCGTGCCGTCACAATCACATCGCGTTCCTGGAAGGCTGCTCGCCGGCGAACATCGTGGCGCGACTGGATGAAGGCGTGCGGGTCATCGCCGGCCATCACGCGGAGACGGCACGCATCGGTCGTGCGCATCAGAAGCGCTCGATGCCGATATAGCGTCCGCGGTCAGTAGCCGGCATTGGCATAAGGCGCCGTGGCGCTGCGGCGATACACCAGCAGCGTGCGGCGATACGACAGCACTTCGACACCATGCTGGTTGCGCGCGCGTGTTGTTACCGAGACGATGCCCTCGCCGGGCCGTGAGCGGGAGGCACGGGTTTCACGGATGGTGGATTCTGCCTCGATCGTGTCGCCGACAGACACCGGAACCGGAAGTTGCACGTCGTGCCAGCCGAGATTGGCGACGACACGTCCGAAGGTGCGCGTCGTCAGGGCAGTTGCCGTGGCAACGACGAAGGTTTCGGGCACGTGATGCTGCGGCGCGAAGTCCAGCGAGCGCCAGGCATGGGTCGCCACCTCCTCGCGATGGAAGCAGCGCCCCGGGGTGTGAACGAAGGTCTCGCCGGCCACGCAGTCCTCGAACCATAGCCCCACCTGTTCCACCAGCGCGCCGTCCTCCGCCGCATGGTGGGCGGCGAAGCGCTCCTCAACCGCCGGAGTGCTCGCTGCATCGCGCCGCTCGATCGCCATGCGGCACGTGATGCGGGCGACCTCGGTTCCATCGGCCTTCTGACCGCGAACCAGAACGCCGACAACCGCGGTCGCCGCATCGATGTCGAGGACCTCCGACTCGGCGTACAGCGTGTCCCCGCCGAACAGCGGGCCATTCATCGTGATATCGTCGAAGCCGAGAATTGCGCGACGCCTGCCGTAGGTCTTGGTCGTCATGCCGACCAGACGTTGCAACGTGAGCGTGCTGACCATCAGCGGGCGCTGCCACGCCGTAGCAGCGGCGTAGTGCGCGTCGTAATGCAGCATCGCGCCGTTCAGCGTATCCAGCGCTTCGTCCGCATTGTCCTGCTGCGACAGGGTGACGCCGGGGCGATGGCGGAAGCGCTGGCCGGGCGCGAAGTCCTCGAAGTCGAGGCCGTAGCGCTCCTGGTAGCGGTTGTCGCCGATGCGGTGGTAGGCGGTGAACATGGTGCGTCCTTGCGGGCCTGGGGAATGTCGTAGGCGTGGCAAGAAAGAATTTAACACGGAGAAACAGGCGAGGACCACGGAGTGCCACGGAGAAGATTTTATGCGTTTCGCGCCGGACGACAGCTTCATGCCGCGCGCAGCGCATAGACTGTTTCTCCGTGTCCTCCGTCGTCCTCGCCTGCTTCTCCGTGTTAAAATGCTTCCTTGCTGCCCTTCCCCGCAGCGCGCTGGGCACGTCTGACCACTGTGTTGTCCGCGCAAGCCCAGCGCAGCATACTCCCGGCATGACAGATGCCCTGATCCTTGACGCCATCGACGCGTTCCTCGCACGCGACGTCGCACCGCATGTGCACGCGCTGGAGCATGACGACATCTATCCGGAGGCTATCGTCGCGCGAATGCGCGAACTCGGTCTGTTCGGCTCCACCATCGGCACGGCCCACGGCGGACTTGGCCTGCCGTGCTCCACCTATGCCGACATCGTCGAACGCATCGCGCGCGTGTGGATGTCGCTGACCGGCATCTTCAACTCCCACCTGATCATGTCGGCCATCGTCGAGCGCAACGGCACCGAGGCGCAAAAGCGCGAATTCCTGCCGCGCTTCGCCTCGGCCGAGTTGCGCGGCGGACTGGCGCTGACCGAGCCCGACTGCGGCACCGACCTGCAGGCGATCCGCTGCACCGCGCGACGTGACGGCGACGCCTATGTCGTGAACGGCACCAAGACGTGGATCAGCAACGGCATCCACGGCTCCTGCTTCGCGCTGCTGGTGAAGACCGATCCATCCGCCGAACCGCGCCATCGCGGCATGAGCATGCTGCTCGCAGAAAAGGGGCCTGGCTTCACCGTCAGCCGCAAACTGGAAAAGCTCGGCTACAAGGGAATCGACAGTGCGGAACTGGTGTTCCAGGATTATCGCGTTCCGGTGGGCCGACTGATCGGCGGCGTGGAAGGCTTCGGGCTGAAGCACGCACTGTCCGGCCTGGAACTCGGCCGCATCAACGTGGCGGCGCGCGGTGTCGGCATTGCACAGGCGGCGCTGGATGAATCGCTGCGCTATGCGCAACTCCGGAAAACCTTTGGCAAGCCGATCGCGCAGCACCAGGCAATCCAGTTGAAGCTTGCCGACATGGCGACGCGAACCGAAGCGGCGCGCCTGCTGACACGACGCGCCGCCGAGATGTACGATCGCGGCGATCGCTGCGACATGGAGGCCGGCATGGCCAAGCTGTTCGCCTCCGAGGCCGCACTGGAGAACGCGACCGAAGCGATGCGCGTGCATGGCGGCTACGGCTATTCCACGGAATATCCGGTGGAACGTCTGTATCGCGACGCACCGCTGCTGGTGATCGGCGAAGGCACCAACGAACTCCAGCGCATCATCATCGCCCGTCAGCTTGTCGCGCGGAACCCGGTGTGATGCTGCCGCTCGCCGGCGTGCGCATCCTGGCGGTGGAGCAGTACGGCGCGGGGCCGTTTGGCTCCATGCAGCTCGCCGACATGGGCGCCGAGGTGATAAAGATCGAAAACCCGAAGGACGGCGGCGATGTCAGCCGCTCCGTCGGTCCCTATTTCCTCGGCGAGCACGACAGCCATTTCTTCCAGGCCTTCAACCGCAACAAGCGCTCGGTCACGCTGAACCTGCGCGCGCCCGAGGGCCAGCGCGTGCTGCACGATCTTGCTGCGACGGCGGATGCGGTGCTGGACAATCTGCGTGGCGACCAGGCGCCGCGGCTGGGCGTGACCTACGACCAGCTGAAGTCGGCCAATCCGCGCATCGTGTGCGCGCATCTGTCGGCGTACGGACGCGAAGGCAGCCGCGCCGCGTGGCCAGGCTACGACTATTTGATGCAGGCCGAGGCCGGCTATCTGTCGCTGACCGGCGAGCCGGACCAGCCGCCGGCGCGGTTCGGGCTTTCGATCGTCGACATGATGGCCGGCGTGTATGCCGCGACCGCGCTGCTCGGCGGGATTGTCGCCGCGCGCGCAACCGGCGTGGGGCGCGATGTCGATGTCAGCCTGTTCGATACCGCGCTGTCCAATTTGAACTATCTGGCGGCGTGGTTCCTCAATGGCGGCCATGCGCAGGGGCGCGAGCCGCGCGGCGCGCACCCGTCGCTGACGCCGAGCCAGCTTTATCGCACGGCCGATGGCTGGATCTTCATCATGTGCAACAAGCAGAAATTCTGGCCGGTGCTGTGCGGGAAGATTGGACGGCCGGAGTGGTCGGATGATCCGCGCTTTGCGACCTTCAAGGCCCGACTGCAGAATCGCAGCGAATTGACATGCCTGCTGGACGCGGCGCTGTCGGAGCGAGGCACTGCGGTTTGGCTGCAGCATTTTGCCGGGGAAGTACCGGCCGCGCCGGTGCATGACATCGCACAGGCGCTGCGTTCGGAGTTTGTTACCGAGGAAGATCGCGTCTGGTCCTACGACCATCCACAGGGCGAATTCCGCATGGTTCCGCCGGCGTTTCGCTTCCCGGGCGAGGCGATGCCGCGGCAGGCAGCCCCTGCTCTCGGCGCGGACACCGACGCGGTGCTGGGCGAACTCGGCTACGATGCGGAGCGGATTGCGACGCTGCGAGCGGCGGGCGTGATTTAATCCATGTACTACTGATGAAGGATGAGCTTTTCAACCAAGCTGTACGCTTCGCCCGCGATCTGTTTATGGTCTATTTCGATAGTCAGACTAACGTTTCTATTCGTTGTCGGATCGAGGATATAGAAAGTCCTGTAGTTAGTCTTCCAACTTTCGACTCGCCAACGTTCCAAGGAGGCGTAATCTGAAATTTTTGGCATCGGAACGGACACCCCAGGTTTCGGCGAGAACATCGCTCCAAATGCAGAGGTCAACGCCCGAGCGTGCATTTCTCTTGTGTGCTCATCCTCCTTGTGAGGCGTGTCTATTGAGCGATGGGCTGCATGTTTATTACGGAACACCATGAATTTGACTATCGTTGGGATCAGTAAGTCGGCGTCCGCGATTGCTTGCCTCACAAAGAGTGATTTCGCGAAGGCGTGGTATTGCCCCATTCTATTTACGTAGGCTACGGCCTCGTGGTCGATTGCCTTTTCATCGAGGCGAATCCCTTCCGACAAGTTGACACAGATGCGCAAGATATTCCCATGGTGGTATTCGAGACCTGCCAGCATCTCGATCGCACCACAGATATTGAGAAAACCCTTCTGTAGCATGATGCTCGCGCGGGTCCTGGCAACTAGCGCAGTAGCCCGCTGGGAAAGTGGCCAAATATTGGATGTCTTCACGCCTGGCTGTGGATCCAGGACGTTCCAATTGTTAATGCTATTGCTCATGTGCTGCACGTGTGGGCGCTGGATTGCTGATTCAAGAGCATACTCGGTCTTTCGGATTATTGCTGCCGAGGCCGCCGCGTCGCATGCCGTTCCAGCCAGCCCATGCTTGCGCCGGGCTCGCAGTCCGTCGTCGGCAAGAACGGTTTGATATCGATCAGCTGCGTACCGTCGACGCAATCCAAATAGCGCACCTTCAAGATATCCGCTGTCTCAAAACCCTCGAATGCGACAACGGAATGTCCGATCGGATTCGGCCGCCACGGCGCCCGCGTGGAGAAAATGCCGCGCGGCTGGCCATCGAATGGCGGCGTGAACACCAGCTCGGGCTCCCGGATAAGGTGCATCCAGTAGAGCAGGATCAGGTGGGAAAACCCCTCGATGCTGCGCAGACCTTCCACATACTCAGGGAACACGCGCACCGAACACAGCGGCGCGGGATCGGGCTGCCTCCCGTTGCGCGGGCACTCGGCGATGGTCTGCCACGGCGTCGAGATGGTGCCGATGGGGCGGATGATGAAAGTCTGCAATGTCATGCCGAACGCCTCGCCGCTGGGGTGGGAAAGGGTTGTCACACCTGCAATAGGTTGGCCAGCATCCTGAGCGGGAGAACGGACATGCCGAAGCAGATCGACGCGCGCACCCGCCCACGAGACCACCTTGACTCCCCTCCCCCCATGTCCGTTCATCGCCACGCAGAGACGGCAGGCGGGGGGACATGGCACAGAAGAGCAAGGCGCTGAAAAGCTTCCGCGAGGCGGTGCAGGACATTCCCGACGGCGCGACCGTCGGGTTCGGCGGCTTCGCCATGCCGGGTGTGCCGTTCAACCTGATCAAGGCACTGCTCGAACACGGCGCGAAGAACCTGACCCTGGTCGCCAACAGCACCGGCGGGGCGCAGCAGCCGCGCATGCCAGATATCGGCATGCTGGTGGAGAACGGCCAGGTGAAGAAAGTGGTCTGTGCATTCACCGCCGCTACGCGTCCCACCGACGTGATCCCGTTCACCAAGTATTACGAATCCGGCGAGGTGGATGCCGAACTGGTGCCGCAGGGCACGCTGGCCGAGCGCATGCGCGCCGCCGGTGCCGGCATCCCGGCGTTCTACACGCCGACCGCCGTGGGCACCGAACTCGCCGCCGGCCGCGAGACGCGGGTGATCAACGGCCGCGAGTACCTGCTGGAATACGCGCTGCCGCTGGACTACGCGTTCGTCCGCGCCACGCGTGCCGACACGTTCGGCAACCTGCAGTTCCATCGCTCGCAGCGCAACTTCTGCCCGGTGATGGCGACCGCCGCGCGCATCGCCATCGCCGAGGTGGACGAGGACATCGTGCCCGCCGGCACGATCGATCCGGACCAGGTGCACACGCCGGGCATCTTCGTGCATCGCGTCGTGAAGGTGCCGCCGCCACCCGAAGGACTGTGGCCAACCCGCCGCCAGGAGCGACGCCGATGAGCGGAACCGCCAAGGGACTGAACCGCCAGCAGATGGCGGACCGCATCGCGCTCGAATTCCAGGACGGCTGGATCGTCAACCTCGGCGTCGGCATTCCGACGATGTGCTCGAACACCGACATCGGCGATCGCGACATCATCTACCATTCGGAGAATGGCGTGATCGGCTATGGCCCGATCGCCGCGCCGGGCGAGGAGGACCTCAACCTGGTGAATGCCGGCGGACAGAACGTCACGCTGAAGCCGGGCGCCGCCGTGGTGCACCACGCGGACTCGTTCGGCATCATCCGCGGCGGGCATATCGATGTGACCGTGATGGGCGCCTACGAGGTGGCACGCAACGGCGACTTCGCCAACTGGAAGATTGCCGGCGCGAAGGGCGGCGGCATCGGCGGCGCGATGGACCTCGCGGCCTGTGCGAAGCGCGTGTTCATCATCATGGAGCAGACCACGCGCAGCGGCGCCCCTCGGCTGGTGGACCAATGCGCGTTGCCCGTGACGGCGCGCGGCGTGGTGAAGCTGGTGGCGACGAACTACGGTCTGTTCGAGCCGATCGGCGACGGCTTCCGAATTCGCGAGATTGCACCTGGGATAACGCTGGACGAGGTGCACGCGACGGTCGGCTGCAAACTGACCGTGCCCGATAATCTCGCCACGGTTCGGCTCGCCGTGTAGCTGGCGCCGTCGCGCTGCAGCAGAGTGCAACTGGCGGAGGACAAACCGATGACCACATCGGCGCCGAAGAGATGCGCCCGCGCCCATTCCACAGCCGGTCGCCGCGTCGCTGACGCACGCTGCGATCTTCCTGGTGGTCACGGTGAACCCAGGCGACGCCAACGCCACGGTCGTTCGGTCATTCTGCGCCGACCTCAGCGGCCTGCTGCGCTCGGTCGGGTTTCGTGACCTCGATGGGCAACTGTCCTGCGTCATGGGTATTGGCTCGGATGCATGGGATCGGCTGTTCGCTGCACCGCGCCCCGCCGAACTGCATCCATTCCAGGAGATCCGTGAAGGATCGCGCCACGCCGTCGCGACACCGGGCGATCTGCTGTTTCACATCCGTTCCCGTCGCATGGACCTGTGCTTCGAATTGGCAACGCAGATCATGGGCCGGCTCGGTTCCGCGGTGTCGCTCGCCGACGAGGTGCATGGCTTCCAGTACTTCGACAATCGCGATCTGCTGGGCTTCGTCGACGGAACCGAGAACCCCACAAACCAGGCTGCGATCGACCGCCACGGTCATCGGCGCCGAGGATCCGACGTTCGCCGGCGGCA
The DNA here is from genome assembly GCA_963739725.1 of uncultured Alphaproteobacteria bacterium. Lineage (GTDB taxonomy): Bacteria > Pseudomonadota > Alphaproteobacteria > Acetobacterales > Acetobacteraceae > JAMXLO01. The sequence goes on along the minus strand of CAVUBS010000020.1, from coordinate 83,659 downwards.
GCTACGTCATCGTGCAGAAATACCTGCACGACCTGGTCGGTTGGAACGCGCTGCCCACCGAGGCGCAGGAACGCATCATCGGCCGCACGAAACTGGCCGATATCGAACTCGACGACACGGTCAAGCCCACATCCGCGCACGCCGCGCTGACGGTGATCGAGGAGAATGGCGAGGAAATCAAAATCGTGCGCGCCAACATGCCATTCGGCACCGTTGGTCAGGGGGAATTCGGCACCTACTTCATCGGTTACGCCCGATCGCCGCGCACCATCGAACAGATGCTGACGAACATGTTCGTTGGCCGGCCTCCAGGCAACTACGATCGCTTGCTCGACTTCAGCCGCGCCGTGACTGGCAATCTGTTCTTCGTACCCTCCACCGACTTCCTGGATGCTGTGATGCCGGATCAGGCCGCACCGGCAGCACCCGAGAACGCACCGTCGGCGCAGGAACGCTTCGCTGGGCATTGGTTCGCTTAGAGAAGGCTCGTCGGCATAGCCGGTATCCACAAAAAGCCGCACCTACGCCTTCCCAGCGTAGCTCTTCGCCATCCCCTCGGCTGGTTCCGCTTGCGGACCAAATGGCATGATCGGATAACGCAGCCCTGCCTTCGCCAACCCTTGCAGCCCTGTTACCGCGCGCTGCAGGTCCGCCGGCGGGCACGCCATCAGCATCTCGTCGTCCGCCACCGCACCGTAGCGCCGTTCGGCATAGCAGGGGATCGACAGCGAAACTTCGCGTGTCTTCAGCGCATGGCCCCAACTATCGGCACACGCGCTCTCGCCGGTGATGGAGAAATCGTAGCGTTGGTAATTGCGCCACTGCAGTCCGTTGATGAACAGGATCATCTGCGCCGGGTTGCCATAGAACAGGCAGATGTCCGGCGGATCGAGCCGCGCCGACCGCAGCGGCGACACCACCATTCCATGATACCGCCCGGGCGCCACGCGCGGCATGCCGGCCTGGTGCGCGGCGGCGGCCTCGCGATTTTCGAACCACACGCCCTCCATCTTGCGGCCCGACGTGTAGATCTCGCCCGGCGCGTCGAGCCCGATCACACTGCTGCAACTGGAGAACGATGGGATGTTCTCTGTGGTGATGCCGAGCGTGAACCCGGCCATGCGCGCCTGCGTCACCAACTGACACGTGGAAAATGTCTTTCCCTTCGGCGGCCGGCGCAGCCCGGGGACGTTCGCCATCTCGTCAAGGTCCTCGAACAGCTTCATGCCGATCGCGAACGTGCGCAGGCGCAGCAACTGGTTGAGCTGCTCCGCCAGCTCGGCGATGGCCTTGCCGTCGATTGGCGGGGCTTCGGCGATCGTCGGTGCATCGTTCATCGCTGCGTCTCCTCGACGGGATGACGCAGGCTACAGCAGAACCAAAGTTTCCGTCCACGTCGGAAAACCCGCTATGATCAGCAGATGCGCGTCATGCAGCTTTATGCGCCGCGACAGCCACTCCGGTTGGAGGCCGTCGCGGTGCCCACGCCAGGACCGGGCCAGGTCCTGATCCGAGTGCATGCCTGTGCCGTGTGCCGTACCGACCTGCATGTTGTCGACGGCGAACTTACGCAACCAAAGCTGCCGCTGGTTCCCGGCCATGAAATCGTCGGCAGCGTGGCGGCTCTCGGAGCGGATGCGGAGCGGTTCCGCATCGGCGATCGCGTCGGCGTGCCGTGGCTGGGCTGGACCTGCGGCATTTGCGATTTCTGCCGATCGGGACGAGAGAATTTATGCGCACAGGCGCGGTTTACCGGCTATCAGATCGATGGCGGCTACGGCGACTACACGGTGGCGGATCAGCGCTTCTGCTTTGCGATCCCGTCCGGCTACACCGACGCGGAAGCGGCGCCGCTGCTCTGTGCCGGGCTGATCGGCTACCGCTCGCTGCGCATGGCCGGTGAGGCGCGCCGGCTCGGCCTCTACGGCTTTGGCGCCGCCGCACACATCATTGCGCAGGTGGCACGCTGGCAAGGCCGCGACGTCTACGCATTTACAAGTCCCGGCGACACCGAGGCGCAAGCCTTCGCGCGCGAGCTTGGTGCGATATGGGCCGGCGGTTCCGATCAGACGCCGCCGGAACGGCTGGATGCGGCGATCATCTTCGCACCCGTGGGTCCGCTGGTTCCCGCGGCGTTGCGCGCCGTCGAGCGTGGCGGAACGGTGGTATGCGCCGGCATCCACATGAGCCCGATCCCGAGCTTCAACTACGACATTTTGTGGGGCGAACGGGTGCTGCGCTCGGTCGCCAACCTTACACGTCGCGATGCCGACGAATTCCTTGCATTGGCGCCGAAGGTTCCGGTGAAGACGCGTCCGCTGCCCTATGCGCTCGAGCAGGCAAACGAGGCGCTGAACGATTTGCGCGCTGGCCGGCTGCAAGGTGCGGCGGTGCTGCAAATCCACCATGACGCGCGTTGACGCCCCGATGCCTCGCGCCTAGCGTGCGCCGCATCCGTGCAAGGAAGGAAATGCCAGATGGCGAATAAACTTAAGCAGCGCATTCAGTCGGGAAAGGCCGCCGTCAATTGCTGGCTCGCCATACCGTCCGGCTTTTCTGCCGAGGTGATGGCCCAGTGCGGCTGGGACAGCGTGACCGTGGATATACAGCACGGCGTGCAGGACTATTCGACGATGGTGCAGTGCTTCCAGGCGATGACGGCGCATCCGATCACGCCGCTGGTGCGCGTGCCGTGGAACGAGCCGGGCATCATTGGCAAATGCCTGGACGGTGGCGCATGGGGCATCATCTGTCCGATGGTGAACAACAAGGCCGAGGCACAGGCGCTGGCGACGGCCTGCCTCTATCCACCCGCCGGCAAGCGCAGCAACGGTCCGATCCGCGCAGCGATGTACGGCGAGGCGTCCAACTACCAGAAGATCGCCAACGACGAAGTGCTGGTGATCCCGATGATCGAGACGCAGGAAGGCATCGACAACATCGACGAGATTCTGTCCGTGCCCGGGATCAGCGGCATCTATATCGGTCCCTCCGACATGGGCCTGTCGCTCGGCCTGATCCCGATCCTGGATCGCGAGGAACCGCAGATTCTCGGCATCTACGAGAAGCTGCTGGCGTCGTGCAAGAAACATGGAAAATTCGCCGGCATCCACAATGGGACCGGCACATATGCCGGGCGCATGATCCAGATGGGCTTCCGTTTCGTGACCATCGCCAATGACAGCGGTCTGATGGCGCGTGCGGCGCGCGCGGAGATCTCGGCGACGCGCAAGGCGGGAGGCGAGGCCGCAACCTGAGCATTTTCGATCCGGCGGTCGCGGACGCAGATCGCCCGCGACCGTTTTGATTCCAGGAGTGACTGCCATGACGCCACCGCCCGTGATCCGTCTGCACCCCGATGACGGCGTGGTGATCGCGCGTGCAACCTTGCTGCCCGGTGCTCAGGTTGCCGATGCCGTGGCCGCGACGGAGCGTATCGCCGCGGGACACAAGGTCGCGGTGCGGCCGATCGCGGCGGGCGAGCCGGTGCGTCGCTACGGCCAGATCATCGGCTTTGCCTCGAAGGCGATCGCTCCGGGCCAGCACGTGCATGTGCACAACTGCGAAATGGGCGATTTTGCCAAGGACTACGCCTACGGTGTGGATGCAAAGCCGACCGAACATGCCAACACGCCGGCCGGTTTTCAGGGCATCCGTCGGCCCGATGGCCGCGTGGCGACACGCAACTACATCGGCATTTTGACGTCGGTGAACTGCTCGGCGCATGTCGCGGGGCTCGTCGCCGACATGTTCCGCCGCAATCCGTTCACCGGCGACGACCCGCTGTCGGAATTTCCCAACGTTGATGGCGTGGTGGCGCTGACGCACAAGACCGGCTGCGGCATGACCGAGGCCGAGCCGCTGCGTGTATTGCGCCGCACGCTGGCGGGTTATGCGCGGCATGCGAACTTCTCCCATGTGATCGTGCTGGGTCTTGGTTGCGAGGTGAACCAGATCCGCGGGCTCATGGAGGAGCAGCGCCTTGCCGGGCGCATTCGCAACATGGACATCCAGTCGATGGGCGGCACTCGCAAAACGGTCGAGGCCGGCGTCGCCTTCGTGAAGGAGGTTCTGGCCGAAGCGAACGCGGTGCATCGCGAACCCGTGCCGGCGAGCGAACTGACCGTGGCGCTGCAATGCGGCGGGTCCGACGGCTATTCCGGCGTGTCGGCCAATCCGGCGCTGGGTGCGGCGAGCGATCTTTTGGTACGCCACGGCGGCACGGTGATCCTGTCGGAAACGCCCGAGACCTATGGCGCCGAGCATTTGCTGACGCGGCGCGCGGTTTCTCCCGAAGTTGGCGAGAAGCTGGTCGCGCTGATGCGCTGGTGGGAGGATTACACGCGGCGCGAGGGTGCCGAGATGAACGCCAATCCCTCGCCGGGCAACAAGGCGGGCGGGCTGACCACGATCCTGGAAAAGTCGCTCGGCGCGATGGCGAAGGCGGGCAGCACCAACCTCGTCGATGTCGTGCAGTACGCCGAGGCGGTGACGGCGAAGGGCTTCGTGTTCATGGATACGCCTGGCTACGACCCGGTCGCGGCGACAGGACAGGTGGCGGGCGGCGCCAATCTGGTGTGCTTCACCACCGGCCGCGGCAGCGTGTTCGGCTGCAAGCCGTCGCCGTCGATCAAGCTCGCGACCAACACCCCCATGTATCGGCGCATGGAGGACGACATGGACGTGAACTGCGGCACGATCCTGGACGGCGACGAGAGCGTGCAGGAATGCGGCCAGCGCATCTTCGAACTGATGCTGCGTGTGGCCTCCGGTGAGCAGACCAAAAGCGAGCAGTTCGATTTCGGCGCTGCTGAGTTCGCGCCATGGGTGCTCGGCGCGACGATGTAGCCGCACTCGGGTATGCCCCTGGGCCGTGGTCGGGTTTTCCGCTACGCTGCCGCCGAACTGCCACGTGTAAAGGGAGTAGTCCATGACCGCACAGACCAAAGGCCGGATCCGTCACGTCGCGCTGAGCGTCGAGGATCCCTGGGAGACCGCCGAATTCTACAAGCAGGCAGTGGGCCTGCAGGAAGTCACCGAGCTCGACGGCCCGTTGGCCGAGGGCGTGTTCCTGACCGACGGGGTGGTCAACCTCGCGATCCTGCACTTCAAAAGCGACGAGGCGGCGCAAGGCACCGGCAAGGATTTCGTCGGCATCCATCACATCGGCTTCTGGGTCGATGACGTCGTGGAGCAAGGCAAGATCGCGCGCAACGCCGGCGCCACCTGGATCATGGGCGATCCGAACAATCCGGACGGCTACGAGGTGAAGCACACCGACCTGTCCGGCATCATTTTCGACATCGCCGCGCACGGCTGGGCCGGTTCGCAGAAGAACCCGGGCTCCGACGACAACGTCGTGCATCCAAATCCGCAGCGGCGACTGGCGAAGTTCGACGAGCGACGTGCGCGCGCCCAGGCGAAGGTCGCATCGCTGCATGCGAGAGAAGTCGCCGCTGTCGCTGAATAAGTGGCTGGCGGGGCGCCGGATCTGCTATCCGGCGTCCCTCGCCGCCAATGCTCGTATGAAGTCCAGGTTCCACCGCCCATAGCCCGGCTGAACGTAGCCCAGCCTGTCGCGAATGGCTGAGTGCGCCTCTGCCAGCCGGTGGAACGGGATTGACGGATACAGGTGGTGCTCCGCGTGGAACGGCATATTCCACATCAGCAGCCGCACAAGCACGTTTGTCAGCGTGGTTCGCGTATTGGTGAGCCCGTTGCGATCCTGTGTGCAGCCGGTGTGCTCGGCCAGCAGATAGGCACGCAGGAACGGTTGCCCGATGAGCTGCGGACCGATCCAGTATACAAACGGTATCGCCCATCCGAACAGCATTGCCGCGACCACCGAACCGCCCACCATCATCAGGCTCATGGCACGCACGCTCACGATCACCCGGTCGCGCACCGCGACGCTGACGTAAGGATAGGCGCTGAGATCGCCGCGCCAGCAATCAGCAATGACGCGCAGACGGAGGCGCCAATACGGGATGCCCAGCACGCGATGGACATAGCCGGCAAGATCGGCGGGCGGCGACGTGTCCAGTTCCGGATCCTGACCGGCAACCTGTGCGTGGCGGTGATGCGCCAGATGGAAGGCCGCGTAGAACTGGGCATTCAGCAGCGAGGGACACGCGGTGAGCCAACCGAAGATTGCGTTGGCGCGGCGCGAGGCGAAGGCGGTTTGGTGCATCGTCTCGTGCGCCGGTGCGAACAGCGCGACCTGCACGATGCCGAACGCCAGCATGGCGGGCAGCAGCATCCAAGGCCCGGCGATGGCAACCAGCCAACCGGTCCCAAACAACAGCAACGCATGGACGCCGAGGCGCCTGGTGCCCTCGGCATTCGACCTGCCCGAGAGGGCGCGTATTTCAGCCGGGTCGAGAACTCGATCCGCTACCAAGGTCATGGGCAATACCGCAGGCAATCCGTGAACCATCAATCGGGTGGCGGCCACGCCAGCAGACGTCGCGCATCGAAAACCGCGACGGGCTGCAGCGTTCGGCCGGCGTGTTGTATTGTGCTGTCCGGCAGTCGTGCAAGGCCGGCGAACGCGCCGCCAAGCTCGGCTGGCACGCGCTCGGGGTTGTCGGGCGCCAGGACCAGCAGATCGTTGTCGATGAAACGGCCGGGCGGATAGGCGATACCGAACTGCCGGCAGTCGCGGTTCAGGCAGAGCGTCGTGACGTCCGGACCAAGCGCAAAGGCGATCTTGCCGGCATCGCGCCAGTTCGGCACGCCGACGATGGTGCCCGTGCGCAACAGACCGCGCGCGGCGAGATCGTCGCGCAGCGAGGTCCAATCGACGGCCTCGATGGTGGGGTCCCTGCGCGTGAACGCGGCAAGGGCGGGATGCAGCCACCCGAAGCGGACCTGTGTGGCGACGATCGTCACCGCGAATATAACGAACGCTGCTGTGCCAGTCAGCAGCCGACGCACGATCGGCTGTTCAAGCCGATGCGCGACCGCATCGCCGAGCAGCGGAAACAGCATCAGGTAGCCGGGCGCGGCCCAGTGGAACAGCACGCGTTGGCTCGACCACGCGGCGATCAATGCGAACACCAGGATCGGTGGTGACGCGAGACAGCACAGCAGCCAGGACCGCCATTCGGCCGGCCCCCGACGTATGGCGGCGGCGAAGACCACCATCATCGGCAGCCAGATCCACGGCAGGACGAACAGGGCCTCACCGGCCAGGGTGACAAACGGCGCGAACGGGCGGAAATGCGCGCCGCCCGCACGGCTGCCTTGGAAGGCGAACGACGCCCAGCCATGTGTCGCGTTCCAATACAGCACAGGCGCGAACACCAAAAGCGCGATCAGCGCCGCGAGGTACGGTGCGGGACGTGCAAGCCAATGCCTGTGCTGCCGGCTTGAGACCAAATACAACACCGCGCCCGCGATCGTCAGGATCGCAGAGTATTTCGAGAACAGCGCAAGGCCGGCACACAGCCCCGCCGCCAACCACCACCGCAGCACGTCGCGGTTCAATGCATGCACCAAACAGAGCGCCGCACCGAGCAACGCACAATCGAGCGGCCCGTCCGGCAGCACCCACGTTCCGGTGGTCACGCCAAACACCGGCGAAAGGTTCAGCAGCACCGCTGCCCAGAGCCCCGCGCGCCGATCGGCGATCGCAGTGCCAAGCCGATACATCAGCCAAGTCGAAACCGCGAACAGGATGATGAACGGCAGCCGCACCACGACCGGCGCCTCGCTGCCGGTGAGATGCGCGGCACCCCAGGCGAGCCACCACGACGCCGGCGGATGGTCGTAGTAACCCGGGCTGAACACACGCCCGGCCGCCACCATGTAGCTTTCGTCCACGCCCAGCCCGAGCGCAGCACCGAACGACACGCGCAGCACTGCCGTGCCGATGATCAGCAGCCACACGCGCATGGCCGGATTTGACTCCGGCCACGGCGGACGGCGAAATCAGCCCTCCACGACGCGCTGCGTCTGCACGCCAAGGCCTTCCACGGAAAGCCGCATCGTGTCGCCGGGGCGCAGGAACACCGGCTCGGGCTTCACGCCCTGCCCGACACCGGGCGGCGTTCCGGTGGCGATGACGTCGCCCGGATACAGCGTCATGAAGTGGCTGACATAGCTGACCAGCTTCACCACGCCGAAGATCATCGTCTTCGTCGTGCCGTTCTGCATGCGCTTGCCGTTCACCTCGGTCCACAGCGGCAGGTTCTGCGGATCGGCGATTTCGTCTTTTGTCACCACCCATGGTCCCGTCGGGCCGAACGTGTCGCAGCCCTTGCCCTTGTCCCAGGTACCTGCGCGCTCCAACTGGTACTCGCGCTCGCTCACGTCATTGCACACACAGTAGCCGGCGACGTGGCTCAGCGCGTCGCCCTCGGACACGTAGCTCGCCTTTCGGCCGATCACGATGCCAAGCTCGACCTCCCAATCAAGCTTCTTCGAGCCGCGCGGCATCCGCACGTCGTCGTTCGGACCGCACAGCGCGCCGAGCGATTTGAGGAAGATGATCGGTTCCTTCGGCACCGGCATCCCCGCCTCGGCCGCGTGGTCGGCGTAGTTCAGTCCGATGCAGATGTAGTTCACCGGCCGCGCCACGCACGATCCCAGCCGCGCGCTCGCATCGACCTTCGGCAAGGTGTTCGGATCGATCGAGGCGATCATCTTCAGCGCGGCGTCGGACAGTGCGAATCCGTCCACATCGCGCACGACCGCGGCCAGGCAGCGGATCGTGCCGTCGCGATCGAGCATACCGGGTTTCTCGGCGCCCAGAGGGCCATAGCGCAGCAGCTTCATGTTCCTGTCTCCTTATAGCGTGAGCCCACCGTCGATGATGACGGCCTGTCCCGTGACGAATTGCGCGGCGTCGGACGCAAGATAGACGGCAAGCGCGGCAATTTCCTCGGGCGTGCCGAGTCTGCCCATCGGCTGCCGCGCGACGAACGCCTGCGCGCGCCGCGTCGATGGAGCCCGCCTGCGCGGCATTGGCCACGATGCGTTCCTCGAGGCTCGGCGTGTGCACCGTGCCGGGGCAGATGCAATTGCAGCGGATGCCCTGCCCTATGTAGTCGGTCGCCACCGATCGCGTCATGCCGATCACCGCCGCCTTGGTGGCGCTGTAGATGAAGCGGTTCGGCACGCCTTTGACGCTGCTGGCAACCGACGCCATGTTGATGATGACGCCGCGCCCGCGCGCGAGCATGCCCGGCAGGAACGCCTTCATCGTGCGGAACATCGAGCGGACGTTCAGGTCGAATGCCAACTCCCATTCGTCCTCGGTGGCATCGAGCAGCGTGCCCTGATGCACCAGGCCGGCGCAGTTGAACAGGATGTCGATCGGGCCTGCGTCGATCTCGGCCTGCGCGATGTCGGCGGCGTGCAGCACGTCGAGCTTCGCCGAGCGGATGCTGTCCGATGCGATCTGCCGCACCTTCGCCTCGTCGATGTCCGTCGCGATGACGCGCGCGCCTTCCGCGGCGAATGCCAGTGCCGTCTCGCGGCCGATGCCCTGGCCGGCGGCGGTGACAAACGCGGTCTTGTCGGCGAGGTGTCCAGGCATGGCGAACTCCCTGGTCGGTCAAAGGCTCGGCGGATGCGTCCCCAGTCCTCGATCGCGTGCTCCTGCCCAGGCGGGATCGAGAACACGACCTGACCGAAGCCTGCCGCCGCCAATGCGGCGATGCGCTGCTTCAGGTCGGCCTCGGTGCCGATGAACGAGGTGCGGCGGATCATCTCCGCGCTGATGTAAGGGCGTTCATCAGGACGCACAAACATCAGGTGGCCGCGATGATTTGACAGGTAATACGCATCCTTTGGCTCGAACCGTCGCGCGTGCTCGATGTAGCGGGCGGCAGCGTCGGCGAACTCCGGCAGCATCGCGAGCGGGGCAGGATAACCAGCCAGCGCCGTGTCCGCTGCGCGATGCAGCAGCATGGCCGCACGCGGTCCGGCCAGCGCCATGCCACGCGGGCCATCGGCCGGCTCGCCCTCGTCCAGCACCGCGCCGCCGAGCCAGGCGATCGCGGTCAGGTCGTCGCGGGCACGACCCGCCGCCTGCCAGGCCGCGCGCATCTGCTCCAGCGTGGCAACGCCGCGATCGACATCGGCGACGTTGTCGATCCATCCGGCGCCGAGTTTTGCCGTCAGCCTGCGCGCACGTGGGCCGGAGGCGGCGATGCACAGCGGGATCGCATCGTCGGTGTTGATCAGGTCAAGCTCGGGGTTGAGGTAACGGATCGGCCGGCGCTGGCCTTCGAGCGTGACGTCGACCGTCTCGCCGCGCCACAGCGCCTGCACGATCCGGATATATTCCTCCATGTCGGCCAGCTTGACCGCGCCGAGCCCCATCGTGCGGCGGCCGGTGAAGCCGGTGCTGACGCCGAACACGATCCGCCCGGGTGCCAGTTTGTTCAGTGAGGCGAACGCCGTGGCCGCGACCGGTGCGATGCGGTTGGACGGGATCAGCACGCCGGTGCCCAACTTGATCCGCGTGGTCTTCATTGCCGCGGCGGCCATGGCAACGAACGGGTCGGCGCTCAGCATCTGGGTGTCGAAGAACCACGCCGTCGAAAAACCAAGTTCTTCCGCGCGGCGCACCAGGCGCCAGGAGTCGGCGGCGGTAGGAATGGCGATGCCGAACTGCACTACGATGACTCCTCTTAGCTTCCCGGTTAGATCAACCCGTTCCGAGCAGGATGGCAATACAATCCAGGAAGCGGGTTGCTGTTTCGCCAGCCGCCACAGCCTTGTCATGCGGCACGACGGCTTCCGGCCCAAGTTCGTAGTCACAGATCGCTTTCAGGTCATATGCCTGCGGCAGGAACTGTCTCAATTGCCTGTCGATGCGAACTTCTCCGACTGTCAGTCGCGCAAATTCATGGTACGCGCCTTTGTGGGTTTTCGTGACCTTGCCGGTACGCTCAAAGATCAGTGCCTCGGCCGCTTGGTAGCCCGCCAGATAGGCCGCGCGTCCAGCGTCTTCAGTCAGTCTGACTGTCAGCATCGTCCGGGCATGCTGAAGGGTCAAACGCGCCTTGGCCAAATAGCGCCCGGCTTCAGGCGTCACAGATCAACGCCCTCGCGGCGGACTTCATGCATCAGGGGCGTGCGCTCCCGATACGCGCCAGCGCGGTACGGCATAGCATGGATAAATACGCCTACGTCGTACAGAATATCGGTAACGAGAGGCATGATCCGGTCGATCTCGATCCACCGGTCGTGAAATTCATTGAGGAAGATGGCAATGTCGTAGTCGGATTCAACGTCCGCATCGCCACGCGCGCGTGACCCGAACAGCACGATACGCTCGATGCGTCCGCCGTACAGCGCATCCAGCTCAGTGCGAAAGCGGGCGAGCACCGGGTCGTTCGTCATCAGTGGTTGTTCCGCGACTCCCCACGCGTCTCGATGACGTTGAGGTACAGCGTCGCCGGCTCCAGACACGCGCCGGTCCCGAGTTGCCCCACCATCGAACGATAGATCTCCTCCCACGGCGTCATGTTCACCAGCTTGGGCGGCTGCCACGCCGCGCGCCGCGCTTCCAGTTCGCCCGCCGCCAGCAGCACGTCCACCTTGCGCGTGTTGAGATCGATGCGAATGCGATCGCCGGTCTGCAGCAGCGCCAGGCCGCCGCCGACCGCCGCCTCGGGTGATACGTTCAGGATCGACGGCGAACCCGACGTCCCCGACTGTCGCCCGTCGCCCATCGTCGGCAGCGCATCGATGCCGCGCTTCAACAACGCAGCCGGCGGCTGCATGTTCACCACCTCGGCGCTGCCGGGATAGCCGACCGGGCCGCAGTTGCGGATGATCAGCACCGATTGGTCTTCTACGCCGAGATCGGGGTCCTCGATGCGATGGTGGTAGTCCTCCGGCCCTTCGAACACGATCGCTTTGCCCTCGAACACGTTCGGCCGATCGGAATTCGACAGGAAGCGCCTGCGAAAATCCTGATCGATGACGCAGACCTTCATCACCGCGCTGTCAAACAGGTTGCCCGACATGACCACGTAGCCTGCCGCCGCCAGCAGGGGCTTGTCGTAGGCGCGGATCACCTCGCGGTCGCCATCCGGTACTTCGGATAGGTTCTCCGCCAGCGTCCGGCCGGTGACGGTCATCGCGTCGCCATGCAGTTTTCCCGCCCCCAGCAACTCCTTCAGCACCGCAGGCACGCCGCCGGCGCGATGAAACTTTTCCCCGAGGAACCGACCGGCAGGTTGCAAATCCACCAGCAGCGGGATCTCCGGGCCCAGACGCTGCCAGTCATCGATGGTGTGTTCCACGCCCATGTGGCGTGCGATCGCCACCATATGGATCGGACAATTGGACGATGCGCCCAGCGCCGCCGCCGCAACCACCGCGTTGTCAAATGCCTGTCGCGTCATGATGTCCGATGGGCGCAGATTTTCCTGCACCATCCCCACGATCCGCTTGCCGGTCTCATAGGCCATCCAGCCGCGCTCGCGATGCGGCGCAGGGATCGCGGCGCAGCCAGGCAGCGACATGCCGAGTGCCTCCGCCAGCGAGTTCATCGACGTCGCGGTACCCATGGTGTTGCAGTGCCCGATCGAGGGCGCCGACGACGACACCATCTCCATGAACTCGTCGTAGTCGATCTTGCCCTCGGCGTGGAGTTTGCGGCCTTCCCAGATGATTGTACCGGAACCGGACAGACGTCCCTGCCACCAGCCATCCAGCATCGGTCCACCCGACAGCACGATCGCCGGGATGTTGACGGTGGCCGCACCCATCAGACACGCCGGCGTCGTCTTGTCGCAGCCTGTGGTCAGCACGACGCCGTCGATCGGATAGCCGTGCAGCACTTCGACCAACCCGAGATACGCGAGGTTCCGATCCAGTGCCGCGGTCGGCCGCTTGCCGGTCTCCTGGATCGGATGGACCGGGAATTCCAGCGGCACGCCGCCCGCGGCGCGGATGCCGTCACGCACACGACTGGCCAGTTCGATATGATGACGATTGCACGGCGACAGATCCGAACCGGTCTGCGCAATGCCGATGATCGGCTTGCCCCCGCGCAGTTCCTCCGGCGTGATGCCGTAGTTCATGTAGCGCTCGAGATAGAGCGCGGTCATCGCCGGATCGGCCGGATTGTCGAACCAGCGCCGGGAGCGCAAACGCCTGCCGTTATCATCATCAGCGGCCATGGCTCAGTCTCCTTTGTCGCAGAACCGGACAATGCAGCCGCGGCAGCAATGACATTGGCGCCGCGGCCATATCGCAGCGTTCAGGATTGCGAACCCTGGATCACGTCGCCGAACAACACCCAGGTCTTGCCGTCCCACTTCTCCAACTGCATCGCACGGATCGGGTGGAAGTTCGTCGGGCTGGTATTGATCTTGATGCCGGGGATCAACACCGGATTATCGACATCATGCAGGTTGGCGACCTGCTTCATGATGTTCTCGCGCGAGAAATCGCCGTTGCACTGCCGCAGCACCTGCAGCATCGTGTGGCTGAGGCCGTATGCCGCGATGTAGCCACCATCGGTCTGGTCGGCGCCCGGCATGTACTTGTCCATGAACGCCCGCCACTCGTTCATGCCCTTGTCGTCCTTCCAGGTCGGGTCGGACGAATCCTTGAGATATGAGGCACTGATGATGCCGATGCCGTTCTCCGGTCCGGCGGGAGTCATCACCGCGCCTACCGAGATGGCAACGTTCGACATGAAGAACATCGGCTTCCAGTTGAGATCGTGCACCTTGCGGATCGACTGCGCGGCGAATTTGGGAATCGCCGCCACCAGCAGCACGTCCACGCCCTGGCTCTGCAATGTGGTGATCTGGCTGTCGATGGTCGGGTCGGTCACCTCATAGGTCGCGGTCACCACCATCTTGTCGAACTTGTCGCCGAGCGCGTCCTTCACGCCCGCCGGGTAGTCCTTTCCGAAGTCGTCGTTCTGGTAAAGGATGCCGATCTTCGCATCCGGCTTCTGCTGCAGGATATACTTCGCGTAGATCTGCGCTTCGGTCCGATAGCTTGGCTGCCAGCCGATGGTCCACGGCGTATGCTGGTAATCGCCCCATTTGTCGGCGCCGGTCGAGACGAACAGCTGCGGCACCTTCTTCTGGTTCATGTAGCGCACGATTGCGCTGTTGGTCGGCGTGCCCAGCGTGGCGAAGGTGAAGGCGACCTTCTCCTCCTCCACCAGACGTCGGATCTGCTCCACCGTCTTGGGCGGGCTGTAATTGTCATCGAGCGAGATGAAATCGATCTTGTGGCCGGCGACGCCGCCCTGCTCGTTCACCATGCCGAAGAACGCGCTCTCCAGCTTGCCGAGCACGCCGTAAGACGATGCGGGGCCGCTATAGGGCACCGTGTTGCCGATCTTGATCTCGGTCGCGGTCACGCCCGGCGTATCCGCCAGTGTCGCACCGGTCGCGAGAGCCATGGCCAGCGCGCCCGCCGCCACACCTGCAAGTCGTCTCATGGATACTCCCTTCCTGACTTTGGAACCGTTCTGCACTCTGGGCATGACTGGCCGACCGACGCAACACTGGCGCGGCGCCGCCTAAGGCTGCGGCGGTTCCGCAGCGTCAGTCCCTTCGGCGAACGCGACCAGCGTCTGGCCTTCGATCACGGCGTCGCCGGCCTGGCACGACACCGTGGCGACGACGCCGTCCGCCGGTGCGGCGAGCCGGAACACCGTCTTCATGGCCTCGAGCACGACAAGAACCTGACCGCGACTGACCGCCATGCCCGGCTCCGCCATGACCTGCGTGACCTGTCCCGGGATCGGCGCAACAAGTCGGCCGCCTGCATCGTCCGCCTCGGCCGCGGCGCTGATCGGATCGGGCAGGCGGAGACGCCAGGTTTCGCCGCGCCGGCGCACGGTGACGATTTCGCCCTGGCGTATGACGGAGATGCGTTGGCGGACGCCATCCAATGTCAAATCGAGGCGGCCATCCGCTGCGCGAACCGACAGCACCCGACACCACGCGCTCGCCAATGGCGAGCCGCCATGTCGCGCCGTCGCGTTGCACGCCGATCGGAAATTCCGTGTCGCCGTCGATGAAGTGCAGATCGCGTCGGGCGATGCATTCGGCCACCACTGGTCGCGCGCCTGCCACGGCGAGTAGGGATCGTTGCCCGCGGCGGCCTCCCGTGCCGCGGCATCGGCCTCGTCGTGCAGCATGCCAAGCGTGGCGGCGGCCAGCACATCTGTCGGCGGCGCGCGCTGTGGCATCAGCAGAGTGTCCGCATGGTCGGCAATGAAACCGGTATCGATGCCGCCGGCCGCGAAATCCGGATGCGCGGCGATGCGATACAGCAGATCGAGGTTGCTGGTCACGCCGACCACATCGGTGTCAGCCAACGCTCGGCGCAATATGCGCAACGCCTCGTCGCGCGTTCGGCCACGGCAGATCAGCTTGGCAAGCAGCGCGTCGTAGTGGACCGAGACCTCGTCGCCGGTCGCGAAACCGGTGTCGACCCGAACCGCCTCGGACGCATCGGGCGTACGGAACAGCGCCAGCCGACCCGTCGAAGGAGCGAAGTCGCGCGCCGGATCCTCGGCGTAGATACGCGCCTCGATCGCATGGCCGTCGATGCGGATCGCATCCTGCGTCATCGGCAGACGTTCGCCGGCGGCCACGCGCAACTGCCATTCCACCAGATCGAGGCCGGTGATCATCTCGGTGACCGGATGCTCGACCTGCAGGCGGGTGTTCATCTCGAGGAAGAAGAAGCCGTCCGCGTTCGCGACGAACTCCACCGTGCCGGCGCCGACATAGCCGACGGCACTTGCTGCTGCCACGGCGGCGGCGCCCATCGCCGCGCGCCGCGCCGCGTCCAATCCGGGTGCCGGCGCTTCCTCGATCACCTTCTGGTGGCGGCGCTGCGCGGAGCAGTCGCGTTCGAACAGGTGCACAACGTTGCCGTGCGTGTCGGCGAAGACCTGGACCTCGATGTGGCGCGGGTGCTCCAGGTAGCGTTCGATCAGCACGCGGTCATCGCCGAAGGCGGACGCGGCCTCCTGCCGCGCGGCGGCAAGCGACGGTGCGAAATCGTTGGCCGCGTCGACGATGCGCATGCCGCGACCGCCGCCGCCGGCGACCGCCTTGATCATCACCGGGAAGCCGATGCGTACCGCCTGTTCGGCGAGAAACGCGGCGTCCTGGTTCTCGCCGTGATAGCCGGGAAGCAGCGGCACGCCGGATCGCTCCATCAGCGCCTTGGCCGCGGATTTGGATCCCATGGCGCGCATCGCCGCGGCCGGCGGCCCGACAAAGATCAGTCCGGCCTCGGCGCAGGCGTCGGCGAAGGCCGGGTTCTCGGAGAGGAAGCCGTAACCGGGATGGACCGCATCGGCGCCGGCCTCGCGTGCCGCGGCGATGATGCGAGGGATGTTGAGGTAGCTGTCCCGGGCGGGTGCAGGGCCGATCGAAACCGCGCGGTCCGCGGCCTTCACGTGCAGCGCATTGGCGTCGGCGTCGGAGTAAACGGCGACGGTGGCGATGCCCATGCGTCGTGCGGTGCGCGCGATGCGGCAGGCGATCTCGCCGCGATTGGCGATCAGCAGGGTGCTGAACATGCTGGGTCCATACGCGCCATTCCGGTGTCGCGGTTCACCACAAAGACACAAAGACACGAAGGGGCAGTATGCATCGTGTCTTTGTGTCTTTGTGGTGAACATTCCTTCCTTCACATCCGGAACACCCCGAACTGCGTCCGTGGGATCGGCGCGTTCAGCGCGGCCGACAGCGCCAGCCCCAGCACGCGCCGCGTATCGACGGGATCGATGATGCCGTCATCCCACAGCCGCGCCGTGGCGTAATACGGATGGCCCTGCGTCTCGTATTGCGCGCGGATCGGCGCCTTGAACGCCTCCTCCTGTTCCATGCTCTGCGGCTCGCCGCGACGCACCTGTGCCAGCACCATCGCCGCCTGCTCGCCGCCCATCACCGAGATGCGCGCATTCGGCCACATGAACAGGAACCGCGGCTCGTAGGCGCGGCCGCACATGCCGTAGTTGCCGGCGCCGTAGCTGCCGCCGACGATCACCGTGAACTTCGGCACCGCGGTGGTGGAGACGGCGGTGACCAGCTTGGCGCCGTCCTTGGCGATGCCGCCGGCCTCGTATTTGCGCCCGACCATGAAGCCGGTGATGTTCTGCAGGAACACCAGCGGAATGCCGCGCTGGCTGCACAGCTCGACGAAATGCGCGCCCTTCAGCGCGGACTCGGAGAACAGAATGCCGTTGTTGGCGAGGATGCCGACCGGATAGCCGAAGATATGCGCGAAGCCGCAGACCAGCGTCGTGCCATACAGGTGCTTGAATTCGTCGAACTCGCTGGCATCGACGATGCGGGCGATGATCTCGCGCACGTCGTACGGCGCGCGCAGATCGACCGGCACCACGCCGTAGAGTTCCGCCGGATCGTAGCGCGGCGGTTGCGGCGCGCGCAGCTCGATCTGCGGCTGCTTCACGTCGTTCAGGCCCGCGACGATGCGCCGGCACAGCGCGAGCGCGTGGCGGTCGTCGTGCGCATAGTGATCGACCACGCCCGAAGTGCGGGCATGCACGTCCGCGCCGCCCAGGTCCTCCGCGCTGACGATTTCGCCGGTGGCGGCCTGCACCAGCGGCGGGCCGCCGAGAAAGATGGTGCCCTGCTTGCGCACGATGATCGACTTCGTCGCTCATCGCCGGGCACATAGGCGCCGCCCGCGGTGCACGAGCCCATCACGCGCGGCGATCTGCGGGATGCCCTGCGCCGACAGGTTGGCCTGGTTGAAGAAGATGCGGCCGAAGTGGTCGCGATCGGGGAAGATCTCGTCCTGCATCGGCAGGAAGGCGCCGCCGGAATCCACCAGATAGATGCAGGGCAAGCGGTTCTGCCGCGCGATCTCCTGGGCACGCAGATGCTTCTTCACGGTGATCGGAAAATACGTGCCGCCCTTCACCGTGGCGTCGTTGGCGACGATCACGCACTCGCGGCCCGATGACGCGGCCGATGCCGGTGACGATGCCGGCGGACGGCACCTCGTTGCCGTACAGGCCGTAGGCGGCAAGCTGCGACAGTTCGAGAAACGGCGAGCCGGGATCGATCAGGCCGGCGACGCGGTCGCGCGGCAGCAGCTTGTTGCGCGCGAGGTGGCGCTTGCGGGCAGCCTCGCCGCCGCCTTGCTCGGCTTCGGCGACGCGTGCGCGCAGGTCGGTGACCAGGGCGCGCATCGCGTCGGCGTTGGCGGCGAACTCGGGCGAGCGCGTGTCGATGTCGGAACGCAGGGTCATGCAGCACTCCCGACCGTGGCGCGAGCGACGTGTCGGCGGCGCAGCACGCGCATCACGCCGTCTCGCGGAACAGTTCGCGGCCGATCAGCATGCGGCGGATTTCGCTGGTGCCGGCGCCGATCTCGTACAGCTTGGCGTCGCGCAGCAGCCGCCCGGTGGGGTAGTCGTTGATGTAGCCGTTGCCGCCCAGCGCCTGGATCGCCTCCAGCGCCATCCACGTCGCCTTCTCCGCCGCGTAGAGAATCGCGCCCGCCGCATCCTTGCGCGTCGTCTCGCCGCGGTCGCACGCCTTCGCCACCGCGTACACGTACGCCTTGGCCGCGTTCATCGTCGTGTACATGTCGGCGAGCTTGCCCTGCATGAGCTGGAACTCGCCGATCGCCTGGCCGAACTGCTTTCGCTCGTGCACATACGGCACCACCGCGTCCATGCACGCCTGCATGATGCCGAGCGGCCCGGCCGCCAGCACCGCGCGTTCGTAGTCGAGCCCGCTCATCAGCACGCGCACGCCGTCGTTGACGCGGCCGAGCACGTTCTCCTCCGGCACCTCGCAGTCGGCGAACACCAGCTCGCACGTGTTCGACCCGCGCATGCCGAGCTTGTCGAGCTTCTGCGCCGTCGAAAACCCGGCAAAACCCTTCTCGATCAGGAACGCGGTGATGCCCTGCGGACCGGCCTGCGGATCGGTCTTGGCATAGACCACCAGCACGTCGGCATCCGGCCCGTTGGTGATCCACATCTTCGTGCCGTTCAGCACGTAGCGGTCGCCGCGCTTCTCGGCGCGCAGGCGCATCCCCACCACGTCGGAGCCCGCGCCCGGCTCGCTCATCGCGAGCGCGCCGACATGCTCGCCGCTGATCAGCTTCGGCAGGTATTTTCGCCGTTGTGCCTCGCTGCCGTTGCGGCGGATCTGGTTGACGCACAGGTTGGAGTGCGCGCCATACGACAGCCCGACCGAGGCGGAAGCCCGGGAAATCTCCTCCATCGCGACCACGTGCTCCAGATAGCCCATGCCGGCGCCGCCGTACTCCTCCTCCACGGTGATGCCGAGCACGCCGAGGTCGCCGAACTTGCGCCACAGGTCCATCGGGAATTCGTTGTCGCGGTCGATGGCGGCGGCGCGCGGTGCGATCTCGTCGGCGACGAACACCTCGACCGATCCGCGCAGCATGTCGGCCGCCTCGCCGAGGTCGAAATTCAGGCCTGGGAGGCGGTTTGGCAGCGACGCCATGGGACGGCCGGCCGGCCCTACCCGCGCTGTATCAGCTCGATCGAAACATTCTGCGGCGCGGTCAGGAAGGCGATCCGCACGCCGGGGCGGATCGTCTTGGGCTCCATGGTGAAGGCCACGCCCTTGCCCTTCAGTTCCGCCACCGCGGCGTCGATGTTGTCCACCGTCAGTCCGATATGCTCCAGCCCCATATAGGGGATCGGCCGGCGGTGCGCCGGTCTGTGCCGGATCGGCCTTGGCGATGAAGATCTTCTGTCCGGTCAGGTCGAGGTCGAACCGCGTCGAGCCGTCCGGCAGCGGCGTGCGGATCACCTCGGCGCCCAGCTTGTCGGCATACCAGCCCGCCGTCGCCGCCGGGTCCGGCGAACGCAGGTGGATGTGTTCCCAGGTGTACTTTGTCATGGTCCGTTCCCCCACTGCTCCAAAAACCGGCCGCCATTAGTCCACCAGACCATGCCGGCGGCAAGTGCGGCCCGTCCGTTGTCTCGACGCTTCCCCTGCCCGCCCGATCCGCCGCACAATGCGCCCCATGTCCCGACGCACGGTGGAGATCACGGCTGACCTGATGCTGCGGGCCTACCGGCACGGGCTGTTCCCCATGGCGGAGACCCGGCGCGGGGAGCGGCTCTACTGGCTGGACCCGGAGCGGCGCGGCGTGCTGCCGCTCGAGCGGTTCCATCTGTCGCGCCGCCTTGCCCGCACGGTGCTGTCCGACGCGTTCACCGTCGCGGTCGACCAGGACTTTCCCGCCACCATCGCCGGCTGCGCATCGGCGGCACCCGGGCGCGAGGACACCTGGATCAACCCGCAGATCGAACGGCTGTTCGGCGAACTCCATCGCCTGGGCTTCGCCCATTCGGTGGAGAGCCGGCAGAACGGATCCCTGGTCGGCGGGCTCTACGGTGTGGCGATCGGCGGCGTGTTCTTCGGCGAGAGCATGTTCAGCAAGGGACGCGACGCCTCCAAGGTGGCGCTGGTGCACCTGGTCGCGCGGCTGCGCCTGGGCGGCTTTCGGCTGCTGGACACCCAGTTCGTCACCGCGCATCTGGCGCAGTTCGGCGCCGAGGAGGTGCCGCGCGAGGACTACAAGGCGCGACTGGCCGCGGCGCTCGAGGTGCCGGCGCGGCTGATCGCCGCACCCGAGCCCGACGCGCTGGCGGCCGAGATCCGCGCCCTGGCTGCACGCGGCCCGTGAATGACCATGTAACGGTCGGCCGCGTCGCGGGACGCATGCAAGGACAGGTGAGGCGAACAGCTCGATGGCGGCGATGATCGTACCGTGGCGCGACCGGCATGGCCGCTTTCTGCCGCTCAAGGCGGCGGTGCTGTTCGCCGGGTTCATTCCAGGCACGGTGCTGGCGTTCTGGTGGGCGAAGGGCGCGCTCGGCGGCCGTCCGGTGACCGAGGTGATCCACGGCGCCGGCGACTGGGCGATCCGGTTCCTGCTGATCTCGCTGGCGATCACGCCGGCGGCGCGCGTGCTCGACTGGCCGCGCATCCTGCTGGTGCGGCGCATGGTCGGGCTGACCGCGCTCGCCTACGCGGTGGCGCATCTCAGCCTCTACATCGTCGATCAGAACTTCAACCTGCTCGTGGTGGCCTCGGAGATCGTCCGGCGCTTCTATCTGACGATCGGCTTTCTCACGCTGCTGGGGCTCGGCGTGCTGGGCGCGACCTCCACCGATGGGTGGATGCGCCGGCTCGGGCGCGGTTGGAAGCGGCTGCACCGGGCGATCTATGTGCTGGGCGTCGTGGCGCTGCTGCATTACTTCATCCAGTCGAAATCGAACGTGTCGGAGCCGGTGTTCTTCTCCGGCCTGTTCGTCTGGCTGATGCTGTGGCGCACCTTGCCGATGCGCTGGCAGCGCAGCCTGGCGACGCAATTCGGGCTGACCGTGATGGCGGCGTTCGCGGCGGTCGGCATCGAGTTCGGCTGGTACGGCTTGACCACGGGGATCAACCCGTGGCGGGTCCTGGCGGCCAGCGAAACGCTGTCCTACGGCCTGCGGCCGGCGCACTATGTGGCGCTGACCGGGCTGGCGGTGACGCTGCTGGCCGCGTTGCGGCGGATCAAGGGCCCGGTGTGGCCCCACCCGCTCGCCGCGAGACGCGCAGCGGTGCCCAGTCGGCGATCATGACCGCGTTCGCGACCACGCATCTTCCCACTGCGCGCGATGCCGTTGCACCGGACGGGTCCGATGTCCGGGTGCTGCTCGGCCTGAAGGCTGGCGGGATGGCGCATTTCGCGTTGGCACCCGGCGAGACGTCGACCGCTGTCATGCATCGCACCGTCGAAGAGATCTGGTTTTTCCTGTCGGGACGAGGCGAGATGTGGCGGCAACAGGGGGATCGGAGCGAAACAGTGAACGTCCACGCCGGCACGTGCATTACAATACCGATAGGGACGTGCTTCCAGTTCCGATCCTTCGGCGATGAACTGCTTGCTGCAATCGCCGTCACGATGCCGCCATGGCCTGGCCAGGACGAAGCGGTCGAGGTGGCTGGTCCGTGGCAGGCAAGTGTTCCACGCTGAGCGACTGGTCGTGCCATTTGACGCCCTGTGGCCCGCCAAGCGGCATCGGTGCGCGCCGGCATATCGCCGACGCGCGGCCGTTGACGATGGTTATGGCAGTGGCGTGTAGAACTCCATGATCGGCCCGATGCCGCGGCCGACGACGCGGGTCCGCTTCAGCGGCAGTTGTGCCCAGCGGATCATCGTGTTGAGCCGGCAGAGGCGGGCGATCAAAGGCTCGAGCGGCGGCGGCGGAACCGGCGGCGCGACGGCATTGGCGTTGACCGAGATGGTCTCGTGATAGGCCTGCGGTGACCCGCCGGGAACGATCAGCGGCAGCGCCGGAAAGCCGGGCACATGCAGATTTGGCCCCTCGGTCAGGCTTTCCAGCCATGCGTCGAGAAACCAGATACCGGCGGTCGACGGTGCGGTGGTCTGCCACCGGAACTCGATCTTCCACGGCGAAGGATCTTCCGGCGGGTTCGGCGGGGGACGAGGTGGCGGATACGTCACGATGAACGTGTCGAGGGCCGGAGCATCGCCCAGGTTCGTCAGCACGCAAACCGGTGTCGTATCCGGAAACGCAACGTTCGGGATGATGGTGAACGGAACGTCGAGAGGCTCGATCAGCAACGGAAACGAGGTCGCCGTTTATAGAGTCCTGGATTCGGATTGCACGGCGTGAACGTCACGCTCATGGGCGTGACGGGTGCCGGCTCCTATGAGCGGCAAGCAACGACGATAGAAGCGCCGCCCAGGTCATGGTGTGAATCCATGCACTGTGCGGCGGGGTTTTGTGCCACGGGGGTTTTTCAAATCCGTCGCGTCAGGAACCGCCGCTTCCTGACATCAAATCCCAGTGTTATATGCAGTTACAAATGCGACGCTTGTACGAACGCCGCCGACAGAACAAAGCGGTCAGGTTCGTGAACGCTCCCGCTGCGCCTGTGCCTCGGTTGTCAGTGTTGCGGTGGGTTGCGCGTCCAACCGACGCAGATCGATCGGTTCGCCGGTGTCCTCGCAATAACCATAAGTGCCGTTGTCCAACCGGATCAGCGCCCGTTCGATCTGGCGCAGCAAGGCATGTGTGCGTTCGCGGCTGACAATGCCAAACTCCCGGTCGACCGCCGCACTTGCCTGATCGGCCTGATCGCCCTCACGGATGCTCTCGTTGGCGCCCACGGGCGGGACAGCATCCAGTTCACGCTGCGCGTCCGCACGCGACCGCAGCAATTTTTGGCGGAAGTATTCCACCTGCGAGGGATTCATGAACGCTTCGTCGGGCGACGGTGTGTAACCGGCAGGCAGGTGCACTGGCATGTCTCATACCGTAGCAGGGGGTGGCGACCTCACCACGACAGTATTGCGCGCCTCGGACCGACATGCCAATGGCGATTACACTGGCGAAGTCACAAGCCGGGGACTGGATATCCCGTCTGCTGCGATGGTCGCGTCGATCGTCTTGCCGCTTGTTTGATCCATACGATCGCCCGATCGGGCCATGGTCGGCCAGCCACGTGACCGGGATGGGCAGCAGAAAACCTATTCGACAGTGATCTCGCCGGTCATGTCGGCCCAGTCGTGGTCGGCACAGATCAGCGGATACGTGCCTGGCTTGAGCGGCACGAGATCGACGTCGATGCTGGTGCCCGGCTGCAACACGATCTCCTGTCCGCCGTTCGCCAGCATTGCCGGGTTGCGCACGATGGCAGCCGCAAGAAATGCCGGAGCGGTGAACTCGTGCAGATCCTTGCCGTGGTTTTCGAGGTGCAACTGATAGGGCGTGCCGTGGCGGAAGGTCAGCCGGTTCGGAACGAACTTGCTATCGACCATCAGCACGTTGATCGGCTGCGCATGCGACCAGTCCACGGTGGCAGCAGGCGGTTGCGCAAGCGAAGTCTGCGCCAACAGCGGCGCGGCCAACACCACGATGCGCCGCAGCAGCTTCACGCCAACGGCGTTGGATGAAAGGCATGGCTGGCCGTCCCCGGATCAGGTCCGGTGACGGCCATGACGCGTGCGGCAGGCGGCAACGCCGGCGCCGTCACGTATCAGCCGGACACGATCGGCAGCCCGACCTGGCGGCGGATGTCATTGACGATCTGCAGGACACGCTGGCGATACGGCAGGTACTGCACGCCAAATTCCTGTACCAGCCTTGTGTTGTCGATCAGGTAATTGCCGGAATTCGCCTTTCCCCCGGTCTCATGCTCGAAGCTGATGTGCGCGTCGGGCAGGAATTCGCGCACGAGGTCGGCGATCTCGCCCAGGCTGACCGCCACGCCGCCGGAACTGTACACCGCGTGGCGCGGCTTGTCCGCCAGCAGCACCCGCGTGAACACCTCTGCTATGTCATCGACATGGATCGGGCATCGCATCGCGTCCTTGTAGGGGAACGAGATCGGCTTGCCCTGCGCCGGCTGCGTGATGATGTTCACATGATCCACCGAGCCGCGCACCTTGTCGGGCCCCGTGACGTTCGCCGGACGCACGGCGGTGATCGTCATGCCGTATTTCTCGTTGTAATCCTGCGCCTGCCACTCGTTGAAGATCTTGTGCATCGCGTACTGCACTTCGCCGTGGCGGTAGTCGTCCTCGGTGACCATGCGATCGCCGTAGTGCTTCTGCATGCCGTTCACCGCCAGCGAGCTTGCGAACACCACGCGCTGCACGCCGGCAAGCCGGGCGGCCTCGAAGCAGTTGTCCATGCCGAGGACGTTCAGCTTCATCGCCACATGCGGAGCGTGCTCGCTGCCGAGGAAATACGACAGGTTGATGATCCGGCTCGGCTTCGCGCTGACGGTGGCGGCCATCACGTCGTCGAACTGCGTCACGTCGCCGCGCATCACGCGGACCTGCTTGCCCAGATCATCGAACGAGGCGGCGCCGGGATTGATGTCCATGCACACGATCTCCTCACCGCGTGCCGCCAGCAGGCGGATCACCCGCAGGCCGATGAAGCCGGTGCCGCCGATGACGAAGATCGCCATTTTTGCCCCCTCCCGAGTTGTTGACTCATCGCGAACGCCCAGCCTGAAGCAAGCAACCCACGGAGGCAATCGTCCGCACGGGCGGGCTGCGCGCGCGGATGCCGAACCGGTCTATCCTCGCGGAAACAGCGCGCGAGGATTTGCCATGAGCACCCCATTGCCACCGATCGAGGAACTGCGCCGGCTGCTCTACACGCCGGTCCTGTCGGACGTGCTCGACAGCTTCGGCCTGATGCGTCAGGCGCTGCGGCCGTTTGTCCGCCCGCTCGACGAAGCCCTGGTTCTGCTCGGCCGTGTGCGCACTGGCCGCTATGCGGCAACCAGCGGCGCTGCGACGCCGGGGCACAATCCCTACCAGCTCGAAATGGACCTGATCGATGATCTGCGGCCCGGCGAGGTGCCGGTGCTCGCATGCGACGGCCCCACCGACTGGATCGCACCCTGGGGCGAGTTGCTGTCCACCGCTGCCCGTGCGCGTGGCGCGGTGGGTTGCGTGACCGACGGTCTGGTACGCGACGTGGCGCGCATTCGGGCGATGCGGTTTCCGGTGTTCCATGGCGGCATCGGACCGCTCGACACCAAGGGCCGTGCCGAGATGCTGCAGAAGGACACGCCGGTCGACATCGCCGGTGTCCACGTCGCGCCTGGCGACTGGGTGATGGGCGACATCGATGGCGTCGTGTTCGTCCCGGCAGCGAAGGCGGACGCCGTGTTCCGTGCCGCACTCGACAAGATCGCCGCGGAGGATACCACGCGTGCGGAACTCGAAGCCGGCGAAAGCCTGCACGCGGTCTATGCCCGCCACGGCGTGCTGTAGCCGGATGGGAGGCCTTTGCCCGCTTGCCAGTTTGCCGGCGCGCGCCGACGCCACAGGCCAGGCCGGGCCAAAACTTGCAGAGGGGCTGGCGCAATTTTCGCGAGCCATCTAAAACCATTGCAATGATGCGGCGAATCGGTGGGCGCCGTGACGTCCCCCGGGGGCGGCCGCGTCATCAACGTGATCGAGCGAGGAGCCAGCATGTCGAAAGCCTTCATTGCCCAGATCCTTCAGGATTCCGCCGAACTGACCGGCGCGGCGGCCAATCGCGCGGCCGGCGACCTGATGGACGCGGTCGTCAAGGAACTGAAGAAGGCCGGCAAATTCACCCTGCCGAGCTTCGGGACGTTCACCGTGCGCAAGACCAAGGCGCGCAAGGGGCTCAACCCGCGCACCGGTAAGTCGATCAAGGTCAAGGCCGGCAAGACCGTGCGCTTCAAGGCTTCGCCGTCGCTGAAGAAGTCCGTCTGAGCCGCGACGCCTCGCCGATCGGAGCCAGGAGCGCGTGATGCGCCCTGGCTCTTTGTTTGTCTCGCGCGCGGGATTTGGTGTCCTGGTCGTGGCGCTCGGCACGCTGGTGGTGCCGTTCGATTCGTCCGTCAACTTCGCATTCCCCTACATCACGCGAGCATTCGGACTGCCGGTTCCGGCGATCCAGTGGGTCGTCATTTCCTACACGCTGACCTATGCCGCACTGATGCTGGTGTTCGGCCGCGTCGGCGACATGCTGGGCTACCGCCGCGTTTTTCTCGCCGGCAGCGCCTGGAGCGCGATCGCATTCGTGCTCTGCGCGCTGGCGCCGAGCTATGGCGCATTGCTCGCCGCGCGGGTGCTGCAGGGCGTGGGAGCAGCGCTCGTGCTGAGCTGCGGTCCGGCGCTCGCGACCGGGCTTTATCCGGAATCGGCGCGGATCCGAATCCTCGGCGTCTATACAATGGCGATCGGCATCGGCGGCGCGCTGGGACCGTTGATCGCCGGGTTGCTGGTGCCGTTGATCGACTGGCCGGCCGTGTTCTGGTTCCGCGCGCCGCTTGCATGCACGGCGTTCGCGCTGGCCTGGCTGCTACCCGCAGATACGCGTCCTGCGACGCGCGAGACGTTCGATGCATCGGGCGGAATTCTGCTGGTACTGGCGATCAGCGCCATGCTGCTCGCGCTCAACCAGTTGCAGCACCTGCCCGAGAGCAGCCTGCTGTTGATACTCGCGGCACTCGTTTGTCTGATCGCAACCGGCGGCTTCATCGTGCAGGAGAAGCGGTCCCTTCGACCGATCATCGACCTGCGCTTTTTCCGCGACCTGGATTTCTCGCTGCTCAACGCCGGCCACGCCGCACTCAGCCTGGCCGGTTTTTCCGTTCTGCTGCTGGTGCCGTTCTACCTCAGCCGCTTCGGGGGATTGTCGGCCCATGCGACCGGCCTGCTGCTCGCCGCCTCGCCCGCCGGCACGGTGCTGGCTGCGCCGCTTGCCGCGTGGCTCGCATCGCAGATCCCGCCGAGGCTGCTCGCAGTCGTCGGGGCCGGCGCCATGGCGACGGGCCAGGTTCTGATCGCCACCGCTGATCCCGAACCGAACATCCCGGTGCTGGCCGGCGCGATGTTGCTGCAAGGTTTCGGCGTCGGTCTGTTCCAGGTCGCCTATTTCGACATTGTCACCAACGCCATTCCGCGCGCGGACCGAGGCGTCGCCGGCAGCCTGGTGATGATGACGCGGACGATCGGCACGGTGACCGGTGCCACGCTGCTGATGCTGTTCTTTCAGACCTTCCGCGGCCATTCCCTGGCTGGCGGGGTCGACGATGCGGGTGCGTTTCTCGACGGTTTCGCCGGCACGTTCCGTCTCGCCGCCCTCCTGCCGGCTGCGATGGTCCTGCTGGGGCTTGCGCGCGGCTGGGGGCGCCTGTCGCGGCGCGACGGCTGACGACCGGTTGTCCGGCATAATCGCGCCCCGCAGCGACCCGGCGCCATAATTCTCCCCCTCCCCTTGCGGGAGGGGGTTGGGGGGAGGGGTCGCACCATCGCAAGGCACTACGGTCGGATAAATACCGAGTCTGACTTGGTACTGCGGCCCCCTCCCCCAACCCCCTCCCGCAAAGGGAGGGCGAGGGCTCGCGGCGAACAGCAACGCGGCTGATACGACAGCGTGCTGGTCGCGCTCGACGGAAGAGCCGATAAGGACCGCCGCATGCCAGAAGACAACGCCCCGCTGCGAACGCTCGCCGCCGTCATCTTCGACGTGGACGGTGTTCTGATCGAACTCACCGCATGAACGCGCCTGGCGGGAGGCCCTGGAGGGCATCACCGATCCCGCGCGCCTCACCACCGAGATCTATCAGGCCCATGTCGCCGGCAAGCCGCGCCTCAGCGGTGCGCGTGCCGTGCTGGAACAGTTGGGGGTGCCCGACGCCGGGGCGCGCACGCTGCTCTACGCCGAGCGCAAGCAGCGGCGGCTCGAGGAGCTGATCAAGGCGGGCGACGTCAAGGCATTCCCCGACGCGCTCCGCTTCGTCCGGGCGGTCGAGACACTGGGCCTGCCGCTCGCCGCCGCCTCGTCCTCGAAGAACGCCAACGAGATGATGCAGATGATCCGCATCGACTCCGCGCGGACCCTGCTCGATGTCTTCGCCGCCAATGTCTGCGGCCGCGACCTGCTGCGCGGAAAACCGGACCCGGAGATCTTCCTGCTTGCCGCTGCGGAACTGGGCGTGGTTCCCGCCGTTTGCCTCGTGGTGGAGGACGCCACGGTCGGCGTCGAGGCGGCAAAAGCCGGCGGGATGGCCGCACTTGGCGTCGCAAGGCTGGGCGACGAGGCCTTGCTGCTTGCGGCCGGCGCCGATCTGGTCGTGACCCGTCTGGACGAGGTCGCGGTGGCGGCGTTGGCCGAGGGCCGGCTTCGCGCTCGGACGACATAAGGGAAATCAGAGACATGCAGGAAGCGCTGGCGCCGACCGCGGACCCTGGCTGGGTGCTGGAGGAGCACGGCTATGATCCCCGCCGCGAAAGCAGCATCGAAGCGCGCTTCGCCATCGGCAACGGCTTCCTCGGCGTCCGTGGCGCGCGCACGATCAGCCGCGGCCCGATGTGGGTTTCCTGGCAGCACACGCTGAACTGGGCCTCATGGCCCCGCTCCTACGTTGCGGGACTGTTCGACACGCCCAACGCGGAGCCGCCCGTTCCGGCGCTGGTCCCGGCTGCCGACTGGCTCCGCGTGCGGGTCCGCCTGAACGGCAAGCGCCTGCTGCGACGCTCGGGCGACACGCTGTTCTACCGCCGCATCCTGGACATGCGGCGGGGTTTGCTGATCACGGACTGGCGGCAGCGCGAGCCAGCCGGCGTGGTGGTCCGCGCGCGCACGCTCCGCCTGGTGTCGCAGTCGGAACGCGCGATCGGCCTGCAGCTGCTTCGCCTGGAGGTGGAACAGGGGCAGGTGGACGTTGCCTTGGAGGCGCTGTTCGAAGGCGCCGGGCTCGGGCTCGAGGATGTGCGGCTCGAACAGGACCTTGCCGTCTGGCGCACCGAGCAATCCGGCAAGGGCCTCGCGATGGCCGGCGCCGCTGTCCTGCAACTCGGCGCCGAGGAGCTTCCGCCGCGGGCGCTCGACCAACTCAAATGGTCCTGGAGCTGGACCTCGGAAGCCGGGCAGGTCGCATCCTTCGAGCGTCTGGTCGCGGTCGTGCGCAGCGACGACCTGCGCGAGGACCCGGGTCCGGCCGCGCGCGAAGCGCTCGGGAAAGCGCAGCAGCTTGGCTGGCGCGGCGTGCTCGGCGCGCACGAGGCCGCCTGGTCGAACCGCTGGCACTGCAGCGACATCGAGATCGAGGGCGACGACGCCGCCCGGCAGGCGCTGCGGTTCTCGATCTACCACCTGAACAGTGCCGCCAACCCGGCCGACGAGCGCGTCTCCATCGGCGCCCGCGCGCTGACCGGCGACAGCTATCTGGGGCACGTGTTCTGGGACACCGACATCTATCTCGCTGCCGTTCTACGTGGCGACCTGGCCCGAGGCCGCCCGTGCGCTGCTGATGTACCGCCACCACACGCTGGCCGGCGCGCGCGCCAAGGCCGCCCGGGCGGGCTGGCGCGGCGCGATGTACGCCTGGGAATCGACCGATACCGGCGAGGAGACCACACCCGAGCAAATCATGGGCCCCGAGGGGAACGATGGTCCAGGTGCTCTGCGGCACGCAGGAACAGCACATCAGCGCGGATGTCGCCTACGCGGTCTGGCACTACTGGCTGGCCACCGGGGACGACGCGTTCCTGCTCGCGGCCGGGGGCGAGATCATTCTGGAGACGGCGCGGTTCTGGGCCAGCCGCGCCGTGCCGGAAGCCGACGGCCACCGCCATATCCGCGGCGTCATCGGACCGGACGAGTACCACGAAACGATCGACGACAACGCCTACACCAACATCATGGCGCGCTGGAACATCCGTCGCGGCCTCGATATCGCGGCGCTGATGGCCGAGCGCTGGCCGGCCCGCTGGGCGGACCTCGCCGCCAGGCTCGGGCTCGACGATGCGGAATTCCTCAGTGGCGCGAGGCCGCGGACGACGCTGGTGACGGGCTTCGATCCGCAGACCGGGCTGCTCGAGCAGTTCACCGGCTTCTTCGAGCTGGAGGAGATCGATCTCGCCGCCTACGCCGGCCGCACGGTCCCGATGGACGTGGTGCTCGGGCGGGAGCGGACGCAGCGTTCCCAGGTCTTGAAGCAGGCCGACGTCGTCGCGCTGATGGCTCTGCTGCCGGAGGAGTTCGACCTGCCGACCAAAGTCGCGAATTTTCGCTATTACGAGCCGCGCTGCGGACACGGCAGCTCGCTGAGCCGGGCCATGCACGCGGTCGTCGCCGCCCGGTTGGGCGAAACCGAGATGGCGCTGCGCTATTTCCGGGAAACCGCGGCGACCGATCTCATGGACACGGCCGGCGGCAGCGCCGGCGGCGTGCATATCGCCGCACTCGGCGGCCTTTGGCTGGCGGCGATGTCCGGCTTCGCCGGGCTGTCGTTGGACGCCGATGCGCTGGCCCTGGATCCGCGGCTGCCGCCTGCCTGGCGCAGCTTCGGCTTCCGCGTGCACTGGCGCGGGCGCGTGGTGAAGGTCCACATCGAACAGGACAGCTCATCTTCTCGCCGCAACGCTCGAGTTGGGGGAGCCGATGACCGTTGCCGTGGGCGGCGAGCGCCACGCAATTCGCCTCGGCGATACGCTGCGGACCAGCTTTCAGGCAGGCGCCGCTTCCCGCTGAGCATTGCTCATGGTTCGGGGAGGATCCGCAGGCAGGGTCGATCGGCCTCGGGATCGACCTCGACCAGTGCGCCGTCCGGCACCGCCGCGGTGATGTCGACGTCAAAGCCGGACATCATGGTGAAGTCGGCGAGTGCCGCGCCCTGCACCATGATCGGGTTCACCGTGTTGAGCACGAGTGCCGCCGGCATCACGCCGCGCGCGGCCATCTCGTGCAGCATCCAGGCGGTCGCCACGCCGCCCTTCGCCGCATCCAGCACGAGAATTCGCCCGACATAGGACTGACCCGCCAGCCTGTGCTCCGGACGGCGAAACACGCCGGCGATGCGATCGAGGTCGTAGCGCGCCGAGAACCCGTCCTTTGCGACCAGGGCTCGTCCACGCACGCGCCTGCCCATCGCGGCGGCGGCATGAAATTCGGTCATGCGGCGATCCTGCCGGTGCACGCGGCATCGACGCAGGCCTGCATGGAGAGCAGCGCGGGCCGGTAGCCGTAGCCGCCAAGGATGTTGACCAGCTTTGCCGAGTTGGTGGCGAGCGACTGCCAGCCATTGGCCTCCGCCATCTCGCGTGCATAGCTCTGGTAGAAGCACATGCCGGACAGGACGAGACCGCCCGCCGCCTCGATGCGCGCGGTGATGCCGAGCCGATCGGCATCCGGCTTCACCTGCGGGCTGGTCACCACGAGCAGCGGTATCGTCGCGTGCCGGCCGTCCAGCATGCCGGCGAGATCGCGCATCTCGAGCAGGCTGAGTTGCGGCGAGGAAAACACCACGACATCCACCGTCTCGACATGCCGGCGGTAGGATTCCTTGAACGCGCGCAGATCGGCCTCGACAATCGTCGCGCTGGCCTGCAACGAGGGATCGGCGATGTCGTTCAGGCGCTCCGCCTCGGGCGTGACGCCGACCATGTGGAACAGCGCGACCGAGCCGTAGCTCGCCATCGCGGCGCCGAAATGCTTCAGCTCATCCGAGGTGGGAACACGATCGATGCCAATCAGCGCGGGCACCTGCCAGTAGTCGCCGGCGATCCGTCCGACAATGCCGCCAAGCGCGCCCCAGTCGTGCAGTTCCCGCGGCGTGACGGCGATGCGCAGCAGCTTCGTGGCACGTCGCTGCTCCGCCAGGTGATAGCCGTAGCGCGGCGTGCGCCCGGTCAGGCCGGCTGCCAACGCGGATGGTCCGCCCTCGAAATTCGACCGCGCGCCGAGCACGCTGTTCGCGTAGATCACCACGCCGGTGTCGCCATACGCCATGTGCTCGCCGCGCACCGCCGGCATGATCGTCTGGTAGTTGATGCAGGTATCCGTCATCAGGACACCGAGCGCCTCGAATGCTGCGATCGCACGACGTTCCAGTGCCAGCATCCAGTCCTGCTGTTTCAGTCGTGCAGCCGCGGCGAAGTCGGTGCCGCGCGGATCGGTGATGGTCGGGATGCGAACATGGCGCTGCGCCTCCGGCAGGGCGGCCAGCCGTTCCAGCCATGCGACGCCGGCGACGCCGAGCGATTCGGTATCGGCCATGATGTGTGCCTGCGACACCGGCACGAAATCCGCCGCACCGAGATAGGATCCGACACGGATCTGGTGCCGGATCGCCCATTGTCGCGCCGGGCCGGCCTCGCCGTTCAGAATGGATTTCTCTTCGTCCGTGAGACGCACTGCGGATCACACCGTTGCCAGGCGCCGGATGATGCTGAGCTCACCCGGTCGCTGTCAAAAACGCCTGGACCACGTCGACGAATCCGCGTCGGATTTTCGGCGTGCAGCCAATGGCCGGCATTCTTCAAGGTGACGAACCGCGCGGTGGGGAACAGGGTCCGGATCACCGGACGGTGTTCGCGCCGAATATAGTCCGACGCGGCACCGGCGATGAACAATGTCGGGCCGCTATAGCGCGCATCGGCCGGCGCATCCCAGGCTTCGATGACCGGCAGGGCAGCAATGATCTCGGCCAGTCCGATGCGCCACGCCGGCGACGCGCCCAGGTGCAGGTTCTGCAGCAGGAACGCCCGCACGGCGGCATCCGGCACCGCCGTCCGCCAAAGCGGCATCGGCCTGCGCACGCGACATGCCGCGCGACATCGGCAACGCTGCCATGGCCTCGGCGATCGCGCGATGATGCGGCGGATAGGCGACCGGCGCGATGTCGGCGACGATCAGCCGCGCGATCCTGTCCGGATGCATGAGCGCTGCCTGCATCGCAACCTTGCCACCCATCGAATGGCCCAGCAGCGTCGCGGGCAGCGCCGACAGCCGATCCAGCGTCTCCAGCACATCGGCGGCCATGGTCGCATAGCGCATGTCGCCATCATGCG
Source organism: uncultured Alphaproteobacteria bacterium (assembly GCA_963739725.1). Taxonomy (GTDB): domain Bacteria; phylum Pseudomonadota; class Alphaproteobacteria; order Acetobacterales; family Acetobacteraceae; genus JAMXLO01. Next base: position 50,317 of record CAVUBS010000020.1, on the reverse strand, counting down.
GGCTCGCGCCATGATTGCGAAGGTCCAGCGCGATCACCCGGCGCGACTGCTGCCAACTGCCGTTGCACGACGCCGAAATTGCGCGCGGCGCCGAACAGTCCGTGCAGCAGCACCAGACTGTCGCCCTGTCCCATATCGGTGCCGTGCAGGATCATGTCCGCCTCCCGGGCCACGCCGCCGCGCCGACGCCGGCGATGATCAGCGCGGCCCCGAACAGCAGATCCGAGCGTGAACGCCTCGCCCAGAAATAGATTGGCCAGGACCAGGCTCACCGCCGGCGTCATCAGGAACCCGACCGACGAGACGACAGTGGGCAACGTGGCGGTCGCCTGCACCACGCACCATGTTCCGAACGGGCCGGCGAGCAGTCCGATATAGGCGAGCGCCACCCAGGAGCCAGGTTGCGAACCCAACGTTCCATCGGGCGCATGCCAGATCAGCAGCGGCGCCAGCATCACCGCACCGACGGCAAAACACCAAGGCAGCAGCTCGAACATCGACAAATGCGGCCGGGCGGCACGGGTGACGATGATCGCCACCGACCACGACAGCGACGCACCCAGCAGGAAGGCGTGGCCGACGAACGTGTTGCGCGATGTCCAATCGATCGCCCACGGGCTCATCAGAACCACCACGCCGGCAAGCCCGAGCACCGCCGCGATCCAGCGGCGCGGCGGAATGCGCTCATGCAGGAAGATCAGCGACAGCGGCACCACCCAGATCGTCGTCGTGTTGGCCAGGATCGCGGTGCGACCCGCCGGCACCCATGCCACCGCTTCATGCGCCAGGGCGAAATAGCCGCCAAGCTGGAACACGCCGACCGCCATCAGAGCGGGCAGATCAGCTCGATGCGGCAACCGTAGCGTGCCGCGCAGTCCGAGCACTGTGGAAATTGTAAGACACGGACAGCACCATTCGCCCTTCTGCGAACCAAAGTGGTGTGCTACCGAGGCCCAATGCGATCTTGGTAAGCGGCCACGCGCTGCTGAGCAGGATGACCGACACGGCGAGCTGCAGCAGGCCCGCCGTCGGCATGCCGTTCATGCCAGCCAGCGTGCCGCCTGCTTCGGATTGCGAAACGTCAATCGAGCGCGACATAAATCGTCAAATGACCTTCTCACTCATCGGCCGCTGTCCCCGCACAGGCCAAATCGGTGCTGTCGTCGCCACGTCGTCGATCGCGGTCGGGGCGCGTGTCGCGTACTGTTCGGCCGGCGTGGGCGCCGTGCTGACGCAGCATCGCACCGATCCGCGGCTTGGGCCACGCGGCATCGCCCTGCTGCGTTCGGGCTGCTCGGCGCAGCAGACCGCGGATGCGCTTGTCGCATCCACGCAGCATGCGCATTGGCGGCAGCTCGCCGTGCTGGACGCAGAGGGCAATACCGCAGCCTACAGCGGGGCGCGCATCCGGCCGGAGATGAGCGAGGCAGCCGCTCAGGACGCCTGCGCGATCGGCAACATCCTGGCCAATGCGCGCGTGCCTGCCGCCATGCTGCTCGCGTTCCAGTCCGACCCGACGGCGCCGCTGGCGGAACGGCTGCTGCACGCGCTGGAGGAAGGGCTCGCCGCGGGGGGCGAGATCCGGCCGGTGCAGAGTGCGCATCTGCTCGTCGTCGAGCATGAAAGCTTCCCGCTGATCGATCTGCGCGTCGATTGGCATGACCAGCCGATCGCCGAACTGCGGGCATTGTGGAACCGCTATGCGCCACAGAGCGCCGAATATCTGCTGCGCGCACTCGACCCGGACCACCCCGCGATCACCTGAGATGCAAATGACCGCTTGTCAATGTCGCGACATTCCGGTTATACTTCGTGCCATGGCACAGATGCAGATCATCGCCACCTCGCGATTTTGGTACCGCTGGTACAGCCCGGCGGCCTAGGATCGTGCATATCTAGCAGGACCCCAAAGCCGCCCCTCCCAGGCGGCTTTCGCATTTCTGCACCATTGGAAATCCGACTTTCGCCCAGGCAGGAGCGGCCTCTCAAACGAAGGAGGCTCGCATGCAAAATTCCCAGTTCGACTTCGATGTGATCACCGGACCGTCCGTCCCCGACGATCGCAAATCGACCACACCGCAATCCGCTCCACCCGCGCAGCCGGCATCCCATGCGCCGGCGCCGCAGCGATCGCGCTGACGCGTCATGTCCTGGTCACCGCAAACCTGGCGCGCCTGTCCGATTGCGCAGGCGCCCCACTATCCCGATCCGGCAGCGCTCGCTGATGTCGAGACCGAACTCCGCACCGCACCGCCACTGATCTTCGCCGGCGAGGCACGCGCCCTCAAGGCACAGCTTGCCCGCGCCGCCGCCGGCGAGGCGTTCCTGCTGCAAGGCGGCGACTGCGCCGAATCCTTTGCCGAGTTTCATGCCAATTCACTGCGCGACACGGTGAAGGTGCTGCTGCAGATGGCGGTGGTGCTCAGCTACGCGGCCGCCGCACCGGTGGTGAAGGTCGCCCGCATGGCGGGCCAATTTGCCAAACCGCGCTCGCAGCCGACCGAGACCGTCGAGCGGCGTCACGCTGCCCTCCTATCGCGGCGACATCGTCAACGACATGGCGTTCGATGCCGCCGCACGTGCGCCCGATCCTGCACGCATGATGCGTGCCTACAACCAGTCCGCCATCACGCTCAATCTGCTGCGCGCCTTCACGCAGGGAGGCTTCGCCGATCTGGCGCGTGTGCAGCAATGGAACCAGGCGTTCATCGCAGCGTCCCCGCAAGGCGAACGCTACGGCGAACTGTCGCGGCGCATCCAGGAATCGCTCGGCTTCATGGCAGCCTGCGGCCTGACGCCGGCGAACGTGCCGCAGCTTCGTTCGACCGAGATCTACACCAGTCACGACGCGATGCTGCTGAACTATGAGGCGCCGCTCGCCCGCCAGGACAGCCTGACCGGTGACTGGTATGCGTGTTCCGCGCACCTGCCCTGGATCGGCGAACGCACGCGGCAGGCGGATGGCGCGCATGTCGAATTCCTGCGTGGCGTTGCCAATCCGCTGGGCCTGAAATGCGGCCCGGCGATGACGCCGGACGAACTGCTGCGGCTGATCGACATCCTCGATCCGAACAACGAACCCGGGCGGTTGACATTGATCACGCGCATGGGCGCCGAGCGGATTGGTGCGCGTCTGCCGCTGCTGATCCGCGCCGTGCAGCGCGAAGGGCGCAGTGTCGTCTGGTCGTGCGATCCGATGCATGGCAACACCGAGACGACGGCATCGGGCCACAAGACGCGCCCGTTCGATCGCATCATGACCGAGTTGCGCAACTGCTTTGCGGTGCATCGCGCCGAGGGCAGCCATCTGGGCGGGATGCATGTGGAGATGACCGGCAAGGATGTCACCGAATGCACCGGCGGCGCACAACGGATCGACGAGGCGGCACTGGCGGATCGCTATCACACGCACTGCGATCCGCGATTGAACGGATCGCAGGCGCTTGAGCTTGCGTTCCTCGTTGCCGATCAGATCAAGGAGCAGCGCGACCTATCGCGAAATCGCTCGGCCGCACCGCACGCACCCGCCGAGCGCGCGTTCAGTCCGGTTTGAAATCCATCGCCGCGCCGTTCATGCAGTAGCGCTGCCCGGTCGGGCGCGGGCCGTCGTCGAACACATGGCCGAGGTGCCCGCCGCAATTGCTGCAATGGACCTCGGTGCGCGTCATGAACAGGCTGCGATCGTCGGTGGTGGCCACGGCTCCGTCCAGCGGCTGGTAGAAGCTCGGCCAGCCGGTGCCGCTTTCGAACTTGGTGTCGGACGCGAACAGGTCCTGTCCGCAGCCGGCGCAGAAGAACCTGCCGTGGCGCTTTTCCGCGTTCAGCGGACTGGTGCCGGCGCGCTCGGTGCCGTGCTTGCGCAGCACCTGGTACTGCGCGGGCGACAATTTCGCGCGCCACTCGTCCTCGGTGTGCGTGACGGGAAACGTCTCGGTGTCCGCTGTGTGCGACGAGCCGAACAGTCGCATGGGTCTGCCTCCTCGGTGTTCATGGTTGAGGATAGTATAGGGTGTCGGATCTCGTTTTGGGAGGACTACGATGACGGCGTTTCGTGACGCATTGCTGCCGGTGCTGCCTGACGATGCAGCCGATGCCATGCTGGCGGGCCGGGTTTGGCGACCCGACGTGGGCGGCCCGTCGGTTGTCGCGGTGCGCGACGGCGCGCTGGTGGATGTGTCGACAACTTTTCCCACCATGCGCGACCTGTGCGAGGCGGACGATCCCGCCGCCGCTTTGCGCGCGGCGCACGGCGAGACCATCGGTGACCTGGACGCGGTACTGGCGAACACGCCGGTGGAGCGCAGGGATCGCAACCGGCCGTGGCTGCTGGCGCCGATCGACCTGCAGGCGATCAAGGCCGCCGGGGTGACCTTCGTGCTGTCGATGATCGAGCGTGTGATCGAGGAACGCGCCCGCGGCGACCTGAATGCTGCCGTGGCGATCCGCGCCGAGGTGAACCGACTGGTCGGCGACGATCTTGCAAAGCTGAAGCCCGGTTCGGAGGAAGCCGCGCACCTGAAGCAGGTGCTGATCGAACAGGGCGCGTGGAGCCAGTACCTGGAAGTCGGCATCGGTCCGGACGCCGAGATCTTCACCAAGGCACAGCCGATGGCCGCGGTCGGCACCGGGATGGATGCCGGCATTCATCCGAAATCGTCGTGGAACAACCCCGAGCCGGAAGTCGTGCTGGCTGCTTCGTCCTCGGGCCGTATCGTTGCCGCCACGTTGGGCAACGACGTGAACCTGCGCGACGTGGAAGGCCGTTCCGCGCTGCTGCTCGGCAAGGCGAAGGACAACAACGCGTCCTGCGCAATCGGCCCGTTCCTGCGTTTCTTCGACGGCCGGTTCACGCTGGACGACATCCGCCGGACGACGGTTTCGCTCAGCGTCGAAGGAACCGATGGATTCAAATTGGAAGGTGCGTCTTCGATCGCCATGATCAGCCGCGATCCGGCCGATCTGGTGGCGCAGATGGTGAACGAGCATCACCGCTATCCGGACGGTGCGGTGCTGTTCCTGGGCACGATGTTCGCGCCGGTGGAGGACCGCGACGCGCCCGGCAAGGGCTTCACGCACAAGACGGGCGACATCGTGACGATTGCGGCGCCGAAGCTGGGCCGCCTGGTGAACCGCATGATGCCGACCGACCGATGCGAGGCCTGGCGCTTCGGCGTTGGTGCGTTGATGCGCAATCTCGCGGGACGGGGGCTGCTGAAGTAAGAATTCACCACAAAGACACGAAGGCACGAAGAGCTTCGTGCCTTCGTGTCTTTGTGGTAAATCGTCTTTCTTAACTCAGCACCGCTTCCGTCTTGCGCTTGATCAGATCGAAATCGATCTCCGCCCCCAGCCCATCTCCGGTCGGCGCGTGCAGCAGACCTTCCTTGTCGATCTGCAAGTCCTTCGCCATGCCGTACTTGTGCGCGCCGTCCGGCAGCAGAACCTCGAACATCGTGGTGTTCCTGATCGCCATGCAGAGATGCAGGTTGGCCAGGTTGTTCAGCGAATTGCCCGAATGGTGGATCTCGTATTTCAAATTGAATGCCTCCGCGAGATGCGCGGTCTTCAGCATCGTGGTAAGCCCACCCTTGTTCGGAATATCGCCGCGCAGATAGTCGGTGGCACGCTCGGTGAGCCAGATCGGATAGGTGTCCAGCCCGCCGGCGGGAAACTCCGTCGCCATGATCGGAATATCCAGCTTCTCGCGCAATTTCACGTAATTGTAGATGTCCTCGTCCGACATCGGATCTTCGTACCAGTAGTAGCCCATCTCCTCGATCGCGCGACCCACGCGCAGCGCATCGGTGTAGTTGTAGCTCCAGGTGGAATCCAGCATCAGCCGGAAGTCGTCGCCGACCGCCTTGCGCACCGCCTGGCACACCTTGATGTCCTGATCGGGATCGCGCGGCGGATGGATCTTGTAGGCACGCCAGCCGTTGGCCTTGAAGGTCTGCGCCTGATCGACATAGGCGGCGATATCGGGCAGCACCTGCGAACTCGCATAGCCGAGGATCGAGGTGCGGAACGTGCCCATCAGCGCATGCACCGGCAGTTTTGCGATTTTGCCGGCGAGATCCCACAGCGCCACATCGACCGCGCCGATCGTGCGGTAGCTGACGATGCGCGAGACCAAGACGCATCCCGGCATGGATGCGCTCGCGTTCCAGCGGGTTCTGTCCCAGCAGCATCGGCTTCAGCGAGCGGATCAGTTGGGGACCGTCCATCGCCGCCGGGATTGGTCGCCGCACCGAGAAACGCGTGGCCCTCCAGCCCCTCATCGGTATGGATGCGCAGCAGGCCCAGGCTGGAGGAACTGGAAGCCATCGCGCCGAGGTGGTAGCGCGTTGCGGGAATGCCGTCCCAGGTGAAGATGGTCAGCGTAACGTCGTCGATTTTCATGATGGTCCTCCCCAACCACCGTCATCCCCTAGAGACTGCGATGCGTCCCGTCACAACGCGGCTTGTTGCCGCTGTTCTTGCAGCCGCAGAACGCGACCGTCGCCGCTTCCTCCGCCTTGAACTCGACCGGGCTGAAACCGCTGCCCTTGTGCGAACCGTCGCAGAACGGCTGGTTGCCGCTCTTGCCGCACGCGCACCACCAATAGGATTTGCCGGCCTCCACCTCCATGCGGTAAGGGCTCTTCTGCGCGACGACCGGTTGAATGCCTGACATTGTTCTGTCTCCCTTGCGTTCGGTTCAGTTGGCCCGGACTTCCGCCCAGGTATCGTCCAGCGTGCGCCGCAGACATGCCGCCATGTCGTCGACCTCCTCCTCGGTGATGATCAACGGCGGCGAGAACGCGATGCGGTCGCCGATGAATCGTGTTATCAGACCGTGTCCGCGTGCGTGTCCATCGGCAATGCGGCCCACGCCCCGCGACGGATCGAACGGCGTGCGCGTTGCCTTGTCGGCCATCATCTCCATTCCGGTCAACAGGCCGACGCCACCCACGTCGCCCACCAGCGGATGATCGACGAACTTCGCCAGCACCTGCTGCATGTAGGGCCCGACGCGCTGCACGTGTCCCACCATGTCCATCTCTTCGTAGATACGCAGCGTCTCCATCGCGACCGCGGTGGTGACCGGATGGCCGGCGTACGTGAAGCCGTGCGCGAAATTGCCGAGCTTGCGGCTTTCGATCCAGCATCGCCTGGAACACGCGCTCGTTGATCAGCAGCGCCGAGATCGGCTGCATCCCCGCCGACAGAGCCTTGGCGCAGGAGATCATGTCGGGTTGCAGGTCGTAGGTCTGGCTGCCCCACATGTTGCCGGTGCGCCCGAAGCCGCAGATCACTTCATCGGCGATGAACAGCACGTCGTGTTTGTGCAGCACCGCCTGCATCTTGTCCCAGTACGTGCGCGGTGGAATGAGGCCGCCACCGGCGCCCATCACCGGCTCGGCGATGAAGCCGCCGACCGTGTCGGGACCCTCCGCCACGATCAGCGCCTCCAGCGCGTCCGCCATGCGCGTCGAAAACTGCTCCTCGGTCTCGCCGTCCTGGTGCAGGCGGTAGTAGTGCGGATATTCGGTGTGGCGAAAATCCGGGAACGGCAGGCCGAAATCGGCGTGCATGTCCGCCTTGCCGGATGCGCTGATCGCAGCCGAGGTACTGCCGTGATAGCCCATCCTGCGGCCGATGATCTTTCGTTTGTTCGGCTTGCCGATGGCCGCATGGTAATACCAGACCAGTTTGATTGCCGTGTCGTTCGCCTCGGAACCCGAGCACTGAAACAGCACCTTGCTCATCGGCACCGGCGCGATCTGCAACAGCTTCTCCGCCAGATCAACGCCCGGCTCGTTCGTGGTGCTGCGATAGAGATGCGCATAGCCAAGTTTGCACATCTGCTCGTACGCCACGCGTGCCAGGCGTTCGGACGCGTACCCGAGCGAGGCACACCACAGCCCGGCCGCCGCATCCAAAAATTGCTGGCCGGAGTCGTCCCAACAATAGATGCCCTGGCCGCGCGAGATCACCACCGGCCCGTGCTCGAGGTGCTGCACAAGATCGGTCTGCGGATGCACGATCGAGGCGATGTCGCGCGCCTGCACCGAATTTGGAGCCACGTGATTCATTCTTGGTTCCTCCGTCAGACCGGCTCCACGCCGTAGTCGCGTCGCGCGGCCATGGGGGTAACGTATCCGTCCAGCAGGTCTTCGGAAAGCCGCGCACGTTCACGCCGCGATGGCGGGCCGTAGCCGCCGGAGCCCGGCGCCTCGATCACCACGAGCGAACCTGCCGGCGCGATGAAGCCGCCTTTGCTGTTGAGTTTGCGTGCGTTGCCGTTCGGCGGGATCAGCTCCAGCCGCGCCGGTGCGCCGGCGCTGCCGCCATCGAGACCAAATGGCGGCGTGACAGTGCGTTCGCAGCAGACCGCGGCATGAGCCTGACGCTCCAGCACGCGCCACACGCGGCGCACGCCAAGTCCGCCGCGCCAGGTCCCTGCGCCGCCGCTGTCCGGCACCAGCGCATATTCCTCGACGCGCAACGGAAAGCTCATCTCGATGATCTCGATCGGCGTGTTCATCATGTTGGAGACGGTGCTGGCGACGGCGTTGATGCCATCCTTCACCGGCCGCGCACCGAAGCCGCCCTTCACCGATTCGTAGCTGACATAGCGCTCGCCGGTCCGGTAGTCGGTGCCGCCGAATGTCATCACGGCCGATGTGCCCTGCGACCCGGCCATCACCGTGCTGCGGCGTGAAGGCGAACATCGCCGCCATCACCATGTCGGCGACGCGGTGCGATATCTCGTGGTTGGCGTAGACCACCGGTGCGGGCAGTTGTGCGTTCACCACCGAACCCGGCGGTGCGGTCACCGTCACCGGGCGCCAGCAACCCGAATTCGGCGGGATCAGGCTTTTTGGATCGGCGATCATCTTCAGCGCACAGAACACGCCGGATGCAGTGACCGTGAGCGGCGCGTTCATCGGTCCGGCAACCTGCGGATCGGAGCCGGTGAAATCGGCGGTGATCGTGTCGCCGCGTTTGGTGATCCGCAGCTTCACGGTGAAGGTCTCGTCCTCGGTTTCGCCCGGCGCGACGATGCCGTCGCCGTCGAAGACATCGGAAAACTCCGCCTCGCCGTCCGGCAGCGCACGCAACGCGGCACGCATCATGGTTTCGGAGTAGTCGAGCACCTCCTGCATGATGTCGAGCAGCGTGTCGGTGCCGTATTTCGCTGCCAGAGCCTCGAGCCTTGCGGCGGCACGCCAATTCGCCGCGACCTGAGCGCGCAGATCGCCAAGCCGCTCGGTCGGCGTGCGCACATTGGCGAAGATGATGGCCTCGATCGACGGGTCCGGCTTGCCGTCGCGGTACAGCCGGATCGGCGGCAGACGCAGACCTTCGCCGTAGATTTCCGTCACCGCGCCGTAGCTGCCGGGTGTCGCACTGCCGATGTCGGGCCAGTGCGCGCGTACGCAGCCGAAGCCGAGCAGACGGCCCTGGTGGAATGCCGGCGCCACGACATTCACATCCGGCAGATGCGAGCCGCCCTGATACGGATCGTTGTGGATGAACACGTCGCCTGGTGCGGCATCGGGAAACGCCTGGACCACCGCGCGCACCGCATCCGGCATCGAGCCGAGATGGATCGGCAGGTCCGGTCCCTGCGCCACCATGTTTCCCGCCACGTCGAAGATGCCGCAGGAGTAGTCGCCGGCGACCTTCAGCAACGGCGAATACGCGGTCTTGGCCAGGACGATCTTCATCTCCTCGGCCGCACAGGTAAGCGCGTTCTTCACCACCTCGAAGCGGGCCGGGTCGGTCTTCAGGCGAGGCATCGTGCGGTCCCCACTGCAAGTGTGGTCAAAATCGACGGCGATCCGCGACGACTATGGCATCAACCCTCTGGTTGCGCGATGGCAGGTCGCATCGGACGAACCGCGGTCCTGGCGGGAACATCGACCGAAGGCATTCCTGCAAATGATCCGCGGGCCGTGCGGCGGTTGGTCAAGTACGGCCGAGACGCCGGATCCGAATGTAGCCAAGCTCATCGACCAGCGCCTGCCAACCGGGCGGCACCACGATCGTTGCATCCATTGCCTCGACGATTCCCGGGCCGGGAATGGCTGTACCCGGGATCAGTCCATCGCGCCAATGCACCGGCGTCCGCGTGAAACCGGTCTCAGCGAACCATACATCGCGAATGCGCATCCGTGTGCTCGCGGGGTCTGCACGTTGTGCCAGCACGAGGTCCGGCAGTCGCCCGAGTGCAGTCAAACGAAGATTGACCAGTTGCACGGATTCCAAGCGATTGGCGTGACCATAGGTCTGTTCGTGCCGCGTATGAAATGCAGCCGCCAGATCATCCAGCGTGGCGCGACTGACTTCGCCATCAGCGATCGGCACCGTCAGCTCATAGGCCTGCCGCCGGTAGCGCACATCCGCCTGGCGCAGCAGCAACTGCCGGTCCGGCGGAACCCGCGCCACACGCAGCATCTCGCGTCCCGCCCGTTCCATGTCGGCAATGACATCGGCGACGCGACCAGGCTCGATGTTGGCAAGATCTGCGTACAGCGTGCGCGAATAGTCACGCTTCAGATCGCTGGCAACCAGCCCGAGCGCCGAGAATGCGCCTGGCACCGGCGGTACGATCACTTCCGGGATCTGCAGTTCCGCGGCAAGCGAGACAGCGTGCACCGGACCGGCGCCGCCGAATGCAATGAGAGAAAACTCCTGCGGATCATGGCCCCGCTCGATCGACACGATGCGCAGCGCCTGCGCCATGTTGCTGTTGACGACTTCGACGATGCGCGCGGCAGCTGCGGCAACCGACAAACCAAGTGGCCGCCCGATCGCCGCATCGATCGCACGTTCCGCCGCGGCCAGATCGATGCGCAGACCGCCACCGAGCAATGCCTCGCGATCCAGATAGCCCAGCACCACATTCGCATCGGTGACGGTCGGCAACGTTCCGCCGGCGCCGTAGGCGGCAGGACCCGGGTCCGCGCCGGCACTGTGGGGACCCACCTTCAGCGCACCGCCCGGATCGACCCAGGCGATGGAGCCGCCACCTGCACTTACCTCCGCAAGATCGATGACCGGCACGCGAATCGGATGACCCGTGCCGTGCATCCAGCGGTTGGCATGACCGGAACCGCCGACCTCGTATTCCGCGGTAACCGATACTTCGCCATTGGCAATCACGCTGGCCTTGGCCGTCGTGCCACCCATGTCAAAAGAGATCAGGTTGGGACGATCGAGCTGACGGCCCGCAAGCGATGCCGCGATGACGCCCGCGGCAGGGCCGGATTCCACAGCCATCGCCGGCATGCGCAACGCCTCGTCGATGTCCAGCACGCCGCCCGATGAACCCATCACATGCAACCTCGGAAGGCCGAGACGCGATGTGGCGGATTGCAGCCGATCGAGATAGGAGGCCAGAACCGGCCCCACCACCGCACACACCGCAGTCGTGCTGGCGCGTTCGAATTCGCGAATTTCCGGCAGCACCTCGCACGACAGATACACATCGACGCCAGGCAGTCCCGCCCGCAGCGCCTCACCGACACGCCGTTCATGCGCATCATTCAGGAACGAGAACAGCAGGGACACCGCGACGGTCTGCAGTCCGGCATCGCGGATCGCCTCGATCAACGGCGAAAATTCGTCCTCGGCAAGTGGCGTGACGACCTCACCCTGAGCGTCGATCCGCTCGGTGATCTCGAACCGCCAGCGCCGCGGCACCAGTACGGCCGGCGCATCCTGCAGCAGATCGTAGAGATCGGCACGCGAGGAACGCCGCAGCTCGAGGATGTCGCGGAAACCGCGCGTCGCGACGAAGCCGGCGCGCGCACCCTTGTTCTGCAGCAGCGCATTGGTGACGACGGTTGTCGCATGCGACAGCAGCGAGACATCGGCCGGATCGATCCGGTTGGTATCCAAGGCCTGACGGATCCCCTCGATCACCGCGTGGCCGAAGTCGTGCGGGGTGGTCGGCAATTTGGCAATGGCGATGCGGCCCGAGTCTTCCTCCACCAATGCGACGTCAGTGAATGTGCCGCCGATGTCGATGCCGATCCGCCACGCCATGCCGTGTTCCCTTGCCGCGCTATCCTGCCACGCGTCGTCATGGCCGGATTTATTCCGCCGTCCGTCGCCGCACAATTGCCGGTGCACAATTGCCGGTACCGATAGCCGGGACAAGCCCGGCCATGACGGGGAATGCGAAGGCAGCGGCGAATGCGAGACTTGAGTGGCAAAGCCGCGCCGTCCACAATCGCCGTGCATGGCGAGATCCCGCGACCGCGATTCCACCACCGACGGGATCTCCCGACTGATGCTGTTCTTCGCCATCGTCTACACGGTGGAGGGCATCGTGTCAGGCGAAGGTCGGCGTGATCTGGCAGCCGCTGACACACTACCTCAAGGAAAGCCAGAACTGGACGCCGGTGCAGATCGCCACCTACCTCGCGATTCTGGACGTGCCCTGGATCGTCAAACCGCTCTACGGCATGCTGTCGGATTTTCTTCCGTTGTTCGGCTATCGGCGACGCAGCTACCTGCTGCTGGCGAACGCAGCGGCGATCGCAGCCTTCCTTTGGACCACGCAGGTTCTGGCGCCGGCCTCGATCGTGTTCGCGCTGCTGCTGACCGCGATCGCCATGGCCACGTCAAGCACCGTGTGTGGGGCGCTCCTGGTGGAGAACGGACAGAGGCACAACGCGAGCGCAGCGTTCATCAACCAGCAATGGCTCTGGTTCAACGTCGCGGTGATGGTTGCATCGCTGCTGGGCGGTCAGCTGATCGAATACCTGTCGCCCGAAGGGGCCTTGCACGCCGCAGCGGCGATCGCGGCGATTGCCCCGGTCGCGATCGTCATCGGCTGCCTCTCGCTGGTGGACGAGGATCCGGCGGGCATCAACCTTGCCGAATTCAGGCGCGCGCTGCGCGGGTTCCTCGACACGTTCCGCTCGCGCACGCTCTGGCTGATCGGAGCCTTCCTGTTCTGCTACTATTTCAGCCCGGGATTCGGCACGCCGCTGTATTTCCACATGACCGACCACCTGCGGTTCTCGCAAGGCACCATCGGCATGCTGTCCTCGGTCAGCGCCGGAGGATGGATCGCGGGCAGCCTGATCTACCGCTTCCTGCTGCGCGGCATCGCATCGCGCGGATTGCTCAATCTCAGTATTCTGTTCGGCACGCTTGCGACGCTGGCGTTCCTGGGCATGGTCGATGAGACCAGCGCAATCGTGGTGTATTTCCTCAACGGCGTCGCCAGCATGATCGCCAACATCGCCACGCTCACGCTCGCCGCCGATCATTGTCCAAAACGTTCCGAGGGCTTTGCCTTCGCGGCGCTGATGTCGGTCATCAACCTGGCGACGCCGCTGTCGGACACGATCGGCGCATTGCTTTACCAGCACGTATTCTCCGGCCGGCTGGCACCGCTGATCGTCGCATCGGCGGCGTTCACCGCCTTCGTGTTCGTGCTGGTGCCGTTGCTCGACCGGGGGATCGCGCGGACACGGGCGAGCGATCCACGATAAAGGAAGAGTTGGCACGCGCCAGTCAGGACAAGCCACAGGCCTGCTCCCGCAAGCGCCGTGCCGAGCGACAACACAGGCAGCGACGAGCCCACCGGATCAGCGGATCAGCGCTTCACCACCAACCCCTGCCCGGTCGGCAGTTCCAGCACCGATAGACCGCGGTCCCGCATGAAGGTATCGGCCGCTTGCTTCTGGTCGCGGTAACCGGTCCAGCCATAGTCATCGAACACGATCATTCCACCCGGGCTGACGCGGTCGAACAACTGCTCCAGTGCGCCAAGCTCCGCGGCGGCGTTGTTCATGTCGATGTGCATGAACGCGACGTTATCCGGGGTGCAGTCTCGGCGAGCATATCCGGCACCTGACCTCGCGTGACGGACACATTGTGCCGGTCGCGGAATCGCGCACTGCACGCGTTCGTAACAGTTCTGCGGCGAATGGGCAGGAAGCCGGTGGCCCTGACCGGTACCGCCGGACGGTTCAAACACGTCGTAGAGGTAGCAGCGCCGGCCGGCAGGCCAGCGAGATAGCGCAGCACCACCGCCATCGAGTAGCCCTCGTAGCAGCCGCACTCGACGATAGTCGCCCTGAACAGAAAGGCAGCTGTCCGCCGCCCAACATAGCGTGTGGGTACGCCAGACAAAAGCCAGTTCGGTGGGCGACGGTTGCGCCGCTGTCACCGCCGCGACAAATTCGGGGATCAGCAAGGAAGCCGCGCGTGTGACCGAAGGTGATGAGATTGTCGGCAATGAACCACGGTCCTCGCGGATCGCTGGCGTCAGTCGCACTTGCCACCAATGCTTGCAACGCCGCAAGCGTGTTGGAGCCGTGCTGTAATCCCCAGAACACCCCTGGAATTCGCAGTCCCTGAGGTATGGTAACATCAGACATTTATTGCTCCAGTGGATCGGTCATCCGAAGGAGCTTGCCTGTCAGCGATGAACAAACCTTGAACGCTCTGTCACCGTCCAGCATGCTCGGTGAGCACAATCTCGCGTCCTGGCAGGCCCCGCTCATACCAGGCGCGGCTGGAGCGCACGAAGTGGACCACGGTGAGCATCACAGGCACCTCGACCAGCACGCCGACCACGGTTGCCAGCGCGGCGCCGGACTGGAACCCGAACAGCGCGATCGCCGTCGCCACCGCAAGTTCGAAAAAGTTCGAGGCGCCGATCAGCGCCGAGGGACCGGCGATGCACCACTCGACGCCGAGCCGCCGATTGAGCCAATAGGCGAGCCCCGCATTGCAGTAGACCTGCACCAGGATCGGAACGGCCAGCAGCAGAATGACCAGCGGCTGTCGAACGATCTGCTCGCCCTGCAGCCCGAACAGCAGGATCAGCGTCAGCAGCAGCGCCGCCAGCGACACCGGACCGAGACGCCGCAGCGTCTGCTGCAGCACCGCCGGGCCACCTGCGCTGAGACACGCCTGCCGCCAAAGCTGGGCGACGATCACCGGCACCACGATGTAGAGCACCACGGACAGCAGCAGCGTGTTCCAGGGTACGCTGATCGAGGACAGCCCGAGCAGCAGCCCCACAATGGGCGCGAAGGCCACCACCATGATCGTGTCGTTCAGTGCGACCTGGCTGAGGGTGAAGTGCGGCTCGCCATCCACCAGATTGGACCACACGAACA
The DNA here is from genome assembly GCA_963739725.1 of uncultured Alphaproteobacteria bacterium. GTDB lineage: Bacteria > Pseudomonadota > Alphaproteobacteria > Acetobacterales > Acetobacteraceae > JAMXLO01. Next base: position 35,183 of record CAVUBS010000020.1, on the reverse strand, counting down.
CCATGGCGGTGCACGGCGCCGCCGCCAGCAGGATCAGTCCGGCGATATAGCCGTCGATCTGGCCTGCCGGCAGCAGCGGGCGGAACAGATGGCCGATGAACAGCCAGCCCAGCAGCGCCATGGAGAACGGCTTGATCAGCCAGTTGACCCCGACGGTGGCGGCGATGCCGCGCCAGTGCTGACCCACCTGCCCCAGGGCGCGCGGATCGATCTTCAACAGCATCGGCACGATCATCAGCCACACCAGGATGGCGACCGGCAGGTTCACCTGCGCGACGGTCGCATCGCCGATCCAGTGGAACACGCCGGGCGCGGCCTGCCCGAGCACGATCCCGGCGACGATGCAGAGCGCGACCCAGAGCGTCAGGTAGCGTTCGAAAATGCCCATCGCGCCTGCCTACGTCCGGGCTGGCTTGCGCGCCTCGATCGTGGCCGCCGCGACGTAGTTCTCGATGCCGCGGCCGGCCGCCCAGGTGGCGACGTATTCGCGGCTCTCGGGCTTCACCTGGATGCTGACGTCCACGAAGCCGGCCGCCGTCAGCCAGTCCTCGATCGCGCCGGTGGCCGCCGCCCCGGCGACGCAGCCGCACAGCAGCGCCTTGTCGGCGGCGAGATCCGGCGGCAGCGGGCTGGTGTTCACCACGTCGGAAATCGCCAGCCGACCGCCCGGCTTCAGCACGCGGAACGCCTCGCGGAACACCTGCGCCTTGTCCGGCACGAGATTGATCACGCAGTTGGAGATGATCACGTCGCCCGTGCCGTCGGCGATCGGCAGGTGCTCGAGTTCGCCCAGCCGGAACTCGACATTGGCCGCGCCGACGCGCGCCGCATTGTCGCGCGCCTTGGCCAGCATCTCGTGGGTCATGTCGACGCCGATCACCCGGCCCTCGGGTCCGACCTGCCGCGCGGCGAGCAGGCAGTCGAAGCCGGCGCCGCTGCCGAGGTCGATCAAGACCTCGCCCGGTCGGAGGGCGGCGATGGCCTGGGGATTGCCGCAGCCCAGGCCGAGATTCGCACCCTCCGGCACGGCCTGCAGTTCCTCATCGGTGTAGCCCATGCGGCTGGCCTTGGCCTGCTCGGGGCCGCAGCACGACGAACGCGCCGCGGCGATCGAGCCGTAGCGGCTGCGCACCAGGTCCTTGATTTCAGCACTGTCCATGACTCTCTCCCGTTGTTATGCGGCGCCCCGGCCACACAGGTCGGCGGTCGTGCAGGCCTGCGCCACCGCACCGCGGCCGCAACAGTTCTCCGTCAGGTAGCAGACAAGATCGTTCATCACGGAAAAGTCCGCGGCATAGATCAGCTGGCGGCCAAGCCGGCGCTGCGTGATGAGCCCGGCCCGATGCAGATGCTGGACGTGGAAGGTCAGCGATGACGGCGGCATGCCCAGTCGCTCGGCGATCACCCCGGCCGGCAAGCCGTCCGGCCCGCGTTCGACGAGCATCCGGTAGAGCGCGAGCCGCGTCTCATGCGCCAATGCGCCGAGCGCCTGCACGGTCTGGCTGCTGTCCATCGCCAACCCCGACATTTCGTGTAATGTCGAATTTATGCGGGAGCCGCGGCGGCTGTCAACGATAATTCGAGGAAAGCCAAAATATTGTGGTCGAGGCGCTGTAGCCGAAACCGCCACCGCGTGGCTAAGCTTTCCGTCGAGCATGCCAACGACCTGGTCAGGGAGCAGAAACATGGATTTTGGCGCGTCGATGTTCTTCACGGACTACTCGATGCCGGCGGCGGAACTCGCCCAGGCGCTCGAGGCGCGTGGCTTTGAATCCATATGGGCGCCGGAGCACTCGCACATCCCCACGTCGCGACGCTCGCCCTATCCGGGCGGCGGCGATCTGCCCAAGGCCTACTACGACGCGATGGACCCGTTCGTGACGCTGACCGCGGCGGCGATGGTGACGAAGACCCTGAAGCTCGGCACCGGCGTCTGCCTGGTGAACCAGCGCGACACGATCCAGACCGCCAAGCTTGTCGCCTCGATCGATCAGGTGTCCGGCGGGCGCTTCCTGTTCGGCATCGGCATCGGCTGGAACGCCGAGGAGATGGAGGACCACGGCACGGCGTTCGCGACGCGCGCCAAGCTGGTGCGCGAGCGCGTCGAGGCGATGAAGCTGATCTGGACCAGGTCGAAGGCCGAATACCACGGCGACCTCGTCGACTTCCCGGAGATGATGGCGTGGCCGAAGCCGGTGCAGAAGCCGCATCCTCCGGTCATCGTCGGCGGCGCCTTCCCGCAGGCGGCACGGCGTGCGGTGCGTTACGGCGAGGGATGGATCCCCTTGGCGGGAAGGCCGAACCAGTACGGCGACGTGTTCGACTTCGTGCCCAAATTCCGGGAGATGCTGAAAGAGGCCGGGCGCGATGCGGCGTCCTGCCCGATCACGCTGTTCAACGTGCAGGAGGACGCCGACATGCTGAAGCGCTACCGCGATCTGGGCGCGGTGCGCGTCAGCGTCAGCCTGCCGGCGGCGAACGCGGATGCAACACTGCCTGTGCTGGATCGCTGGGCAGCGCTGATCCGCCAGGTGAACTTGTAACGGCAACAGCGCGTCAGATGCGCGCCGACAGATCGCCCGGCGTGTCGGCCAGCGCATCCGCGCCTGCCGCTTCCAGTTCGGCGCGGGTTCCGTAGCCCCACAGCACGCCGATCGCGCGCAAGCCGTTCGCGTGCGCCCCGTGCACGTCGTGCAGGCGATCGCCGACCATGACGGTGTCGTGCGCATCGAGCGCCTCGGCGCGCAGCACCGCGGCGATGAGATCCGCCTTGTCGTCCACGCTGCCGTCCGGTTCCGTGCCGTAGACGCCGCGAAACCAAACGGCGAGGCCAAACGACTCGACGATGCGCCGCGCGTAGATCGAGCGCTTCGACGTCACGACGAAGCAACGCGCGCGCGCCGACAAGACCGGAAGCGCGTCGGTGATGCCCGGGTAGATGGTCGCCAGATGCAGGCCGATCTCGCCGTAATGCGCGCGATACGCCGCGATGCCGGCCTCGATGCGGTCATCGCCGTAGCCCTGCAACAGGCGGCCGATCACCTGCGGCATCGGCGGACCGATCAGCGGCGTGACGTCGAACGACGGGTCGGGCGTATGGCCCAGCGCGCGCAATGCCGCCGCGCAACTCGCCGCGATGCCGGGCCGCGAGTCGATCAGCGTCCCGTCCAGGTCGAGCAGGACCGCGCGCGGCACGTCTACGCCGCCGCTTCGATCGGCGGCGGTTCGTGCGCACGCACCGGCGGCGGCTCACCCACGAAGCGCTCCACCTCGACCAGACAGCTCTGCGGCACGGGACACTGCGCCAGGCGCGACGTGCCGACATCCTGCGTCAGCACGTTCGGATTGCCGTGCACGCACAGCCCGTCGTGGTCATCCAGCCATGCGCCGGTCGCCAGCACCGCAACGCCGCGCAGCATGTCGCGCGCCAGAAGCACGCCGGCGAGACAGGCGCCGCGGTCGTTGAACACGCGCACCACATCGCCCTCTGCTATGCCGCGCTCGGCCGCATCGTCCGCGTGCATGGTCAGCGGTTCCCGACCGGCGATCTTGCTCGCCTTGCTGGCGCCGACATGGTCCCATTGGCTGTGCAGCCGCGTCGGCGGCTGTATCGTCAGCAAATGCAGCGGAAAGCGCCGCGCGCGCGGCGAACCGAGGTATTCGCGCGGCGGAATCCAAACCGGATGGCCGGGACAATCGTCATAGCCGAAGCCGGCAATCGTCGCCGAGAATATCTCGATTTTTCCGGTCGGCGTGTTCAGGCGATGCGCCGCCGGATCGCGGGCAAAGTCGGCGTAGGGGGTGAAAAACGCCTCCGGCATCGGCACCTCCACCGAACCGTCGGCCCAGAACGAGGAAAAATCCGGCACGGTCACGCCGAATTTTCCGCAGCCGGCACGCCACCGATCATAGAGATGCCGCAGCCAGGCGTTGGCATCGCGCTGCTCGGTAAATCGCTCGCGCACGCCCAGCGCGTCGGCGATATCGGCGCAGATATCGAAGTCGTTGCGTGCCTGGCCCTGCGGCGGCACCGCCTGCTTCATCGCCAGCACGAAGCGGTCGCGCGACGACGATGCGATGTCGTCGCGCTCGAACGTCGTGGTCGCGGGCAGCACGATGTCGGCCCGGCGCGCAGTGGACGTCCACCACGGCTCGTGCACCACGATCGTCTCGGCACGCGCCCAGGCATGCTGGAAGCGGTTGAGGTCCTGGTGATGGTGGAACGGATTGCCGCCCGCCCAGTAGATCAGCCGCACATCCGGATAGCGCAGCCGCCTGCCGTTGAAGTCGTACTCGCCGCCCGGGTGCTCCAGCATGTCGCCAATGCGCGCGACCGGAATGAAGCTGCGTGCCGGATTGGGCAGTGCCGGCATGGTGACCGACGGCACATGCATGTAGGGCGATCCCAGGCCGCCGAGACTGCCGAAGCCAAATCCAAATCCGGTGCCAGGCCGGCCGATGCCGCCCAGCATTGCGGCCAGTGCGATCAGCATCCAGTACGGCTGCTCGCCGTGCTCCGCCCGCTGCAGCGACCAGCACGCGGTCAGCATCGTCGGCAGCGCGGCGCAGTCGCGCGCCAGGGCGGCGATCGTGTCGGGCGGAATGCCGGTCTCGGCCGCAGCCCAGTCGGGCGTCTTGGCAACGCCGTCGCTGTCGCCGCGCACATAGCCGGCAAGTTGGTCGAAACCCACCGTGCAGCGGGCGAGAAAACCGCGATCCACGCGGCCTTCGGCGATCAGCACGAACGCCATCGCCAGCATCAGCGCCGTGTCGGTGCCGGGACGGATCGGCAGCCACTCGCACGCAACATCGTCTGCGATGTCGCAGCGCTGCGGCGAGATGTTCACCAGCCGCACGCCGGCCTGCGGCCGCATGCCGCAGCCAATAACCCATGTCGTGCACCGCGCCGCCGCCATTGATCATCTGGCCGTTGCGCTCGGCGATGCCGCCGAAGCAGAGCATCAGCTTCGCGTGCTGTGCGATCGCGCGCCAATCCACCAGCGGACCGGCGACACTTTCGGCGCCGCCCACGACGTGCGGCAATATCGTCTGCGCCGCGCCGTTGGAATAGGAGGCGAGCGCATCGGTGAAGCCGCCGCTCGCCGCCAGCATCCGCTGCATCTGCGTCTTGGCATGATGGAACCGGCCAGCCGATGCCCAGCCATAGCTGCCGCCGAACACACCTGCCGCGCCGTATGCCTCGCGCACCCGCGCAAGCTCCTGCGCCACCAGGCCGACCGCCGTGTCCCACTCCAGCGGGACGAACGGCTCGTTGCCGCGCAGCGTGCCGCCGGCGCGGTCGCCGTGCAGCCAGCCCTTGCGCACATAGGGCCGGTCGATACGGTTCGCGGCATGCACGGCATCCGCTGTGCCGTAGATGATCGGCGACGGCGCGGGATCGCGCGCGAATGGCCGCACATCGACGATGCGTCCGTCACGCACCACGGTGTCGAATGCGCCCCAGTGCGCGGCGTGCGGTGTCGTTTCATTCATGATGCGGCGTAGCGTTCGATCGTTGCGCGCCAGCCGAGCAGGTCCTCGGGGCCAGAGACTTTTCGAGAAAGCCCCGCGACCCCGGTGACCGGCAGCAGCACGCGGCTGACCCCGGCAGCGGCGAAGTCCGGTATTCTTGCGATGTCGTCCGGCATGCCGACGGTGATTTCCACCGCTTCGGGATCGCGGCCGGCGTCGCGCGCGCTGCGGCGGACCACATCGATCAGTTCCATCGGCAGTCCGCGACCGGGGAAGAAGCCATCGCCGAGGCGGCCGGCACGTCGGGCCGCTGCCTCGGTATGGCCGCCGATGATGATCGGCACCGCGCGGTTCACCGGTTTGGGCCGCATGTAGGCATCCTTGAACCGGACGTATTTGCCCGCGAAATTCGGCACGTCGGCCGACCAGAGTTCGCGCATGGCCGCGATGTATTCATCGGTGCGGCGGCCGCGGTTCTCGAACGTCGCGCCGATCGCGTCGAATTCCTCCTTGAGCCAGCCGACGCCGATGCCGAGCAGGATGCGCCCGTTCGACATGTGGTCGAGCGTGGCGACCTGTTTGGCGACGATGACCGGATTGTGCTGCGGCAGGATCAGGATGCCGGTCGCGAGCTTGATGCGCGAGGTCGCCGCGGCGACGTAGGCCATCCAGATCAGCGGATCGGGCAGCAGGAAGTCGCCCTCGCCACCCGGCAGTCGGCCATCCGACGTGTAGGGATAGGCGGATACGTAGCCGCGCGGGATCACCGTGTGTTCCACGGTCCAGGCGGATTCGAACCCCGCCGCCTCGGCGGCCTGCATCAGCGCGACGGCCTGCGCCGGGTCGGCGTAGCGGCCGGTGTTGCAGTAGCGGAGCCCGAATTTCATGGCGCAGCGCCTCCTTGGGGCGATTTTCGCTGGCGCAGACCCCTCCCCCTACCCCCTCCCGCAAGGGGAGGGGGAGTTCGCAAATTCTCCCCCTCCCCTTGCGGGAGGGGGTAGGGGGAGGGGGAGGGGGACTTGCGGCGCCGTCGCATCGGCAGATCCAGCAGCAGCACCGAATGATCCGACAGTCCCGCCAGCCGCTCTTCGTGCGAATAGCGCACCGCACCCGCCCGCGCGGCAAGGCCCGGCGAGAGGAACGCATGATCGATGCGAAAGCCGTTGCCGCGATGGCTGTACCACGAATACTCGCGCCCGTCCGGATAGCGATGCCGCCAGAGGTCGCGAAAGCCGATCGCCTCCACGCTGTCCATGAAATGCGCCGTCGCGTCGATGGCGCCGGGCTCGTCGACATAGGCGCGGCACGTGTTGAAATCACCGATCGCCAGCGTGTCGTCGTCCACGCGTGCGGCAAACGACGCAACCAGCGACTGCCAGTACGGAACCTTCTTCGCCATGTTCGGCATGTAGACGCCGGTGAGCCGCACCGCGCCAAGATCGACATCGACCAGGCGATACGGTTCGGGAACTTCCGTGCACAGCGCGCCGTGCGCGGAAAAGCCGCGTCGCGCGGCGATCAGCACGCCGGTGCGCTGCGGCGGCGGCACCAGTTCCGTGACATGGCGATACCCCGCCATGGCCAGCGCCGCGCGCAACCGTTCCGCCGAATCACCGCCGCGGTATTCCGACAGAACCAGCACGTCGGCATCATGGTGCACCAGGGCAGCCACGATGCCGGCGAGCCGCGTTCCGCCGCCCTGTCGGATGTTCCAGGCGAGCAGTCGCACGGGGACGATTCCAGCCGGGGACGATGTCAGCCGGTGACGTACTCGCATTTGAATCCGTCGCCCCAGCGCTTCACATAGCCGCGCGATGGTGACGGGAAGTGCGCGAAGCAGCACAGCGTGCTGGTGTCGCAGTAGGTCTCCAGGAATTTCCGACGCGTGTCGGCGCCCTGCTTCGGATCGTAGTCCACGCGCATCGACAGGTCGGGATAGCGCGCCTGCAGCGGCGTATGGATCAGGTCGCCGGTGATCACCCCATCCTTGCCGCCGCGGCCCAATTTGACCGCGTAGTGATCGATCGTGTGGCCGGGTGTCGGCAGCAGGCTGACCGTGTCGTCCAGCGCATAATCGCTGGTGACCAGGTCGCAGCGCTTCGCCTCGACGATCGGGATGACGCTGTCGGCGATCGGCGGCAACTCGGCCTTGTCGTTCTCCGCCAGCCAAAAGTCGAGCTCCGTCTTGGAGAACAGATACCGCGCCTTCGGGAAGGTCGGCACCCAGCGTCCGTTCTCCAGCCGCGTGTTCCAGCCGACATGATCGACATGAAGATGCGTGCACATGACGAAGTCGATGTCGTTCACCGTCAGCCCCGCCGCGGTCAGGCCGCGCATGAACGTGTCGTCCTTCTTCTTGTGCCACAACGGCCGCGCCGTGCGCTCCTTGTCGTTGCCGATGCAGCTGTCCACCAGGATGGTATGGCGCGGCGTCTTTACGATGTAGGACTGGAAGCACAGCACCAGATTGCCGTCCGCATCCAAGGCCGATGGCGCCAGCCAGGATTTGTTCTCCTCCAGGACCTCGGGCTTCAGGTCGGGCAGGAATTCCAATGCGGGGGTGAAGCCGCATTCCATCTCGACGATCCGATGGACCGTCATGTCGCCGACGCGGAATGTATTCGCCATTCGCTCACTCCCTTGGATGGTTCGTCGGGATGATGTTAGCTAGCCGACACGCTCGCGACAAATCGCCCGACCAGTCCCGTGGGGAGAACCCGATGAACGACGCAACGACCGTGGCGCTGAGCCCGGAGACCGTGCTGCAACACATGAAACAGAACGGCGTCACCGACGTGGTCTGGCTGCCGGACAGCGAGACCAACTGGCTCTATCTGCTGATGCAGGCCGAACCGTCGCTGCGCCTGGTCGGCGTGACGCGCGAGGCCCACGCGTGCTCGATTGCCGCGGGGCTGCATATCGGCGGACGCAAGCCGCTGATCCTGATCCAGAACACCGGCATGATGGAGTTCGGCGATTCGATCCGCGGCTGGCTGCACGGGCTGCACATCCCCGTGGTACTGATGGTCGGCTATCGCGGCTGGACCCGCCACGGCGTCAACACCGATACCGCCGCGACCTACACCGAACGGTTTCTCCACGCATTCGATCTCAACTACTATCTGGTGGAGAGCGACGCCGACGCGCCGCGCATCTCCACGGCGTTCGAGGAGGCCGAGCGCACCCAGCGACCCGTCGTCGTGCTGGTCGGCGACGAGTATCACGGGTTCAACCGGTAAGGGGCGCGCGTCATGATGCACACAGCCGAATTGCTGAACGTGTTCACCGCGCACCGTGGCGACGCGATCGTCGTGCCCGGCCGTGGCGGGCGGCATTGGGTAAAACTTAGCACACACGAGACGCTCGACGTGCCGCTCGGCGATCCGGCGATGGGCGGACATGCCGGGTTCGCGCTCGGCCTCGCATTGGCGCAGCCAAACCGCAAGGTCGTGCTGTTCGACTCCGAAGGCGACATCCTGATGAGCCTCGGCATGCTCGCCACGATCGCCGAACAGGCGCCGGCGAATTTCTATCATTTCCTGCTGGACAACGAGTGCTATGCGACCACCGGCGGCCAGCCCGTGCCGAATGCGAAGAACGTCGCGTATGAGACGCTGGCACGCGGCGCAGGCTATCCACGCGCCTTCGCCTTCACGGAACTGAGTGCATTCGAACGCGGCCTGCCGGGCATTCTGGGTGAACCGGGACCGGTGTTCGTGGCGCTGAAGGTGCTGCCGGAGGTCGAGAACTCGCCGATCGGCAGGCGCTCGCGTTGGCAGACGCGCACGCGCGACAAGGTGCTGCAGGATGTTCGCCGTGAACTCCGCATCGCGTGAGCCTGCGTGCAGACGCTGAAATCGCTAGACGTACACTGCCCGCATCCCACCCGCCGGATACCGCGTGCCGGCCGCGGCGCCGCGCGGAATCGCCGCGGAGATGCGCGCCACATCCTCCGGTGTCAGCGTCACGCGCAGCGCCCCGACATTCTCGTCCAGCCGCTGCTTGTAGCGGGTGCCGGGAATCGCCACCACGTCGGGACCCTGCGCCAGCAGCCAGGCCAACGTGAGCTGCGCCGGCGTGCAGTCCTTCTCCCGCGCGATCGCCTCGACCTGCGCCACCAGTTCGCGATTACGGGAAAAATTCTGTTCCTGAAAACGCGGATGCGCCGCGCGGCGGCCGTCGATGTCGGCGAAAGTCTGCAGCGCGCCGGTCAGAAACCCGCGTCCCAGCGGCGCATAGGCGACGAAGCTGATGCCCAGCGGCCGCGTCGTCTCGCGCGTCTCCTCCGCCTCGGTCCGGTACAGCAGCGAATACTCGGTCTGCACCGCGGCGATCGGATGCACCTTGTGCGCGCGGCGGATCGTCTCGGGCGCCGCCTCGGACAGTCCGAGATGCCGCACCTTGCCCTGCTGCACCAATTTCGCCATCGCGCCCACCGTGTCCTCGATCGGCACCGACGGATCGACGCGATGCTGGTAGTAAAGGTCGATCACCTCCACCCCGAGCCGCTTCAGGTTCGCCTCGCAGGCCTGCATCACGTATTCGGGCCGCCCGTTCACGCCGTTCGCGCCGCCCGGGTTCTGCGTCTGGCCGAACTTCGTTGCCAGCACCACGCGATCGCGACGGCCCTTGAGCGCGCGGCCGATGACCTCCTCGTTGTGCCCCCAGCCATACATGTCCGATGAATCGAGATGGTCCACGCCCTGGTCGATCGCGTAGCGGATCAGATCCTCGGATGCCGCATCATCGGCGGCGCCGTAAATTCCCGACAGCGACATGCAGCCGAGGCCGATCGCCGAGACCGACGGTCCGCCGCTTCCCAGTACGCGATGCTCGAGTGTTTCCGCCTGTGCCATGTTCCTCGTCTCCTTCCCTCGAAGCCAATGCAGCGGTTCGATCACGCTCGCCGCGCCGCAATTGAAAACCAGAATGCACCGCCGTAGGTGCCGGCCCCTGCCAGGGCGGGGTCGTCCCACAACGGCTGCAGCGTTGCGTGCGGCGTGGGCGCGTGGCTCAGGTAGCCGACCGGCAGCTCGACCTGCAGATTGTCGCCACCGAGCAACCAGCACGCAAGCAGGTACTGCTCCGAGTACCGGCGATCGTACCAATCCGGAGGATAGTCGAACGGCAGGAAAATGTCGTGCACGCCGACCAGCGTGCCCACCGGCAGCATCGGCACGATCTCGGTGAAGAATATGGTGGCGTCGCTGTTCTGCAGGGCACGATGGCTGCCATCGAAGAACACCATGTCGTCGGCGGTCACGCCCTCGAAGAACCCGAGCGGCACGTCCTCGAGCGGCTGCCGCAGCACCTCATCGCAGATCGCGTCCACCTCGGCACGCGGTGACGGATCGATCGAGACGATGCGCGTCGCCACGCCGTGGTCGGCAATGGCCCGACGCGCGAACAGCGTGGAGTTGCCCGAGCCGATCTCGATCAGACGCCGCGGCTGCCGGGTCGCGATATAGCCGTACAGCGCTATGGCGTCGAAGGCAGGGAAATAGCCATTCACCCAATGCGGCTGGCCAGGTTCAGTCTGGTGCAGCGTGATGCGGCGCAGGTCGGCGTGGAGCGGCAGGAAGCTTTGCAGGGTGGCTCGATAGCGATCCTCGTGCGCCGCGAGCAGGGCGTGCAATTGCGGATGTGGCGGGCGGTCCCAGCCATGGCGCACCTTCGGACGCACCGGATAGTCGATCTCGATCAGCCGGTGCGACGCGCGCAGCGTGGCCAGCCGCCTGGCATCGTACAGATCGCCCAACCCGATCGTGCGCAGCACCATCTGGCGGAGTCCGCGTCCCCGGAGAGCACGCAGCATTGCCTTGTCATCCTCTCTCGCCGGACTTGATCATCGCCGCACAGGCCCGAGTGTCCGCGGGCAGGATCGGCGGTATAGTCGAGCAGGAAGCGTCAACCAAATCCGCGGGAGGACCCCATGCCAAGTGAAGCACGCGTCGCGTTGATCACGGGTTGCGGCAAGCCGGTCGGCATCGGCAATTCCACCGCACGCGCCCTCGCCGCTGCCGGGGTCACCGTCGTCGTCGCGGATGTTGCGCCGACCGGGCTCGCCAACGAGCACAACGTGCAGGGCGACATGGACGCGAACTGGCGCGGCGTCGACAGCCTGGTCGAAGCGATCACCAAGTGCCGGCGGCGTCGCCTCCGCCACGCTGGGCGATGTCAGCAAGGAAGCCGATGCCGCGCGGATGGTCGCCGAGGTGCTGCGGCGCCATGGCAGGCTCGACATTCTGGTCAACAATGCGGGAGCACCGCAGGGCGCGGACCGCAACGAGATCGAGGATGTCCCGGTTGCTGCCTGGGACCAGACGATGGCGGTGAATGCGCGCGGCGCGTTCCTGATGTCGCGTGCCGCGGTGCCGGCGATGCGCAAGGCAGGCTGGGGCCGCATCGTCAGCGTATCGTCGCGCGCCGCGTTCCGCCCGGGTCCGCGCCGCGCGACCTACGCCGCGTCCAAGGCCGCCATTGTCGGCTTCACCAAATCGCTCGCGCTGGATCTGGCGCCGCTCGGCATCACGGTGAACGCGGTGCTGCCCGGCCCGATCCGCACCTCGCGCGCGATCAGCACCAATCGGCGCGAGTATGGCGACGATCTGGAGGTCGGCTTCAGGGAACGCGCGAAGGATATTCCCGTCGGGCGTTTCGGCACGCCCGACGAGGTGGCCTCGATGATCGCGTATCTTGCGTCGGACGGCGCGGCGTTCGTGACGGGTCAGGCGATCGGCGTCGACGGAGGGTGGTGACGCCGCCAGCCGATCAGGTCATTCCCCGCCTATCAGCTCATGCCATGTGCAGCGGTTGGCGTGATCTCGTACATCACCCGCACCTCGCCTGGCTGGGCGAACGGGTACTTGTCCTTGCCGAGGTACTTCTTCGCCAGTGAGTCGATGTGGGCGCCGGCGCCTTCCTCGGTCATGCGCGTCACCTTGCCGCGCGCCTGGATGTAGCGATACGGATTGTCGGGGTCCATGATCGACAGCGCGACCGGCGAGCCCTCCTTCATGTTGCGCTGCTTCACGCGCCCCTTTGCCGTGTTCACGCGAATGATGCCGTTGGTGTAGTCGAACCAGACCGGCGTCACCTGCGGCGAGCCGTCCGGCATCACGGTCGCCAGATGGGCGAACGCGGTCTTCTGCGTCAGCAGGTCGAGATACGCATCGGGGATCACTGCCATTGTCGCGGGCTCCTTGCATCGCGGAAGGAAACTACTGCACTCCTCACATGGTAAGCTTCGGGTGAAAGGGAACACCATGCCCAGCCAACTGATCAGCTTCTACAGCGAAGGCGTCAGGCTCGCCGGCGATCTGTTCGTGCCCGCGGATCTGAAGGAGGGCGAGGCACGAGCCGGCATCGTGCTGTGCCACGGCTATACCGGCGTGCGAGACCTGTACCTGCCGGACATCGCGCGCGTGCTCACCGAGGCCGGCTATGTCGTGCTCACGTTCGACTACAAGGGCTGGGGCGACAGCGAGGGGCCGCGCAGCCGGCTCTCGCCGTATGGCCGGGTGATCGACTCGCAGTCGGCACTGACATGGCTCGCGGCACAGCCGATGGTGGATGCGCAGCGGCTGGGCATCTACGGCACCAGCTACGGCGGCGCGACCGTGGTCTGGGTCGCCGCTGTCGATCCGCGCGTGAAATGCGTCGTCTCGGTGGTCGGCATCGGCAACGGAAGGCGCTGGATGCGCAGCGTCCGCCGCCCCGACGAGTACCACGACCTGCTGGAACGATCAGCCGCCGACCGTGTGCGGCGCGTGATGCAGGGCCAGTCGGAGTTTGTCGACCGCAGCGAAATCCTGATCCCCGACCGGCAGTCCGCCGAACTCGCGGCTGCCGCGCGGCGCGGCAATCCGGGCGCGGTGAGCGAGATCCCGCTGGAGTTCGTCGACGACACGCTCGGTTTTCATCCCGAGTGGGTGGTCGACAAGATCGCGCCGCGCCCGGTGCTGTTCATCACCACCAGCGACGACCGGCTGGTGCCGCAGGAGGAGAGCGAAGCGCTGTATCGGCACGCCGGCGAGCCCAAGAAGCTGGTCGTGCTGCAGGGTTTCGGCCATTACGAGGTCTATGCCGGCGAGCCGTTCCGGCAGGTGATGGAGCCGACGGTCGCGTGGTTCCACCAGCATCTGCCGCCGCGCTAGAGCGCCGGTAACGCCCGAGCTTGCACCCTCATCGTCATGCCCGTCGCCGGACCTGATCCGAGGATCAGTCCCGGCCTTCTCCGCCAGCAACGGTCGCGCGGCGGATGCATTCGTGTGACGCTGCGAAGGCCGGTGACCGTGGTGCGAGCCGAGTAGGTTTCAACACGGAGGAAAAAGGGAGGACGACGGAGGCCACGGAGCAGAAACAATTTGGCGCGTCGAGTTTGAGAAGAGTTGCTCGCCACGTGCTGCCGCGCCCCGGGATGGCTGCCCGGGGCGCATGAACTCGCCTCTCCGTGACCACCGTGGTCCTCCCTTTTCCTCCGTGTTAAAATGCTTTTTTGCTTTCTTTGGCGCGTCTGCGCTCCTGCTGCTCCAGTTCCTAGCTGGCGATGGCGATTGCGCGGCCCATCTACGCGCGCCCGCCGCGCCGCGCGATGAAATCGACCGTCGCCTCGGCAGCCTGATCCGCGTGCGTTGCCGCAACGTGATACGAATTGCCCGGCAGCACCAGTAACTCGGAATCGGCAATCTGCTGTTGCCACGCACGGGTTTCATCGACGGAGCCAAGTCCGCTCTGCTCGGTGGTGATGACCAGCGTCGGGCAGGCGATCTTCGGCACATCCTCCCGAATATCGGCGCAGGCGATCGTGCCCATGAAGCCAAGCTGGGTCGACACCGCGGTGCGGCCCATGAACCTGGTCCACCATTCAAAACCCTCGGGCGGAAAGGCGCTGCCGAGCCGGGCACCCATGTTCTGCCGCGCCCAATATTCGACGCCGTGCGTCTCGAAGTCGCGGATCAACTCCGGCACGCGCTCGGCGGCGCCGGCGCGCAAGGGCGGCGGCGTGCCCACGACGGTCAGCGTGATGAGCCGCTCGGGTCGGCGTGCCGCAAACGCGCGCGCGACCGTGCCGCCGATCTTGGCGCCGACAAGATGGAAACGCGCGATGCCGAGATGGTCCATCAGCGAACAGAAATCGTCGACCAGCCGATCGAGGGTCCAGGGATATTCGCGCGGCATCGCGGTCGACTCGCCAAACCCGCGCATATCGGGCCGCACCACCTGGTAATGCCGCGCCAGTTTCGGCACCCAGGCGTACCAGGCGAGCCCGCTCTCGGCATTGCCGTGCAGCATCAGGATCGTCTGCGGATGGCGCCAGGGATCGGTGAAATCATCGACCCGATAGTGCATGTCGAGATCGGCGCGTGGGACGAAAACCGGGCATCGGCGTTTCAGTGCGCGTAGACGATCGTGCGCAGCATGACGCGGCGCTCTTCGGGGCGGTAATCGCCGGCGCCGCGATGCATCGTCGCGCGCTCGTCCCACATCAGCACATCGCCGACCCGCCAGCGGTGATAATAGACGAAGCGTTCCTGCGTCGCGTGCGCGGCAAGTTCCTCGATCAGCGGCCAGGATTCTTCGCGCGGCATGCCGACGAAGCCATGCGTGTGCATCGGGTTGACGAACAGGATCGGCCGGTCGGACACGGGATGTCGCACGACCGCCGGCCGCGGCAGTTCGTGATACACTTTCTCGGTCGCCCCTTTCTCGTCGCCGTACAGCCGTTCGCCGGCGGGGCCGCTGCTGCGACCGTGCAGGCCTTGCAGACCGGAGAGCCGATCCTTCATCGCCTCCGGCAGCGCGTCATAGGCGGCGCGCATGTCGGCGAACATCGTGCCGCCACGTTCCGACGGCACCTCCTTCGCGTGCAGAATGGCGAGGAGCGGCGGTTCGTCCTCATAGGTTGAATCGGTGTGCCAATCGGTGGCGCGCTTGACGCCGTACCAATCCACCTTGCCGTCCTCCTCGACATTGGTGAGCCAGGACACGTCCGGATGGTCGACGTGACGGTACTTGACCAGCGCATGCTTGCGCGGCGTGCCGAAGCGACGGCCGAATGCGGCAAGCTCGGCGGCGCCGAGGTCCTGATCGCGGAACACCAGCACCGGATTTTCGGCAAACGCGCGCCCGATCCACGCGAAGGTTGCCTCGTCGACCGGCTTTGACAGGTCGATACCGAGCGCCTCGGTCCCGAGCGTGTCGCCCAACGGGCGAAGTTGCGGCGAGCTTGTCATGGGCGATCCTCCGATTATTGTCTCCGGACAGGCAATTATGATCCCGATGTGGCCGCGGCCGCAATCCGGCCGATTGCAGACGAACGACGCGGCACCAAACGGGGGAACGCAATGCAATCCGCGGAGGAGGAGTTCGACTACATCGTCACCGGCGCGGGTTCCGCCGGATGCGCCGTCGCCGCACGGCTCAGCGAATTCGGCCGCTACCGCGTCCTGCTGCTCGAAGCCGGCGGCAAGGATCGCAATCCGTGGATCCACATTCCCATGGGCTTTTCCCGTCTGTTCGCCGATCCCAACGTCAACTGGATGTATGAAAGCGAGCCGGAGCCAGCGCTCGGCGGGCGGACGATGTACCAGCCGCGCGGCAAGGTGCTGGGCGGCACAAGCTCGATCAACGGCATGGTCTACATGCGCGGCAACGCGGCCGATTACGACGAGTGGCGGCAGCGCGGCTGCACCGGCTGGGACTATGACAGCGTGCTGCCGTTCTTCAAGAAGGCCGAAAACCAGCAACGCGGTCCCAGCGAATTCCACGGCGTCGGCGGTCCGCTCACGGTCTCGGACCAACCGCGCCGCTACGAACTCGCGGATCGCGTGGTCGCCGCCGCGATCGAGGCAGGGTTGCCGCCCAACGACGACTTCAACGGCGCGCAACAGGAGGGTGCCGGTTACTTCCAGAGCACCACTGGCAAAAGCCGACGCTGGAGCACCGCGACCGCCTATCTGCGGCCCGCGCGCGATCGCACCAACCTGATCGTCCGTCCGAATGCCCATGCCACGCGTGTCCTGTTCGAGAACGGGGCCGCCATCGGCGTCACGCTATCTCAGCGATGGAGTGACCCGCTCGGCACGTGCGCGCGGCGAGGTGATCGTCTGCGGCGGCGTGTTCAATTCGCCGCAGCTGCTGCAACTATCGGGCATTGGCCCGGCTGATCTGCTGCAACGAATGGGCATCGAGGTCATTCGCGACACGCCCGCCGTCGGCAGTCATCTGCAGGATCATTTCTACGTGCGGCTTGCGTACCGCTGCACCAAACCGATCACGATGAACGAGCTGGCGAACAGCCTGCCGCGCAAGGTCCTGGCGATGGCGCGGTATGTGTTTTTCAGATCCGGCCCGCTGGCCGCCAACGGCGTCACCGCCGGAGCATTTGGCCGCAGCGACCCGCGTCTGGAACGTCCCGACCTGCAATTCAATTTCTCGCCGTTCAGCTATGCCTCGCGCGGGGCCCGACCGGCGCGGTGGCGCACGACTTTCCGGGATTCAGTCTGAGCGCGGTGCATCTGCGCCCCGACGCGCGCGGCACCGTGCACCTGAAAAGTCCCGATCCGCTGGCGCCGCCGGCGATCCGGTTCAACTTCCTGCAGACGCAATACGATCTCCAGGCCCTGACCACCGGCATGCGCATGGTGCGCGCATTCACCAAACAGCCGTCGCTGGCCCCCTACGTGGCCGAGGAGATCGTTCCCGGCGCCCGCGTCAACACCGACGCGGAATTCGAGGAAAGCATCCGGCTCAATGCGTCTGTCCAATCTGCATCCCGTCGGAACATGCAGGATGGGACTGGAAGGAAGCGATTCGGTGGTCGATCCGCGGCTGCGGGTGCACGGCGTGGGTCGGCTGCGCGTGGTCGATGCCGCGATCATGCCGACGGTTCCGGCAGGGAACACGAACGCGCCGACGATCATGATCGCGGAGAAGGCCGCGGCCATGATCCTGGAGGACGCACGCGCGACGCGTGCGTGATCCATACCCCGTCAGCCGCGACGGATGGCCGGACAAGCCGGCCGCTACAATCGCGCGACGCCGGCGCGCGCGCAGTCCTCGTCCTGCTGCGCGGTACCGCCACCCACGCCGCAGGCGCCCTCGATGGCACCGTTGCGCAGGATCGGCACCGCCCCCTGGCCCATGATCATGTGACCGCCCTCCGCGGCGGCGATGCCGGCGGGAGTCGGCTGGTTCGCCCGTTCGGACAGCTCGCCGCTCGCGCGGCCGAAGGCAGCCGATGCGACCGCCTTGCCCTGACTGCCATAGGCGCTCGCCCATATGGCATTGTCCATGCGCTGAAACGCCAACGGACGACCGCCGGCGTCGCAGACCGCGGCGCTGATCCTGATGTTGAGTTCGCGTCGCTTTCGCTATCGCGCCCTCGATGATGCGATTTGCTTCGGCCAGTGTCAGAGCCATTGATGATCTCCTTGGGTTGATCCCCTTGTCCCGGGACGTTGATGGACCTGCCTGGTTGCGGCGAAGCCCAAAAGCAGCCCAATATTCATAACCCCTGGACGAGAGATCCGCCATGCCGAACGATCCCTTCGTCGATATCGCTGCATTGTCCTCGCTCGGTCCGGTTCGCTATCTGGATGCGCGCGATCAGGCCGCGTTTGACGCGGGCCACGCGCCAGGTGCGGTGCGCGCGCCGATCGAGGCATGGGATGCAGCGGCCAAGGCGGCCGGCACGGGATTCGAAAAGACTGCTTACTGGGACGATGCGCTCGGGGCGCTCGGCGTCGATCCTGCCGCAACCGCCGTGGTCTACGACAGCGGCCGCATGACCGATGCCGCGCGGGTCTGGTTCATCCTGCAATACTACGGCATCAAGGCCGTCATCCTGAACGGCGGCTGGCCCGTGCTGTCCTCGGCGACCGCACTGCCACCGGCTGCCGGACCATCGCAGCAAAAGTTTCCGAGCGACCCCAGGCGCAGGCTCCGTTGGCCTGGTCGATCGAGCAACCCTCAAGCGTCAACTCGACGGCGACGCGCATGTGTTCGACAGCCGCACGCGCGCGGAGTTCACCGGCGAGGACACGCGCAATCGTGCGCGCAGCGGCCATCTGCCGGGTGCGCGGCATCTGTCGCATGTCGATCTGCTGGACAACGGCGTCGTTCGTCCCGCACCGGTGCTGCGCGCCATGCTCGAGCGGGTGGGATTCGGCCCGGGCGATCACATCGTCACCCATTGCGAGGGCGGCGGAAGGGCGGCTTTGGCTGCAGCCGCGGCGGTGCGCGCCGGATTTGACGACGTGCGCGTCTACTATCTCAGCTTCGGCGATTGGGTGCGCGACGAGAGCTGCCCGATCGTGCGGGACTGAGGGTCCGCCAGTCGCCGCTTGCGTCGTCGTCGTGATCGGCGAAGGCCCGCGCGGCAGCTACACAAATTCGCGCGGAACGCTCTCGTCCCATTCGCGACGACAGACCTGCACGTCGCCTTCCCACGCCTGCATCGTTGCCCGCAGCACGAACGCATCATACGTGCACGACAGCCGCATCCGGGTCTCGATCCGCGTCCGCCACGCGTCGCGCGAGATCGTCTGCATGTAGCGCATTTCGGTGACCGCGCTGAGTGGATCGTCCTCGTCGATGTGGCACTCGAAGCTTCCCTCGGTGCCCAGTTCGAGGCCGATCCGGTCGATCCGTACCACCCCCGGACGCACGACCGTGGTCGGCTCGGGCGGCGCCGTCTCCGGCCCGGGCAACGACGGCAGCAGCGCATCCGCCGCATTTGGCGGACGCACCGGCAGATCGAGCGTGCCGCCGAATACCGTCACCGTCGCATTCTCGCGGCTCGGCCAGACCATCGGCCAGTAGGTGGTGGACAGCGCCAGCCTGATCCTGTGCCCGGCCGGAAACACCGCGCCCGCGTCGTTGAGCCGGATGCGCACCCGATAGCGGCGCTGCGGCACCAACGGCGCCGGCGCCGCGCTGCCATCGCGATGCGCGAGGTTCAGAATTCCGAAGCTGACCCGCAGCGACGCGCCATCGGGATGCACGTCGCACAGCCGCACTGCCAAATTCGCCAGCGACCGGTCGCACGCGAGGTCGAACGTGACGATCGCCGCTCCGAGGATCTCTGATGGTCCGCTCGAGCGGCTCGGTCTCGAACACCAGCGAACGTGCATCGTCGGCCTGCTGATCGCCGGCCTGGTCAGGCGCGCGGCCGAACGGGCACCAGCTTCCGCCATCCTTGCCGACCGTCTGCGGCGAGCACACCGCCCGCGGCGTCAGGTTCGCGCCGTCGGTTCGCAGTCCGTCATCGGTCAGGTGCAGGCGATGCACTGTTATCGTCGGTGGCGGCCAGGACGGTTCGGCGATCCACCGTCCCGGCAGTTCCTCGTGATAGGGCGCAGGCCGCACGCTGTCGGTCATCCACGCGCGCAGCATCGGCTCGTCCATCACGCCGGTGTCGATGCCCTTCAGCCAATGATCCCACCACCGCAGCGCCTCCTGCAGGAAGCCGATCTGCGGACCGGGGAGCGCGACATGCGGATAGGCATGCGCCCAGGGCCCGATGAGACCCTTGCGCGGCACCGTCAGGTGTTCGAGCAGACGCGGGATCGCATTGGTGTAGCCGTCGGTCCAGCCGCCGACCGCGAAGACCGGACACTCGATCGCGCCGTAATCCTCGCACACCGAGCCGTGCTTCCAGTAGTCGTCGCGCCGCTGATGCCGCAGCCAGGGCGCCAGGAACAGGGGAAGATTCTCCAGCCGCTCCAGCCACATCGCCCGCCAGCGATCGCCGACGAGCGCGGGGTCGGGCGGATGGCACATCGCGCCGAACAGGAACGAGGCCCAGCCGAAGCCGGCGCGCAGCACCGCGCCGCCCATGAAGTGCACGTCGTCGCGATAGCGGTCGTCGGTCGAGCAGATCGTGATGATCGCCTTCAGCGCCGGCGGGCGGCGCGCGGCGACCTGCAGCGCGTTGAACCCGCCCCAGGAGATCCCCATCATGCCGACCGCGCCGCTGCACCACGGCTGCGCCGCCAGCCACGCGATCACCTCCAGCGCGTCGTCCTGCTCCTGCCGGGCGTATTCGTCGAACAGCAGCCCGTCCGAACTCGCCGCTGCCGCGGATATCGACGCGCACCGCGGCATAGCCGTGGCCGGCGAGATACGGATGCGTCAGCGCGTCGCGATCGTAGGTGCCGGTGCGCTTGCGGTACGGCAGGTACTCGAGGATCGCCGGCACCGGGTTCCGGTCCGCATCCTCCGGCAGCCAGATGCGGGCCGCCAATTTCGTGCCGTCGCGCAGCGGGATCAGCGTGTGCTCGATCTCGCGGACGGCACGGGGGAAGTCGGTGACGATCAATGGCGTCGTCCGTTACCGGGCGCTTGCCGCGGCAGGTCGGGTGATGGTCCCACCGGGGAGACCGACCGGAACCCCGGTCGTGTCGGGAAAGCTGATCGGCAGACCGGCCTGCGTGCGCGCCGCGAGGAAGCCGAAACACTGCGCCTCCAGTGCGTCGCCGTCCCATCCCGCCGCCTCCACCGGATCGACCGGCACACCGAGCCGGTCGCGCAGGGCCCGCATGATCGCCGGGTTGCGGCGTCCGCCGCCCGTGACCAGCCAGCGCAGCGGCGGCGCGGGCAGCGACGCCGCGGCGACCGCGCCGGCGATGAAGGCGACCAGCGTCGCCGCACCATCGGCCGCCGACAGCCCGGCGAGGCCGCTCGCGGCAAGCGTGGCCGCGAAATCCAGCCGGTCCAGCGACTTCGGCGCCGGCTTCGCAAAATAGGGATGCGCCAGCAGCCGGCCCAGCACCTGCCGATCGACCTGTCCGGACAGCGCGATCGCGCCATCGCGGTCGAACGGCGCGCCCGCATGTCGCATGATCCAGTCATCCAGCGGGCCGTTGCCCGGCCCGGTGTCGAACGCGACCAGGCGCCCGTCCGGCCCGATCCAGCGTCACATTCGCCACGCCGCCGATGTTCAGCACGGCGAGCGGCGTCGCCAGCCCGCGCGCCAGCGCGGCATGGTAGACCGGTGCGAGCGGCGCCCCCTGCCCGCCCGCCGCCACATCGGCCGAGCGGAAATCGTGCGCCACCGGCACCCCGGTCCGCCAGGCGAGTTCGGCCGCGTCGCCGATCTGCCAGGTCCGTCGCCGGTCCGGCTGGTGCAGGATGGTCTGGCCGTGGAAGCCGATCAGGTCCGCCTGCCGCCCCAGTGCCGCGACCGCGCGCACGTGATACTCGGTCAGCCGCGCCGTCGCGCTTTTGAGCCGCCGGTCAGCGGGGTCCAGCAGCGGCGCGCTGTCCAGAATGCGCCGCAGGTCCGCCCGCAGCCGATCGTCGTACGGCACCGTCACGGTCGGCCCGAACGCGCCGATCCGCTCGCCGTCGGTCTCCAGCCAGGCGGCATCGACGCCGTCCAGCGAGGTGCCGCTCATCAGTCCGATGGTGCGCAGCATTTTCCCCGCCGTTTCCCCTGGGCCGCGTCTGTGCTAGCCCACGCACCCTTCTGATACAGGCCGGGCGTCATGGTCGAAAGCGAGTTTCTGCGGGAAGCCACCGAACGCGGCTTCGTCTTCCAGTGCACCGACACCGAGGCGCTGGACGCGGCGTTCCGCGACGGCACCGTCACGGCCTATATCGGCTTCGACTGCACCGCCGACAGCCTGCATGTCGGCAGCCTGGTGCAGATCATGATCCTCCGCCTGCTGCAGCGGCACGGCCATCGGCCGCTGGTGCTGATGGGCGGCGGCACCACGCGCATCGGCGACCCCTCCGGCAAGGACGAGACGCGCCAGATGCTGACGGACGAGCAGATCGCCGCCAACATGGCCGGCATCCGCCGCTGCTTCGACCCGTTCCTGCGGTTCGGCGACGGGCCGTCCGACGCGATCATGGCGAACAACGCCGACTGGCTGGACGCGCTCGGCTACATCCCGCTGCTGCGCGACGTCGGCACGCATTTCACCGTCAACCGCATGCTGAGTTTTGACTTCGTGCGGATCCGGCTGGATCGCGAGCAGCCGCTGACGTTTCTCGAATTCAACTACATGATCCTGCAGAGCTACGACTTTCGCGAGCTGAACCGCCGCCACGGCGTCACCCTGCAGATCGGCGGCTCCGACCAGTGGGGCAACATCGTCTGCGGCATGGAACTGACCCGCCGCACCGACGGCAAGGCGGTCCACGGCCTGACCACGCCGCTGATCACCACCGCATCCGGCGCCAAGATGGGCAAGACCGCGCAGGGTGCCGTCTGGCTGACCGCCGATCGGTTGTCGCCCTACGATTACTGGCAGTTCTGGCGCAACACCGAGGACGCCGATGTCGGCCGCTTCCTGCGCCTGTTCACCGACCTGCCGCTGCCCGAGATCGCCCGCCTGGAAGCGCTCGGCGGGGCGGAGATCAACGAGGCGAAGAAGATGCTGGCGACCGAGGCGACCACGCTGGCGCACGGTCCGGAGGCCGCCGCCGCCGCCGCCGAGACCGCGCGGCGCGCCTTCGAGGAAGGCGAGGCGGCCGACACGCTGCCCAGCATCGAGGTGCCGCGCGGCGACCTCGCGGCGGGCATCCCGGCATTTCGCCTGTTCGCGCTGGCGGGCCTCGCCGCCAGCAACGGCGAGGCGCGGCGGCTGATCCGCGGCGGCGGCGCCACGGATCAACGACGTGGCCGTGCAGGACGAGGGGCTGACGGTCACGCTGGCGGACCTGCACGACGATGCGATCAAGCTGTCCGCCGGCCGCAAGCAGCACCGGCTGGTGCGCGCGCCGTAGGCATCGAAAAGGGACACGGTCAGCAGACCAGGAACTTCTCCCCCTCCCCTTGCGGGAGGGGGTTGGGGGGAGGGGTCGCAGCCACGCGAGGCGCGGCAGCGCTATAGGCGCCGATCTGTTCGCTGATCGCCCTTCAAAGCCTCGGCAATGAACCGAAGCTTCTCGCCCAACACGCCGCTTTCCCTCCACCCCATGGCAAAGACCCCCATTGCCGGGCAGGAATACTGTCACCCATGTTGCCGGTCCATCGTGTCAGGTATGTAGCCGGTTCGGACCTCTGGTTCCCCTCCCCCCAACCCCCTCCCGCAAGGGGAGGGGGAGAATCACACTCCGGGCTGCGCTTGTCCTGACGCGTACGGGGACACGCCCGGCCATGACGTCAGGACCGAGCGGTGACCGAAGGTCATCGGTTCGCGCCGTCGCTATTGTGATGGATATACGATTGCGGCTGCTGCCTACGGGTCCGGTAGCCTGTAACAGCTACGCAAGGGGGCGTTGCAGATCACCCGCGTCCGTGACGGTTTCTGGTGACCGCAGCCTGGCTCGTGCGCGCCGAGCGTGCCCGGTGAACAGCAGCTCCAGCATTGCGGTCGCACCCACCGTCACCGTCATCATCGCCGCGAACCACGCCATTTGCAGGGTCCATACCGCGACCCAGCCGCGCAGCATGCCGGTGCTTCCGATCATGTCGTGCATTTTGCACCTCTTGTGCGCCTCATGCGATACGATCGACCTGGTCCGGCCGGCCGAGGAGCACTTTGATCCGGATCGATGATGCACAAGAATATGCAGCAATCCGTTAACGCAGGAGAGAACGCGCACATGAGCCAGAGCATCCCTCAGTTGCCTGCCGCGCTGAACCTTCACGGCCATCGCGCCCTGGTCACCGGCGCGGCGAGCGGGATCGGGCGGGCAACCGCGATGGCGCTCGCGCAGCTCGGTGCCGAGCTTCTGCTGACCGACCGCGCGCCGCTCGCCGAGACACGCACGGCGTTGGAGCGCATCGACGCGGCGTGCACCACGGCCGAAGGCGACCTCACGTCCGACGCGTTCATCGCCGAGCTGCTTGGACATGGTCGGATCAACGCGGTCGCGCATTGTGCCGCGATCCTGGAAAGCCGCCCATGGCGCGAGGATCCAGCTTGGCACGACCGGTTCCATCGCGTGATGGACGTCAATGTCCGGGTGCCGCTCACGCTGGCCGCGGCGGCGATCGACCACATGGCGGAGCATGGTGGCGGCGCGATCGTGCTGGTCGGTTCGGTCGCCGGCCGCACCGGCGGGACATCGGGTTTCACGCCGCCCGACTACGCGGCGTCGAAGGGCGCTGTGCATGCTTTGGTGAAGTGGCTGTCGCGCCAGGCGATCGGTCGCGGTGTGCTGGTGAACGGCGTGGCGCCCGGGCCGGTGCAGACAGCGATGACCACGGGCTTCACCTCGGGGGCGCAATTGCCGCTCGGCCGCATGGGCCGGCCGGAGGAGCTCGCTTGGCCGATCGCCTTCCTGTGCACGCCGGCCGCGAGCTATTTCTCGGGCGCGATCCTGGACGTGAACGGCGGAGCGTTTGTAGGTTGAATGCCGAGGGGACGGGTCGGAGGGAGGAAGACATGACTATCGTGCTTGATCACACGATCGTGCCGGCGCGCGACAACGAGGCGTCCGCCAGGTTCTTCGCGCACATCTTCGGTCTGGACTACGAAGGCACGGATTCGCACTTCGCTCCGGTGCGGGTGAACGAGTCGCTGGTCCTCGACTTCGACACTCGCGCGACGTTCGATTGGCAGCACTACGCGTTCAAGGTCAGTGACCCGGAATTCGATGCGATCTTCCAGCGGGTCACGGATGAGGGCCTTGCGTACGGCAGCGGCCCGTTCTCGCCCGACAACATGGCGATCAACCATCGCGGCGGCGGG
The DNA here is from genome assembly GCA_963739725.1 of uncultured Alphaproteobacteria bacterium. Classification (GTDB taxonomy): domain Bacteria; phylum Pseudomonadota; class Alphaproteobacteria; order Acetobacterales; family Acetobacteraceae; genus JAMXLO01. The sequence continues at coordinate 10,062 of CAVUBS010000020.1, read as the reverse complement.
CGTGGGTTCTACTTCAAGGATCCGAACGGCCATCTGCTCGAGGTGCTGACGGTCTGAACGCCAGGCTTCATCGTACGGGCTTGACCTCGGAAGTGACTGACCAGCGGAAACCGCCATGAAATTCGGCTACTTCACCCTGAGCGACAACCACTACGCCGACAACCCGCGCGCGCCCAACCAGTTGGTCTCGGACATCATCGACGAGGCGCTGTATGCCGAGCAGTTGGGGATGCACTCGGCATGGATCGGCGAGCATCATTTCGGTACGCTCGGCGTGCTGTCGTGCCCCGACCTCGCGCTCGCCTACATCGCCGCGCGCACGCAACGCATCCGGCTGGCGCCGGCGGTGACGGTGCTGCCGCTGCATCATCCGATCCGCGTCGCCGAACAATGGGCGAGCCTCGATCTGCTGAGCGGCGGCCGCGTCGATTTTGCCGCCGGCCGCGGCTACGACCGGCGCGAATACGTCCCGTTCGGCGTGTCGTTCGACGACAATCAGTCGATCTTCGAGGAAGGCATGGAGGTCGTGCGCCGCCTGTGGTCGGCGGAGGCGCCGATCTCGCATCGCGGCCGGCACTATGCATTCGACGATGTGGCGATCACGCCGCGGCCGGTGCAGCGGCCGATCCCGGCCTATGTCGCGTCGTTCTCCAGGCCGTCGATCGAGCTTGCGGCGCGGCTGGGATGCGGCCTGATCGTGGCGCCGTTCGCCGCGGCGATGACCTTCGGCGGGCTGCGCGCAGGTGCGCGATCTGTATCACGAAACCTGCGCGAAGCATGGCACGGCGCCGGGCCGGCTGATGTGCAGCTACTTCACGCACTTCGCCGACGACGATGCGCAGCAGCAGGCGGCGCGGGCGCGGCAGATCCGCTACTACAAGGAATGCGTCATCCCCGCCTTCCCGGGCGATCCCGCGACCGCGCCGCCGAGCTATCGCTACTTCATCGCCATGGTGGAGCGGCTGCACACTGTGCGGCCGGAGGACCTGACGGAGAACTCGGTGCTGCTGGGCACGCCGGCGCACATCACCGACGTGTTGAAGAAGGTGGAGGCGGCGGGATTCGACGAGGTGATCCTGTATTTCAACGTCGGGCTGAAGCCGCATGCGCAGGTGAAGGACGAGATGGCGCGCTTCATGCAGCAGGTGGCGCCGCACTTCCCATGAGCATGCAGGATCGCCTGGACCTGTACAGCCGAAACCGGCTGAAGCTCGGCCTGTTCGGCGCCAACTGTTCGTCCGGACGCGCGGTGACAAAAGTCCCCGAGCGGTGGAGCGGGAATTGGCCGGATTGCCTGCGCCTGGCACGCATGGCCGACGATGCCGGCATCGAGTTCATGCTGCCGGTCGGTCGATGGAAGGGCTACGGCGGCGACACCGACTACCAGGGCGAGACGCTCGAGACCGTCACCTGGGCCGCCGGACTGCTCGCCGCGACGCAACGGCTGACGGTGTTCGGCACCGTGCATGCGCCGTTGATCCATCCGGTGATCGCGGCCAAGCAGTTCGTCACGGCGGACCACATCGGCGAGGGACGATTCGGGCTGAACGTCGTGTGCGGCTGGAACGAGGACGAGTTCGAGATGTTCGGCGTCACCATGCGCGAACACGCCGCGCGCTATGAGTACGCGCAGGAGTGGCTGGACGCGATCAAGCTGGCCTGGTCCGACGCGGAGGATTTCGACTTCGACGGCGGCTTCATCCAGCTCAGGCAAGCGCGTGCCAAGCCGAAGCCGTTCGGCGGCAGCCGGCCGATCGTGATGAATGCGGGTGCCTCACCGACCGGTCAGGCGTTTGCGATCCGCAACTGCGATGCGCTGTTCTCGATGACGCCGAAGGGGAAGCTGGACGAATTTGCCGCGCACGTTCGCAACGTCAAGGCACTGGCGCGCGAAAGCGGCCGCGAGATCGACGTGTATACCGTGGGCGTCGTCACCTGCCGGCCGACGCAGCGCGAGGCGGAGGCGTATTACCGCCATTGCGTCATCGACAATGCCGACTGGGCGGCGGTCGATCGCATCATGGCGATGCGCGGCGTTACCCGCGAGGCTTGTCCGGATGATTTCGACGAGCGCCGCCATCATCAGGCGAACGGCATGGGCGGTGTTCCCGTGGTCGGCGATCCCGATGCCGTTGCGCGCGACCTGGCACAGATCAGCGCAGCCGGAGCGCGGGGGATTGCATTGTCGTTCGTGAACTACGGCGAGGAACTGCCGTTCTTCCGCGACGAGGTGATGCCGCGGCTGGTTCGGATGGGGCTGCGTGAGCCGGGGCACGTCCGGTCATGACGGTCAGGGCGGGGCCGACGGGTCGCGTCAGGCCGCCGGTATCTGGATCAGCTGTGCAATCTGCTCCTGCGACAGCGGCGCCTGGATGAATTTGAATCGTACGGCATCGGCCATCAGCGAATCCATCCCGCCGATCCTGTCCGACCAGATCATGCCATTTGAAAAGAACTCCTCGCGCAAGCGCTTGACGAACCGCTCGGGCACGCCGGCGAATTCGGCATAGGCTTTCGCCGCATCCGGGCTCTGGTACATCCATTGCGCCGTCTCGCGATACGCTGCGGTGAAGCGCTGGACGACCGGTTGGCGGCTGTCCAAAGCGGCAGCATGCGCCACGTTCACCCGCACGGTCTGCTCGCGCATCGAGGGCACGTCGTTGCCGCCGCCGATGATGCGGATCTTGCCCTCCTCCGCGGCCTCCAGCAGGTACGGCGCGGCCGACCAGCCGACATCGATCTGGCCCGACATCACCTGCGTGTAGGTGCCGGGAATACCGCCCGTCGATACCAACTGCGGCGTGATGGCGAACGTATCGACAAAGCCCAGCACGACACTGTTGGTCGAGGAGCCCTGGGTCGAATATGCGACCGTCTTGCCATTGGTGTCCTTGAGCGACCGGACCGGCGAATTGGCGCGCACGTACCAAAAGAGATCGCCTGCTCCGGTTGCTTCGGAGGCGATGATACGGATTGGCGCGCCCTTGGCGAAGGCGCCGATCGCACCCAGCGTGCCGCCGGCGACGCCGATCTCGGCACTGCGCGACAGCACCGCCTGCAGGGTCTCGCCGCTCCCCTGGGTGTAGAGAATATCCAGTTCGATGTCGTGCCTGCGGAAGATGCCGGCGCGCTGTCCCAGTTCGGCGACCGAGGTGTCCCAGTTGCCCTTCTGTCCGACTGCCAGCTTCAATCCATCGGCGGCGCGCGCGCGGCGGGCCGGTATCAGCGTTGCGGACAGCGCTGCCGCCAGAAGCGTGCGTCGACGCATTCGTCTCTCCTTTTGACTCATGGACCGGCTTGTCCCGGGCATCTGTTCAGCCGCGCCACCGCAGCATTGACCGTGGCCACCAGCAATACCACCAGGATCAGCAGCGCATACATGCCCGGCATGTCGAACCGGCGATAGGCGTCCATTATCAGGAAACCGATGCCGGCTTTCGACAGCTTGGTTTCGGCCAGCAGCACGCCGATGGCTGCGACGCCGAAGCCCAGGCGAAGTCCGTTCAGCAGCGGCTCGCGGATTGCCGGCAGATAGATCTTCGTCGCCATCTGCCAGGTGGTGGCGCGGAAGCTTCGGCCGACCTGCAGCAGAACCTGGCGCACGTCACGGACGCCGCTCGCGACGCTGATCGCCACCGGGAAGAAGCACGAGATCGTGCCGATGGCGATCTTCGAGCCGGGGCCGGCGCCGAATGCCAGGAGCAGGGCGGGGAAGAAAATGATCTTCGGCACCGGCGCAAGATAATGCACCCAGCGTTCATACGCGGCAGCCAGGAAGCGATTGGCGCCGAGTGCCAGGCCGGCGCCGGCACCTGCGATGCCACCCAAAGCAACGGCAACAAGGAATTCCACCGCCGTGACGCCAAGGTTGTGGTAGAACGCCGGGCTGCTCAGCGTGATCGCAAGCGCCGCGGCAATGCGCCAGAGCGAGGGAACGACGTCGCGGAACAGCAGTCCCGACGATGCCAGCGCCTGCCATGCCGTCATGAGACCAAGCGCGGCGATCAGCCGTGCACGCGCTGCAGCCATCGCTCGACATGCTCCATGCAGACGAAGAACAGCATGCTGGCCAGCACCACGAAGCAGATGGCCGCATAGGTGCCCGGCAGATCGTAGCGCTCCGCAAGCTCGTTGATGAGCTGACCGAGGCCGCCCAGGTTGATCAGGAATTCCACGCCGACGATGTTGATCAGGCTGAACGTAAGTCCAAGCCGAAGTCCGGTGAAGATCGACGGCATGGCAGCCGGGAACAGGATTTTTCGGAACATCTGCCCGCGCGTCAATCGCAGCGAGCGTCCCACATCGATCAGCACGCGACGTGTGGCAGCGAACCCTTCCACCGTCTTCAGAATGACCGGCGCGCAGCCGGCCGCGAAACCAAGCACCACAATGGTGACGGAGGATCGCCCGAACAGCACCAGGAACAGCGGATACGCCAGCACCAGCGGTGCCGCCGCCCACGCGGCGACCCACGGCTCGAAGGCGCGTCGCAGCGGTCGCGACTGATAGAGCCAGAATCCGAGCGGCACACCGACGGCAAGGATCAACAGGCCGGCGGCGAACGTCTCGATGCTGGTGAGCAGAAAGCGCGCCGGCACATGCTCATCGACAACGATGCGCGCGAATGCGCCGAGCACGTCGGATGGCGGCGGCACGACATAGCGGCTGATGACATCGGCCGCGATCAGCGCCTGCAGCGCCACGCCGGCCGCGATCAGCGTGGCCAATCCGAACACCGGCGCCAGCAGCAGCATTTCAGTCCGCCGCGTGCTCGAAAGCTGCAAGACCGCGATTGGCTTCCTCGCGCAGATCGGCCCACAGTTCGGCGACATAGCGCCCGAATTCGGGGCTCGCCAGCACGGCATCGGTGCGCGGGCGCGGCAGTCGCACCTCGACGATGCGCCGCACGCGGCCGGGACGAAACGTCATGACGACGATGCGATCGGAAAGCTGCACCGCCTCGGTCAGGCTGTGGGTGATCAGCAGCGTGGTCTGGCGAAGCTGCTGCTGGATCTGCGTCACCTTGGCGCCGAGCAGCAGACGCGTCTGTTCGTCGAGCGAGGCGAATGGTTCATCCATCAGCAAAATCCTCGGCCGTGCCGCCAGCGTCCGCGCGATCGAGACGCGCTGGCGCATGCCGCCCGACAATTCCGCCGGATGACGACGCTCGAAGCCCTGCAGCCCGACCATCGCAATGTAGTGGCGGGCTTGCTCCAGACGGTCGGCGCGGGGGATGCCACGCAGTTCGAGCGGGAACGCGACATTGTCGATCACGCTGCGCCAGGGGAATGTGCTTTCCTCCTGAAACACCATGCCGATGGCCGGATGCGGGCCGGTGATCGTCTCGCCGGCGACCGTGACGCGGCCCTGATAGTCGCCGGTCAGTCCGCCGATGATGTGGAACAGCGTGGTTTTGCCGCAACCGGACGGACCGATGAGCGAAACAAATTCGCCCTCCGCCACGTCGAATGAAAAATCCTCAACCGCCGTGACGGACGCTTCACCGCTGCCGAAGCATTTGGTGACATGCTCCACGGTGAGGGAGGAGACGCCCACGTGCTGTCAGACGCGATGCGTCTCGTGCGTGGACGGATGGAACAGCTCTTCGGGCGACAGCACCCGCGACGACAACCCCTCTGCGTGATGGCGCCGCAGGAAGACTTCCAGGACGTGGCGGTTTGCCTCCAGTCCGTAGGACCAGAAATCCTCGCCCATCAATCGCCGCGCGGCATGCAACTGCTCGTCGATGAACGGCAGCGTCACCTTCGATGCCGCAACGTCGCCCAGCTTGCGCCAGCGCGCGCGCCTTCGACTGCTCGAACGCCTTCATCGCCGCGATCGGCAGCCAGGGGTGCTGCTCCGCCAGCGTGCGACGGATGCCGAGGATGTGCATGATCGGAAATATCCCCGACTTGCGGAACCAGGCCGCGGCCGCTGCGGCCGGATCCGGATACAGCCAGCCGACATGCCTGTGGCCGTTGGTGAAGCAGGACGGTGCGCGCGGGCCGATCACCGCATCGATCTCGCCGTCCGCCAGCATGCCGGAAATCGTGGCGTCCGGCGGCGCATCCTCCACGTGCACGTCGTGCGGCAGGGTCACGGCGATCTTCTCGATCCGTCCCGCCTGTTCGTAGCCGCCGCGCACCCAGGTGACGTCCGACGGCTTGACGCCGTGTTCATCTTCCAGCACCGCGCGCGTCCAGACATTGGCCGTGACCTGATACTCCGGCACGCCGATGCGCCGGCCCTTCAGATCCTCGGGTCTGGCGATGCCACGATCGGTCCGGATATAGATCGAGTTGTGGCGGAACGCGCGCGACGGAAACACCGGCACGCCGACATACGGGCAGTCGCCGTTCGCCGTCTTGACCGTGAAGCTGCTCATCGAGAGTTCACAAATGTCGAAGTCGGCGTGCCGGAAGGCGCGGAAGAAGATCTCCTCCGGCTCGAGCAGCATGAACACCGGATCGACGCCGTCGATCTGCACCGAGCCATCCACCAGTGGACGCACCCGGTCGTAGTCGCCGACGGCAATGGACAGCGCGAGCTTGCTCATGGCTGCTCCGTCGCGTGGCCGATTGCAGGGCCGCCGGCCTGAAAGCTGCGCGCCGCCGCGCGACACAGGGGGTCGTCCGCTTTCGTGGTGAGCATGCCGGGCCCTCCCTGTCAGGTCGTCAACGCATCCGCTTGGTTGGGCGTTATCCAAGGCGGATACGTGAGCCGTGTCCAGGGAGCGCGCCGGCGTCGATCTTCCCCGCGTGCAATGTCGCACGGCACAGCCGTTCGGTTCGGAGGTCTCGCACAGGTGCTCACGATCCGGCACACTCGGCGCATCCAACACATGCCACCAAATCCGGGGGAACGGACAATGAGCGAATTGCGCGTCGTGGCCACGGGACTGGGTTTCCCGGAGGGGCCGGTGGCGATGCAGGACGGCTCGGTCGTGCTGGTCGAGATCGAGCGTCAGACGGTCAGCCGCGTGCTGCCGGACGGCACGGTGCAGGTGATCGCGCGGACCGGCGGCGGGCCGAACGGGATGGCGGTGGGTCCCGACGGCGCGTTCTACGTCTGCAACAACGGCGGCTTCGCCTGGCGGCTGGAGATGGGATTGCTGCGCCCGGCCGTCCAGGCATCCGACTACACCACCGGCCGGATCGAGCGGGTGGACCCGAAGACCGGCGCGGTCAGCGTGCTGTACGATCGCTGCGGCGCCAACCCGCTGCGCGGGCCGAACGACATCGTGTTCGACGCGCAACGGCGGTTTCTACTTCACCGATCTCGGCAAGACCCGGGCGCGGGACCGCGACCATGGCGTGATCTACTACGCGCTGGCGGACGGCTCGAGGATCGTCGAGGTGGCATTTCCCTGCCTGACGCCGAACGGCATCGGCCTGTCGCCGGACGGCAAGCGTGCTCTACGTCGCCGAGACCGAGCCGGCGCGGCTCTGGGCGTTCGACATCACCGCGCCGGGCGTGGTGACGAAGCAGGGCTGGCCATCGCCGAATGGCGGGCGGCTGGTCACCGGCCTCGGCGGGTTCCAGCGCTTCGACAGCCTCGCGGTGGATGCCGCGGGCAACATGTGTGTCGCGACCCTGATCACCGGCTGCGTCAGCGTGATCGCGCCGGACGGCAGGCTGGTGCGGCAGGTGGCCATGCCAGACCCGATGACCACGAACATCTGCTTCGGCGGCCCCGACCTGCGCACCGCCTACGTCACGCTGTCGGGCACCGGGCAGCTGGTCGCCATGGACTGGCCCGAGCCGGGACTGCGACTGGCCTACGACGCCTGATCGGGGCGCCGCAACGTCAGTCGTCGATCGCCTGGTAGGCGTGCGTCCAGAAGTCCGCGATGACCGCCGGCAATGCGGGCCCGGACATGAGCCGCTGGGTCAGCACGATGCCCACCACGTCCTCGGCCGGCGCGTTGCGCCAAGCCGTGGTGAAGCCGCCGACCCAGCCGTAGCTGCCGGGCGTCGAGGCCGAGGCCATCCCGCGCCGTGCTCACGGCAACGCCGAAGCCCCAGCCGTTGGTGTCCCAGAAGCCGGGAAAGAACGGCGAGGCCGCCTTCTGCGCCGGCGTCAGATGATCGGTCGTCATCAGCTCGACGCTCGGACGCGCCAGGATGCGGTGCCGTGCCGTGCCGGCCTCCGCGCAGCATCATGCGGCCGAAGGCGAGGAAATCGTCGACGGTCGAGACCAGCCCGCCGCCGCCGGACTGAAACGCGGGAGGGCTCGCCCATCGGCCGCCGCGGGCGCGGTCGTAGACGGCGAGCCGCGCCGGTCTCGGCGTCGGTCCGATAGCACGTCGCCAGCCGGTCGAGCTTTTCCTCGGGCACGCTGAACGCCGGTGTCCGTCATGCCGAGCGGCGCGAAGATCCGCTCGGCCAGGAAATCCCCGAAGGCCATCCCGGCGGCGCGCGCGACCAGCACGCCGAGAACGTCGGAGCCGGTGTGATACATCCATCGCTCGCCCGGCTGATGCATCAGCGGCAGGCCGCCGAGCCGCCGGATGAATTCGTCGGGACCGAACGGCAGCGGGTTCGGGCCCGGGGCGAGGCCGGCCTCGCTCGATCGCCGCCTGGATCGGGTAGCGCCCGGGCGGCGCCATCACCGCGCCGAAGCCCAGGCGGAAGGTCAGCAGGTCGCGCAGCGTGATCGGGCGGTTGGCCGGCACCGTGTCGTCGAGCGGACCGTCGATCGAGCGCAGCACACGCCGGTCGGCCAGTTCCGGCAGCAGCCGGTCGACCGGATCGTCCAGCCGGAGCTTCGCCTCCTCGACCAGGATCATGGCCGCCGCGGCGGTGACCGGCTTGGTCATCGAGGCGATGCGGAAGATGGTGTCGCGCCGCATCGGCGCGCCGGTGTCCAGGTCCTGCACGCCGAGCGCCACGGCATGGACTTCGTCGCGGCGGGCCAGCAGGGCAACCACGCCGGCCACCTCGCCGCGCTCGACATGGCCGCGCATGGCGTCGGACAGGTGCGCCAGTCGTGTCGGGGAAAATCCGCCAGATTGTGCCATGCGAGAGGTCCTGCCCTGCGTCGTAGTTAACCAATGAGTTAAATAAAGGCAGCGGACCACGCCTGTCAAACACCCGGGGGCAAGGCTTGCAGTCAAGCCCTCCCTCCCCTTGCGGGCTACGGGTTCCACACATCCGCGGAACGACCAACCGGGTGCTCGGCGCGTTGATGCGGATCAATTCAGTTCATGCCGATACTGCGGATCAGGCTGCAGGTTCAGGCTGGCACTTCGGACAGTGGTATGTCGTGCGACCGCCGCGCTTGTCGATCACCAGTGCGGTGCCGCAACGCGGGCATCGACCACCGGCGTGACGCTCGGGCAGCAGGAACCCCTTCGGCAGCCGGTCGGTGAAGCTCTCGGCACCGGCGCCGCGGATCGATCGCAGTCGGCAGAACCTGCTTCATCGCATCGAACAGACGCTGCCGCACCCCGCGTCGAGGCTGTTCGCGACAATGGCGGGACGCAGCCTCGCCTGGAACGGACTTCGTCGGCGTACAAGTCGCCGATCCCGGCGATCCGCGCCTGGTCGATCAGGTGGCCTTGACAGATTGCCTGCGGTTGGCAACTGCCGCGGCGAACGCTCTGCCACTGAGCGCCGGATCGAGCGCGTCGGGACGAAGCCGCTGATCGGCAATGAACGCCGCAGCGCTGTCGGTCCTGCATACCCGGCTGATGCGCCGCGGATCGACGTAGGCCAGCCGGTCACCCTCGGCGAACGCGAACTCGATGCGGACATAGGGCGGCTCCTCCGCGTCACGCTGCACGTGCTGCAGCGAGCCATTGGTGCCGAAGTGCATGGCCAGCGTGCCGGCATTCTCGAAAGTCGGCGAACAGCACCTTGCCGCGCCGGCCGGACGATGACGCGACGCGCCTGCCCTTCGGCCGCCGCTGCAGCGCCGCCGCCGGTCGCACGCGCTCCAGGCTGCCGTGGATCGGGAACACCACGTGCGCGCAATACGACGCGGCCGCGCGCAGTGCTCGTTCGACCAGGCGCTTGAAGATCTCGACGTCGGGCAGTTCGGGCATCGACGGTTCTCTAGC
>CAVUBS010000019.1:0-138206 GCA_963739725.1 uncultured Alphaproteobacteria bacterium | reverse complement strand
CGGCGCGCGGCGGAGGAATTGAACACGACGTCGGGGCCAGGTCTCGAAGGTGTACTGGCGCGGATCTCGGCCGAAGTGACGGCCGAGGCGGCCCGCCGGGCCGCGGACGCTGAGGCCAGGGACAGGCCAGGGGACCGACATCGATGCGACACACTCGGTGCCGGCACGATGGTCTCCGGCGCGGCGTCAATCGAAGCCCTGAAGCCAAACCCCTGAAGCGGTTCAAAGGGTCGGTGAGAACCGGCCGTGACCCGGTCGTCGTGGCGGTGCTACGCCTTCGCCCGCCAGACAGCGAGTCCCAGCACGATGATCGGGACGAGCACGAGCCACGCCGCAGCGTCGATCATCATTGAAGGTGCCTCGCTGCGAGATCCTTCCCGCACCACATCAACCCGCGTGCGGCACGGTGGGACGCATGTCGTGGAGCGCACTGCCGCCCGGTTCAAGCAACCTGTCCTGCGCAACCCACTCGCGCGCATCGGCCTCGGCTGCGAAGCCGGTTGCCGTCCGGACCATCGCACCGAGTTCGCTCAGGGCGACGCCGTAACTGCCGTCGTTGCGGACGAAGACGTTATAGATTGGTTGCGCCATGCCTTGCATATGGCGCGGCCGAGGGCCAAATACATGGCAAGGCTGCACAAGTTGTCGTGCTCGACGGAATTTCGGAGCCACGGCCGGAGAGTACGGCGGGATCGCCGAAGCAAACAGCAGCAGCCAGCCCAGTCGTCCGGATACCGGTCGTCCAGCAGTCGGACGTCCAGAAGATAGCCGCGACTTGTATTCAGATAAAACCGTGCTTACGTACAGTTCGCGTTTTTCAATACAATTTAGGATGGTTTGGTGGCAGCGACCGATGTAAATGCCTTACAGCGATCGGATCTGAACGACTTCCTGTTTGCTGACGTCGGGACGGAAGCGAACGGCATGATATTGAGCGTTGCATCTGTGATTGCCCGTCAGGGCAACGATCCATGGCGCGAGGCGGGCCGGCTGGCGGATCTGCCGAAGGCGGAAGCCACCGATAGTCTCGCTCGGATGATCGCCGGCATGCCAAGGAGCCTCTGGGGTCTTCCCGACGCGATTGCGATCGCGGTTCGTCTGATCGGCCTGTTGCCGGCGCGACCGGCACGCCGGCCGGGACGCGTCGTCGTCCGGCCCAGCGCAAAAACCGCCGTCGTGCTGGCCTGCATCATTTTGGGGCTCGCCTACGCCGTCATTGCAACGATGCAGTCAGGTCCGTCCGCACGGTCCGATGGCGGTGACGTTGCGTCGTTCGCTCCCGCTGCGCCCGGCGATCAACAGCAACAAGGGATTCACCGATGAGCAATACGCCGACCAGCGAGACGGATCGTCCGGACGATGAACCCGACAGGCAGGCGGACGCGATGAAGGACCAGTTGCGCAAGGATGTCGCCTCGTGGTCCGCAGCGAGGTCCGGTGCAGCGACCCGCCAGGCCGATGAATTCAGCGTTCCGGTGGTTCAGGCGATCCGGCCGCCGTCGCTGCAGCCGGCCAAGCGTGTTCGACGGGCAAAACCGATAGCACCCGAGGCGAAGCCGTCGGCCGCTGAAGAAGCCGTTCAGCATGTCCTACGACGGCGTGACGCAGGAGGATTACATCACCTACATGATCGCTCGCGGTACCAGGTGAACTGGGTCACGTTCGAAGCAGCCGGCGGCGGTCTGGTGGTGGTCAGCCCGCGCCATGTCGTGGCGATCTACGACGAACAGGGCACCGTCAAGCTGGCGACGACCGCCGGCGGCGTGCATGTCCTGAAAGACATGACCGTGCAGCAAGCCGCTGCTGCCGTAACGAAGGCGGCTGACGCCGAGGCGAGGGCGTCCGACTAGAGGATTTTCGCCGACGGGAAGGATGTTTGTGTCCTTCCAATACCTCCGGAGTATCGGAGGGCGCCGTTAGTTTTAAGGGCCGCCGGATCCAAGGGCGGCTGACCCCAAGGGCGGGTACATCCAAGGGTGGCGACATCCAGGGACTGCGGGCACTCGTACGACACGTCGATCCGAGCCGATCCGAATTAACCCATAGCCACGAGCGTGGAGCAATCATGCAAACGGAATCGATGTATGACGGCCAGATAACCTACGACTTCAACGAATTCTGCAAGGATTACGGCCACCCAACGGGACGGTTGTTCACCTTCGAGGTGACCCACAACGCCGTGACGTATGTCTATGCGGACGTGATCGGCACTGTGCGCGGCGGCGAGGTGGTGTTCTGCCTCAACGGGTCCGATCTGGTGGATACGCGGAAGGCCCACTGAGGGGCAGCGCCGGGCCACGCAACTGGCCGCCGGTCAACCGAACGGTGGGAGCAAGGGTGAACGTCCGGCTGGTGGCATCGAGCGACGACCGAGCACGGGCGATCCGTGACCATCTGCTGCCGCTCCTGCGCGAGCGTGGCGCGCTGGAGGTGCAACGTGACACGGTGCGGCTGGTCGAGCTTCGCATGGCGCCGTGGATTTTTCGCCACTGGACGCCGTTCAGCGCGCTGAACCCTGAAGAGGCATCCTCGCCGGGATATCGGCACGCGATCGAACGGCAGCATGGGCGGCCGAACCTGCCGTACGGGCTCGACGTGTGGCACGGGACGCGCGTGCTTCGGGTTCTGTGGGCGGCCGATGGGCCCTTCGAGGTCGTGAACTTCGTCCGCGGCGCCTGGGAAGATGAAGCGCTGGCGCTGTGATGGCGCCAGCAGTCCGTCACCTAACCGAGGCTGATCGTTGCCGCCTCGGGACCCTTGGCGCCCTGCACCACGCCCATCAGCACCGATTGCCCCTCCTGCAACGGCGCCAACCCGGCACGCTCGAGCACCGTCGCATGGACGAAGACGTCCTTGCCGCCGGCCTGCGGGGTGATGAAGCCGAACCCCTTGTCCGGGTTGTACCATTTGACCGTGCCGGGCATCTCGACCGCTGAGCTCAGATCGACCTGGCGGCGGGGCGCATCCGAGCGGGGGCGCGCAGCCTGCGGCCGGCGTGGCCCCGGCTGCTCGGCCGTGCTCTCATCGACCGAGATGACCTGGTCGACCTGCCGGCCCTTCTGCCCGCTGCCGATGCGGACCCGCAGCGTCGCTCCGGGACTGACCGCCTGATGGCCGGCGGCCTGCAGGGCGTTCACGTGCAGGAACACATCGCCCGAACCGTCGGCCAAGGCCGCAAATCCGTAGCCCTTCTCGGCGTTGAACCATTTCACCGTCGCCTGCACCTCGGGTGCAGCCGAACCGGATGAAAAGGACGGGAAGGTCACCGGCGGCGGCGTGTTGCCGTAGAAGTTGTCGTCATCGAACCCGCGTCGGCGAGGCTGCCATTGCCGGTCGTTCTTGGGTGCGCGCAAAATACAGCTATCCTCTATGGTTGGTGGTGGTCGGGGGACAGTGCCAGCATACGCCAGACTGCGGCACTTTGGTAGGTCTGGGTCTTTTAGCCCATCACAGGGTCGTTCGTCAGTTTCAATTTAGCGACTTCAACTGTAACGTGCAAAGCCGCCCGTGACGTGCCATACTGCCCGATGTCCGAGGCAACCTATCAGATCGTTAGGCGGCAAGACGGCAGCTTCCTGGTCGAGGTGGCCAGGCTTGGCGCCCTTCCCCAGACCGCGGACGGTTTCGCGACCGAGGCGGAAGCCAGCGGCTGGATCGCACAGGACAAGCGGCTGTGGGATGCCGGCGACCCCTTCCGGACGCCCGCCGGCCGCAAGTGGCGCGGCTACTGATGCCGCCGCGCGCAACACGCCGCTCGGCAGTTCAGGACGGTAATGGGACTCGCAGCGACCGTCTGGTTCACCCGGAAGAACTATGCGGCGCACCGCACGCTGGATCCGGACGGATTGCCTCCGACATTCGACGAATGGCTTGCCCTGGTCGGCAATCGCTCGGGCCCGAAACGCACGTGCATGCGCGTGGTGTTCAATCCCGGCCACTTTGCGGCGTGGTGTCGCGCGGAAGGTCGGCAAATCGATGCGTCGTCCCGCACCGCGTTCGCGCAGATCGTCGCTATACAGAGCCGGCGACGGGCGTGGTCGGGAGCAGCGTAGCAAGGCTGCCCGACACCGTGCGAGCCGCGTCTATCCGCACGCGATATCTGCGCGCGGTACCTATGCGGCCGCGGCGGCGCGCGCCGCTTCGACCAATCGCGAATGCACCAGTTCCAGCAGCCGCTGGCGGGCCGACACCGCGATGTCGTCCAGGGATGGCGTCTGGGCGAGGCGCGCCCTGGCATAGCGGCGGACCTCATCGAGCGTCGGGACCTGCGGCAGATCGATTTCGCTCCAGAACGCCTCTGCCTGCATGCGCGCCGACAGCAGGCGTGAACTCAGGTCGATCCAGCCCGGCGCGCGCGCCAGCGCCTCGAGCACCTGGCTGGCGATCAGATTGACCGGGAACGACACGGCAAGCTGCGCGGCAACCTTGTCGATGACGAGCTGCCCCAGCCGATGCTCGCCGCGTACCACCGCCTTCGGCGGCACATGCAGATCCCACACGATGCCGAGCCACGACAGCACGCGCAGCGCATAGTAGGTCGGGTCGAATTCCCACCAGCGGAATCCCTGGCGGACCGAGACCTGATACGCGTGATGATTGTTGTGCCAGCCCTCGCCCATGGTCAGCAGCGCGAGCAGCCAGTTGTTCCGCGACTTATCGCCGGTGACGTAGCGTCGTCGACCGACCACGTGGGCGAGCGAGTTGATGGTGAACGTCGCATGCCACAGCACGACAGTGCTCCAGCAGAAGCCGACGACCAGGCCCGGCCAGCCGGCAATCAGCCACGTCGCCACCCCGAGCAGGATCGCGGGCAGGTACGGCTGCCGATCGAGCCACACCAGTTCCCTGTAGCGCGCCCAGTCGCGCACCGTCGCATAGTCGGTATCGTTGTTGCGCGGCACGAAGATCCAGCCGACATGGGCATAGAAGAAGCCCCGCTGCACCGGCGAGTGCACGTCCAGCTCGGTGTCCGAGTATTTGTGGTGCCGGCGGTGGTTGGCGGCCCACCACAGAATGCCGCGCTGGGCCGAGGTCTGCGCCAGGAATGCCAGGCAGAACTGAAAGACGCGCCTGGTGCGGAAGGCGCGATGGGCGAAGTAGCGATGGTAGCCGGCGCCGATCGCAAAGATGCGCACCACGTAGAGCACCACGCCGATCACCACGGCGCGCGGCGTGACCCCCGTCCAGATGGCCGCGAAGCATGCCAGATGGAGCAGCAGGAACGCGATGCCGGAGGGGTAGGCGATATCGTCCGAGTGTTCCTGCCTACCCTGGTTCATGGGGCGAGTCCTCTGTGGAGAATCCGACTATATATCGCAACGATGGCATGGCGCGATATCCGTGTCGGCCAATCCATCACCTGTCACGCCGCGGGCCGCAGTCCGACCTGCCCCCGCGGCCGGCGGCGTCGGCGCGGGCGCACGGTTCGCAGGCGACGGCTACCGGCAGGCGCGTCGATTGCGGGCCGGGCGGCTGCGGGCCGGGCGGCGAGCCGCCGGCGATATTGATCGCGGTCCCGGTCATGCGCTCGATCGCGCGCAGCGTGCCGTGCTCGGCGGCGTCGCAGAACGATATTGCCACACCGCTGGCGCCGGCGCGCGCGGTGCGGCCGATGCGGTGCACGTAGTCCTCCGGCTGGGCCGGCAGATCGAAGTTGATGACATGCGAGATGCCGGTCACGTCGATCCCGCGGGCGGCGATGTCGGTCGCGACCAGCACGCGTGCGCGACCGCTGCGGAACTGCTCCAGCGCCTTCTGTCGCGCGGGCTGGCTCTTGTTGCCATGCAGCGCGCTCACCCGGATGCCGCCGGTATCGAGGTTTTCGGCGACGCGGTCGGCGGAGCGTTTGGTACGGGTGAAGACGATCACCCGCGACAATGCCGGATCGGTCAGCAGCCGGCCGAGCAGCGCCCGCTTGCCGGCGGGGTCGACGTAATGCACGTGCTGCTCGATCGGCAGCACGACCGGCTCGTCGCGGGCGATATCGACCCGCACCGGGTTGCGCAGCAGCGTCTCGGCGAGCCGGCCCACCTCCTGCGGCATGGTGGCCGAGAACAGCGACGATTGCCGCTCGGCCGGCAGGGCGGCGACGATCCGACGGATGTCGCGGATGAATCCCGAGATCGAGCATGCGGTCCGCCTCGTCGAGGACGAAGTGGCTGACCTGGTGCAGCTTCAGCTCGCCCGTCGCCATCAGATCGCAGATGCGCCCGGGCGTGCCGACCACGATGTCGGCGCCAGCCCGCATCCGCTGCACCTGCATCGAACGGCTGAGGCCGCCGAGGATTGCGACGATGCGGCGCTTCTGATCGCCGCCGAGGCGATGGAGGCTTTCCTCGATCTGCAGGGCGAGTTCGCGGGTCGGCGCCACGATGAGGGCGCGCGTGCCGTAGCGGTGCGCGGCGCTCGGTCGGCCTGCCAGGTGCTGCAGCATCGGCAGCGCAAAGGCGGCGGTCTTGCCGGTGCCGGTCTGGGCGACGCCGAGCAGATCGCGGCCTGCGAGCAGCGGAGGAATGGCACTTGCCTGGATGGGTGTCGGCTGGTGGAAGCGCTCTCGGTCGAGAGCGCGCAGAAAGGGCTCGGCCAGGCCGAGTTTTGCGAAGGTAATCGATGGCACGAAGAT
This sequence comes from uncultured Alphaproteobacteria bacterium, assembly GCA_963739725.1. Taxonomy (GTDB): domain Bacteria; phylum Pseudomonadota; class Alphaproteobacteria; order Acetobacterales; family Acetobacteraceae; genus JAMXLO01. The sequence continues at coordinate 131,584 of CAVUBS010000019.1, read as the reverse complement.
AAAAGCTCCAGCGCCGGCCACCGCGGGTTCATGCCTGCGGCCGAAGGCGAGCGCCTTGATGTTCGCCTGCCCGCGCGACAGTGGGGCGAACGCGTTACAACTGAGAATTCCGGGAGGGCATCGTCCAAATCGGACCGACCGCCAATCACGCATTCACGGAAAGCGAACCGTATATCGCTCAGATGCCGGCAAAGCGCAAGAGGCGTTGCGGCGCTCGGAGCCGGCGGACGGCCGGATCGGGTGGTTTATTTTCCTGTGGCCGATGTAATGGTGACGCGCTCCCCCATTTCAACCAATGCTGCACTTGTCGGTGGAAGGAGATCAGTCCTTCCACAACGCAAAGAAAAATCCTCATGCAAATTCCTGTTTGGCTGAAACCCGGACTTTGGGGCGCGGCGATCGGCGCGATCGGAATGGCGACTGTCGGCTTCTCCCAGCTCGGGTGGACCACACAGGGAACCGCCGAGCAACTCGCGTCGGATCGGTCCGACGCGGCGGTCGTCGCGGCGCTCGTGCCGTTCTGCGTGACAAAGGCGCAGTCGGATCCCGACCATGCCACGCTGACCAAGTTCCAGACCGAGCAATCGTCATACTCGCGCAGCGATCTCGTCATGAAGGCGGGCTGGGCGACAATCGGCGGCAAGACGGCGCCCGACAACGCACTCGCGCGCGCCTGCTCGGACAAACTGCACACTCTGAAGGCCGGGTGACAAACGGATGACAGGTCCCGCGTGGGACCTGTTCTGTGCCACATGACGAACTTCGCGATGAGCCGGGCGGAACCTGGCCGTCAATGAATGTGCACGCGGACCGTGCACGCGTTGCAGTGAACGCTTGCAGTACCAGCCGCCCAAGCAATGACATTCGGCCGCCACCTGGTCCTGACGACATCGCGGTCGCAGCACCCGGGGGTGGTATGGAACGTCGTGCGGTCTGCTCGGGAGCACCCGTGTGCGCCGGCATCGGGATCGCCCCGACAGGAGCGACGCGCCCGCCCGAGCTTCCGGAGAAACCCCTGAGCTTCCGGAGAAACCAGTGAATCGACAGAGATTGAGCAGACCGTCGCTGAGAATCACGCGACAGGCGCGTCGGAATGCCACGGATGGCTTTGTCTTTGAGATATGGAATCCGTTCACCGGCGGCTACCAGCCAGCCGATTCAATACTGGGAGCGATGCGGCGCGTCGAGCACCTCGCCGGTCTGATCGGTCAGATGCGGCTGCAGCGGCATCCGAAGCAGAATGACCTCGCCGACGTCCCCGACGTGCGCAGTGCCGATGGGATGCAATGGGCGGAGTTCCGCATCAGCGCTGCGGCGCAGCGAACCTATGAGACGCGAGGCTCCGACAGACCGGGCTGGATGCGGGCGACCAGCCTGACCCAGGCGGCCGAGACGACCTGCGACCAAGGTCGGCTGTGCACTGCCCACGTCCGTTGCATCATGACAGTGCCGGCTCGCATTCCAGGGGCAGCACCGCCGGCTGATTGCCTCGGCTGGAGCGCCGCTGGCGCGGGCATCGCGCTCTGGCAGGCATCCCCTGGGCAGCCCGGGTGCCGGGGCCGCAGCCGGACCCACGGTGCCTCGGTGTTCGCCGGGGCAAGCAGGAACAGCAAGTTACCCCGTGACCTGCCGGCGCTAACCGGTCTATGATGGCAGCGCAATAAACTGCCACAGCTGCCGGGCTGACGGTAATCGATCCTCGGTACCGCAAGGGATATCGATGCTCTTTCTGGACAAGGACGCGAGCGGAACCGTACGGGTGCTGCGTTGGCTCACCCTGCTTGCATTCCTGCTGCCCGCGTTCCTGTTTGCCGCCGCTGCCTGGAAGGACCGGGCCACCATTCTGGAAGCCGACGAAGATGACGGCGTCAGGATCGCCGCGCTGTTCCGCGAGCAGGCCAAGAACCTGTTCACCGGCCATGAAGTGATCCTGGACATGATCGTGGACCGCGCCGGAGGCCGTGACTGGGACACCATCCAGTCGCCCGCGGACCTGCTGCGCGAACTGGAGCTCATGGACCGGCGGCTCGACGACGAATTGGCCATCGTCGTCGTGGACGCCACGGGCAAACTGCGCGCAACGACCGTTCACGTGCAGCCCAACGAGCCGCCGCCTGCTGCCGACCCGGACTGCTTTCTGGAACTGAGCCGCAACGAGGTGGAGACCTGCATCAGCCAGCCACGGATCGATCCCGTATCGGGCCGCTTCCTGTTCACGCTGAGCCGGCGCCTGGAAAGGGACGGAGCGTTCAATGGGATTGTTCAGGTCGCCATTTCGGCGGACTACATCGTCGACCTTTGGGCGTCCGCCACGCCGAACACAACCGATATCGTCACGATGTTCAAGGCGGACGGCACCGTCCTTGCGCAGTCACGCACGCAATCACAGGTGGCACCAAGCCTCCCCGATGTGGGAAAATTCCTGGTCGGCAAAATAGGTTCGAACGACACCGGCATCATCCGAGGACCTTTGTCGACCGACGGAGCCGATTGGGTCACCATCTACACGAAGGTTCCCAAGAACCCGGTCTATATCAGCCTGAGCCTCGACAAAAATGCGACCCTGTCAGCGTGGTACGCCAATCTCACGGTCTATGGCCTGGTCGCCGCGAGTGCCACGGCCGGCATCGTGCTGGCGCTTGGCATCGCCATGCGACGGGCCCAGCGGGAACGCGACGCAGTCGATCGGTGGCGGGCCGAGGTTCATGAGCGGGAGAGCGCCCAGGAACTGCTCCGCCAGAGCCAGAAAATGGAAAGCCTGGGCAACCTGACCGGCGGCATCGCGCACGACTTCAACAACCTGCTGACGGTGATCATCGGCAATATCAGCATGGTGAAGTCCGTTGCACTCGACAACGACGCTCAGAGGTACCTGCGAAACGCCCTGAAGGCCGGCGAGAGCGCGATCTCGCTGACGCAGGGACTGCTTGCCTTCGCCCGCAAGCAGGTCCTTCAGCCCAGGTCGGTGGATCTCCTGCGCCTGGTGGAAGGCATGCAAGGCTCGCTGGTCCGAACGCTCGGGCTCGGATGTGCGGCTCGCGGTATCCGCGGATCCCGACGTCTGGCCTGCGCTGGTCGATCCAAACCAGCTCGAGCTGATCATCCTCAATCTCGCGATCAATGCCAACGATGCAATGCCGAAGGGTGGCGCGCTGTCCATTACCGTATCGAACCGGGAGACCGGTTCCCCCGATGCGCCCCACGACCTGGCCTCGCGCCCCGGGCAATATGTCGTGCTCACGGTCTCGGATACCGGAACCGGTATGGACGAGGCGACGCTGGCACGGGCCACGGAGCCGTTCTTCTCCACCAAGGAAGCGGGAAAGGGAACCGGCCTGGGCCTGTCGATCATGCAGGGCGTGGTCACCCAATCCGGCGGCGCCACCCGTCTGCGCAGCCAGCTTGGTCACGGCACGGACATCGAGGTGTGGCTGCCGCGTGCCCACACGGCGCCCGCGGCGACCACGCCGCATGAGGTGCGACGCGAGCAGAAGGACAGCGGCGCAATCCTGGTTTGCGACGACAACTCGGCAGTCCTCGAATTCATCTGCGACGCGCTCAAAGGGAAGGGCTATCAGGTGCTTCCGGTCACGAACGGGCGGAAGGCTCTCTCCGTGCTGAAGGCCAATCGCGCGATCCGCCTGCTGGTCGTGGACTTCACGATGCCGGAGATGAATGGCGCGGCGGTTGCCCGGGAAGTGCGGGCCAGTCGTCCGCGGCTCCCAATTCTCCTGATAACGGGCAATGCCGATCCCGAGTCCATCCAGGCGGACCTGCCGGATGTGCCGATGCTGCGCAAGCCGTTTGACCGCGAGCAGCTGACCACGTGCGTTGCCGATCTGCTGGAGGCGGTCTGAAACCCGCATTTCCGAACCGGGTCCGGGCCTGGTAGCGGCGGCTTCGGGAGGAGGCGGGCACCAGCCCGGCGCTCCGACGCCGACGGTGTGCGGCTCGGGCTCGGGACCAGGGCGCATCGACCTGACGCGCTGCCGGCGCGGCCAGGCATCGCGCGACTGTGCCGTTCCCGAGGATGACGGCTGCCTGCCCGCCGGGCTCATCCCGATGGCGTTGGGCCGGCCGGATCGCCGCTGAGGTGTCCATTTTCGCCGTCGAGACGAAATTTTTATATAAATGGAATAGTTTTGAAATCGTGTTGACAGCGCCGTAATTCGCGACATATTCCGACAGCTTTCGTAAGGGAACCGGAATTATGTCGTATCGCCTACTAACCTCGGTCGGGCTGGGCGCGCTGCTCCTGTCCGCGCTCGCGCCCAGCACGGGCTCCGCCGCCCCATTGGCCGAACCGCCCGTGTTCACCAGCCAGCACGGCGTGCTTGACCTGGTGATGGTCGCCGGAGCCGTCCCGACGGCCATCACCGATAGCGTCACGCACCAACGCCTGGGTCTATACGGTCTGCCCGCGCACTGCCCCACAGCAGAATGTCTGCCCTGCCGGCAGCGCCCATCCGCTGGGCGGCGTGCGGCTGCAGCTCACCCCCGGCGACACGCTGAAGATCCGCCTGGTCAACAATCTGCCGCCGATCACCGACGCCGAGCATCTCGCCGACAATCCGGCGCTGGGCGCCAACCCGACCAACCTGCACACGCACGGCCTCATCGTCGAGCCGCATCGTGCGGAAGGGCCGAACGACCCGTACGGCGACTACGTCTTCCTCGAACTGCGCAATCCCGCCAACACCGCCGGCGCATCCTGCACGCCGACCAGTCATACCGGCCACGGCATGGGTCATCCCGACATGGATGTGGCCTGCGGTGCCGTCGACTATGCAATCCAGATCCCGGCCAACCACCCGTCAGGCCATTTCTGGTTCCATCCGCACCTTCACGGCATCGCCCTGAACCAGGTGACCGTCGGGCCTGTCGGGCATCATCACCATCGGCACGCCCGAGGACATGTGCGCCAACGCGACCTGCGTCGCCCAGGTGCGTGCCGGCAACGTTCGTCACCTGACGCTGAAGGACACGCAGGTCCTGGCGAACGGGATCATCAACACGCAGTTGGAGCCGACGTTCTGCGGCGATCCTCCGAGCGGTTCGCCGCAGGGATTCTGCGCGGGCGTGCCGGGACGCCGACGTCGATTACACCGGGGGCTCCTGGTTCAATACTGTCAACGGGCAGGTGTTCCCGTCGATCCAGGTCGGGCCCGGCCGGCGATATCTGGCGGATCCTGAACTCCTCCGGCAGCCGTTCCTACGACCTCTTCGTCGGCGATGACGCGACGAACGCGCCGGTGCTGATGCAGGTGCTGGCGATCGACGGCGTGGCGATCGACAGCCTCGCGCTGAATGCGCGCAAGGCCAGGACGCCATGGCGAAGCTTCTGGGCGGCAAGGTCCGGCCGGTGCCATGCCCCGATGCCCGCCAATGTGTCCGCCCGGCAGGCCTCTGCACGACGCTGCTGCGCATGATGCCGAGCTCGCGTGCCGAGGTTCGCGTCGTCGGGCAGAAGGCCGACCAGCGCCACACTGCGCACCGGGCTGTATTCGCACCGGCGGTGACAACTGGCCCGCGATCGATCTGGCCAAGGTCACCTTCGCTCCCGGCGGGTGCCACGTGCTGCCCCCGCTGGCCCTCGGCATGGAGGCCGGCAATGCGATGTCCGGCACGGGCGGTCTGATGGGCCCGGCCCAACTCAGGCCGCGCGGTTCGTTCACCCTCACCGACATTGCCGGTGCGCGTGCCGCGGCGAGCCAGCCGGTCACCGGGTCCGCCAATCCCGGAAACCTCACCCAGGCGACGTCGATTGCGATCGATCCTGACCTGAAGCTCGGCCTTCGCGGCTCGCCCGACTGCGTGCCCCTGGCGGCAGGCCATCATCGGCGCATCTACTTCGGCGATCCCACCCCCGGCGTCGACGGTTTCGGCCTGGGCTACGTCGAGATCGACGAGAAGGGCCGGGAGATCGCAGCGACGCGCAAGGCCGTCACGTCCTTCGACCCGACCACCACCACGGTGTGCGTGCCACTGGGCGCCGGCGGCCAGGCGGTCAAGGAGACCTGGGAGCTGATCAACCTGACGGATGAGGACCACAACTTCCACATCCACCAGACCCGCTTCCGGCTGATCCAGGGCGGCACCACGCCGGGCACCGACGCTGCCGACCAGCACGCCGGATGGGCTGGTGCTGCACGACAACGTCCCCCTGCCGCAGGCCGCCATCACCGACAACTGTGATGGCTCGATCGACGCCTTCCTCAGCGGCGCCTGCCGGCCGACGACGGTGGTCGTGGAAATCCCGTTCCACGAGATCGGCGACTTCGTCTTCCACTGCCACATCCTCGAGCATGAGGACGGTGGCATGATGGCCCGCATCCGGGTCGTCGCTCCTCCGCGGCTGATTTCGAGCCCGACCCTGAGCGCGTGCCGACAACGCTCCCCCTCCGGCAACGGAGGGGGAGTTTTTGCGTCGTGCGCCTGGCGACGGCCGAACGCATCGCCTTGCTTCCCCCACCCCCCGCCGCTATACACCCGCCCCTCAGATCGCGCGCCCGGGCCTGGAATGGGCATGCCCGGCCGCGACCGCCTGCGTTCGCCGCGGGCCGCCGCAAGAAAGGAGAACCAAATGCCCAAGATGAAGACCAAGTCGTCGGTCAAGAAGCGATTCAAGATCACGGCGACCGGGAAGGTGAAGGCCGGCCCCGGCATGAAGCGCCACATGCTCTCCGCCCGCACGCAGAAGGCCAAGCGCAGCAACCGCCGCATGCAGGTGCTCACCGACATGGACGCGCGCACCGTGAAGCAGTGGGCGCCCTACGGGCTGGATTGAGGGAGCAGGCACATGGCACGCGTCAAACGGGGCACCACCACCCATGCCCGCCACAAGAAGGTCCTCGAGCAGTCGAAGGGCTTTCGCGGCCGCACCTCCACCACCTTTCGCGCGGCGAAGCAGCGGCTGGAGAAGTCGCTGCAGTACGCCTATCGCGACCGGCGCAACAAGAAGCGCGATTTTCGCGGGCTGTGGATCCAGCGCATCAACGCGGCGGTCCGCGAGCACGGCCTGACCTACAGCCGGTTCATCGCCGGGCTGAAGAAGGCCGGCATCGAGATGGACCGCAAGGTGCTGGCCGCCATCGCCTACGACGATGCCGCGTCGTTCGCGGAGATCGTCAAGAAGGTGCAGGCCGTGCTCTGATCCTGCCTGCGGGCAGCGAAGCGATTTGGAACCGCAGATGAACGCAGATGAACGCAGATGGGGCGTCTGCCCCTTCGGCGCTTCAGCGCCAAAAAGTGTATCGATGGCCGGCCGGCGCCGGCGGATCGTGCGGCACGCGCCTGTCTGCGTTCATCTGCAGCCTGTCCCGGACTTGATCCGGGATTCATCTGCGGTTCCATTTTCATGACCGACGATCTGCAAGCCCTGAAGGCTGAAACCGAGGCCGCCCTCACTGCCGCCGCCGATCTGCGCGCCTGGGATGCGGTGCGCGTCGCCACCCTCGGCCGCAACGGCCGCCTCACCGCCCTGCTGCGCGACCTCGGCAAGAGCCCCGCCCGAACAGCGCCGCGAACGCGGTGCCGCGCTGAACCAGCTCAAGGACGCGCTCGCCGCTCTTATCGAGGCCCGCCGGTCCGCGCTGGAGCATGCCGAACTCGATACCCGCCTGGCCGCCGAACGCCTCGATCCCACGCTGCCGCCGCGTCCGCGCGAGACCGGCCTGATCCATCCGATCAGCCGCACCATCGAGGAAATCGCGGCAATCTTCGGCGCCATGGGGTGCACCATCGCCGAAGGCCCCGACGTCGAATCCGACTGGATGAATTTCTCCGCGCTGAACATTCCCGCGCACCACCCGTCGCGCGCCGACCAGGACACGTTCTACCTGCCGGCGCAGGGCAACAGGCCGCCGCCGGTGCTGCGCACGCAGACCTCGCCGGTGCAGATCCGCACCATGCTGACGCAGCCGCCGCCGATCCGCGTCATCGTCGTGGGCCGCACCTATCGCGCCGACCACGACGCGACGCACTCGCCGATGTTCCACCAGTGCGAGGGCCTGATCCTCGATCGCGACCTGACGCTCGGCCATCTGAAGGGCACGCTGATCGATTTTCTGCGCAGCTTCTTCGGCATCGCCGATCTGCCGGTGCGGTTCCGCTCCAGCTACTTCCCGTTCACCGAGCCGTCCATGGAGGTCGATATCGGCTGGAACCGCCGCACCGGCGAACTCGGCCACGGCGGCGACTGGCTGGAGATCCTGGGCAGCGGCATGGTGCATCCGCGCGTGCTGGCGAACTGCGGCATCGACCCGCGCGAGTGGCAGGGCTTCGCCTGGGGCATGGGCGTCGAGCGCATCGCCATGCTGAAGCACGGCATGACCGACCTGCGGCCGTTCTTCGAATCCGACATCCGCTGGCTGCGCCACTACGGTTTTTCCCCGCTCGCGCCGACGATGCTGCACGAGGGCGTGTGAGCGATGAAGTTTTCCCGCTCGTGGCTGAAGACGCACCTCGACACCGACGCGACGCTCGACGTGATCGCGGACACCCTGACCCGCATTGGCCTGGAACTGGAAGGCATTGAAGATCCGGGCTCGCGACTTGCGGAATTCCGCATCGCCCATGTGGTCGAAGCTGTGCAGCACCCCAACGCCGATCGGCTGCGCGTCTGCACGGTGGATACGGGTCGCGGCGAATTGGTCACTGTCGTGTGCGGCGCACCGAATGCGCGCACCGGCATGAAGGGCGTGTTCGCGGCACCTGGCAGCTACATTCCCGGCACCGACCTAACTCTGAAAGTGGGCGAGATACGCGGCGTGCGCAGCGCCGGGATGCTGCTGTCCGCGCGCGAGATGGGCCTCGGCGACGATCATTCGGGCATCATGGACCTGCCCGGGGACGCGCCGGTCGGCATGCCCTATCCGCAGTGGGCCGGGCTCGACGACCCGGTGATCGACGTCAGCGTGACGCCCAACCGCGGCGATTGTTTTTCCGTCCGCGGCATCGCGCGCGATCTCGCGGCTGCGGGCATCGGCACGCTGAAGCCTTGGCTGCCGGCAACGGTGGAGCCCGCGTTCCGCGGCGGCCCGCGCTGGCAGATCGACTGGCCCGAGGCCTGTCCGTGGATCCTCGGCCGCACCATCCGCAATGTGCGGAACGGGCCGAGCCCGCAATGGCTGCAGGACCGCCTGACCTCGATCGGCCTGCGACCGATCAACGCGCTGGCCGACATCACCAATTTCTTCACCATCGATCTCGGTCGTCCGCTGCATGTCTTCGACGTCGGGAAACTTTCGGGCGACGTGCTGACATTGCGGCCCGGGAGCGGCGAGACGTTCCGCGCACTGAACGGCAAGGACTACACGGTGACCGCGGAGGATTGCGCGATCGCCGATGCCGCCGGCGTTCAGTCGATGGCCGGCGTAATCGGCGGCGAGGCCACCGGCTGCGACGAAGCCACCACGTCGGTCTTCATCGAATGCGCGCTGTTCGATCCGGTCCGTGTCGCGCTCACCGGACGGCGGCACCAGGTCGTGTCCGACGCGCGCCAGCGGTTCGAACGCGGCATCGATCCGGCACTGATGCCCGACGCGGTGGAAGCCGCCACGGCGATGGTCCTCGATCTCTGCGGCGGCGAACCGGGCGAGGTGACCGAGGCCGGCACGCCCCCGCTCTGGCAGCGTACCGCGTCACTGCGCTTCGAACGTATTGCCGGACTTGGCGGCTCCGACATTCCGCCGGACGAGGCGGTTGCCGCATTGGAACGCCTCGGCTTCTCGATCCAGACCCGTGACGCGGCTCGGGTCACGGTTGCGGTGCCGTCCTGGCGCAATGACATCGCCGCACCCATCGCGCTGGACCAGGCCGAGACGCTGGATCCCGCGCTCGCGGCGAAGGCAGCCGAGGGCTGCGCCGAGATCGAGCCGGAATGCGATCTGGTCGAGGAGGTGCTGCGCCTGCGCGGTCTCGACGCCGTCCCGCCGGTGTCGCTGCCGCGCATGTCTCCCGTGCCGTCCGCGACGCTCACCCCGCATCAGGGCCGCGTCGCGCTGGCCCGGCGCACCCTGGCCGCGCAGGGGCTGGCCGAATGCGTCACGTTCAGCTTCATGGCCGCCGGCGACGCCGCCTTGTTCGGCGACACGCCCGATGCGCTGCGCCTGACGAACCCGATTGCGGCCGATCTCGACCAGCTTCGCCCGACGCCGATTGCCACGCTGGCGCTCGCGGCCAGACGCAATGCCGCGCGCGGCTATCCCGACATGGCGCTGTTCGAGGTCGGACCGGAATTCCTGGTCGACGCACCGGAGGATCAGCACTGGGTTGCGGCAGGACTGCGCGCCGGTTCGACGCCACGCAACTGGCAGGTCCCGGCGCGGCCGATCGATGCGATGGACGCCAAGGCCGATCTCTGGGCCGCGCTGTCGGCGGTCGGCGTGCCGCTGGATGCGCTGATCCTGACCCCAGACGCGCCAGCCTTCTACCATCCGGGCCGTTCCGCCACCGTTCGCCAGGGGCCGAAGCACCTGCTGGGAAGTTTTGGCGAACTGCATCCACGCGTGTTGGCGGCCCTGGATCTTGCCGGGCCGGTCGCGGCATTCGAACTGAACCTCGACGCGGTCGGCGAGCCGAAGCGCCGCCGCCGAACGCCGCCGGACCTGCCGCCGTTCCAGCCGATCCGACGCGACTTCGCCTTCCTGGTGGACGCCGCGGTCACTGCCGATGCGGTGCTGCGCGCCGCCCGGGGCGCCGACCGCGCCCTCATCGCCGGCGTGTCGCTGTTCGATCTCTATCAGGGCGGCGGGCTGCCGGCCGGCACGCGGTCGCTGGCGATCGAGGTCGTGTTCCAGCCGCGCGAGCGTACGCTGACCGACGCCGAGATCGAGGCCACGTGTCAGAAGGTGGTTGCCGCCGTCGCCAAATCCACGGGCGCCACGCTGCGCTGACAATCGGCGCAGTGTGGCGCGCGGATTGGTGTCAGACGCCGAGCGACTTCATGGTCGCGGCATCCGGTCGGCCGGTCGCTTTCAGGTTGTGGGCGCTCTGGTAGGATTTCAGTGCCGCGCGGGTCCCGGCGCCCATCTTGCCGTCAACGTCGAGCTGCGCGCCGTTGGCATTCAGCGCCATCTGGATCTTTGCGGTCCGCTGCTGTGCAGGGGTCAGGTTGGCCGGCATTGCCGGTGGCGGCGGCGCGGGCGCCGGAGCGGCCACCGGCACGGGAGCGGGCGGTGGCGGGGCCTTGTCCTGCGACGATGAGCAGCCCGCGAGTCCGGCGGCCGTCAGACAGCAAACAGCATAGGCGAGTATGCGTGTGTTCATGGGAATCCTCTGGGAGGGCGTGACGACAAGCCGCTCGGTCGGAAGCGACCGCGGCGGGAAAGTGCCTGCCTGTGGCACCATAGTGCAAGCACGGTTACGCTCCGTAACGCGTATGACAGGAGAGCGACATGCAGCGCGAGGAACTGGTCTTTGTCGGCACCTGCGACATCGCCGGCCATGTCCGTGGCAAGGGGTTTCCCGCGCGGGAGATCGATGCACGCCGCCGCAAGGGCATCGGCTGGACGCATTCCAACCTGATGCAGACTGCATTCGGCCCGATCCTCGACACACCGTTCGGCACCGCAGGCGATCTGATGATCGTCCCGGATCCCGCAGCCGAGGTGCGGGTGGATTTCGCCGACGGCTCCGCGCCCGAGCATTTCTTTTTGGGCGACATTCGCAACACCGACGGAACTCCCTGGGAATGCTGCCCGCGCGAATTCCTGCGCCGCGCCGTTGCTGCATTGGATGCAGCCTCCGGGTTGCGCCTGATCGCCGCGTTCGAGCAGGAGTTCGTCTATACCGGCAACCAGCAGCGCGACGGCGACGCATACAGCCTGGGCGCCTTCCGCCGGCAGGGGCCGTTCGGTGAGGCCTTCATCGCGGCCATGCGCGCTGCCGGCGTGTCGCCGGACTAGCTTCCTGGCGGAATACGGCGCGCGCCAGTTCGAGGTGACAGTGGCACCCGCCCTCGCGCTTGCGGCAGCCGACCAGGCGGTCATCACACGCGAAATGGCGCGCGCCGCGGCGCATCGGCTCGGCCATCGGGCGTCGTTCTCGCCGATGCCCGAGGCGTCCGGCGTCGGCAACGGCGTGCACATCCACATGAGCCTGCAGGATGCCGCCGGCGCCCCGGTGACCTATGCCGCCGGCGGCCCGATGGGGCTCAGCATGGCCGCGCAGCAGTTCTGTGCCGGCGTGCTGCATCACCTGCCGGCGATCTGCGCCATCACCGCGCCCTCGCCGCTGTCGTATCTGCGGCTGACGCCCAATCGCTGGGCACCCACGCTGATCGACATCGTGCAGCAGGACCGCGGCGCATCGATGCGCGTCTGCCCGGTATTCGCCGCCGCGGACCCGGCCGATACCGCGCGCCAGTTCAATGTCGAATTCCGCGCATCGGATGGCGCGGCCAGTCCTTACATGGCACTCGGCGCCATCATCTTTGCCGGCGCCGACGGGATGCGGCGGAAACTGACGCTGCCCGCGTCCGCCGACGGCGCGGAACCGCTGCCGCATTCGCTCGCCCGGGCGCTCGACAACATGGCGGCCAGCGAGGCGGTGCAGTCGTGGTTCGGGCCGGTGTTCCTCGAGGCGTATCTGCGCCACAAGCGGTCGGAAGTGCAGCACGTGACCGAATGGGCGGTGAACGAGCTGTGCGCCCGGTATTTCGAGATCTACTGATACGGAACGGTCGCGTTCGCTCGGGGTTTCACCCCGAACCCCACCAGAGGCTCCGCCTCTGGACTCCGCCAAGGGCCGAGCCCTTGGAACCCATTACTTCAGTAGCGGATTCCAAAGGCTCCGCCTTTGGTGGGGGTCCCGGGGGCAACGCCACCGGGCGGGTTTCAGGGCAGAGCCCTGAGCCCTTCCGCCCCCACGGCGCGGCGTGCTACCGGCGCGATGATGAAACGTCTGGTGCAGCACCCGATCGCTCAGGCGGCGTTCGCCCGCGTGCTCGGCCTGTATCTCGGGTTCGCGCTGCGCACCACGCGCTGGTCCCTGGAGGGGCATGAGCACATGGCCCCGCATGCAGCGGGCGCGCCGGTCGTGGTGGCGTTCTGGCACGAGCGCCTGTCGCTCATGCCGATGCTCTGGCTGCAGGCGCGCCGCTCCCCCGAGGCGCGCGCCTCGCGTGCCCGCGCGCATGTCCTGGTCAGCCGCCATCGCGACGGACAGTTCATCGGCGCGGTGGTCAGCCGTTTCGCGCTCGACGTGGTCCTTGGATCGTCCTCGCGCGGCGGCGCCAAGGGCCTCCGCACCTTGCTCAACCTGCTGGAAGGCGGCGACCACATCGCCATCACGCCGGACGGCCCGCGCGGGCCGCGCCGGGTTGCGGCACCCGGCGTGGCCCAGCTTGCGGCGCTGTCGGGCGTGCCGGTGCTGCCGTGCGCCGCGCAGACCACGCGGCGCTGGGTGCTGCCGACATGGGACCGCATGGTCGTGCCGAAGCCGTTCGGCCGCGGCGTGGTGGTCTGCCTGCCCACCATCACGGTGCCTCGCGGCAGTTGGCAGGACGCGGTCCCGGCAATCGGCGCGGCACTGACGGCGGCGGCCGACCAGGCCGATCGGCTGTGCCTCGCCTGAACGGCCTGGCGAGCAGTGTGGGCGAGTACTCGCAACCGTCGCCGCGCCCGGGCTGCGTGTGGCACTGCGGCTGCGCCAGGCGCGTGGCAAGGAGGTCAAGGGCCGCCTCGCCGAACGTCGCGGCATCGACCGCACGCCGCGTCCGTCCCGGCAGGCTGATCTGGCTGCATGCGGCCAGCGTCGGCGAAACCTTGTCGATTCTGCCGGTGCTGCCGGTGCTCGCCGAGGAGGCGCCTGACGCGACCCTGCTGCTGACCACCGGCACAGTCACATCGGCTGAGCTGTTCGCCCGCCGCCTGCCGGAGCTGGGATTGGCGCATCGCGTGCTGCACCGTTTCGCGCCGCTGGACGTGCCGACATGGGTGCGGCGGTTCCTCGACCACTGGCGACCGGATGCGGTCGGCTTCGTGGAGAGCGAGCTGTGGCCGAACATCCTGGCGGCATGCCGGGTGCGCGGCATCCCGGTCATGCTGATCAACGGCCGGCTGTCGGACCGGAGCCTCGCCCGCTGGCGACGTGTGCCGGGCCTGGCGCGGCAGGTGCTCGGCGAGTTCGCGCGCGTGCAGGCCCGCAGCGAGACCGACGCCGCGCGGCTGCGCGAATTCGGCTGCTGGCGCGGTGACTGCGCCGGGAGACCTGAAGCTCGCTGCCGCACCCTTGCCGGTCGACGAGAGCGAACTGCACCGGCTGAGGACGCTGCTGGCCGGCCGGCCGGTCTGGCTCGCCGCCAGCACCCATCCGGGCGAGGAAGCGCTCATGTTCGCCGTGCACCGTGCTCTGGCGGCGGACCATCCCGGCCTGCTCACCATCATCGCCCCGCGCCATCCGGAGCGCGGCGCCGCCATTGCGGCCGAGGCCGGCGACATTCCGGTTTCCCGCCGCGCGCTCGGCGAGGCGCCGCCGCCGGAGGGCGTGTGGATCGTCGACACGCTGGGCGAGCTGGGGCTGTGGTATCGCCTGGCTGGCCTCGCGTTCGTCGGGCGCAGCCTGATCCCGCCGGGTGGCGGACAGAACCCGCTGGAGCCAGCGCGCCTGGGATGTGCCGTCGGGGTGGGACCGCACACCGGCAATTTCGCCGACCACGTCGCGATGATGCGCGAGGCCGGCGGCCTGGTCGTCGTGCCGGATGTGACCGAGCTGACCCGCTGGGTCGGCGACATGCTCCGTGATCCCGGGCGATGCCGGGCGATGGCGGATGCCGCGTCCGCGTCGGTGCGGCGTCACGGCGAACTGCCCGGGCGTACCGCCGCCGCCCTGCTTGAACTGCTGCCGGCAAGGCCCGCCTGACGTGCCGCAGGCTCCGGCGTTCTGGCGCGGCCGGGGAGGGGCCCTGCTGCCGCGCCTGCTGTCGCCGCTTGCCGCCGTCACTGCCGCCGTCACCGCACGTCGCGTCGCGCGACCGGGCTGGCGCGCGCCGGTGCCGGTGATCTGCTGCGGCAATGTCACGGTGGGCGGAGCGGGCAAGACCACGCTGGCGCTCGATCTCGGGCGGCGGCTGCTGGCACGCGGCCGCAGGGTGCATTTCCTGTCGCGCGGCTATGGCGGCAGCGGGCGCGGCACGCATCGCGTCGCTCCGGGTGACACGGCCGCCGCGGTCGGCGACGAGCCGTTGCTGCTGGCCGACGTGGCGCCGACCTGGACCGGGGCGGATCGCGCGGCCAGCGCCCGGGCCGCCGTCGATGCGGGCGCGGAGGTGCTGGTGCTGGACGACGGGCTGCAGAACCCGACGTTGTGCAAGGACCTCTCGTTGCTGGTGATCGACGGCGCCACCGGCTTCGGCAACGGGCGCGTGCTGCCCGCCGGTCCGCTGCGCGAGCCGGTCGCCGTCGGCGTGTCGCGCTGCCAGGCGGCGGTACTGATCGGGACCGATCTTGCCGGCGCTGTCGCGGTCCTGCCGCGCGGTCTGCCGCTGCTGCGCGCACGGCTCGTGCATGGGCCGGAGGTGGACGCTCTCGTCGGCCGCAAGGTCCTGGCGTTTGCCGGCATTGCCTCGCCGGAAAAGTTCTTCGCCACGCTCGGCGAGGCGGGGGTCGTGCTTGCCGGCCGCAAGGGGTTTCCCGACCATCATCGCTACACCGACGCCGAACTGCGGCACCTGCTGGACGAGGCGGCGCGATTGGACGCGGTGCCGGTCACCACGCCCAAGGACGCGGTCCGCCTGCCGGTGGCGCTGCGCGCGAAGGTGCGCGTGGCCGGCGTTGCGATCGCGTGGGAAGATCCGGCGGCGATCGAGACCCTGCTATCGCAGCTGTTCCAGTAAAGCCGCGGCGCGGCGCGTTACCGCGCCAGCGGCCGGTACTTGATCCGGTGCGGCTCCGTCGCATCGGCGCCGAGCCGGCGGCGCTTGTCCTCCTCGTAGGCTTCGAAGTTGCCCTCGAACCATTCCACGTGGCTGTCGCCCTCGAACGCCAGGATGTGCGTCGCCAGCCGGTCGAGGAACCACCGGTCGTGGCTGATGATCACCACGCAGCCGGCAAACTCGATCAGCGCGTCTTCGAGCGCGCGCAGCGTATCGACGTCGAGATCGTTGGTCGGCTCATCGAGCAGGATCACGTTGTGCTCGGTCTTCAGCATCTTCGCGAGATGCACCCGGTTGCGCTCGCCCCCCGACAGGATCCCGACCTTCTTCTGCTGGTCAGGCCCTTTGAAGTTGAACGCGCTGACATAGGCGCGCGAGTTCACGCCGCGCTTGCCGAGATAGATCGTGTCCTCGCCGCCGCTGATCTCCTGCCAGACCGATTTGTCCGCGTTCAGGCTGTCGCGCGACTGGTCGACATAGCCAAGCTTCACCGTCTCGCCCAAGCGCAGCGCGCCGGCATCGGGTTCCTCCTGGCCGATGATCATGCGGAACAGCGTGGTCTTGCCGGCGCCGTTCGGGCCGATCACGCCGACGATCCCGCCGGGCGGCAGCCGGAAATTCAGGTCGTCGATCAGCAGGTTGTTGCCGTAGCCCTTGCGCAGCCCCTCCGCCTCGATCACCACGTTGCCAAGCCGCGGGCCGGGCGGGATGGCGATCTCCGCCACGCCGCCGACGAGGTCCTGCGAGCGTGCCAGCATCTCCTCGTAGCGCTGGATGCGGGCGCGGTTCTTCGCCTGGCGGGCGCGCGGCGAGGCGGCGATCCATTCCTGCTCGGCGGCCAGCGCACGCTGCCGGGCGCTCTCTTCCTTTTCCTCCTGCGCCAGGCGCTTGCGCTTCTGGTCGAGCCACGAGGAATAGTTGCCCTCGAACGGGTAGCCGCGGCCGCGTTCGATCTCCAGGATCCAGCCGGTGACGTTGTCGAGGAAGTAGCGGTCGTGCGTCACGATCATCACGGTGCCGGCATAGTCGCGCAGCGTGTGCTCCAGCCAGGCGACGCTTTCGGCATCCAGGTGGTTGGTCGGCTCGTCGAGCAGCAGCAGATCGGGCTTCTCCAGCAGCAGCCGGCACAGCGCCACGCGCCGCCGCTCGCCGCCCGACAGGGTGGTAACGGCGGCATCGGCGGGCGGGCAGCGCAGCGCATCCAGCGCGATGTCCACGCGCCGGTCGAGGTCCCAGCCCTCCCCGGCGTCGATCGTCGCCTGGAGGTCGGCCTGCTCCGACAGCAGCGTGTTCATCTCCTCGTCGCTCATCGGCTCGGCGAATTTCATGGAGATTTCGTTGAACCGGTCCATCGCCGCCTTCAGATCGGCAAACGCCTGCTCGACATTCTCGCCGACCGTCTTGTCGGGATCGAGCTGCGGCTCCTGTTCCAGGTAGCCGACGCGGGCGCCCTGCGCGGCCCACGCCTCGCCGCCGAAGTCGGCATCGAGGCCGGCCATGATCTTCAGCAGCGTGGACTTGCCGGCGCCGTTCACGCCGAGCACGCCGATCTTCACGCCGGGCAGGAAGGCGAGCGTGATGCCGCGAAACACCTCGCGGCCGCCCGGAAAGGCCTTGGTCAGGTCCTTCATCACATAGACGTATTGGTAGCTGGCCATGCCGTCGCGAACTCCGAACGTGTGGGCGCATAGGTAGGGGCTTCGGTGGCAGCCTACCAGCAGGGCGGCCCAGCAGGATGGCGTCGTGGCCGGCGTTGGTGCGCCCGGCAGGATTCGAACCTGCGACCAAGCGGTTATGAGCCGCCCGCTCTGACCAGCTGAGCTACAGGCGCGCCGACCGCGCGATGTGTACCGACGCGCCGACCGCGCGATGTGCACCGAGAGGACCGGCCCACGCAAGGGTCGGTCTCTGGCTGGGCATGCTATTTGCCTGCGGTTGACGCTTCTGGCATATCCCCGCCCCAATCTTGCCCTTGGGCGCGACCCGAGGGCGCGACTCCACCCCCAGGAGGTGAGCCTGGGCACCCGACCGCAACCAGCGGTTGGGCTCCGACAGAGGAACCCGACATGGCATTGGCCTATATCGTGATCATCGCCTGCGGCCTGGTGGCGCTGGTCTACGGCTTCGTGACGAGCAAGCAGGTGCTGGCCGCCGATGCCGGCACCGTCCGCATGCAGGAGATCTCGGCCGCGGTCCAGGAAGGCGCGCGTGCCTACCTGAACCGCCAGTACACCGCGATCGGCATCGTCGGCGTGGTGATCCTGATCATCCTGGGCTTCACGCTCGGCATCCACGTCGCCATCGGCTTCGTGATCGGCGCCGCTGCTGTCCGCGGCGGCCGGCTATCTCGGCATGAACGTCTCGGTGCGCGCCAACGTCCGCACCGCCCAGGCGTCCCGTCGCGGCCTCGCCGCCGGCCTCGAGATCGCCTTCAAGGCGGGCGCCATCACCGGCATGCTGGTGGTCGGCCTCGGCCTGCTCGGCGTCTCGGGCTACTACCTCTTCCTGCGCCACAGCCATGCCGGACGACGACCTGCGCCCGGTGCTGGAGGCGATGGTCGCCCTCGGCTTCGGCGGCTCGCTGATCTCCATCTTCGCCCGGCTCGGCGGCGGCATCTTCACCAAGGGCGCCGATGTGGGCGCCGACCTGGTGGGCAAGGTCGAAGCCGGCATCCCCGAGGATGACCCCCGCAACCCCGCCGTCATCGCCGACAACGTGGGCGACAACGTCGGCGACTGCGCCGGCATGGCGGCCGACCTGTTCGAGACCTACGCGGTCACCATCGTCGCCACCATGCTGCTCGCGGCGATCTACTTCACCGGCGCGATCCGCGACAACGTGCTGCTGCTGCCGCTCGGGATCGGCGCCGTGTGCATCGTCACCTCGATCGTCGGCACCTATTTCGTCCGCCTGGGTCCCGACAACGGGATCATGAAGGCGCTCTACAAGGGCCTGGCGGTCACCGGCGCCCTGTCGATCGTCGCGATCGCGATCATCATCGCCTGGTTCGTCGGCTTCACCACGCCGCTGCCGCTGACCACCGGCGGCGCGATCAACGGGCTGCAACTGTTTGTCTGCGCGCTGGTCGGCCTGGCGGTCACCGGCCTGATCGTCTGGATCACCGAATACTACACGGCGACCGAGTACCGCCCGGTGCGCTCGATCGCGCAGAGCTCCACCACGGGCCACGGCACCAACGTGATCCAGGGCCTGGCGGTATCGATGGAGGCGACCGCGCTGCCGGTGATCGTGATCTGCATCGGCATCATCGTCGCCTCGATGATCGCCGGGCTGTTCGGCATCGCGGTCGCGGCCACCACCATGCTGTCGCTTGCCGGCATGATCGTGGCGCTGGATGCCTACGGGCCGGTCACCGACAACGCCGGCGGCATCGCCGAGATGGCCGACCTGCCGGCCGATGTGCGGGTCACCACCGATGCGCTGGACGCCGTCGGCAACACCACCAAGGCCGTCACCAAGGGCTATGCGATCGGCTCGGCCGGGCTTGCCTCGCTGGTGCTGTTCGCCGCCTACACGCAGGACCTGCAGCACTATTTTCCCAACCTGAACGTGACGTTCACCCTGCAGGACCCGTTCGTGGTGATCGGCCTGTTCATCGGCGGCCTGCTGCCGTACCTGTTCGGCTCGATGGGCATGACCGCGGTCGGCCGCGCCGCCGGCTCCGTGGTGGTGGAGGTGCGCCGGCAGTTCCGGGAAATCCCCGGCATCATGGAGGGCACCGGCAAGCCGGAATACGGCAAGGCGGTGGACATGCTGACCCGTGCGGCGATCCGCGAGATGATCGTGCCCTCGCTGCTGCCGGTGCTGGCGCCGATCGTGCTGTGGATCGTGATCGACGTCATCGCCGGCCGCACCGCCGCGTTCGCCGCGCTTGGGGCGATGCTGCTCGGCACCATCGTGACCGGGCTGTTCGTGGCGATCTCGATGACCTCGGGCGGCGGCGCGTGGGACAACGCCAAGAAATACATCGAGGAAGGCAACCACGGCGGCAAAGGCTCCGAGGCGCACAAGGCCGCGGTGACCGGCGACACGGTCGGCGATCCGTACAAGGACACGGCGGGGCCGGCGGTGAACCCGATGATCAAGATCACCAACATCGTGGCGCTGCTGTGGCTGGCGATCCTGGCCGGCTGGCTGCACTGATGCGCACGTGAACTCCCTCTCCGCCCTGGGGCGGAGAGGGTCGGGGAGAGGTGGGCCAATCCCAACGACGTAGTTGCGCCGCGATGCCGCAGCGGCGCGTGGGAGAAGAATTCCCCACCTCACCCTGACCCTCTCCGCCCCCGAGGGCGGAGAGGGAAATTGTGCTATCGCCGCGCGTGCAGGTGGACGATCGCCTGCCCCGTTTCGGCCGAGACCATCTCGGCGACGAAGCGGCGATGACACGTCATCGGGTCCTGCTCGAAGCACAGCAGGCAGGCGCGCGCACCACGGGCCAGTTGCCTGGCGTTGGCCAGGTCCGCCTGGGCGCGATCGGACGTCATGTGCTCGCGGAAGATCGGCTCCATGCGTTCCGGGTGCCCGGCGCGCACCGCGTCGCGCCCGGGCTTCGGCGTGCCGAGGCCCTGGAGATGCACATAGGCGATCCCCTGCTCGTCCAGCCCGGCCGCCAACTGGCGCTTGGAAAAGCCCGGCTTGCGCGACTGCGGCACCGCCCGCACGTCGATCAGCAGCCCGACCCGCGCCGCGCGCAGTTCCGCCAGCACGTCGTCGATCGTGCAGCCCTCATAGCCGATGGTCAGCAGGTCGCTCATTGTATGCGCGGCTTCACCACCTGCACGCCGCCCGGCGGCGCCAGCCCCTTCGCGCGCATGCACCGCAGCGTCGCCTGGCGCTTGGCCTCCCGCAGGTCGTAGTACGCCTCATAGCCGCTCTTGGAGTAGTCGCCGTTGGTGCGCGAATAGATCTCCCGCACCGCGGGATCCTGCTCCGCCTGCCGTTCGCACTCGGCCTGCGGGCTGTTGCCGCTGTTGCAGCCGGCCAGGAGCAGCGCGAGCAGCGGCACGATCAGGCACCTCACCCGGCCGCCATCCAGTCCTCGATCAGCCGGCGCGCGATGCTGTCGACGCGCGGCAGTTGGAAGTCGTGCGTCTCGTGGTCGCGGATCTGCTCGCGCGAGAACCAGCGCACGTCGATCATCTCTTCCGGGTCGATGGTGATCGCCTCGCTGAGCCCCTCGCCGTAGAAGCCGAGCATGATGTTGCCGGGGAACGGCCAGGGCTGGCTCGAGTGATACTGCACCGCGCCGACCGTGATGCCCGACTCCTCGAACACCTCGCGCCGCACCGCCTCCTCCAGCGTCTCGCCGGGCTCCACGAAGCCGGCCAGCGTCGAATACATGTTGGCGCGCGGGAAGCGCTGCGAATGGCCGAGCAGCGCGCTGTCGCCGCGCGTCACCAGCATGATCACGGCGGGGTCGGTGCGCGGGAAGTGCTGCGCCTCGCAGGCGGTGCAGGTCATCACGTGGCCGGCGCTGCGGGCATCGCACACGCCGCCGCAGACGCCGCAGAACCGGTGCCGCGCGCGCCAGTGCATCAGCCCGCGCGCATGCGCCAGCACCGAGGCCTCCGGCCGCGGCACGCCCCAGCCGACCGAGCGCAGATCGACGAATTTTCCCAGTTCCTCCGGCAGCAGCGGCACCGGATCGTCCGCCGTGCTGATGTCCATCGCGAACACCGCCTGCTCGCCCTGCAGGCCGAGAAACGCCCAGGGGCCGCCGTGCATGCGCAGCGCGTGGGCCATCTCGCCCGAGATGAACACCGCCTCCGGTGCGCCTTCGTCCATGCCGCGCACCAGGTTGCGGTTGCGCCATACCGGCACGAACAGCGTCTCGGGATCGTGCAGCCGCTGTTCGATCCAGTCGGCCTCCTCGCGCCGTGTGCCGGCCCGGTCGAGCGGGCTCGATGAATACACGTTCGGACGGCTGGCCAGGATCAGGGTCACGGAAATTGCTCGCGGATGTGGGTTTCGTTGTCCGTCCGACGGTGCCATGCGGCGGCCGGAGCGGCAACCGCCCGGCGATACGGCGCTGTCATGGCCGCAGCGGAACCGGTTGTGCTACAGGAGGAGCCACTCGCCCAGCGCGGGCAGCAGATGCACGCCGACGCCAGCACTGCCAGCGATCGGACAGCCAGAGGAAAGCGACATGGACCTGGGCACACGGTATCTCGGCCTCGCGCTGCGCAACCCGATCATTGCGTCGGCCTCACCGCTCACCGGAGATGTCGGCACCATTCGGCAGCTGGAGGATTTCGGCGCCGGCGCCGTGGTCCTGCCGTCGCTGTTCGAGGAGCAGATCCGCCGGGAACAGGAACTGGCAGACACGCTGACCAGCGTCGGCGCCGACAGCTCTCCGGAGGCCAGCTCGTACTTTCCGGAAACGGTGAAATACAACGCAGGGCCGCACGGCTACCTCGATCTGATCGCCCGAGCGCGCGCCGCGGTCGATATACCCGTCGATCGCCAGCCTGAACGGAACGACCGAGGCGGGCTGGATCGATTATGCCCGGCTCATCGAACAGGCCGGCGCATCGGCGCTCGAACTCAACATCTACCGGATCGAGGCGCGTCCCTCGATCACCGGCGCCGAGGTGGACGCGGACTGCGTGGGTCTTTTCAAAGCCGTGCGCAGCCGGGTCGCAATTCCCGTATCGGTCAAGTTGCACCCTTACTACTCCGCTTTCGGCGTGCTGGCCCGGCAGCTCGACGATGCCGGCGCGGACGGGCTTGTTCTGTTCAACCGCCTGTATCAACCCGACATCGATCTCAACAGCCTGCGCTGGAGCAACGATGTCGCGCTCAGCGGTACAGACGAGATCCGGCTTGGCCTGCTCTGGCTCTCGCTGCTCGCCGGACGGCTGAAGCATGCGTCGCTCGCCGCGAGCACCGGCGTGGACACCGCTGACGAAGTGATCAAATACCTGCTTGCGGGCGCCGATGCGGTGATGACCACCTCCGCCTTGCTCCGCCATGGACCGCGGCGTCTGCGTTTCATGGTGGCCAGTCTGGAGGCCTGGCTGAGTGCGCGCGGCTACGCCTCGGTGACCGCGATCAAGGGACTGATGCGCCGCGCCCACCCGGACGGGCAGGCAGAGGCTCACGGCCGCAGCGATTACATCCAGAGTCTGTTGGGCTACTGGGGTCCGTATGCGCACCGATAGCCGGCACGCCATACGTGCCGCAGGCAGCTGAACGCGTGATGCCGATACCGACCATGACGCATGCGCGGCATCGACGGGCCGCTCGTGATGGTCGGGTTCGGCTCCATCGGCAAGGGCACGCTGCCGCTGATCCTCCGCCACATCGACGTGGCGCGCGATCGGATGGTGATCATCGATCCCGATGACTCGGCGCGCAGCCATTGCCGAATTCGCCGGCATCCGCTTCGAGAAGGTGCCGCTGCTGCCGGACACGCTGCGCGACATCCTGACGCCGCTGCTGACGCCGGGTGGCTTCCTGGTCAATCTGTCGGTCGGTGTCTCGTCGGTCGCGCTGATCGAACTGTGCCGCGAGCTCGGTGCGCTCTACCTCGACACCTGCATCGAACCGCCGCCGGGCGGCTACACCGATCCGGGCAAGTCGATCTCGGAACGCTCCAATTACGCGATGCGCGAAGCGGCACTGGCGCTGCGCCGGCCCGGCTCCGACCCCACCGCGGTGGTCGCGCACGGCGCGAACCCCGGCATGGTCAGCCACCTGGTCAAGCGCGCATTGCTGCATCTGGCGCGCGATCTCGGCCGACACCGCCGCACCCGCCACGCGCGACGACTGGGCCACGCTGGCGCGCGACCTCGGCGTGAAGGGCATCCATATCGCCGAACGCGACACGCAGCGCGCGCGCATCCCCAAGCAGCAGGACGAATTCGTCAACACATGGTCGATCGACGGCTTCCTGTCCGAAGGGCTGCAGCCGTCGGAGCTGGGCTGGGGCACGCACGAAACGCACCTGCCGGCCGAGGGCGCGCGTCACGCGTTCGGCTGCGACGCGGCGATCTATCTCACCCGTCCCGGTGCCGGCACGCGGGTGCGCAGCTGGACGCCGCTCGCCGGGCCGATCCAGGGATTTCTCATCACGCACAACGAGGCGATCAGCATCGCCGACTACCTGACCCTGCGCGAGGACGGGCGCGTGACGTATCGGCCGACCTGCCACTACGCCTATCATCCGTGCGACGATGCGATCCTGTCGCTGCACGAGCTGCAGGGCAACGCGTTCCGCCCGCAGTCGCACTTCCGGCTGATGAACGAGGAAATCGTCGACGGCATCGACGAACTTGGCGTGCTGCTCTACGGCCATCCGAACAACGCCTACTGGTATGGCTCGCAGCTCTCGATCGAGGAGGCGCGTCGTCTGGCGCCGTACCAGAACGCGACCGCGCTGCAGGTGACATCGGCCGTGCTGGCCGGGATCGTCTGGGCGATCGAGAACCCGCGGCGCGGCATCGTCGAAGCCGACGAACTCGATCATGAACGCATCCTGGGGATCATGGAGCCCTATCTGGGTCGGATGGCCGGGGCCTATACCGACTGGACGCCGCTGCAAGGCCGGGGCGGCCTGTTCCCCGAGGACATCGATGCCGCCGATCCGTGGCAGTTCCGCAACGTGATCGTGCGGTAGGATGACCGGACCACCGACCTACGCCATCCCGCCCGGCTTCCTTGGCGTCACCCGCAACGACCGCGGCGCGGACTTCGTCATTGCCGGCGTGCCGCTGGATATCGGCACCACCAACCGCGCCGGCGCGCGCGACGGGCCGCACGCCATCCGGCGCGCCAGCCGCATGCTGACCGATGGCGCGCACCCGGAGTTCTGGCTCGATCCGGCGAGCCTGAGCCTGGCCGATATCGGCGATCTGCATCTCGCACTGGGCGACATTCCCGCGAGCCTGGAACTGATCGAGCAGCAGGCGGCCGGGATTGGCCATCTGCTGGCGCTGGGCGGCGAGCACGGCATCACGCTGCCGCTGCTGCGCGCCCTGTCGCGCCGCGTGGGCGACAAGCTCGCGCTGGTGCATTTCGACGCGCATGTGGACACCTGGCCCAACAATTTCGGCCAGGACTTCGCACATGGTTCGGTGTTCTATCACGCGATCGAGGAAGGCCTGGTCGATCCGCGGCGCATGATCCAGATCGGCATCCGCTCGCCGGTGCAGCGCGAGGTGTGGGACTGGACGATCGGCCGTGGCGTGACGGTGCTGACCGCGCAGGACGTGCATGCATCGGGACCGGACGCCGTCGCGCGACGGATCCGCGACGTCGTGGGCGAGGCGCCCGCCTATCTGAGCTTCGACATCGACGCGCTCGATCCGGCATTCGCCCCGGGCACCGGCACGCCGGAGATCGGCGGCCTGGCATCATGGCAGGCACAGGCAATCCTGCGCCGGCTGCGCGGCATCGCGTTCGCCGGCATGGACGTGGTGGAGGTCGCGCCGGCCTACGACGTGGCCGAGATCACCGCGCTCGCGGCGGCCACGGTTGTCTGGGAGTATCTCGCCCTGGTCGGGTCGGCCGCGCACAGCGTGTGATGTGTTTCGGGCGGGAAACGAGTTATACCTCACCATCCGAGAACGCATACCTCCCCGGCGCCCAGCGTCCCTATATTGTCGCTTCCGCTTCACCCCGGTTGGGTGGCGCGGCGACGCATCGCACGTGCCGCGAGCCCCTCGATGAAATCCTCAGGGGCACAGCAACGACGTAACGCGTCCTTTTCGGTCGGTCCGGCCGTTTGTGTGCCGGGGTCGTAAGGGAGCCGCCTATGTTGGCTGATTGGTTTGCCGCGATGCGAAGTACTCGCAGCATCGGCTAGGTCCCCGTCGCCGCGGCGCGTTTGCGCGTGGCGACGGTTCCCACGCCTTTTGTCTCAGCCGCTCGGCGCGCCATGGACGCGCGCCGCATGCTCGCGAGGATTGCCGCCATGAACCAGCCGCGCTTCCGCGCCGCCGTCACCCCGCTGCGCCGCCGCTTTCCCGTCGTCGCGGCGCCGCTGCCGACGGTGGACGAACTGGTCGCCCTCGAGCGTCCGGAAGAGCCGATGCACTGCCTCCGCCCGGCGACCATCGAGGCGACCGCGCGCGCTTTCGTGGCCGCGTTTCCGGGCGATGTGCTGTACGCCGTGAAGTGCAATCCCGAGCCTGGCGTGCTGCGCGCCCTGCACGCCGGCGGGGTGCAGCATTTCGACTGTGCATCGCTCGCCGAGGTGGCCCTGGTGCGGCAGATGTTCCCGGACGCCGAGATCCACTTCATGCACCCGGTCAAGCCGCGTGGGACAATTCGCGAGGCATGGTCACGCCATGGCGTGCGCGACTTCGCGTTGGACAGCGCCGAGGAGCTGGCGAAGATCGTCCACGAGATCGGCGCGACCGGGGTGGCCGGCGAACTCGGCCTGACCGTGCGTCTGGCGCTGCCGAAGGGCGCAGCAGTGCTTTGTCTGGCGGGAAAGTTCGGCGCGGCTCCCGAGGCAGCGATCGCTCTGTTGCGCGCCGCCCGTGGCCACGCAGCGCGGCTGGGCGTGAGCTTCCATGTCGGTTCCCAGTGCCTCGAGCCGCTGGCGTGGCGCGCCGCGCTCGATCTGGTCGGACAGGTTGTGCGTGGCGCCGGCGTCGCCACTCGAGGTGATCGACGTCGGCGGTGGCTTTCCGGTGGCCTACCCGGACGTTGCACCGCCGCCGCTCGGCGCCTTCCTGGCGGAAATCGACGCAGGGTTCGCGCGCCTGGACATGCGGCGCGCACGCCTCTGGGCCGAGCCCGGCCGTGCTTTGGTGGCAGGCGGCACCTCGGTGATCGTGCAGGTCCAGCAACGCCGCGGCGACGCGCTGTATGTCAACGACGGCGTGTATGGCAGCCTGGCCGATGCCGGGGCGCTCGGGTTCCGCTATCCGGTGCGCCTGATCCGGCCGGATGGTCCGGCGCCGGCGACGCGGCGGACCGGGTTTTCATTCTTCGGGCCGACCTGCGACAGTGCCGATGCGATGCGGGGGCCGTTCGTTCTGCCGGTGGATGTGACCGAGGGCGACTGGATCGAGATCGGCCAGCTTGGCGCCTATGGCGGGTGCCTGCGCACCGCGTTCAACGGCTTCGACCGCGCCCGGATGGTCGAGGTGCGCGACGGCCCGCTGCTGTAGGCGCAGCCTGGTGGCGCGGATGGCAGTGGCCATAATACCAACCGACCTTGCGGTGACCCGTCGATTGCGCGTCGTCGCCATGGTCGGCGAAGGCCGGCCATCCATGTCTTTCCTTGGTGCGATCACCCAAGTCGTGGATGGCGGGCCTTCGCCCGCCATGACGGGAAAGGCCGAGCCGAAGAGTCAACCTTTTCGACCATTGGTATAGCCAAACACGCTGAACCCGCGTGAACCGTCCATCAAATCACCAATCGATGCAGCTTTGCTATGACACGCCGGCCGCCTCATCAAAGAACACCTCGGCGATCGCGATGCCGCTTTCGCCGGCAACGGCGTAGAGCAGATAGACCCGGCCGTTCTCCTCGAAGACCGCGGGATCGCGCAGTTGATTGACCTGTCCGTACGCGGTGCTGCGGACCGATGGCGTGAGCGGCGCGTCTGCGCCTTCCCAGCTCCTTTCCGGACGCAGAACCTCGATGGGCGCACCGTCCTGCCACTGACGCCAGTCCCCGGACAGGTCGATGCGGCTCAAAAGGATGCGTTCGGGCGTGTCGCCGACCTGCGTCCAGAACACCAACAGCGTATCACCGCGCTGCAACACCGCCGCGTGGCGCATGTTTGGATTGAACAACGTCGCACCTGGCTCGAACCCGTGAAATCCATCCGCCGAGCGGTAAAGCTGCCCTGGCATGGCAAGCGCGTATGTGACGCCGTCATGCTGAAAGACACGAAAGTACGAACGGCCAAGAACCTCCGGCCGCGCGACGAAATCGACTCCGTTCCGCGACGTGGCCACGCGCGTGACCTGGCTGCCGACGCCCTCCAGCCCATGAAAGTACATGACGATCTGCCGCCCGACCGGATCGACGTGCACGTCCGGCGAGGCGATGTGCGGTGTCGTGATCTCCGACAGCACGTCGTGCGATATCGCCGCCTCGCGTCCCCGGTAGCGCGCCTCGAACGCTGCCAGTTCGCCAGCCGAGGGCACCGGCGGTTCGGTCAGGAAGTGGGACTGTGCCAGATGCAGGCTGCCCGGCGGATGCACACGCCACGGACCGGTCAGCGCGTCGGCATAGGCGAGCCGGATGTAGCTGCCCTTGTGATCGGCGAAGTACAGATAATACGCACCGAGGCGTCCCTCGACCCAGTCCGGCACGCGGATCAGCGACGGGCCCTGGATGTTCACGCCGATGCTCGGATGCAGATCCGGCGCGATGATCGGCGCGTCAACCAGCCGCGCGACGTGAACGCGCATCAGCCCGCATCGCGCCACATCTTCGGCCGCGCGCGCACCGGGTCGAGCAGCGACCAGTCGCCCTGTTCCAGCGTGTGCCCCTTCGGGAAGGGCGCGCGCGGCTCCAGCCCGAGCGAGCGCACTACGCGGTCGTCGCGGTAGTAGCATTGCAGGATCACCCGCGAGAGCGTTGCCGCCGCCGCACCGCCGTGGGCGCGGAATGCCGCCGCCGCCGCGTCCCGCCGCTCCGCATCGAGGTCGGCGAACGTGCCGCCGCCCAGCGCCGAAAGCGTGCCGAGCGCCTCCCGCACCAGGCCAAGATCGCGGCCCAGGCTCGCGACGATATCGGCGAAGATCGCCGTGTCGTCGGCTCCTGGAACGCCGAACTCCGTCGACGCCGGGATCATCATTCCGGCGATGCAGCGCAGGTCGCGGCTTTCCGCCGGTGTAAGGGTATCGCTCATGCTGTGCCTCAATCGAACAGGGTCGCCAGGCGCTGCTTCATGCTGTCGGCGATGTAGAGCGCGAGCGCCTGGATGGTGCAGGTCGGATTCACGCCGCCGGAGGTGACGAAGATGCTGCCATCGACGATGAACAGGTTCTTCACGTCGTGGCAACGGCCCCATTCGTTCACCACCGAGCGCTCCGGATCGGTCCCCATGCGCGCGGTGCCGAGCAGATGCCACCCGCCATTCAGAATGGGACTTTGCACCCCGACATTCGTGGCACCCGCCGCCGCCAGGATATCCTTCGCGCGCGCGATGCCGTGGTCCATCATGCGCTGCGAGTTCTCGCTGATCGTGTAATCGACTTTCGGTGCAGGGATACCGTGCGCGTCCTTCAGCACCGGATCGAGCGTCACCCGGTTGTGCTCCTCCGGCAGGTCCTCGCAGATCGCCGACAGGCCGATGCGCCGTCCCACCAGTTTGCGAAATGCGCGGTGATGGCTCTCGCCCCAGGGCAGGCGGCCGTCCGCGTCGCTGAAGATCGCCTCGGTGACCGGCCCGATGCCGCGGCCGAACTGGAATGCGTAGCCGCGGACGAAATCGCGAGCCGGGTCGGTTTCGTAGAACTCCATGCTCCACAGGCACAGCGGCGGCCCGCGGTTGCTGTCGAGCGGTTCCTCGACGTATCCATACACCTGTGCATACGGATGGAACATCAGGTTCTTGCCGACCAGGCCGCTGGAATTGGCCAGCCCGCGCGGAAACCGCCCCGATGTCGAATTCAGCAGCAGCCGCGGCGTGCCCACGCCGTTGCACGCCATGACAACGACCTCGGCCGGCTGGAATCGCTCCACGCCCTCGGCGTCGTAATAGATCGCGCCCGAGGCCATGCCGTGCTCGTTGGTGGTGATCTCGCGCACCCGGCAGCGCGTGCGCAGTTCCACCCCGGCGCGGATCGCATGCGGCCAATAGGTGATGTCGGTGCTCGCCTTGGCGCCCTGCGTGCAGGCCGGCGTGCAATGGCCGAGATTGATGCACGGCGCCCGCCCGTCGTACTCGGTCGTGGCGACCGAGGTATCCGACGGCCACCAGTGCCAGCCAAGCTTGTTCATCGCGTGCCCGAACCGTGCACCGCTCTTGCCGAGCGGCAGCGGCGGCATGGGCGGCTGCTTCGGCGGATAGGCCGGATCGCCGGCCAGGCCCGAGACGCCCGTCATGCGGTCGTTCTCGGCAAAGAACGGCTCCAGCGTCGCATAGTCGATCGGCCAGTCATCGGCGACGCCGTCGAGCGAGCGCACCCGGAAGTCCGAGGGATGCAGCCGGGGATAATGCCCCGTGTACATGATCGTGCTGCCGCCGACCGCATTGAAGTTCAGCACCTTGATCGGCGAGTTGTCGTCGTTGATCGGATAGTCCGACGGTCGCGCGCGGCGGTTCGGGCTGGTGGCGAAATCGTCGAACAGCCGCGCCTCCCAGTCCCGCCCGTTGCTCGGATAGTCCGCCTGCCTCATCCAATCGCCCTGTTCCAGACACAGGATTTTCATCCGCGTGTCGGCCAGGCTCCACGCGACCGCAGCGCCCGACGCGCCGGAGCCGATGATCAGCACGTCCACCGTTTCGTTCATCCCGGACTCCTCAGTCGAACAACGTCGCCAGGCGCTGCTTCATGCTGTCTGCGACATAGAGTGCCAGCGCCTGGATGGTCGAGGTCGGGTTCACGCCGCCCGACGTCACCCAGATGCTGCCGTCGACGATGAACAGGTTCTTCACGTCGTGGCAGCGGCCCCATGCGTTCACCACGGACCGTTGCGGATCGTCGCCCATCCGCGCGGTTCCCAGCAGATGCCCCGGACTGTTGAGGATGCTGCGCGACGTATAGAGATCGGTGGCGCCCGCGGCCGTCAGGATCTCCTCCGCGCGTGCAATCCCATGCTCCATCATGCGCCGCGTGTTCTCGCTGATCGCGTAGTCGATGCGCGGCGCCGGAATGCCATGACCGTCCTTCAGCACGGGATCGAGCGTCACGCGGTTATGCTCTTCCGGCAGGTCCTCGCAGGCGATGCCGATCTGCAGGCGGCGATACAGCAGGCGGCGATAGACGCGGTGATGATCCTTGCCCCACGGCAGGCGTCCGGCGGCCGCGCTGGAGATGGCCTCGTTGACCACGCCGGTGCCGCGGGCGAACTGCAGCGTGTAGCCGCGCACGAAGTCGCGGGACGGATCGGTCTCGTAGAACTCCTTGCTCCACAGGCTCAGCATCGGCGCGCGATCGCCGTCCATCTCCTCATCGACATAGCCGCGCACCTGCGGCCACGGATGCAGCATCAGATTCCTGCCGACCAGACCACTGGAATTCGCCAACCCGTCGGGAAAGCGCGACGACGCCGAATTGAGCAGCAGGCGCGGCGTGCCGATGCCGTTGCACGCCAGGATCACCACCTCCGCCGGCTGAAACCGCTCGATCCCGTCGGCGTCGTAGTAGATCGCGCCGCGGCCATGCCGTGCTCGTTGGTGGTGATCTCCCGCACCCGGCAGCGCGTGCGCAGTTCGACGCCGGCGCGGATGGCATGCGGCCAATACGTGATGTCGGTGCTCGCCTTCGCGCCCTGCGCGCAGCCTGGCGTGCAATGGCCGAGATTGATGCACGGCGCCCGCCCGTCATACTCGGTGGTGGCGATCGTGCTGTCCGACGGCCACCAGTGCCAGCCCAGCTTGTTCATCGCCTGCGCATAGCGCGTGCCGGTCCTGCCGAGCGGCAACGGCGGCATGGGCGGCTGACGCGGCGGATACGCCGGATCGCCGGCGAGACCGGACACGCCCATCATGCGGTCGTTCTCGGCGAAGAACGGCTCCAAGGTCGCGTAACTGATCGGCCAGTCGTCGGCGACGCCGTCGAGCGTGCGTACCCGGAAATCCGACGGATGCATCCGCGGGAAGTGCGCCGTGTACATGATGGTGCCGCCGCCGACGCCGTTGAAGTTCGCGATCTTCATCGGCGAGGCGTCGTCGTTGATCGGGTAATCCGTCGGCCGCGCCCGCCGGTTCGGGCTGATGTCGAAGTCGGCGAAGCGCCGTGCCTCCCAGTCGCGTCCGTGGCTGGGGAGGTCGGCATTCTTCATCCAGTCGCCCTGTTCCAGGCACAGGATCTTCATGCGTGTTTCGGCCAGGCTCCACGCCACTGCGGCGCCCGACGCGCCGGAGCCGATGATCAGGACGTCGACGATGTCGTTGTGCATTCGCTTGGAATTGCACCGTGCCGGGGTGAGGTGTCAATCCGCGCCAGGGGGCTTTGCCCCCTGGACCCCCACCAAAGGCATAGCCTTTGGAATCCGATACTGAAGTGAAGGGTTCCAAGGGCTCTGCCCTTGGCGGAGTCCAGAGGCGGAGCCTCTGGTCGGGGTGCGGGGTGAAACCCCGCGCACTGCTGCTTGCCAAAAACCCGCTCACGATGAACGATCCGGCAAAACGGGAGTTGCTCGATCGATGAAATACGACCTGTTGCTGACCGGCGGCGATGTGCTCGATCCCGGAGCCGGACTCCGCGGCATCATGGATATCGGCATTGCCGGCGGCAAGATCGCCGCGGTCGCCCCCTCCCTGCCGGCGGGCGACGCGCGGCGGACGATCAGCGCCAAGGGCAGGCTCGTGACGCCCGGGCTGGTCGACATGCACGCTCATGTCTTTGTCAACGCGCACGACATGGGTGGACAGACCGATTGCATCTGCCAGGCAAGCGGCGTCACCACGCTGTGCGATGCCGGCAGCGCCGGGTCGGCGAATTTTGCCGGACTGCGCCATGTGCTCGACCACGAGGTGCGCACGCGCGTGCGCGCCTTCGTCAATCTGTCGGCCATCGGCATCACCGGCACATCGCGCGGCGGCGAGTTGTCGCACCTGCCTTATGCCGATCCGGAGGGCTGCGCGCGCACGATCATCGAAAACCCTGACCTCGCGTTCGGTGTCAAATTGCGCTTTGGTCCCGGCCTTGTCTGGGAATATTCGGCCGAGCCGGTCAAGCTGGCGCGCCGGGCCGCCGACATGGCGGGTGGCGTGCCGATGATGATGCACATCACCGACTCGCCGATCCCGCTCCCCGACCTGCTCGCACACATGAAGCCCGGCGACATCGTCACGCACTGCTATCATGGCCGCGCCCACGGCATCATGGGCCAGGAGAAGGAACTGGTGCTGAAGGAGGTGGTCGAGGCGCAGCGCCACGGCATCATCTTCGACTGTGCGCACGGTCGGAACCACTTCAATTTCCGCATGACGCAGCGTGCGCTCGACCAGGGCTTCATGACGGACACGATCTCGACCGACCTGACCTTGACGACGGCGACGCGCGGCCCCGTATGGGACCTGCCGACGACCATGACCAAGCTGCTGCATTTCGGCATGCCGCTGGACGAGGTGGTGCGCCGCGCGACCGCCACTGCGGCGAAGATCATGGGGTATGAAGGCACGGTCGGCACATTGAAACCGGGCGCCAATGCCGACATCGCGGTGTTCGAACTGCGCGACGGCAATTTCGAACTGCGCGACAGCGACGGCGACACCATCACGGCCAGGCGCCGCCTGCTCGCCGAGATGACCCTGAAGGATGGCCGCATCTGGTATCAGCGCGACGGAGACCGCTGACCATGGCGCAGCATTTCCAGTTCGGCCTGGTGGTCCGCGGCCAGGCGGAGCAAGGCGAGGACATTTCCCGCCGCTTCCAGGAAACCCTGGCGTTCGTACGGCTGGCCGATCGGTTGGGTTTTGACTCGGTCACCAAGACCGCACATTACAGCGCGCACCCGTTTCAAATGCTGCAGCTCGTGCCCATGCTGGCGCGCTTCGCCGCCGAGGCGCCGCGGCTGCGGCTGAATGCCGGCGTTCTGTTGCTCCCGCTGCTGTCGCCGCTGCATGTCGCCGAAGAGTTCGCGACGCTCGATGTCATCACCGGCGGCAAGATCATTCTCGGCGTCGGCCTCGGCTATCGCGACGTGGAATTCAAAGCGTTCGGCGTGCCGCGCTCGCAGCGCGCGCGCCGGTTCGAGGCCAACCTGATCGCGATCAAGCGGCTGTGGACCGAGGAAAAGGTCCAGATGAAAACCCCGTATTTCGAACTCGACGACGCGTCCTGCATGCCGAAGCCGCTGCAGCGTCCGCACCCGCCGATCTGGGTCGGCGCCAATGCCGATCCCGCGATCGAGCGTGCCGCCCGGCTTGGCGATTGCTGGTACAGCGGGCCGTCGGTCGGGATCACCGCCATCGAACGCCAGGTGGACCTGTATCGCCGCGCGCTGGATGCGGCGGGCAAGCCGTTCCCCGACGAATTTCCGATGCGCCGCGAGGTGTTCGTGGCAAAGACACGCGACGAGGCGATCCGTTTGTGCGCGCCGTATCTGGGCGCGAAATACAAGGCGTATCATGAATGGCGCCAGGACATGCCGGGCGACGACCGAGGCCTCGGTCAGGAGTTCAACGCGCTGATCGGCGATCGCTTTCTGATCGGATCGCCCGACGAGGTCGCGGAACAGATGCTGGCGCTGCATCGCCGGCTTGGCGTCAACCATCTGGTGATGAGCACGGAATGGGCCGGCATGCCGGAAAGCCTCGCCGTCGAGACGATCGACATGCTCGCGAAGGAGGTGTTTCCGCGCGTCCGACAAGGTTTGTGACCGAGGGGGAGGCCCCAGGGGAGGCAACACTGTGACAGACAAGATCCGGCTCGGCCTGATCGGTGCCAGCGTCAGGGGCACGTGGTCGGCGCGCTCCCATCTGCCGGCCGTGCAGGCCAGTTCGGATGTAGAATTGACGGCGGTCTGCACCACCAAGGCTGACAGCGCGGAGGCGGCGCGCAAGGCCTACGATGCGCGGCTGGCATTTGACGACTACCGCAGGATGATCGCATCACCGGAGATCGACGCAGTTGCCGTCGTCGTGCGCGTGCCGTCCCACTATGCACCGACCAAGGCTGCGTTGGAGGCCGGCAAGCACGTCTATTGCGAATGGCCGCTCGGCCGAACGACGGCCGAGGCCGTGGAGTTGTCGGCGCTGGCCAAGTCCAAGAAACTCGTGACGGCGGTAGGGCTGCAGGCTCGCGTCAATCCCGCCGTGATGTATATGAAGGAACTGCTCGAGGCCGGCTACGTCGGCGAGATTCTGGCCGTCCATGTCTGCCTGATGCGCGACGGCGTGCTGTCGCGTCCGTCGCACCGCACCTGGCAGCGCGACGCCGAACTCGGCGCCAACACGCTGACCATCGCCAATGGCCACACCGTGGACGCGATGCGCTTCGTCGCCGGTGACTTTGCCCGGCTGTCCGCCGTGGTGGCGACCCAGGCGAAGCAGTGGCTGGACACCGGCAGCGGGACACTGCTGGACGTGACCTCGCCGGACAACGTGCTGGTCAGCGGCCGTTTGGCGAACGGCGCTGTCGCGTCGGTGCATATCGGCGCCATTCCGTTCGCCGGCAGCGGCTATCGCATGGAGATCTACGGTCGCGACGGGACGCTGGTCGCGACGGGCGAAGATTCGCCGCAATTGAGCGAGGTCTTCCTCCACGGCGCGCAGGGCGGCAACACGCTGGCGCCGATGCCGGTTCCGGAGCGCTTCACCATTGCCGCGCCCGGCACGCCGTCCGGTGAGGCCACCAACGTGGGACAGATGTACAGCCGGTTCGCGCAGGCGATCCGCAACGGCGAAGCCCAGCAGCCGGACTTCGAGACCGCGGTCGATCTCCATCGCCTGGTGGACGCCATCCGGCAGGCGTCGGATGACGGACGCGAGGTGATCTTCGGGTAGGTCCCGCGCTGGCCTACCGGCCGGCGGCAGACACCGCTATGGTCCACCTGCTGCGTGAGGGGAGGACGCGATATGGCGCCGACAACGGTGTATTTTGCGACCAACCGCGTCGTGAGCGGGCCGGCCGAGAACTGGCAGAGCTACCAGGCCGAGATCGTCGCTCCGTCCGATCCCGCTGCCATCACCTACGGCACGGCATTCGTCGACCAGACCGACCTCAACGCGGACAAGACCGGAGCGATCGTCAGCATCCAGGATGTGCAGCGGGGTGGCTTCAGCCAGCAGGCCAGCGATGACCTCTCCGCGCCCGGGCGGAACCTCCTGGTGTTCATTCACGGGTTCGACAACAGCTTCGAGGACGGGCTGACCCGGGCGGCGTTCAACCGGGAATGGTTCGCCTTGTCGGGTGTGAAGGCGGCCGACACCACCGTGATCGCGTTCAGCTGGCCGTCGCTCGGCAAGCTTCTGTCCTTGCCGATTCCGTGGGAGGATTACAAGAAGGACCAGACGATGGCCGGCCAGTCGGGCCTGCACATCATGAGCTTCTTCGCCAACCTCGAGCCGATCGTCACCAAGGCGCGCGCCAGCGGTCAGCGCGTGTTCCTGCTGACGCACAGCATGGGGAACTGGGCGCTCCAGGCGGCCGTGGAAAGCTGGTTCGCTCACGGCAATGGCGATGCGGCGCTGTTCGACGCGGCGCTGTTGGCCGCGGCGGACGAGCGTTACGACGGGTTCGAGTTCCCGCCCGCGGGACGGCTGACCGGCTTGGACCGGCTGGCCAAGCGGATCGCCATCTACTTCAGCAGGGCCGACGCCGTGCTGCAGATCAGCATGGCGATCAATATCGGGGCCAAACGGCTCGGCCAGGATGGCCCGCACGACCGGCTCGACACGCAGCAGTTCCCACCGGCGATTTACCGGATGACGGACTGCGCAAGGTTTCCAGGACTACGACTTCAATCCTGCCAGTTCGCATCAGTACTACCGGCGCTCGCCACAGGCGCGCACCGAAATCGCAAACGTGATGGCCGGCGCCTAGACCACTGACCGCCCGAGGCGGCAAGCGCGGAGACACGGCAATGCGGACGATGGCCCGATACCTGCCAGCGACATTGCTGGCGATCGTAATGCCGGCATGCGCAGACGCGCAGATGATCATTCGCCAAGCGGTGGTGGATATCGATGTGCATGCCGATGGCAGCGCGGTGCAGACCGCCCATGTCGCACTGCGGGCGACCAACGACGCGGCGGCACAACGGATCGCCCAGCATCCCATTGACTTCAGCGCCTCGCGCGAGGAACTGACGATCCTCGAGGCCTATACGCAGAAGCCGGACGGCACGCGGCTCCCGGTGGACGCCGGCGCAATCCACGCCCAGCTCGTCCCCGGCTCACCGAACCTCACGCTGTTCAACGACCAGGAACGCAAGGTCATCGTGTTCCCATCGGCCGCCGCGCAGGACACGTTTGTATATACAGTACGGCGGGAGGTGCGCAAGCCGCTGTTCCCGGGCCAGTTCATCTGGCAGACCCTGCTGGACCGCTCGATGAGCTGGCAGGACTACCAGCTGACAATCACCGCCCCTGCGACGATGCCGCTGCGCACCGAGGCGCACGGGATCGCGGCAGAGCGCCAGCAGGACGGCGATCGGGTCGTCTATCGGTTCCATGCCGCATATCCCGATCAGCAGGTCGGCGAGCCGGCCGCCGTGGGTCCGTACCAGCGCCTGCCGCGCGCCTTCGTTTCGAGCATGCCGGACTATGCCGCGATGGCGCGGGCATATGCCGCGCAAGCCCAGCCGAAAGAGGCGGTCACCCCCGAGATCCAGCAGCTTGCGGACCGGCTCACCGCGGGCATTGCCGATCGCAAGGACCAGGTGCGTGCCATCTACGACTGGGTCAGCACGCATATTCGCTACGTCGCCGTCTGGCTGGCCCAAGGTGCGATCGAGCCGCATGCCGCGTCCGCCGTCCTCGAAGTCGGCTACGGGGATTGCAAGGACCACTCCGTCCTGTTCGGCGCTCTGCTCAGGGCGCGCGGCATCGACAGCGAGCCGGTGCTGATCAACCTCGGCAATGAATACGAACTTCCCGGTCCACCGACCCTGGCGGTGCTGAACCATGTGATCACGTGGCTGCCGGAGTTCGGACTCTACGTCGATACGACGGCGGGCGTCGCGCCGTTCGGCGTGCTGTCATTCCACGAATCCGGCAAGCCGGCAGTGCATACCGGCGACACCGGCCCGGTCGAGCGCCGAACGCCGGTCGTGGCGCCGGATCAGGCAACCGAGACGTTCGTGACCAAGGCGAAGCTCGAGCCGGACGGCACGATCGATGGCGAGAGCACGACAGTCGCGTCGGGTCCGTTCTCAGTTTCGCTCAGGCTCGCGGCGCGTTCGATCGACCAGCAGGGCCGCAAGCCCGCGGCGCGCGCGCAGCTCAGGACATTGGGCGAGGACGGCAGCGGCAGCTTCGCGTTTGCCGCACCCAGCAACATCGAAGGCGACTACAGCGTGACCGGGCAATTCAAGCTGGATGCCAGGCCGGAATTGCTGGACGGGGCGACATTCCGGCTGCCGGTCGGGCTGCGGCTGCTGGAGCGGCCTGGCGATTTGCTGCTCGGACCGCTCGGCCTGCGCGACCTGAAGGACACCGAGCCGACGCCCTGCTATGCCGGCCGGCAGACCGAGACGCTCTCGCTGGCGTTGCCCGAGGGCTGGCGGGTAACGCGCGTCCCGCACGACATGCGGATCGACAATGTGCTGCTGCACTACGAGACGCATTGGACCGTGGCGCAGGGCCAGGTCTCGGTGCAGCGGGAATTGAAGTCGAATGCGACCGGGCCGTTATGCGAGGGCGACACGCGCAGTCAGGCGGCGCATGCCCTGTCGGCGATTCGACGGGATCTGGACGCGCAGATCGGTCTCGCGCAGGAGTAATGGCGGCAGCCGTCCTGTGCCACCGGTGCTGGTGGGGAGCCCGCAGGGCAATCGGGGGAAGCTGAAGCGCTCAGGGCTCTGCCCTGAAACCCGCCCGAGGGCTTTGCCCCCGGGACCCCCACCAAAGGCGTAGCCTTTGGAATCCGATACTTAAGTAATGGGTTCCAAGGGCTCGGCCCTTGGCGGAGTCCAGAGGCAGAGCCTCTGGTCGGGGTTCGGGGTGAAACCTGGCCTGTCCCGCCGGTGTCATCAGTGCAACCGCTTCAGCGCATCGAGGCTGGCGAACTGATGGGATTCCGGCTCGACCTCGATGGCAGGCAGGACTGCGCCGGGTGCGCGGGGATATGGGTCGAGGGCGAGCGCGAGCTGTTCGGCGGCGGCCTCGCCAAGATCGACAATGCCCCCTGCATGCGTGATCTCGTCCAGGGCCTCGGGGTCAGGATCGTCGCTCTCCATCCCCTCCGCCACACAGCGGACCACGAAGCGTTCCTCGACCGTGGTCGTGAAGTCATCGAGCGAAACGACGCAGGTCTGCACGATGCGTGCGACCAGATGACCGCGTACCACCAGGGTCGCGGCAAGATCCTGTTCCAGGCGAAAACGGCAGGTCAGCGACAGCACCGCGGGCAGGTCCATCCGGTTCGCCAGCGCGGCACACTCGTCCCGGCTGGCCTCGACCACGTAATCCAGACCCGCCGGGCCGACCCGCTCAACTTTCACCGGCCTATGCAGCTCCGACGTCATCGCACCGCCTCCTCAGCCGGCAGGAAATGTGCCTCGCCCGAGGCGAGGGCAGCGACATCCTGGCGGTCCAGAAATGCCGCCTGTGCCAGCATCAGACGGGCCAGCGCCGCGGCTGCTCCGCAGGGCGCCGGGACGCCGCGCCAGACGTTGCGGGCCAGCGCCGCCTCCAGCGCGACGCGGTCGGCCGCCTGCATTGCCGCCGAGTAGGCGTTGGCACGGCCATGGAACGCCTCCCACATGGCGCGCACGCGTTTGCCGACGCTCAGGTCGCCCACGCCCATCTCGCGCAGGTTCATGTCCATATCGCTGAACATGGCATCGAACACTGCCTGCGCCAGGGCTGGGCCGGGCTCGGACTGGCCGTGCAGGCGATGGACCAACAGGAAGGCGTAGAGCGACACGAGGTCGAACCTGCCGTCCAGCGTGTCCGGCACGCCGAGCGACTCGTACAGGTAATCCTGGCGCGCCGCGGCCACCGCAGCGCCGTACAGCGCAAAGCCGGCCCGCTCATGACGGTTGGCCCTGCGCAGACCCTTCAGACCGAGCAGACCTGCCACCTGTGCGATCACCCCTGCCAGCCGCCGCCAAGTGTCCGGAGCCCGGCGATTGACAAGCTACGGGCCGCCGTGACACCGAGGTGACATAGCGCGGAGTCGAGGATACGCCCAGGTGGCCCAGGTGGACAAAAATCGCAGAACTTCCCGGCCGGCGACCACCCGTGGGTGCGCCCGACTGCTCCTGGTCGGCTGCCTGCTGCTCGGCGGCTGCAGCTTCTTCGAGGCGAAGTCGCAGTTGCGCGGCAATCATGTGGACGCCGATCAGCTCAAGGAACTGGTGCCGGGAACCTCCACACGGACCGACGTGACGGCCTTGATCGGCTCGCCGACCGCGCGGGCCACGTTCGACGACAACACCTGGATCTACATCAGCGAGGTCACCCGCCCGCGGATCGCCCGCGTCCAGGGCGTGCTGAGCCAGGACATCGTGGTGCTGAGCTTCAACGACCAGGGCGTGCTGGCCGACGTGAAGCGGCT
Organism: uncultured Alphaproteobacteria bacterium; assembly: GCA_963739725.1. GTDB lineage: Bacteria > Pseudomonadota > Alphaproteobacteria > Acetobacterales > Acetobacteraceae > JAMXLO01. The sequence continues at coordinate 91,382 of CAVUBS010000019.1, read as the reverse complement.
CAACCAGGAGGATGCGCTGCCGGTGACGGTGGTGGCGCGCACCACGCCCTCGCCGGGCACGGAAGCCTCGTTCCTGCAACAGCTGTTCGGCAATATCGGCCGGTTCAATGCGGCGCCGGCGAGCCCGAGCGCGGGGCCGGCGGGCGGCGCGCCAGGCCCGGCCTACTGAGCGGCAGCCGATACGGCCGGGCGGGCGCGGGCGGACCAGTGCCAGACGACGAGGCCGGCGGCGATCAAGGTCGGCGGCACGACCACCAGGTTCAGCGCGGCCCAGCCGCCGGTGGCCTCGATCGCGCCTGACGCGAACGCCGTGCACGCCACCGTGCCGAACACGATGAAGTCGTTGGTCGCCTGGACGCGCACCCGTTCGTGGGGGTCGTGCGACGTGGCCAGCAGCGTCGTGCCGCCGACGAACAGGAAGTTCCAGCCCACGCCGAGCAGCGCCAGCGCCACCATGAACGTGGCGAGCACCGGGGCGAAGCTCAGGTTCGTAACGACGCAGAGCAGTGTCAGCACGGCGCCGATGCAGATGACCGGATGCGCGCCGAACCGCTGGATCAGCCGTCCGGTGACGAAGCCCGGCAGGAACATGGCGATCGAGTGCGCGCGGATCACGTCGGCGCTGGCGTTCACGCCGAAGCCGCAGAACAGCATCTGCAGCGGTGTCGAGGCCATGACCAGGTTCATCGTGCCGTAACCGACCATGCTGCACACGACGGCGGTGAGGAAGCCGGGGCGGCCGATAATGGTGCGGAACGGCACCGGCTCGCTCACCTGGCGGCCCGCGGGCGGCAGTTCGATGAACAGCAGCAGCGTGGCGCAGATCAGCGGCAGCACCAGCAGGCAGAGATAAGTGCCGAGGAAGGTCATCGGCGGCAACAGCATGTTGGTGCGCTTGACGACCTCGGGACCGATGATCGCGGCCAGCACGCCGCCCGCCATCACCAGCGAGATCGCGCGTGCACGCGCCGCCGGCGCCGCCACCTCGGCTGCGGCAAAGCGCAGGTGCTGGGCAATGCCGAAGCCCAGTCCGGCGAACGCGGCGCCCACGCAATAGATGTGAAAACTGCCGCGCCAGACGCCGAGCGCGAAGGTCAGGCTGCCGAGCAGGGAACCCAGGCAGCCGAGCCAGAACCCCGGCTTGCGCCCCAGCCGGGCGAACACGATGCCGGCCGGGATCGAGGCGGTCATCGTCGCGGTCATCTGGATCGCCATCGGCAGCGTGTTCAGCGCCTTGTCCACCGCGAGCGCGTGGCCGATCAGCGCGCTCATGACGGTCTGGCCGGACATCACGGCGTTCATCAGCGCCTGACAGCAGAACAGGAGCCAGACGTTGCGGTTCATCCGAAGGCGCTCACCGTCACCGGCCGGCTGATCGTGGCGTCTACAGCAGCGGCGGCTGGGATCAGACCTTCTCCACCTGGCCGTATTCCAGCTCCACCGGCGTGGAGCGGCCGAAGATCGAGACGCTGACCTTCACGCGGCCCTTCTCCTCGTCCACTTCCTCGACCGTGCCGTTGAAGCTGGTGAACGGGCCATCGGCGACGCGCACCTGCTCGCCCACCTCGAACAGCACCGCCGGGCGCGGCCGTTCCACACCCTCCTGGGTCTGCTTCATGATCCGCTCGGCTTCCGCCTCGGTGATCGGGCTTGGGCGCGTCTTGCTGCCCAGGAAGCCGGTCACCTTCGGCGTGTTCTTCACCAGATGCCAGGCGTCGTCGGTCAGCTCCATCTTCACCAGCACATAGCCGGGAAAGAACTTGTGCTCGGCGTTGACCTTCTGGCCGCGGCGCATCTCGACCACCTGCTCGGACGGCACCAGGACTTCGTCGAACTGATCCGCCAGGCCCTTCTGTGCCGCCTGCTCCTTGAGCTGCTGGGCGATCTTCTTCTCGAAGCCCGAATAGACGTGCACCACGTACCAACGCTTGGCCATTGCTCTGCTGCTTTCCTCAGAAACTCATGCCGAACAGGGCACGGATGCTGATGCCGACGACCTGGTCGACCAGGAAGAAGAACATCGCCGCCAGCGCGACCATGGCGAACACGAGGCCGGTGGTCACCATCGTCTCCTTGCGGGACGGCCAGGTGACGCGCGCCATTTCGGCCCGCACCTCACGCACGAATTTCGCCGGATCGACCGCCACGTCGTTGCTCTCCAAACCCTGTTGCCCAAATCCTGTTGCGGGGACTATAGCGCGCCTGGACGCCGCTGGCAGGGGTGGAGGGTCTCGAACCCCCAACCTCCGGTTTTGGAGACCGGCGCTCTAGCCAATTGAGCTACACCCCTTTATTGGTCTTTCCAGCGACTTGGCAGCTCCGCGCTGTGCTCCTGGTCTCGGAAAGGTTGCATCCCGATAGGGGAGCCAGCCCGAGAGGCGGCTCATGTAGCGATTGCGTGAGCGGAAGTCCAGGCGACCCGCGGCCTTGACGGCGCGACGTACGGCAGAAGGCCACCCCGAGGGGCGGCCTTCGTCGGCGGATTCCGGATGTTCAAACGGCGGCAGGCGGCTTCAGAAGAATTGCGACACCAGAACGGCGCCCGACGCCAGAAAAATCACTCCCAGAAAGCACAACACCCGCAACTCGTGGCGGCGCATGACGATGGCTCCGTTGGTTCGAATGAAACAGCCTTGCTAGGGGTGAAGGGCCTGTCGAACACCCGGCTGCGTCGTCCCGATTGACGAGTCCGCTGCCGTGTTCGCCGTTCGCTAACGGTTCGAGGGATAATCCTGCATGGCCCTGCGCGGCATCGGCGGACATGGCTTGGGTTCGTCCGGCGTGCCGCAGTTGCCACGGTCGGCCTGGCCCATCATGGGAGCGCCGGACGATGATCCGGTGTGACCCATGTTGTTCATGTTGCTCATGCCGCTGTTGTGCATGCCGCCCATCTGTCCGGCGGTGCCCGGCGCGGACATGCCGCCCATGGTTCCGGTATTCGATTGTGCGAAAGCGAGGGGTGTCAGCGCTACAAACGCCGTCGCCAAAATTATCCGTCGCATGGTGTCCTCCTTTGCGGATTGTCGTCCTGCTGCGTCATCGGTAGCACGGTCTCGGCTGGTCGGGCGTGCCGCAGTTGTTGGAGTCGTTCGCTGTCGGATTGCCGTACCCGGGTTGTCCGCCGCCGTAGTATTGTTGTTGCTGCTGTTCACCGTAATAAGGCGCCGGGGCGGCTGTGTAGTAGTTCGGCGGGTAGGGACGGTAAGGGTAACCGTAGCCATATCCGTAGCCGTATCCATAAGGCCCGTAGTAGCAGCCTGATAAAAGCAACAAGGACAATAAAATCAGATAGCGCATTCGTGCCTCCTCGACGCGTCGCGGCCGGCAACTTTTCCGCCGCCTTCATGTCCCAATTATGACGCGCTGCTGCGAGGCTTTGTCGTTGTTCCCCGCCTCGCGTAACTTTGCTGCTCATGTTCTTCGCGCGATACCAACCGCCGCACCAACGACCTTCGGCCACAACGCCGCCACTCACCTTGCAGCCGGATCTCATGTCGTGGCGGTGACTGACCGCCGAAGCAGATCCTGGGGACGGCCATGACGCGGTGATACGGCGGCGCCAACGGTTCACAACAACGGCAGGGCGCGCGTCACTGGCTATCTGCTAAGCGGATTGCCTCGTACGTACGCTGCTGTGCGACCGCAATGGGTCGCTCTCAGACTTTTGCCCTAATTATCGGCAACGAGATTGGAGCGGGTGACGGGAATCGAACCCGCATAGCCAGCTTGGAAGGCTGGAGCTCTACCATTGAGCTACACCCGCGGCGCGTCCGCAGATTTACCGGCGCGCGTCCGGCGGCGCAATCAGAGCCGCAGTTCCACGCAGACCGGCACATGGTCCGACCCCTGCGGCCAGTCGCGGGCATCCTTCAGCACGATCTGGCGCTTCAGCTTGCCCGCGAGATCTTGTGTCACCCAGATATGGTCCAGCCGCCGTCCCCGATCCGAGGCGCGCCAGTCGCGGTTGCGGTACGACCACCACGTGTAGAGTTTTTCCTCCGCCGGCACGAAGTGGCGCACCGCGTCGACGAACCCGGTGTTCTGCCACGCGGTCAGGCCCTCGGTCTCCGGCGGCGTGTGGCTGACCACGTCCAGCAGCTGCCGGTGGCTCCACACGTCGTGCTCCAGCGGCGCGATGTTCAGGTCGCCGACGATGATGTTGCGCGCCAGGCCGGTCCGCGCAGCGAACCAGTTGCGCGCCTCGGCGACGAAGTCGAGCTTGTGGCCGTATTTCACGTTCTGCGTGCGGTCGGGAATGTCGCCGCCGGCGGGGACATAGAAATTATGCAGCTCCACCGGGCCGCCCCTGATGTCCAACGCGACGCTGATGTGCCGGCAGTCGCCCTTGGCGCACCAGTCGGGCGCGACGGTATCGTGCAGCGCGATCGGCCGGCGCGACAGGATCGCCACGCCATTGTAGCCCTTCATGCCGCGGAACAGCGTGTAGGGATAACCCAGCTCGCCGGGCGCCGCCGTCGGGAACAGCTCGTCCGGCACCTTGGTTTCCTGCAGGCAGATCACGTCCGGATCGAGTGCCGCGATCAGCTCCTTCAGCAAGGTGACGCGCAGGCGCAGCGAGTTGATGTTCCAGGTGGCGATGCGGAGTTTCACGTGGCGCGAATCCGGTGGGGGAAAGGGGCAAAATATCTAGCGACGCCTGCCGCCGGTTCGTCAATCGTGCCGGCTGCGTGAGCCCGGGATGGCCGGCCAGGCGGCGTTCATCGCTCGGTAAGCCGTCTGGTCTAGTCTGACCGCGATGGACCTGGCCATCATGCTATCCTGTCGTTCGGCCAGACCATCGTGCTGCAGGATTGAGCATCGTCATGGCTCGCGCCCGACGCGTGAAATGGTTGCTGGCAGTCGTCTGGATCGGCGCGCTGCTGCTGACCGCCGCGGCCTGGGTCGCTGCCGTCGAACTGTCCGCGCACGATCGACAGGAAGCACTGGCCCGCGCGCAACGTGATTCCGGCAACCTGGCGCGGATCATCGCCGAGCAGACCACGCGCGCAATCTCCGACACGGATCGGATCCTGAATTTCCTGGCCTATGACCTCGGACGTCTCGGCCCCAATCGGCCCAAGCTGGTCGACGTACTGCAGAAACGCCACCAGCGGATCCGATCTGCTGCTGCAGCTATCATACACCGATGCCGATGGCGATCTGATCGAGACCTCCGTCGCCGGGCCATCCACCAAGGTCAATCTGGCGGATCGCGAGCATTTCGTGGTGCATCAGCAAGGCAAGGTCACCGGGCTGTTCATCAGCCGGCCGGTGTTCGGACGCGCCTCCGGGAAGTGGTCGATCCAGCTCTCCCGCCGGATCAGCGCACCCGACGGCAGCTTTGCCGGCATCATGGTCGCGTCGCTCGATCCGTTCTACTTCAGCCACACGTTCGACGATCTGGACATCGGTCGCGCAGGGCTGATCGCAATCTATGGGCGCGACGGCATCCTGCGTGCCAGGTCAGCCCTGAACGAAAAGACCATCGGCCGCGATATGTCCGATACGGCGCCCTTCCACGCGGCGTTGACGACGCCGCAGGGCTTCGTGCGCAGCACCAGCCCGGTCGATGGCGCCCGGCGGCTGCTGAGTTTCCGCAGTGTGGCGGGATATCCATTGATCGTGGTCGCGGGCTTCGAGGAAACCGATTTCCTGGCCGAAAGCCTGGCGTTGCGCGACCGCTATCTTGCCGCTGCGGGCGCGGCGACGGCGATGTTGTTGATCAAGGTGCTGCTGGTGACCTGGCAGGCGCGCGTGCAGGACCGGGCGCGCGCGACAGCCGAACACGCCAACCGGATGAAAAGCGAGTTCCTCGCGACAATCAGCCATGAAATCCGCACGCCAATGAACGGCGTGCTTGGCATGCTGGCGTTGCTGGAGGGCGAGGACATCACGCCCGTCCAGCGCCAGCAGGCTGCGACGGCACGGCGGTCGGCGGAAGGACTGCTGGCCCTGCTCGACGACATTCTGGATTTCTCCAAGCTGGAGGCCGGCAAGAGTGTCGTCGACGCCGGGGACTGCGATCCGGCGCAGATTGCCAATGCCGTGATCGAATTGCTGCGACCGAAAGCCGAGGCAAAGGGCCTGGCGCTGTCGCTGCATATGGGGCCGTCGGTGCCGAATGCGGTGGTGACCGACCCGACCCGGCTGCGCCAGATCCTGTTCAACCTGGTGGGCAACGCAATCAAGTTCACCGCGTCGGGCTTGGTCAGTGTGCGTGCCCAGCGTGGAGCGGAGCTTCCCGACGATCGGTTCCTGCTGGAATTCGAGGTCGAGGATACCGGTATCGGCATCGCTCCCGACGTCATACCCACGCTGTTTCGCCATTTCACCCAGGCGGACAGTTCGATCACGCGCACCTATGGCGGCAGCGGCCTCGGACTGGCGATCTGCAAGCGGCTCTGCGAATTGCTTGGCGGCAGCATTTCGGTCAGCAGCACGCCAGGCAGGGGCAGCGTGTTTCGCTTTGCCATCGCCGTCGGCGCGGGCGACGCCGCGGCCCTGCATCGCGAACAATCGGCCAGCCAGTCCGCAGGCGTGGCGCGCGTCCTGCCGCCGTTGCGCATCCTTGTGGTCGACGACAATGCGGTCAATCAACAGGTGGTTGGCGGCCTGCTGGCCCGCGCCGGCCATAGCGTTGCGACCGCCGACTGCGGCACGGCGGCGATCGCGGCAATCGGCAGTGCCGACACGCCGCCGTTCGATGTCGTGCTGATGGACGTGCAAATGCCGGAGATGGATGGTCTGACCGCGACGCGGCATGTTCGCGCCTTGCCGCCGCCACGCAATGCGGTGCCGGTGATCGCCTTGACGGCGCATGCCTCGAACAGCTCGCGTGAGGAATGTATAGGCGCAGGCATGAACGGGTTCGTCAGCAAGCCGGTGCGCCTGCTGCCGTTGGTCGACGAAATCGCCGCTGTCCTCGACCTGCCGGCGGAACGGCCCGCCGCGGCGTCGGGCGGTTGCTCGCCGGAGGACCTGCTGGACGCAGAACAGGTGGCCGAGCTTGTCGCTTCGCTGGAACCGGATGCGTGGGACAGGATCATCGCCGCGTTCGCCGCGTCAGCCAAATCGGAAATCGACCACATCATCGATGCAATCGGCTCGGATCAGAGCCCGGCGCGCGCCGCGCACACGCTCAAGGGCGTGGCCTGGAACACCGGGGCGATCCTGCTCGGCAATCTGGCGAAACAGCTGGAAACCGCATCTTCGGCCGAAGCGAAGCGCATCGCTGCGGAACTGCACCCGGTTCTGGAACGCAGTGTTGCCGCACTGATGGCCAGCACCCTGTCGCACGCCGAGACATGACCATGGTGACCGAGAATTATGGACGACTGCAGCTGCTGTTTGTCGATGACGCGCCTTACACCAGGCAACTGCTGCGCGAGCTGTTGCGCAGCACGGCCTGGCGCAGTGCCGGCATCGTCGACAGCGTGGCCGCGGCATTCCGCGAGATCCAGGCAGAACCGCCGGATCTCGTGTTCACCGACTGGCAGATGCCCGGTGAAAGTGGGCTCGACCTGATCCGCTTCATTCGCGAACGACCAGACTCGCCGGATCCGCTGCTGCCGGTGATCCTGCTTACCGCCAACGGTGACGCAGAGCACGTGCTCCGCGCACGCAAGGCCGGGGCGACGGATTATCTGGTCAAGCCATTCTCCCTGAGCCGCATCGCCGATCGCGTGACACGTGCGGTCACCAAACAGTGGTCGTTCATCGTTTCCTCCGTCTACAAGGGTCCCGATTGGCGGCGCGTCGGGCACACGGGCAACGGCGAAGGCCCTGATCAGCAGCCGTTGCCGCCGGATGCGATCGTGTTGCCGCCGGACGGTCTGTTGCTGGCGAAGGTCCGGGGCGAGCCGGGTGCCATCCGCGAAGCGCTGCAACGCCGTGCCGAGGCGATCGCCATCGTCAGGCGTTTCAACAGCCGAACACCCGGGCAACGCGGCGCATAGCATCCCCGGCGCGAGGCTGTCGGCCGCCGGCCCAGCGGGATCTGGCCGCTCCTGGACAGAACGCCACGACCGGTGACAATGCCGGGCAATCGCGGCGGGAGGGCAACCATGGGCATGACAATCGCCGAAAAGATCCTGGCGCGCGCCAGCGGATTGTCGACTGTGTCCCCTGGCGATGTCGTCGTGGTCGAGGTCGAGACCGCGTGCCTGATCGACCTGTCGTTCCTGCCCGAAGGCTGGCGCGAGGTGCTGAAGGTCGCCGATCCGTCGAAGGTGGTGATCGTCTTCGACCACCTTGTCCCGGCGCCCACCGCGCAGGCCGCCGCCTGCATGCAGACCGGCCGTGACTTCGCGAAGAAATTCGGCATCCAGCGGCTGCACGATGTCGGCCCCGACCAGGGCATCAGCCATGCCGTCATCGCCGACCGGGCCTACGCACTGCCCGGCACCGTCCTGGTGAACGCCGACTCGCACACCTGCAGTGCCGGTGCCTTCAATTGCGCGGCGCGCGGCGTCGGCGGGCCCGACATGCTGTACGCCGTCACCACCGGCAAGGCATGGTTCCGCGTCGGCGAGACGATCCGCTACGACCTGACCGGCGCGCTGCGTCCGGGCGTGTCGGCCAAGGACATTTTTCTGACCATCGCCGGTAAATGGGGCGCGCACGTCAACCAGAACATCGAGTATGGCGGTCCCGGCATGGCGAGCATGAGCCTGAATGCGCGCCGCACGCTCACCACGATGGGCACCGAACTGTCCGCCGAATTCGTCATCTTCGAGCCGGACGACACGCTGGTCGACTATGTGAAGGCGCGCAATCCGAAGCCGTTCACCCCGACCTCGCCGGACGCCGATGCCACCTACAAGGAGCGCCGCGTCATCGACCTGGCCACGATCGAGCCGCTGGTCGCGCTGCCCGACGCCGTGGTGAACAACTCGGTCGGCATCAGCGAGGTTGCCGGCCGCCACATCCATCAGGCGTTCATCGGCGCCTGCTGCAACGGCACGCTGGATGATCTCGCGGTCGCCGCGCGCGTGGTGCAGGGCCGCAAGGTCGCGTCGGGCACGCGCTTCATCGTCACGCCCAGCACCGAGGCGATCCATCGCGCCGCGATGGCTGCCGGATACGTGCAGACGCTGATGGAAGCCGGCGCGATCGTCACGCCGGCGACCTGCGGCGCCTGCGTCGGCGGCCATATGGGCGTGCTCGGCCCGGACGAGGTGTGCATCACCGCAAGCACGCGCAACTTCAAGGGGCGCATGGGCGATCCGTCCGCGCGGATCTACATGGCCTCGCCCGCCACCGTCGCCGCATCGGCTTTGGCCGGCCAGATCGCCAGTGCCGCCGAATTCTTCCAGGGAGACGTGTCATGAGGACCGGGCGCGTGTGGAAATTCGGCGACAACATCAACACCGACCTGATGCTGCCCGGACCGTATCTGTATCGCAGCGCCGAGGAGCAGGCGACCGCGGTGTTCATGAACAATCGCCCCGGGTGGGTCGATCAGGTGCAGCAGGGCGACGCGATCGTCGGCGGCTTCAACTACGGCATGGGCTCGTCGCGTCCGGCGGCGCGGTCGCTCCGCATGTGCGGCGTCGGCTTTCTGCTCGCCGAGACGATCAACGGGCTGTTCTTCCGCAACGCAGTGAACTACGGGCTGCTGGCCTGCGAGTGCGCCGGGATCGCCGCGGCGTTCGACGAGGGCGACACCGCCGAACTCGACATCGACAATTGGACTGTGCGCAACCCGCGCAGCGGACAGACACTTCCGGTCTCGCCGGTGCCCGAACAGCTTCTGGCGATGATGCTGGGCGGCGGCATCTATCCGGTCCTGGAACGCGAGGGCCTCATCGCTGCACGATCCGGCTGATCGGGATCACCCGCTCGCGCGCACGGCCTCGACTGTCGCGGTATGCGCCACCCGCTCGGCCGGAAATATCGCCCGTACCGTTGTGCCCACGCCTGGCTGGCTGGCGATTTCGAGCGTCCCGCCATGCAAGGCCATCAATCTGCGGCTGATCGCCAGGCCAAGACCCGTGCCGCCGAACCTTCGGGTGATGGAGGCATCCGCCTGGCGGAACGGCTCAAACAGCGAGCGCAGTGCCAGCGGTTCGATGCCGACGCCATCGTCACGGACCACCACGGCCAGGCCGCCGTCCGCCGCCGGCTCCACCCGCACGGCCGCGGTGCCGCCGGCGGGGCTGAACTTGACGGCATTGGCCAGCAGATTGAGCAGCACCTGCTTCACGGCGCGCCGATCGACGTAAAGCGTCACCCGCGCAACGCCCGGATCGCAGTCGATGCGCAGGTTTCCTGCCTCCGCCCGCGGCTCCATCATGCGCTGGCAGACGCGCAGCAGTTCGCCCAGGTTCACCCGCTCCTCGACGAGGTCGTAGCGGCCGGCTTCGATCTTGGACAGGTCCAGCAAATCGTTGACCACGTCCAGCAGGTGCCGGCCGCTGGCGTTGATGTCCTCGGCGTACGCGACGTACGGCGCGCCGATCGGGCCGTTGGTCTGATCGCGGATCAACTCCGAAAAGCCGATGATCGCATTCAAAGGCGTGCGCAGCTCGTGGCTCATGTTCGCCAGGAATTCCGACTTGGCGCGATTTGCGCTCTCGGCTGCTTCCTTGGCCTGGCCAAGCGCTTCGAGCGTGCTGCAACGCTCGGTCACGTCGGTGAACGTCCGCACCGCTTCGCCGCCGGGCAGCGCCGTGGTGCGCACCTCCAGCACCCGCCCGTTCGGTCGCCGCCGCTCATAGCTGCTCGGTCCGTCCAGCAGCAATGCGCGCTGCACGAACGAATGAAATGCCTCCTCGTTGCGGGTGAACTTGTTCTGGCTCCATTGGAAGGCCGGAACATCGTCGAATTTCGGACGGCGCTCCATCAGGTCCGGCGGCAGGTCCAGGAGCTCCATGGCGCGCCGATTGTAGATCGGCACGTTGCGTTCGTTGTCGATCATGATCAGCCCCTGGTCCATGTGCTCCAGGGTGGTTTCCAGGATGCGCGACTTCTCGGCGACGCGGCGTTCACTCTCGCCAAGGGCGGCCGCGGTCTGCTGCAGCAGCGTGTTCTGGTTCGCCTGGCGCACAAGCTGCCGGCCGATCACCCGGAACAGCACGATCAGGCCCGCGACGACGCCGATCGCCCCGAGCCCGATGAGCCGGGCCTCGTAGCGCCAGGCGGCCAGTCCGTCGTATTCCTGGATCGACACATCGACCACCAGCGGGTAGGCCCGCAGCGGGTGCACCGACACGATCGAGGCATGTGAGGTGTGCCCGGTCAGCAGGCCGCGCGAGCGATACGTGCCGCCGCCCGCCTTGACCAGGTCGTACCACGGCGCATCCGCCGGCATGCGGCGTCCCGTCTCCTGCATCGGGTCCGGGTCGCGGGTCAGCACGGTGCCGTCGCGGCGCAGCAAGGTCACGACCTGCCCGGGCCGGGTGTTGATCGCGCGATGGAAGTCGTTCAGGTCCCGGACATCGATCGCACCGACCGCCACGCCAAGAAACCGGCCATCCGTTGCATTGATGCGCCGGGCCACGAACATGGTCGGCAGGCCGGTGAGTTTGCCCGGCCTGGTCGCGCCGACAAAGATGTCGCGATCGTCGTTCCTCGCGAAATAACGGACAAAATCGGCGTTGGAGACGTCGGTGCCCTTTTGGTCGGTAGCGCGCGACAGGCTGGCGATCCGCCCCGCGGCATCGATCAGGATGAAGGCATTGGCCGGCGGCAGATTCTGGATCCGGTCGCGCAGGAAGATGTGGGTTTCGAGCGTGCCGAGACGCGCCTGGAAGTCGTCCGGCCCGCGGATGTCCATCGACCGGATACGCTGCTGAACCTCCAGCAGCACCTGGTCGACGACCTGGACGTAGCGGGCGGTCCGCTCGGCCAGCACTGTGCCGAGCATGTTCGCGTCGCGCTCATAGTTGGCGACGGTTCGATCGTGCATGCCCCAGACCAGGCAGCCGGCACCGCCGACCGTGATCGCGATCAGCGCCATGCAGGCCAGCCAGATCCCGTGACGGCCCCAGAACGCCGGCGAAAGGCGGCGGCCAGCCACCGGTGCAGTCCGCCGTCGAATCCGGGGCGGCCACCGCGTGAACCGCGACCGGACGGAACCGAGTGGGCCGGCTTTCAATGCCGCGAGGGAATGAACGCTCGTCATGCTTGCGGTTCGTGAATCCCATTGGGCTGCTTCGATTTCTCAAGAAGTCCATTCGCCGGGCCGCCAGCCGGCATCGTGGTGGGCAAACCAGGCGCCAGGGTAGATCACGGTCTTGTGAGTGCCAACCGATGATTTACGAATTGGTGATCAATTCTTTGGTTTGCTACCCGCAATGTATCCGGCAAATAGGTGCAGGTGAGTGCCCGGCTGCGGGTCACGACGGGCGGTGGCGGCCCGACCCTGCGCTTATGGGATTTTACAGGAGTGACCCATGTCCGACGCAGATGCCGGCCCCAATGCCGCTCAGATCGCCTATTGGAACACCGAGGCCGGACCGCGCTGGGTGGCGATGCAGGAACGCATGGACGCGATGCTCCTGCCATTGTTGCACGCCGCGCTGGAACGTGCCCGACCGGAGGCGGGCGAGCGCGTCCTGGATATCGGCTGCGGCTGCGGGGCGACATTGCTCGAACTTGCCGGGCACGTCGGCCCGGGCGGCAGTGTCCTGGGCGTCGATGTCTCCGCCCCGATGCTCGGGCGCGCCCGCGAACGCGTGCAGGCCAATGCGCTGGCGCAGGTGCGTCTGACGCTGTCGGATGCCGCGACGCATGCCTTCGAGCCCGGTGCGTTCGATCTCGCGTTCTCCCGCTTCGGCGTCATGTTCTTCGGCGACCCGGTCGGCGCGTTCGCCAACATCCGCACGGCACTCGCCGCGACCGGACGGCTGATGTTCATGTGCTGGGCTCCGCCGCAGGACAATCCTTGGTTGCTGATGCCGCTGGCCGCTGCCCGGCCGCATTTGCCGCCACAGCCGGAGGCGGACCCGAACGCGCCCGGTCCGTTCGCATTCGCCGACCCCGATCGGGTGCGTGGCATTCTCGCGGGGGCGGGCTACGCCGCTATCGATATTGCGCGCCACGATGCCGTCATGCGGATCTGCGGCCCGGGCGAGATCGCGGAGGCGGCCCGTTTCGCGGTCGAGAGCGGGCCGGTCGGACGTGCCATGGCGGGGGCCACGCCGGACCAGCGTGCCGCCGCCGAGCAGGCCGTTCTCGCCGCGTTGCGCCGCATCGAGGGGCCCGGCGGCGTCGAAATGGCCGGCAGCGTCTGGCTGGTATCGGCCCGATCGTGAGGGCGGCCCCGCCTTCGCGGGGACAGCAGCTTTTCTAATTCGTTGCGCTCATAAGAAAAGCTGGCTGGCTCGGGCGGTAGGATTCGAACCTACGACCAATCGGTTAACAGCCGATTGCTCTACCGCTGAGCTACGCCCGATGAGCGGAGATGCGGCTTCTAGTCGTCCGGTGCACCTGGGTCAACGAACATGGTTGGGCCGTCACGATCGTGGCAGTGTCCCACCGGGATGGCCGGGAGGGGCGGAATGGACAGTCACGCGGATGGGCCGGCGCGGTCCGGCCTCGATCTCGATGCGATCGGGCGCTACCGGCGCGACGGCTACCTTGTGGTGCCGGGCGTGCTCGACCCCCGCCACGTCGGGGAATGCCTGGCCGCGCTCGCTGCGCTGGCCGCCGATCCCGGGCTGCTGCCGGGGCGGCGCGACGGCACCGGCGCCTTCGTCGCACTGGAACCCGCGGCCGACGATCCGCGTGCCGCCGTGACCGACCGCGCCGACCTGATCCGCAAGTTCGGCGACTTCACCGATGCCGCGCCGGTGCTGCTGCGCGCCGCGATGTCGGCCCGGCTGCACGCGATCCTCGACGCACTGATGGGCCAGGGCCGCGTGCTGCTGCAGGAAATGGCGCTGGTGAAGCCGCCCAAGGTCAGCGGCGAGAAGCCGTGGCACCAGGATGCGGCGTATTTCCGCGGCAGCGACCCCAACCTGATGTTCGGCGTCTGGATCGCGCTCGATCCGGCGACGCGCGAGAACGGCTGCATGCAGGTCATCCCCGGCTCGCACCTGCGCGGGCCGGCGCCGCATGTGCCGGCGGACGACATCAATCTGTGCACTATTCGCCCCGATCTGCTGCGGCTCGACGAGCGCGTGGCGCTGCCGATGGATCCGGGCGACGTGCTGATCTTCCATAGCCTGATCCATCACTACACCGCCGCGAACCGCACCGATCGGCGGCGCAGGGCACTGCAGTTCCACTACCATCAAGTCGGGCTGGACTGGACGTCGCTGGAAGCCCATCGGATGCAGTACCACGACGCGGACGGTGTCTACGCGGGCTGCACCGTGGCGAAGGGCGCACCGTTCGTCGAAGCCTCCAGTTTCCTGCCGAGCCGGTTGCGGCCGGTCGTTCCGATCGCATAGGCTGGCGCGTCGGCTGGCTACCTGCGGGCGTGGCGGAACTGGTAGACGCGCTGGACTCAAAATCCAGTTCTGGCAACAGAGTGTCGGTTCGATTCCGACCGCCCGCACCAACCCGATGCAGCCGGGGCCGCCGATGCAGCGGTCGCTTCCCTTTTCCGCCGCCGCTGCTACTCTCGCGGCAACAAATGTCCGCCGCCGTTGGCTTTCGTCACGCGCGCACGCCAAGAAAAACCTGGGAGGACATCCGATGCCAACAGCTGAAAACGCTGCATTCGGCGGTTCCGACGCGAACATCGCGCCCAACTGCGCCGCGCGGTGATCGCCAGCACCGTCGGCACCACCATCGAATGGTATGACTTCCTGCTCTACGGCACGGTCACCGGCCTGGTGTTCGGCAAGCTGTTCTTTCCGAAATCCGAACCGCTCGTCGGCGTGCTCGAGGCCTTCGCCGTGTTCTTCATCGGCTTTGTCGGCAGGCCGATCGGCGCGGCCATCTTCGGCCATTGGGGTGACCGCATCGGGCGCAAGGCGACCCTGATCGTGACGCTCCTGGTGACCGGCCTCGCAACCGTCGCCGTCGGCCTCGTCCCGACCTATGACAGCATCGGCATCTGGGGTGCGGTGCTGCTGACGGTCATTCGCCTGGTCCAGGGCATCGGCGTCGGCGGCGAATGGGGCGGCTCGGTCCTGCTGGCGATGGAATGGGCGCGCACCAGCAAGAACCGCGGCTTCCTCTCGGCCTGGCCGCAGTTCGGCGCGCCCGCGGGGCTGTTCCTCGCCAACTCGGCGGTGCTGCTGTTCAGTTGGCTGTCGGGCGATCAGTTCCTCGTCTGGGGCTGGCGCATTCCGTTCCTGATCAGCATCGTCATGGTCGGCGTCGGGCTGTGGATCCGGCTCGGCATCCTCGAGACCCCGGTCTTCCAGAAGATCCTGGACGAGGAGCGCATCGAGCGCGCGCCGGTGTGGGAGGTGCTGAAGCGCCAGCCGAAGCAGGTCGCGCTGACCGCGCTGCTGCGGCTGCCGGAGCAGGCGCCGGGCTACATCGTCGGCGCCTTCATCTTCACCTACGGCACCACGGTGCTCGGGTTCTCGCGCGACTTCCTGCTGATTGCCGTCATCTGCCAGACCGTGCTCGGCTTCCTCTGGGTGGTCGTCGCCGGGCATCTGTCGGACCGCGTCGGCCGCAAGAACATGTACATGTTCGGCTGCGTGTTCATGGGGATCTTCGGCTTCATCTACTTCGCCATGCTCAACACCCGCGATCCCGGTGGTCGTCTTCATCGCCATCGCGATCTCGCTGATCCCGGTGATGACGCAGTACGGGCCGGAGGCGGCGCTGATCGCGGAAAGCTTCACGCCGCGACTGCGCTACAGCGGCGCCTCGCTCGGCTACCAGCTTGCGTCGGTCATCGCCGGCGGTCCGTCGCCGTTCATCGCGACGTGGCTGTTCGCGACCTATCGGTTCGACGCTGCCGATCGCGCTCTACATCCTGCTGTGCGCGATCATCGGCATCGGCGCGACGGCGATGCTGACGGACTACACGAACAAGGACATCTCGGAGGAATACGCCGGGGTGTAGGCGCAGGCCGGCGCGCAGCGGTCCGCAAACTATCGACTGCCGCCGGCCCGTCCCGCCGGCACCGCAATTTCTCGCGGCTGATCGCCAGCGCGGCCGAGAGATCGCTCAGACTGTAGGGCTTGCGCAGCCGCGGCCACTCCGCGCCGGCCAGCCCGTCGAGTTCGGCGAATCCGCTGGCGAGCAGGATGGGCAGGGAAGGGTGCAGCGCCCGTGCCGCGGTGGCCAGTTGCAGGCCGGTCATGCCGGGCATCAGGTGATCGGTCAGCAGGAGATCGAAGTTGCCGTCCCGGCGCAGCACGGCCAGCGCCGCCTCGCCCGATGTGGCGGCGTGGACCGTCACGTGCCCGAGTTCCTCCAGCATGCCGGCAGTGCCCGCGACAACCAGCGGATCGTCGTCGACCAGCAGGATGCGGAGGCTCTCGCGCGTCAGGCGATGCCTGGACCGTCGGGCGCTGCCTCGCCCGTCGCGATTTCGCGGACGGGCTCGGTGGTTCGCGGCAGCCACAGTTCCACGCTGGTGCCCGCGCCGGGCCGGCTCGAAAGCTGCAGCGCGCCGCCGGACTGCACCACGAAGCCGTGCACCATGGACAGCCCGAGGCCGGTACCCTTGCCGGGTCCCTTGGTGGTAAAGAACGGTTCGGCCGCACGCGCCAGCGCTGCCTCGTCCATGCCGGCGCCGGTGTCGCCGACCGTGAGCACGACGTACTCCCCGGCCACCGCCGCCGGCCTGACGGGTGTTCCGATGAAGCTGCTCTCGGCGGGGATGATGACGGCGTTGCGTGCGGCCAGGCGCAAGGTGCCGCCCTCGGGCATCGCATCGCGCGCATTCGCAGCAAGGTTGAGCAGCGCCAGATCGAGTTGGCTCGGGTCGGCACGCAGGTTCCACAGGTCGGCCGGAAGATCCTCCTCGATGACGATGGCCGGGCCGAGCAGGTGGACCAGCATCGGGCGCAATGCGCCGAGCAGCGTGCGGGCATCGAGCGGGACCGGCGCCAGTTCCTGCTGGCGTGCGAAGGCCAGCAGCCTGCCCGTGAGGGCGGCGCCGCGCTTTGCCCCCTCCAGTGCCGCGTCCAGCAGCCGGGCGGCACGCGCGTCGCCGGCGGGCAGGCGTCTGCCCAGCAATTCCAGGCTTCCGAGGACGATCATCAGCAGGTTGTTGAAATCATGTGCGACGCCGCCGGTGAGGCTGCCCAGCGCCTCGAGCTTCTGCGCCTGGCGCAGCGCCGCCTCGGCGCGGTTGCGCGCGGTGATGTCGATGATCACCGAAAGGCTGTGCAGAAAGCGTCCGGTGGCAGGATCGCGCTCGGGGCACGCGGTGAGCACGATATCGGCGATCTCGCCGGAGCGCTTGGTCAGCCGGTACTCGACGGACCGGCTTTCCCTGCCGGGCACGGTATCGACGAGTTCCGGGACGGCCTTCTCGACGATAGCGCAACGCGGAGGGCGGATCGAGGAAATCGGCGAAGGAACGCCCGATCGCCTCGGACTTGGCATAGCCCGTGTAGTCGACCCACGCCGCATTCACGTCGCGCAGCAGGCCGTCCGGACCCATGGAGTGCACCGGGATGGGGATGTGCTGGAACGGCAGGAAGTATTCGGTGCCCCGATCCCGACCGGCCTCGGAGCCGATGGTGGGCGCGTTTGACGACAATCGAGCTTCTCGCAATGACTGATCCCTACGTCCGGCAGCTTCGGCTGGATATGTGGGTTCGGGCGGCGCAATGCACGACCGCCGCCCGATGGGCTTGCGCCGCACGTCCGATCGCGCTTGAAACCGCGCCCTTTGGCGGAGCGCCGATGTGGCGATGGTGAGGGCGATCGGGGTCGATTTCGGCACCACCAACAGCGTGGTCGCCGCGCTGCACGACGATGGCAGCGTGACGACGCAGCGCCATGCCGGCGGCGGTGCGCTGCTGGACGTGTTCCGCTCGGTGCTGTGCTTCTGGACCGAGGAGGGACGCGGTCGCAGCCTGCTGCGCGAGGCGGCCGGACCGGCGGCGATCGCGGCCTACCTCGAGGACCCGCTGGACAGCCGCCTGATCATGTCGATGAAGACATACCTGGCGCAGCGGAGCTTCACCGAGACCCGCATCTTCGGCCGGCCCTTCACCCTGGAGCGCCTGATCGGCGGGTTCCTGCGGACGCTGCTGGCGGAGACCGGGCTGCGTGCCCCGCGTCGTCGTCGGGCGCCCGGTGCGGTTCGCCGGCGAGTTCGCCGATGATGCGCTTGGCGCCGCCCGCCTGCACGGCGCGTACGCCGAGGCCGGGCTGCCGGCGGTGACGCTGGCGCTGGAGCCCGAGGCGGCCGGCTGGCGGTTCGCCCAGACGCTGAACGAGCCGGCCATCGTGCTGATCGGCGACTTCGGCGGCGGCACCAGCGACTTTTCCGTCCTGCGGTTCGAACCCGGAGCGCGCATGACGCCGCTCGGCCATGCCGGCATCGGCATCGCCGGCGACGTGTTCGACTACCGCATCATCAACGCGGTGATCGCGCCGCTGCTCGGCAAGGGCGACAGTTACCGGGTCATGGGCAAGCACCTGCCGGTGCCGCCCGAGTACTATTCCGGCTTTGCGCGCTGGCATCTGCTGTCGCTCATGCGCGCGCCGCGCACGCTGCGCTCGATTGCCGAGGTGGCGCGCACGGCGGACCATCCGGAGCGCCTGCGGCATCTGATCGCGCTGATCGAGGACGGCCTGGGCTTCGAACTCTACCAGGCGGTCTCGGGCGCCAAGGCGGCGCTGTCGCACGCGGATGCGACCGTGCTGCGCTTCGCCCACAAGAGCCTGGCGATCGAGCAGACGATCACCCGTGCCGATTTCGAGAGCTGGATCGCCGGCGACCTCGCCCGGCTGGGCGCGACCGTCGATCAGGCGCTCCAGGCTGCCGGCCTGCCGCACGCGGCGGTGGATCGGGTGTTCCTGACCGGCGGCACGGCCTTCGTCCCGGCGGTGCGGCGTCTGTTCGCCGAACGCTTCGGCGCGGCCAGACTGGCCGGCGGCGGCGAGTTCGTCTCGGTTGCCGAGGGTCTCGCGCTGATGGGCGCGGCCCGGCCGCCAGGCTAGAACGGCAGCTTCATTCCCGGCGGCAACTGCAGCCCGCCGGTGACCTTCTGCATCTCCTCGGCCGCTGCCGCCTCGATCTTGCGCTTCGCATCTGCGTGCGCTGCGACAATGAGGTCTTCCAGCATCTCCGTGTCCGCCGGATCGATGATCTTCGGATCGACCTTGATGCGCCGCAGATCGCCCTTGCCGTTCAGCGTCATCGTCACCGAGGCCGGCGCCGGCGATACCCTCGATCTCCAGGCTCTCCAGCTTCGACTGCATCTCCTGCATCTTTTCCTGCATCTGCTGGGCCTGCTTCATCAGCCCGGAGAGATTCTTCATTCGTCCAGCTCCATCTCTTCGAAAGGTTCGGCGTCCGGTGTCGGTTCGGCAGGCAGTCCATAGGCGTCCGTGCCGGTGTCATGCACGGTATCGATGCGGGCGCCCGGGAACGCGTCCATGATCGCCCGCACCAGCGGGTGATCGGCCGCAGCCGAACGCCGAGCGGTATCGGCCGCGCTGCCCTGTTCGGCAAGGGTCGCCTCCCCCGGCGCGGCGGACAGCGCGATGGTCCAGCGCGTCCCGGTGGCCTCGGCCAGCAGCGCGGCCAGCCGAGGCGCCAGGTCGCGCGGTGCCTCCGGCTGTGGGCGCAGCTCGATGACCGGCGGGGCGAAGCGGACCACGTGCACCGAGTGCACCAGATGCGCGTGCAGCATGGCCTCGCGCCGTTCGGCCACCAGTGCCGTCACATCGCGAAAGCTCGCCAGCCGCGGTCCGGCCGGGACGGCGACGTCGCCCGGTTCAGGTTCGGGGGCCGGGCCGAGGTCGCCGGCGCGCCCACCGCCGGCGATCGCACGTGCGCCGCCGCCGGGCGATGCCGGCGCAGTCACCGCCGGCGCCTGGACCGATGCCGCCGGATGCGAGCCGGCGGACCAGTTCGCCGGGTGGCGGCAGGTCGGACACGTGGCACAGACGGATCAGCACCATCTCCGCCGCCGCTCGCCGGTCCGGCGCGGTCTCCACCTCGCCGACGCCCTTCAGCAGCATCTGCCAGGCGCGGGCCAGCACCGGCACCGACAGGCGATCGGCCAGCGCAGCACCACGGGTGCGCTCGGCCTCCGGCAGTTCGGCACTATCGCGCAGCGTCGGGACGGATTTCAGGCGGGTGATCGTGTGCAGCAGTTCCAGCAGGTCCTGCAGCAGCGTCCCGAGATCGGCGCCACGTTCATAGGCACGGTCGGTGATCTCCAGGGCCTGCCGCGGCTGACCCGCCATCACCGCGTCCAGCAGGTCGAACACCAGCTCGCGGTCCGCCAGCCCGAGCATGTTGACGACGGCGCCTTCGGTGATGGCTCCCTCCGCCTGGGCGATCGCCTGGTCGAGCAGCGAGAGGCCGTCGCGCACCGAGCCATCGGCCGCGCGCGCGATCAGGTCCAGCGCTCCGGGCTCGATCGTGATGCCCTCCGCCGATGCGATGCGGGCGAAATGCGCGGACAGCTCGGCCATCCGCACGCGCCGCAGATCGAACCGCTGGCAGCGCGACAGCACGGTGATCGGCACCTTGCGAAGCTCGGTGGTGGCGAACACGAACTTCACATGCGGCGGCGGCTCCTCCAGCGTCTTGAGCAGGGCATTGAAGGCGTTGCGGCTCAGCATGTGGACTTCGTCGATGATGAAGACCTTGGTGCGGATCGTCATCGGGCGCGAGCGGCTCACCTCGATGATCTCGCGCACGTCGTCCACGCCGGTGCGGGACGCGGCGTCCATCTCGAACACGTCGGGCTCGCGTTCGGCGAGGATGGCGACGCAGTTGGGACAGACGCCGCACGGGTCGGCGGTCGGGCCGCCCGTGCCGTCGGGGCCGATGCAGTTCAGCGCGCGGGCGATGATGCGGGCCGTGGTCGTCTTGCCGACGCCGCGGACGCCGGTCAGCATGAACGCGTGCGCGACGCGGCCGGTGGCGAAGGCGTTGCGCAGCGTGCGCACCATCGCCTCCTGGCCGATCAGGTCGTTGAAGCTGGTCGGGCGATATTTCCGCGCCAGCACCCGGTACGGTGCGGCATGCACCGGAGCCGACGCCGGCGCCGTGTTCGCCGAACAGGCCGGGACCGTCGGGGGCCGGCGGTGCCTCAAGCTGCTGGGGATCGTCCTGGAACAGGCCGGACATGCGGGGCGGTCTCCAGCCGCCGCGGCGGCCCCTTTCTTTCGTGGCAGGCAAACGGTGGGAGGCCGGACAAACGACCCGAGCGGAAACTCACTGCGGCTGCTTCCTTCCGGACCTGACCGGGTTGGCGAGGCGCCCGTCCGCAGCCGACCTCCCAGGGGTGCATATCATGCTTCGGGGGGGAGGCGGCAAGGCGGGGGTCGAATGCCGAAAATCGTCAGCCGATCGGCAACCGCCTTCTGCGCACCCGGTGCGCTCGTCTGATGCGGTCGGGTTCGAAAGGGCAGCCGCAAAGAATTTGTTCGCGGGTCTCGCCCGCCACCAGCAGACCGAGCCACCGCGTGACCGTGAACCTGAACCCTCATGTCTGATGCGCGACAACTCCTTCATCGATGCGCTCGGGGTTTCACCCCGAACCCCACCAGAGGCTCCGCCTCTGGACTCCGCCAAGGGCCAGATTGGACCCATTACTTTAGAATCGATCCCAAGGCTCCGCCTTGGCGCGGGTCGAGGCAGCCGCGCGCTCGGCAGAGCCCGGGGCTTTTAGCTTCACCCCGGTGCCCCGCATCGGTGTCCGGCTCGGGCGGACTCACACCGGCGAGTTGTCCCGGCGTTTGCCGAATGCGCCGCCGATCAGAAAGCCGAGCTGGTATGCCAGTTTCTGGTCATCGCCGCCCAGCATCGTGCATTGCAGCGACGCGACCCAGTCGAGCGCATTGTCGCGCGTATTGCGCGCCTCCACCCGCAACACCAGCAGCGCGGATTGCACCGCCTGCTGCGGCGAGAACGCGTCGTTGCGGGGAAAATCCGGCAGCGCCAGGCTCTGGCCGCCCTGGAGTGCCGCCGCGCCTCCGCCCGACCAGTTCGACCAGCCGGTCTGTGCCCCACCGCCCTGGCTCAGTCCGCCGCCGCCGGTGTCGCCGCCGCCTTGACCGAGGATCTGATAGGTCAGGCTGAGCTTGACCGTGGGTGTCCCGGATACCACCCGCCCCGCCTCGCGCATGCCATTGGTGAAAGCCTGACCGAGCGCTGCGTTGACATCCGAACTGTCGTGCAGATCGAGCGCCACCACCGCCGGCTCGGCCACCGGATGCAGCAGCGCCGCCGAATATTTCCCGGTGCAGGTGTCCATGGCTGACGCCTGCCCGGGGCCGAGCGCCATAAATGCGACGCCGAGGGCAATGACAGCCGCACCTCCGAGGTAACGACGCAGCATCGTTGGCTCCCGATTCGCAAGATTGAGCACGCGACACGCCTTGCCGCAAAAAATCGACCAGCGGCATTCTTGATCACCCTTTGCACATCTGTCCATTCGGATTCGGCAATTCATGGGAAGACCCGCTTTGCATGGTTGCGGAACAGTGACATGGTGGCCGGCAGCAGACACATGGATTCGCCAATCCGGCTTGGGCTCCCGGCCATCGGTGGCGGCATGGATGGCCGGGATTGATCCCCGGATGGTAGCCGAAACAGCCATGACGCCAGGAGCGCAGTGGACCCGCCGACGGCAGACCCACTTGGTACAAGGAGCCTGACCTCGACCGAGACTGATCTGGATCAATCCGCAATGGGATCGTAGAGTTCTGTCATTGCATGCCTTGCGCCAATGTCCAACGAATACGCGCCGTGCCGAGGAGCTCAAATGCGACGACCCACGAAGCAATGCGCAACTCCTTGGCATTCGACGAATCCAAGTGAGTTACAAACGTGATCCGAGCCCGCGGCGGCGTCGGCCTGGGATCATTGCGGATCACATCCAATTCACGCGATGTTGCCGATACCGGCAGTCGGGCGATTGTCACACGTTGCCGGGCACTCGTCATTGTGCTGGCGACCCCATTGGCAGGGTGCATGGTCGGCCCGGACTTCACCAAACCGGCTGCCCCGGTCGCCGATCAGTGGCTCCAGTCGGGCGATCCGTCCGTTCAGTCCGACCGTCAGGAGTACGAGGACTGGTGGACCGTCTTCCGCGACCCCGCGCTCGATCGGCTGATCGACACCGCCTATCGGCAGAACCTGACATTGATGGCTGCCGGCGCCCGCGTGCTCGAGGCGCGTGCGACGCTCGGCGTCGCCATCGGCGAGCTGTATCCGCAGACGCAGCAGATCGGCGCGAATGTCGGCTACAACCAGGCCAGCCAGGTCGATCCATCGTCAAACCCGCTGCACCAGCTCGAGAACTATTGGCGCGCCTCGCTCGGCACCCAGATCGCGTGGGAACTGGATTTCTGGGGCAAGTTCCGCCGTGGCGTGGAGTCGGCCGATGCATCCTACCTGGCCTCTATCGCCACCTACGACGACGTGCTGGTCACCCTGCTGGGCGATGTCGCGACGACGTATATCGGCATCCGCACGCTGCAGCAGCAGATCGACATCGCGCGCGACAATGTCGTCAAGCAGCGCAAGGCACTGACCATTGCGCAGGACCGGTTCCATGGCGGCACCGCGACCGGGCTCGACGTGTTCCAGGCAGAGAACGTCCTGGCACAGACGGAATCGACGATCCCCCAACTGACGGCGCAATTGCAGCAGGGCGAGGACGCACTGCGCGTGCTGCTCGGCATGACGCCGGAGTCGCTGGACAGCCTGCTGGCGGGGCCGCCGACCATCCCGGTGCCGCCGCGCGACGTCGCGGTTGGCATCCCCGCCGATCTGATCCGCCGCCGCCCCGACATCCGCAGCGCCGAACTCCGCGCCGCCGCCCAGAGCGCCCAGATCGGCATCGCCAAGGCGGATCTGTTTCCGGCCTTCAGCCTGACCGGCGCGTTCGGCACCGTCGCCGGCAGTTCCGGCGGCAACCGGGTCAACGAGGTGTTCAGCGCGCGGGGCATCCAGTTTGCATTTGGTCCCTCGTTCAGCTGGCCCATCCTCAATTACGGCCAGATCACCAACAACGTGCGGGTGCAGGACGCGCGCCTGCAGGCGTTGCTGATCGAATATCAGAACACGGTTCTGAAGGCGCAGCAGGAGGTCGAGAACGGCCTTGCCGCATTCCTCCAGGGCCGCCGCCAGGTCGATCTGCTGCGCCGCAGCGTCGCGGCGGCGAACAGTGCGCTGCGCATCGCACTCGATCAGTACCTGCTGGGAACCAGGGATTTCACCACCGTGCTGACCGCCGAGCAGAACCTGTATCAGGCGGAGAGCACCCTGGCGTCGGCCTCCGGCAGCCTGTCCACCGGGCTCGCATCGGTCTACCGCTCGCTCGGCGGCGGGTGGCAGATCCGCGGCGACAATGACTTCGTGAATGCCGCGACGCGCGAGGAAATGCGCAGTCGGACAAATTGGGGCAAGCTGCTGCCGCCTGCCGATCAGCCGCAGCCGCCGGCCCCGGGTCTTCCCTCGCCTGCCGACAGGGGACCGGACGTGAGGCCACCGCAGTGGTGAGGTTGTCGTGAAATTTTCTCCTGTTTTGCATGCGTTGGCGACGGCCGGGCGGAAGGCGGGGTATCGGATCGTCGTATTCGCCGTCGTGCCGACCGTGATGATCGGATTGTCGATCGGGCAGATCCGCGCTGCCGGTTTCCTCGACCGCTGGTGGGACGACATCACCGGGAAAGCGGCGAAGCCGGGAGCCAACGCGGCGCCGGCACCGGCCCCAGCGCCCGCCCCAGCGCCCGCGACTCCTGCTCGCGCAACACAGGCTCCCGCGCCACCCACGCCAGCGCCACAAGCTCCCGCGCCATCCCAATCGGCGCCGCCGGCTGCGACGGCGCAGGCGCAGTTCCCCGGTCAGGCGCCGCCGACGATCCCGGTGGTGCGGCCGAAGGTGCAGACCGTCAGCGACACGCTCGAGATCACCGGCAATGCCGCCGCGGTCAACCAGGTCAAGCTGATCGCGCGCGTCGTGGGCTTCCTCGACCAACTGCATTTCGAGGACGGGCAACTGGTACGGAAGGGCGATCTGCTCGTCACCATCCAGCAGGACCAGTACAGGGCGCAGCTGCAACAGGCCCAGGCGCAGCTCCAGCTTCAGCAGGCCGCGCTGCTCTACGCCAAGACCGAGGTGGGTCGCTACACGGCGTTGCTCAAACGCGATGCCGCGACGCAGGTCGACGTCGATCACTGGAATTTCGAGCGCAGCAGCGCCGAGGCGAACATTCTGGCAGCCCAGGCACAGGTGGCGATCGCACAGCTGAACCTGAGCTACACCGAAATCCGGGCGCCGTTCGACGGCCAGATGGGAAAGCACCTGATCGATCCGGGCAATGTCGTCGGCGGCAACGGCCAGGAGGCGGCGCTGGCCGAGATCACGCAGCTCGATCCGATCTATGTGGTCGCCAATATCAGCTCGCAGCAGGCCTTGCAGATCCGCACGAACCTGGACCAGCGGCGGCTCACCCTGGACGATCTGCACCGGATTCCGATCGAGGCCGCCCTGTCGGACGAGACCGGGTTTCCGCATCGCGGCACGATCGAGTACGTCGCGCCGGCGATCGATCAGGCGACCGGAACGCTGCTCGTGCGCGGCATCATGCCCAATCCCGACCGGGCCTTGCTGCCCGGCGTGTTCGTCAAGATCCGGCTTCCCATGGGCAAGGTCGTGCAGAGCGCGCTGCTGGTGCCGGACCGCGCCCTCCAGGAAGACCAGGGCGGCCGCTACCTTTTGGTTTTGAATGCGGACAACGTCGTGCAGCAGCGCTATGTGCAGCTTGGCGAACTGATCGGCGATCTGCGCGTCATCGCCTCCGGTCTGGCGCCCGGGCGATCGCGTGGTGACCGGCGAGCTCTGGCGCGCCACGCCCGGCACGAAGGTGACGCCGCAGCTCACCGCCATCGGCGGATAGGGGCAGCGCCGATGATGTCGAAATTCTTCATCGAGCGCCCCGTCCTCGCCAATGTGCTGGCGATCGTCCTGGTGCTGCTCGGCGCCATCTCCCTGTTCCGCCTTCCGGTCTCCGAATATCCGAACGTGGTGCCGCCGACCGTGTCGGTGACCGCGAGCTATCCCGGCGCCAGCGCGCAGACCGTCATCGATACGATTGCGCTGCCGATCGAGCTGCAGGTGAACGGCGTCGATCGCATGCTCTACATGGAGTCCACCAGCGCCGCCGATGGCACCTACAGCCTGACGGTGACGTTCCAGATCGGCACCGACCCCGACATCGACCAGGTGCTGGTGCAGAACCGCGTGCAGATCGCGCTGGCCTCGCTGCCGGAGCCGGTGCAGGCGCAGGGCGTGAGCGTGCAGAAAAAAAGCACCGCGCTGCTGCAGATCGTGACGTTGAATTCGCCGGACGGGCAGTACGACAGCCTGTACATGAGCAACTACGCGACCATCAACCTGATCAACGAACTGGCGCGCCTGCCGGGTGTCGGCAGCGTCAAGGTGTTCGGCGCCGGCACGTATTCCATGCGGATCTGGATGGATCCGCAGAAGCTGTTTTCATTCGGCCTGGTGCCGAAGGACGTGATCGACGCCATCCGCGCAGCAGAGCCAGAACGTCGCCGCCGGCCAGGTGGGCATGCCGCCGGCGCCGAAGGACCAGCAGTTCCAGTACACCGTGGACATCCAGTCGCGGCTGAACGACCCGGGCCAGTTCGGCGACATCATCGTCAAGGACCAGACCGCGCAGGGCGGCCGGCTGATCCGCGTGCGCGACATCGGGCGCATCGAGCTGGGCTCGCAGACCTACGCGCAGGACTTCCGGCTGGACGGCAAGCCGGCGGCCGGCATCGGCATCTATCAGACCCCCGAGGCCAATTCGCTGCAGGTCGGCAAGGAGGTCTCGGCGAAGATGGCGGAGCTGTCGCGCCGCTTCCCGCAGGGCCTGCACTACTCCGTGCCGTACGACACGACGATCTTCGTCCAGGATTCCATCACCGAGGTCTACAAGACGCTGTACCAGGCCGGCATCCTGGTGCTGATCGTGATCCTGGTGTTCCTGCAGAACTTCCGCGCCACCCTGGTGCCCGCCACGACGGTGCCCGTCACCATCATCGGCGCGTTCGCCGGCATGGCGGCGCTCGGGTTCACCGTCAACCTGTCCACGCTGTTCGGCATCGTGCTGGCGATCGGCATCGTGGTGGACGATGCGATCGTCATCGTGGAAGGCGTGTCCAAATACATCGAGCAGGGCATGTCGGGCCACGACGCCGCCATCAAGGCGATGGACGAGCTGTTCGGGCCGATCATCGGCATCACCCTGGTGCTGATGGCGGTGTTCATACCGGCCGCCTTCGTGCCGGGCCTGACCGGCAACATGTTCGCGCAGTTCGCCCTGGTGATCGCGGCGACGGCGCTGATCAGCGCGGTGAACGCGGCCACGCTCAAGCCGACGCAGTGCGCGCTGTGGCTGCGCACGCCGGTGCCGCCGGAGCAGCGCAACTTCTTCTATCGCGGCTTCAACCGTGTCTATGACCGGATGGAGAACGCGTATACCGCCCTGATCGGCCGCATGGTGCGGCGCAGCGGCCTGATGGTGGCGATCGCCCTGGTGGTCGCCGGTTTTGGATTCTGGGGTCTCGCGCGGCTGCCGACCGCGTTCATCCCGATCGACGACCAGGGCTATGTGATGGTCGCCATGCAGTTGCCGGACGGCGCCTCGCTGGGCCGCACGGCGGCCGCGCTCGAGGAGGTGAACCAGACGCGCGCTCCAGGTGCCGGGCGTGCAGCAGGTGATCGCGATCTCGGGGATGTCGATCCTCGACAACAGCGCCGACCTCGCCAACGCCGGCGCGAGCTGGGTGATGCTCAAGCCGTTCTCGGAACGATTGAAGGCCAAGGACCAGGACCTGCTGTCGATCTTCCGCAATCTGCAGGCGGCCCTGGCGTCGCTGCCGGACGGACGGCCGTTCGTTCTGCCGCCGCCGGCGATCCAGGGCATCGGCAATGCCGGCGGCTTCCAGATGCAGCTGGAGATGCTCGGCGGCAACTTCGACTACCAGAAGCTGGGCGATCTCGCCCAGCAGATCGTCAAAGAAGCGGGTAACGATCCCCGCCTCCAGAACGTGATCACGACATACAGTCCGGGCGCGCCGCATGTCGCCGTGACCGTGGACAGGGCGCGGGCCGAGACCGTGCGCGTATCGGTGGGCGACGTGTTCGCGGCACTCACCGACTATCTGGGGTCGACCTACGTCAACCAGTTCAACAAGTTCGGCCTGTCGCTGCAGGTCTATGTGCAGGCCGAGTCGCAGTTCCGCCTGCAGCCCGACGATCTGCTCAACATGTACGTCCGCAGCCAGGACGGGCAGATGGTGCCGATCGGCTCGCTCGCGCACCTGGGTCCGGTCGTCGCGCCGGCGCTGACCACGCTCTACAATCTCTTTCCATCGGCGACGATCGTCGGCGGACCGGCGCGCGGCTTCAGTTCGGGCCAGTCGATGGCCGCCATGGAGGAGATCGCGCGCAGGGTGCTGCCGAGCGACGTCACGTTTGAATGGTCGGCGATGTCCTACCAGGAGAAGATCACCGGCAATCAGCTCGTCTACGTCTTCGGCCTGTCGGTCCTGCTGGTCTATCTTTGCCTCGCCGGTCAATACGGCAGCTGGATTCTGCCGCTGGCGGTGCTTTCGGCGGTCCCGCTGGCGCTGCTGGGACCGGTCATTGCGCTGACCAGCCTCGGGGTCGCCAACAATCTCTACACGCAGATCGGCCTGATGCTGCTGATCGCCCTGTCGGCCAAGAACGGCATTCTGATCGTTGAGGTCGCACGAGAGCGGCGCATGATCGACGGGAAGTCGATTCTGGAAGCGGCAGTCGAAGCGTCGCGCGTGCGGTTCCGGCCGATCCTGATGACGTCGTTTGCGTTCATCCTGGGCGTTCTGCCATTGGTGATCGCGACCGGCGCGGGTGCGAACGCCCGCCGCTCGCTCGGGATCAGCGTGTTCAGCGGCATGATCGCATCGACCTGTCTGGCGGTGTTGTTCGTGCCGTCGTTCTTTGCCGTGCTGCAGCGGCTCGACGAGCGGAAGAAGGGACAGAAGGCGCCGGCTGCAACTGCAAACGTCGCGCAATGAACGGACTCCCATGATTCCAGGCGAAATTCTGACAGAAGACGGCGACATCGAGCTGAACGCCGGTCTGGTCCGCACCGTGCTGACCGTCGCCAACACCGGCGATCGCCCGATCCAGGTCGGCAGCCACTACCATTTCGCCGAGACCAACCCGGCGTTGTCGTTCGACCGTGCGGCGGCGCGCGGCCAGCGGCTGGACATCGCCGCCGGCACCGCGGTGCGCTTCGAACCCGGTCAGACGCGGGAGATCACGCTGGTGCCGTTTCGCGGCGGGCGCATCGTGCAGGGGTTCCGCGGCGCCGTGATGGGAGCGCTCGACTGATGGCCCGGTTACCACGCGCCGCCTATGCCGACATGTTCGGCCCGACCACCGGCGACCGCGTCCGCCTCGCCGACACCGACCTGATCGTCGAGGTGGAACGCGACCTCACCACCTACGGCGAGGAGGTCAAATTCGGCGGGGGAAAAGTGATCCGCGACGGCATGGGCCAGTCGCAGGCATCGCAGGCGGAAGGCGCGGTCGACACGGTGATCACCAACGCGCTGATCATCGACCATTGGGGCATCGTCAAAGCCGATGTCGCCATCACCAACGGCCGCATTTTCCGCATCGGCAAGGCCGGCAATCCCGACGTCCAACCGGGCGTTGACATCGTCATCGGCCCCGGCACCGAAATCATCGCCGGCGAGGGCAAAATCCTCACCGCGGGCGGCATCGACAGCCACATCCATTTCATCTGTCCGCAGCAGGTGGAGGACGCGATCGCCGCCGGCATGACCACGCTGATCGGCGGCGGCACCGGTCCCGCCACCGGCACCGCTGCCACCACCTGCACGCCCGGTCCCTGGCACCTCGCGCGCATGCTGCAGGCAGCCGAGGGCCTGCCGGTGAACCTGGCGTTCGCCGCCAAGGGCAATGCGTCGCGCCCCGCCGCGCTGGAGGAAATGATCCGCGCCGGCGCCGCCTGCCTGAAGCTGCACGAGGACTGGGGCACCACGCCCGCCGCGATCGACTGCGCGCTGTCGGTGGCGGACCGGTTCGACGTGCAGGTGATGATCCACACCGACACGCTGAACGAGTTCGGGCTTCGTCGAGGATACGATTGCCGCGTTCAAGGGCCGCACCATCCACGCGTTCCACACCGAGGGCGCCGGCGGCGGACACGCGCCCGACATCATCAAGGTCGCGTCGCTCGCCAACGTGCTGCCGAGTTCGACCAACCCGACGCGGCCTTACACGGCGAACACGCTCGACGAGCATCTCGACATGCTGATGGTCTGCCATCATCTGGACGCGTCGATCCCGGAGGACGTGGCGTTCGCCGAAAGCCGCATCCGCAAGGAGACCATCGCGGCCGAGGACATCCTGCACGACCTGGGCGCGCTTTCGATGATGTCGTCGGACAGCCAGGCGATGGGCCGCGTCGGCGAGGTGATCATCCGCACCTGGCAGACCGCGCACAAGATGAAGCAGCAGCGCGGTGCGTTGCCCGGCGACGGCGAGCGCAACGACAACGCGCGGGTGAAGCGCTACATCGCCAAGTACACGATCAATCCGGCGATCGCGCAGGGCATGGCGCACGAGATCGGCTCGATCGAGGCGGGCAAGCTCGCCGACCTTGTGCTGTGGTCGCCGGCGTTCTTCGGCGTGAAGCCCGATCTGGTGATCAAGGGCGGCAGCATCGCGTGCGCGCCGATGGGCGATCCCAACGCCTCGATCCCGACGCCGCAGCCGGTGCACTACCGGCCGATGTTCGGCGTCTACGGGCGCGCGCTGGCGGAGAACTGCATCAGCTTCGTCTCCGCCGCCGCGCTGGATGCCGGCATCGGTGCTGCCTTGAAGCTGCAGCGCCGCCTTGTGCCGGTCGCCGACACGCGCGGCGGCATCGGCAAGCGGTCGATGATCCACAACGATGCGACGCCGGCGATCGAGGTCGATGCGGAGACCTACGAGGTGCGCGCCGACGGCGTGCTGCTGACCTGCGAGCCCGCCACGGTGCTGCCGATGGCGCAGCGCTACTTTCTGTTCTGATGCGCGCCGAGGCCGTACTGCCAGCCGGCACCTGGGACGCGGCGGCGCGAAATCGATCACGTGCTGATCGACTTCGATCGCCGCCATCGCCGCCGCATCCTGCTGCGCACCGAGCAGGGCAGGGAAGTGCTGCTGGACCTGCCGCAGGCCGTGCGGCTGCGCCATGGCGACGGGCTCGCGGTGGAGGCGGGCGTGGTGCGGGTGTGCGCCAAACCGGAACCGCTGCTGGAGATCCACGCGCACGACGCGGGGGAGATGGTGCGCATCGCCTGGCATCTCGGCAATCGCCATCTGCCGGTGCAGTTGCTCGGCGAGCGCATCCGCATCCGTGCGGATCACGTGATCCGCGGACATGGTGGAAGGGCTCGGCGGCCACGTGGAGGAGATCGAGGCGCCGTTCGATCCCGAACCCGGCGCCTATGCCGGCGGACACCAGCATGACCATGCGTGAGAGCAGTGGAATCGTGAATGTAACTACTCCGCCTCCCCTGCGGGACGGGGGTTGCGGGGAGGGGGTCGGGCCGGCCCAGTCACGCTCGCCCAACCCCCTCCCGCAGGGGAGGGGGAGCATCGTCATTTGCTGCGCCTCCTCGCCTGGCTGTCGCCGGCATTCCCGACCGGCGCCTACGCCTATTCGCACGGCCTGGAATGGGCGGTGGAATGCGGCGACATCACCGACGGCGACACACTGCGACGCCTGGCTCGCCGATGTCCTGGCCCACGGCTCCGGCCGCAACGATGCGATCCTGCTGCGCCATGCGCACCGGGCGCCACCGACGACCGCACGCACTCGCCGACATCGCCGAACTTGCCGCCGCCATCGCGCCATCGCGCGAGCGCCGGGCCGAAACGCTGGACCAGGGCGCCGCCTTCCTCGCCGCCGCCGCCGCCTGGCATCCGCCGGACCTCCCGACACGCGTCGCCTATCCGGTCGCAGTCGGCGCCCTGGCCGGCGCCCACGGCATCGCGGAAGACGCAACCACCGCCGCCTACCTGCAGGCCTTCGCCACCAACCTGATCTCCGCCGCCGTGCGCCTGGTGCCGCTCGGCCAGAGCACCGGCCTGCGCGTGCTCGCCGCGCTGGAACCGGTCATCCTTGAGGTCGCCGAAGCAACCCGCGCCGCCACGCTCGATGACCTCGGCGGCTGCGCGTTCCGTTCCGACCTCGCCGCCATGCGCCACGAAACCCAGTACACGAGGCTGTTCCGCTCATGACGCCGTCACGCCACGGTCCCCTGCGCATCGGCATCGGCGGTCCGGTCGGCACCGGCAAGACCGCGCTCATGGACGCGCTGTGCAAGCGGTTCCGCGCCAGCTACGACATCGCGGCGATCACCAACGACATCTACACCAAGGAGGATGCCGAATTCCTCACCCGCGCCGGCTCGCTGCCGCCCGAGCGCATCCTCGGCATCGAGACCGGCGGCTGCCCGCACACCGCGATCCGCGAGGACGCCTCGATCAACCTCGCCGGCGTCGCCGACCTCAACCGGCGCTTTCCCGACGCTCGACATCATCCTGATCGAGTCCGGCGGCGACAATCTCGCCGCCACGTTCAGCCCGGAACTGGCCGACCTGACGATCTACGTGATCGACGTGTCCGCCGGCGACAAGATCCCGCGCAAGGGCGGCCCGGGCATCACGCGCAGCGACCTGCTGGTGATCAACAAGATCGACCTCGCGCCCTTCGTCGGCGCCAGCCTCGAGGTGATGGACCGCGACGCGAGGAAGATGCGCGGCGAGCGGCCGTTCGTGTTCGCCAACATCCGCGCGGGCACCGGCGTGCCGAGATCGCCGCCTTCATCGAGACCGAAGGCGGGCTGCGGAGCTGACGCAACCGCCCGCTCGCGCACCCCCACCCCCGTCATGGCCGGCGAAGGCCGGCCACCCACGTCTTTCTTCCCCAAAAGCACGAAGGCATGGATGGCCGGCCTTCGCCGGCCATGACGAGAGGGGGCGCCCACGACGGGGAGTGGCCGAAGAACGCTACGGTCGCCAATTCCACCAAAGTCTGCGTCAGCACGCGGGTTCCCGCAGCCAACTGCGCCGGGGCGGAATACTCCGCCGGATTGTGGCTGATGCCCTTGCGGCACGGCACGAAGATCATCCCGGTCGGACACACCGGCACGACGAACTGCGCGTCGTGGAACGCTCCCGACGGCAGGCGCATCCGGGAAAACCCCTGCTCGGTCGCGGCACGCTCCACCGCCTCGATCACCAGCGGCGAAAACTCGACCGGCAGCGCGTGGAACGTCTCCTGCACCGTCACGCCGGCATCGCGCACGGCGGCCTGCACCACGCCGGCGACCGCATCCCCGCGCGCGGCCAGCACGTCCTTGTCGGGATGGCGGAAGTCGATGGTGAAGCTCGCCTTGTCCGCCACCGAATTCGACGTGTTCGGCTCCACCGCGATCCGCCCGACGGTGAAGCGCAGCACGTCCTGCGGATCGTGCATCAGGGCGTTCAGCGCGCCGATCGCGCGGACCATGTCCTGCACGGCGTCGCGCCGCAGCGCCAGCGGCGTGGTGCCGGCATGCGCGGTCTCACCGGTCAGCGTCACGGTGAACCAGCGGCTGCCCTGGATGCCGGTGACGACGCCGATATCCAGCCCCTCCGTCTCCAGCCGGGGGCCCTGCTCGATATGCGCCTCGACGTAGGCGTGCGGCTGGCTGCCGAGCGGGCGGCGCGGCAGGTCGGCCTCGGCGGCCAGATGCGCCGCCAGCGCCTCGGCGAAGCGGACACCGTCGGGATCGATGATGTCGGCAAAATCCTCGATGCGGCGGAAGCCGCTCCAGGACATGCTGCCCATGCAGCCGGGGGCGAACCGGCCGCCCTCCTCGTTGGTCCAGGCCACCACCTCGACCGGGCGGCGCGGCGTCGCACCGGCCTGGTGCAGCGCGGTCAGCGCCTCGAGGCCGGCGATCACGCCGTAGATGCCGTCGAACCGGCCGCCGTTCGGCTGGGTGTCCATGTGGCTGCCGGTGACCACGGCGGCGGCGCGCGGATCGGTGCCCTCCAGCCGCAGCCAGAGATTCGCCGCCGCGTCCACCGACACCGTGGCGCCGATCTCCTTCGCCCAGGCGATCAGCAGGCGGCGCGCCTGGCGATCCAGCGCGGTCAGGCAGGCGCGGTTCACGCCATCGCCGGGAATGGCGCCGAGTTCCGCCATCGCCATCAGCCGGTCCCACTGCCGCTGTTCGTCGACCGCCGCCGCTGCCGCCTGGTTCATCGCCACGCTCCTGTCGCCGGCAGCAGATGACGTGCAGCCGGCCAGTGCGTCAATCGGGCGACGCATGCGTGCCTTGAGCATCATCCGACCGATAATCCTTGCAATTGACGCCGCGGTGCAGCATCTGGAGGGACGGGAATAGCCGGCTGCGCTGAGCCGGATTAGCAGGCGGGCGCGCGGGGCAGGGGTTCCGGGGCGCCCGTCGTGGTAATGGAGGTTCACCGTGCCTGTCACGCCGCTCGACAAGATCCGCAATATCGGCATCACCGCGCACATCGACGCGGGCAAGACCACGACGACCGAGCGGATCCTGTATTACACCGGAATGTCACACCGGATCGGCGAGGTGCACGACGGCAACACCACGACCGATTACATGGAGCAGGAGCGCGAGCGGGGCATCACCATCACCTCGGCCGCGGTGACCTGCGAGTGGCACGACCACCGGATCAACATCATCGACACGCCGGGCCACATCGATTTCAACATCGAGGTGAACCGCAGCCTGCGCGTGCTGGACGGCGCGATCTTCATCATCGAGGGCGTCGCCGGCGTGCAGCCGCAGTCCGAGACCAACTGGCGTCTCGCCGACCGCTACAACGTCCCGCGCATCATCTTCATCAACAAGCTGGACCGCACCGGGGCCGACTTCTTCCGCGCGTTCGCCACGCTGAAGGAGAAGCTCGACATCGTGGCGCTGCCGCTGCAGCTGCCGATCGGCATCGAGGACAAGTTCCTGGGCGTCGTGGACCTGGTCGAGATGAAGGCGATCATCTGGGAAGGCGGCGAACTCGGCGCCCGCTACCACGACGAACCGATCCCGGCCGACCTCGCGCGAGCAGGCGAAGGAATACCGCCAGCTTCTGCTCGACACCGCGCTGTCGGTCGATGACGCGGCGATGGAGGAATACTTCGACAAGGGCGACGTCGAGGTCGCCACGCTGAAGCGCTGCATCAAGGCCGGCACGATCTCCGGCGCGTTCCGTCCCGTGCTGTGCGGCACGGCGTTCAAGAACAAGGGCGTGCAGCCGCTGCTGGACGCGGTGATCGACTACCTGCCGTCGCCGATCGACGTGCCCGGCATCAGCATCGCCGCCGGCGAGGGCGAGGAAGACGGCGACCGCTCCGACCGCCGCCGCATCAAGGCCGACCCGAACGCGCCGTTCGCCGGCCTGGCGTTCAAGATCATCAACGACAAGTACGGCACGCTGACCTTCGTGCGCGTCTATGCCGGCACGCTGAAGTCCGGCGACACGGTGATGAACACCACCCGCGAGCATCGCGAGCGCATCGGGCGGATGTTCCAGATGCACGCCGACAAGCGCGCCGAGATCAAGGAGGTGGTCGCCGGCGACATTGCCGCCTTCGTCGGCCTGAAGGACACCGGCACCGGCGATACGCTGGCCTCGCCGCAGGATCCGGTGGTGCTGGAGCGGATGGCCTTCCCGGTGCCGGTGATCGACATCTCGGTCGAGCCGCGCACCAAGGAGGCGGTCGAGAAGATGTCGCTCGGCCTGCAGAAGCTGGCGGGCGAAGATCCCAGCCTGCGCCTGCGCACCGACCAGGAGACCGGCCAGACCATCCTGTCGGGCATGGGCGAACTGCACCTGGAGATCATCATCGACCGGCTGCGCCGCGAATATGGCGTCGATGCGAATATCGGCGCGCCGCAGGTGGCGTATCGCGAGACGATCAGCCGGCCGCACACCGAGATCTACACGCACAAGAAGCAGACCGGCGGTTCCGGCCAGTACGCCGAGGTGAAGATCGCGTTCGAACCGCTGCCGCGCAACGAGGGCGTGGTGTTCGAGAACAAGGTGGTCGGCGGCTCGGTGCCGAAGGAATACATCCCCGCGGTCGAGAAGGGCATCAAGCAGCAGGCCGAGACCGGCGTGCTGGCCGGCTTCCCGACGGTGGACTTCAAGTACATCCTGCTCGACGGCAAGTACCACGACGTCGACAGTTCGTCGCTCGCGTTCGAGATCGCGGCGAAGTCCTGCTTCCGCGACGGCATGAAGAAGGCCGCGCCGATCATCCTGGAGCCGATGATGGACGTGGAGGTCACCACGCCGTCGGACCACGTGGGCGACGTGGTCGGCGACCTGAACCGCCGCCGCGGCATGATCCAGAACCAGGAGAGCGCGGGGTCGACGATCATCGTCCGGGCGCATGTTCCCCTGAAGGAGATGTTCGGCTACATTTCCGATCTGCGGAGCATGACCAAGGGGCGCGCCTCGTTCACCATGCAGTTCCACCACTACGATCCGGTGCCGCGCAACATCGCGGACGAAATCATGGCCAAGAGCGCCTGACGGTGGGTTGCGCATGACGGAGGCAGTCTAGGTGCAACCCCCCCGCCTCCACTGGATGCGGGGACGGCAGGAGGAGGGGCCCGGTATCCACCGGACCCTCGAATGGATCGGACGCGACGACGCGGGCGAGGCCATTGCCCGCGTCGTTCGCGTTCTGGGGCCGGTGTGGACCGGCTGGCGCTCCTATCGCGCGGTGGCGCTGGACAAGGAGGCCAAGGTGATCGAACTGCGCCCGACCACGCCGCCCGACGGCGCCGGCTGGCTGGCCTGCATCGGCGGCCAGGTGGTGGGCCGCGCCACGGTGCCGCTGCAGGCGGTGCGCGCGGCGGAGGCCGCGCTGGGCGGGGACTGAACGCGGGCCGCCGGGGTTCCGGCCTTGCCGCCGGCCCGATACGCTCGTATGGACAAAGTCATAGCTCCCGTCGGAGGCAGCATGGCCCGTTCCGCCATCAAGCAATCGCGCAAGACGCCCAAGGGGAAGGCAGGCGGTTCCTCGATGGCGTCTCAGTCAAAACGATCGGACTGGGTCAACCTCAAGGTCGCATGGCCGCAGCCCAAGCAGGCGATCTCGCTCCGCATCGACCAGGATATTCTCACCTGGTTCCGCGACCGTGGGCCGGGTTACCAGACCCGCATGAATGCCGTGCTCCGCGCGTTCGTCGATGCCCAGCAGGGACGGCGCTGACCGGAGGTTGTCGAGTCGTTCGGGTTCACCCCGAACCCCACCGAGGCTCCGCCTCTGGACTCCGCCAAGGCCCGCTTGGTTCTGCCGTCATGGCCGGGGCTGTCACGAGACGCGTCTGGATCGGCGTGCGGCGGAGCAGATCCGCTCGGGATTTCACCCGACCCCCGACCAGAGGCGCCCTTGGAACCGCCAAGGGCGAGCCCTTGGAACCCTTTACTTTGGTATCGGATCCCAAAGGCTTCGCCTTTGGTGGGGGTCCCGGGGGCAAAGCCACCGGGCGGGTTTCAGGGCAGAGCCCTGAGTGCGAAGAGTCCACGGCGATTCAGGCACTGGCCGGACAAGCTGCCGCGGTTCTATCCTTCCATTTGGAATAGCCAGCCAAGAAGGATGCAGCCATGCCACCTGCGATCGACGAGGATGCACTTGAATACCTGATCGCCCGCGCCGGACTGTCCCCCACGCCCGAGCAGATGGCCGGCCTGAAGGCGGCCTATCCGTATGTCGCGGCGATGGCGGCAAGTGTGCGCAAGCCGCGCGGCCGCATGGCCGAACCGGTGCTGACCTACGGCTTCGCCGAGGAGGACCTGGCATGAGCGGCATCCCCACGATCGCCGAAGCCGCGAAGCTCATCGCCGCGAAGAAGCTTTCGCCGGTGGAGCTGACGCGCGCCTGCCTGGATCGTGTGCACGCGCTGGATCGCGAGCTGCACAGCTTCGTCCTGCTGACCGAGGAACGCGCGCTGGCCGATGCGCGTGCGGCCGAGACTGCGATCATGGCGAACGGCCCGAGCGGCCCGTTGCACGGCATTCCCATCGGCCTGAAGGACATCGTCGATACCAAGGGCATTCCCGACGACGTGCCATTCGAAGATCCTGCGCGACAACGTGCCCGACACCGATGCGACCTGCGCGGTCAGGCTGGCCGCGGCGGGCACGGTGCTGATGGGCAAGACGGCGACGCACGAGTTCGCCGATGGCGGACCGTCCTTCGACCTGCCCTGGCCGCCGGCGCGCAATCCCTGGAACACCGAGCATTTCACAGCCGGATCGAGCAGCGGCACCGGCGCCGGCGTGGCCGCCGGGATTTTTCCTGGGCGGCATCGGCACCGACACCGGCGGCTCGATCCGCGGGCCGGCGGCGCTGTGCGGCATCGCCGGCATCAAGGCGACCTATGGTCTGGTCAGCCGCGCCGGCGTGGCACCCGCGGCGTTCACGCTCGACCATATCGGTCCGATGGCGTGGACCGCCGAGGACTGCGCGCTGATGCTGCAGGCGCTCGCCGGGCACGATCCGCGCGATCCGGCCAGCGCGTCGCGGCCGATCCCCGACTACACGGCGCAACTTGGCGCCGGCATCAAGGGCATGCGCATCGGCGTGATCCGCCATTTCCATGAGGTGGACCACAAGGTGAGCGACGGCACGCAGCGCGGCATCGATGCGGCGATCGCGACGTTCCGCGATCTCGGCGCCGAGATCAGCGAGGTGACGCTGTCGCCGCTTGCCGACTGGCACGCCTGCGGCACGCTGATCTCGCTCACCGAGCGCGCATCGGCGTACGACGAATGGGCGCGCACAAGGCTCGGCGATTTCGGCGCGCGCGTGCAGCAGCGGCTGCTGATGGGCGCGCTGGTGTCCGGCGTCGACTACGTGCAGGCGGTGCGCCGGCGACGCGAACTGCGCGCCGAACTGCAGGCGGCGATGGCCGGGCTGGACATCGTGCTGACCGCGGCCCAGCCGCAGGAGGCGCCGAAGATCGACTCGATCCCCGAATGGGATGTCGGCCAGAAGCCCGGCTTCACCATGCCGTTCAACGTGTCGGGCTATCCGGCGATGTCGATCTGCTCGGGCTTCGGCGAGGGCGATCTGCCGGTCGCGATCCAGCTTGTCGGCAAGCCGTTCCAGGAACCGACGCTGTTCCGCGTGGCCGATGCATTTGAAAAGGCGACGCCGTTCCGTGCCCGTCGTCCGGCACGCGTCGGCCGCCCTGGTCGCCGCCTGAACGAAGGGAAGCAGAACATGGCCCAGCATCAGCTTCGCGCCGCACCGGAGACCGTCCGCATCGGCGTGTTCGACGCGTCCTTTCCGCCGGTCCTGACCATCGAATCCGGCGATCGCGTCGTGGTCCAATGCGTCTCCGGCCGCCCCGATGTGCTGCCGCCGGCGAGCGCCGGCCTCGGCGTGCCGACGGAAT
Source organism: uncultured Alphaproteobacteria bacterium (assembly GCA_963739725.1). Lineage (GTDB taxonomy): Bacteria > Pseudomonadota > Alphaproteobacteria > Acetobacterales > Acetobacteraceae > JAMXLO01. Next base: position 51,795 of record CAVUBS010000019.1, on the reverse strand, counting down.
TGGCTGCCATCATCGCCGCCAATCCGGTGATGCGCGCCGGCCACATCGTCACCGGCCCGATCGCCATCGCCGGCGCCGAACCGGGCGACATGCTGGAGATCCGCATCGAGAAGATCGAGCCGGGCGCCGACTGGGGCTACAACATGATCCGCCCGCTCGCCGGCACGCTGCCCGAGGATTTCCACGAGACGGTGATCAGCCACATCCCGGTGGATCGCGCGCGGGGTGTCTGCACGTTGCCCTGGGGCACGGAACTGCCGCTGGCGCCGTTCTTCGGTGTGATGGGCGTGGCGCCGCCGCCCGCGTTCGGCACGATCGCGTCGAAGGAGCCGCGCATCCACGGCGGCAACATGGACAACAAGGAGCTGACGGCGGGCAGCACGCTGTATCTACCGGTGTGGGTACCGGGCGCCAATTTCTCGGTGGGCGACGGGCACGGCATGCAGGGCGACGGCGAGGTCTGCGTCACTGCGCTGGAAATGTGCCTGACCGGGACGTTTACCTTCGTGCTGCACAAGGGCGGCGGTGCGTCGCGCCCGCTGCTGCGCCAGCCCAAGGCGGAGACGCCGAATTACTTCATCAGCATGGGGCTGAACGAGGACCTCGACCAGGCGATGAAGCAGGCGCTGCGGGAGATGATTTCCTTCATCTGCTCGCGCAGCAATCTGTCGCGCGAGCAGGCGTATCAGTTCTGCTCGCTGGCGGTGGATTTCCACGTGACGCAGACGGTCAACGGCGAGAAGGGCATCCACGGCATGCTGAAGAAGGGGCTGCTGTTCTGACCGGCCCGCACGCGCAGTTCCCTCTCCGCCCCTGGGGGCGGAGAGGGTCAGGGTGAGGTGGGGGACCGCGTGCGACGCACGCAGCACGACCCGCCAGACTCCGTCGGTATTTCCTGCCACCTTGTGATCTCGGGCGTCCCCACCTCACCCGGCCCTCTCCGCCCCCGGGGGCGGAGAGGGAGTCTGTGACGACGAGTACCGCGCATGATGATGATGCGCGCCGACATGGTCTACCAGTACCCGATCTGGGCCGTCGGGCTGTCGCTCGTCGTTGCGGCCGTCATCGCGACGATGCTGCTGGAAATCGGCGTGCGGCGCTTTGTGTCGGCCGAGTTCCGGCGCCAGCACAACGACATCGCCGCGGCCATCCTGTCGATCATCGGCGTGACCTACGCCGTGCTCCTGGCCTTCGTCGCCACGGTCGCCTGGGAGGGGTTCAACAAGGCCAAGGCGGCCAGCCATTCGGAGGCCGCCGTCATTCTCGACGTCCTTGAGGCGGCCGATGGTTTCGCCGACCCGGCGAGAGCAGAGCTGACCGATCGCCTGCGACGCTACACGCGGGCCGTCATCGCGAACGAATGGCCCGCTCAGGCGGAAGGCCATGTGGATCGTTCGGGCGACACCTATCTCGCCGATCTGCATCGGCTTGCGGTCGGCCTGCAGCCGTCCGATCAGGCGAACGGCAACTTCCATGCGCTGCTGCTGCAGTCCCTTGTCCGGCTGCACGACGCGCGGGAGGAAAGACTGCTGGCGGCGGAGACCACGATCCCCGAAATCGTCTGGATCGTGGTGATCGTCGGCGGCACGATCACCATCGTCTTCGGCTCGTTCCTGGGCGCCCCGAGCGTGCGCATGCACCTTGCCATGTGCGCCATGCTGGCGGTGTCCGGCGTGCTGGTGCTCGTGCTGATCATCGCACTGAGCAATCCGTTCCGCGGCGACTTTCGCGTCTCGACGGCGCCGTTCGACTATGCCATCTCGCAGATCAGCGAAGCACGCTGACGCGGGGGCCGTCAGCTCAGCCGCACCTTCACATAGCTCCCCGGCGCGTCCTCGATCACCTTCAGCTTGCCGTCGCCCGGCACCCGCGCCGGCACCTGCTCCTTGCCGAGCGCGCTCACCCAGCGGTGCCAGTCGGGCCACCAGGAGCCGGCGATCTCGGTGGCGCCCTTGAACCATGCCTCCGGCTCGGGCGGCAGATCCTTGTTGATCCAGTGGCTGTACTTGCCGCCCTCCGGCGGGTTGACCACGCCGGCGATATGGCCCGACGCCGCCAGCACGAACCGCTTCGGCCCGCTCAGCAACTGCGTGCCGCGATAGGTGGATTTCCACGGCGCGATGTGATCCTCGCGCGTGGACAGGAAATACGCCGGCGTCTTGATATGCGTGAGGTCGATCGGCACGCCCGCCAGGCTGATCCCGCCCGGCACCGCCAGCAGGTTCTCCTGGTACATCTTGCGCAGATAGAAGCTGTGCATGCGCGCCGGCATCCGCGTCGAGTCCGCGTTCCAGTACAGCAGGTCGAACGGGAACGGGTCGTTGCCGAGCAGATAGTTGTTCACCACGAACGACCAGATCAGGTCGTTGGCCCGCAGCATGTTGAACGTCGTCGCCATCTCGGAGCCTTCGAGATAGCCGCGCTTGCTCATCTTCTCCTCGAGCGACTTCAGCTGCTCCTCGTCGATGAACACGCCAAGCTCGCCGGCCTCCGCGAAGTCCATCATGGTGACGAAGAACGTGGCGGACTTGATCCGGTCGTCGGCCTTCTCCGCCATGTAGGCCAGCGTGCTGGCCAGCAGCGTGCCGCCGAGGCAGTAGCCGATCGCGTTGACATCGCGCTCGCCGGTCGCCCGCTCGATCGCGTCGAGCGCGGCGAGGTAGCCGTCCGTCATGTAGTCCTCGAAGCCCTTCTCCGCGAGCCTCCCGTCCGGGTTCACCCAGGAGATCACGAACACCGTATGGCCCTGCGACACCGCCCAGCGGACAAAGCTGTTCCGCGGCCGCAGATCGAGGATGTAGAACTTGTTGATCCAGGGCGGCCCGATCAGCAGCGGCCGTTTCAGCACCTTGTCGGTCGTCGGGGTGTACTGGATGAGCTGCATCAGCTCGTTCTGATAGACGACCTTGCCGGGCGAGACGCCGATATTCTCGCCCAGCTTGAAGGCGTCGGTATCGGTCATCTTGATGTGCAGCTGGCCCTTGCCGCGCTCGAGATCGCTCAGCAGGTTGCTCAGGCCCTTCAGCAGATTCTCGCCGCCGGTCTCGGCGGTCTTGCGCAGCACCTCGGGATTGGTCATCAGGAAGTTCGACGGGCTCATCGCATCGACGAACTGCCGCGAGTAGAAATCCACCTTCTGCGCGGTCTTCGCATCCAGCCCGTCGGCCTGCTTCACCACGTCCTGCACGAAGCGCGCGGACAGCAGGTAGGACTGCTTGATGAAGTCGAAGACCTCGTTCTCCTTCCAGGCATCGTCCTTGAAGCGGCGATCGGTCGAGGACGAGTCGATCACCGGGTCCGAGTCCATGCCCATGATGCGCCGCGCGGTGTTCTGCCAGAGCGTCATGTAGTCCTGCCAGAAGCCGAGCTGTGCGGCCATGACGCCGGCCGGATTGGCCATCAGCTTCGCGGTCATCTCCATGAAGGCGCTGCCGATGTTGAACGGATCGGGCGCGTGCTCCTCGCCGGCCTGGCGCTTGAGCCATTCGCCGACGATGCGCTGGGAGCGTTCGGCGATATCGGCCATCGAACGACCGATCTCCGCCGGGTCGGGCAGCTTGAACCCGACGGTCTCGGGCTTTTCGGTCTCGGCCATACGCGTCCTTTCCGTCGGCACCACCACCAGCTAAATCAATGCGACAAGGCCTTGGAGCGGATTCGACTATGTTGATCAGCGGTAGAGGCGGGCAACCTAGGAGTGCACGGGACCGGGTTCAAGCTTGTCGAGACACGGTATCCGGCACGTCTGGCCTGCGTTTCCATATTGCACCGACGGTTCCGGTGGCGCTGGGTCTGCTGCTGGCGGGCTGCTCGTCCTTCCCGTCGTCGATGAACCCGGTGAGCTGGTGGCACGATCTGCAGGGCGGCAAGATCGCCGAGGAACGGCCGCCGCCGCCGGGCGCGGATCAGCCCTACCCGAACCTGGCGACGGTGCCGCCCAAGCCGGCGGAGCCGGATCGCGCCGCACTGGCCAATATCGCCAATGGACTGATCGCCGACCGCACCAACACGCAGCGCGCCAACGAGGCGGCGCCGATCGCCGATCCGTCCCTGCCGAGCGCCTCGCCGGCGCTGTTCGGCAAGGGGACCGTGCCGCCGCCGCCACCGCCGGGGCCGCCCGGAACCGAGACGGCGAGCGCCTCGCTGCCGGCCGCCGACGCCCCGCCTGCCCCGCCATCGCCTGCCCCATCCTCGCCTGCCCCATCAGCGCCGAGTCCGGCGCGCCGCGCCCGCGCCGGCCAGGCGCCGGTCGCTGCCGTGCAGAGCGCAGCACTGCCGCCACCCGCCGCCGCGGTGCCGCCCGCCGCTGATGCGACACCAACTGCGCCAGCGACGCCCGCGCCCGCCGCCTGGCACGCCCGCGGCCAACGCGCCGCTGGTGCCACCTGGTGCCTCCGCACAGCCCACGGCCGAGGCGGCTCCATCGCCGCCATTGCCCACCACGCCGCCACCGCCGCCGAACCTCGCGAGCAGCGCACCGCCAGCGGCGCCACCGGTGGCCACCGCCGCTCCCGAGCCGCCAGCCGCGCCGCCAGCCGCCAATGCGGCCAACGCGGTGAGCGTGACGTTCGTCGGCGGCTCGGCCGAGCTGCCAGCAACAGCTGCCAGCACGTTGAAAGCACTGGCTTCGCGGCGCGGAAGCGGCATCATCGCGGTCACCGGCTATGGCGATGCATCGTCGAACGACCCGGATGCCCAGTCGGCGGCGCTCACGCTCGGACTGTCGCGTGCCCAGGCGATGGCCGCGGCGCTGGCATCAGCCGGCGTCCCGCGTTCGGCCGTGCAGGTGGACGCTGAAGCAATCGGTCGCGGCGGCGCGGCGCGTCTGGTAAAATAAGCTTCCAATCCGCGAGACCCAGCATGAGCTCCGATTCCCCCGGTGAGTTCCACCGCATCCGCCGCCTGCCGCCGTATGTCTTCGCCGAGGTGAACACGGCCAAGGCGCGCGCCCGCGGCGCCGGCGAGGACATCATCGACCTCGGCATGGGCAATCCCGACAGCCCGACGCCGCCGCACATCGTCGCCAAGCTGGTCGAGGCGGTGCAGGACCCGCGCACCCATCGCTACTCGGTCAGCAAGGGCATTCCCGGGCTGCGGCGCGCGCTGGCGGCCTACTACCAGCGGCGCTTCGACGTCGATCTGGACCCCGAGACCGAGGTGATCGCCACGCTCGGGTCCAAGGAGGGGCTGGCCAACCTGGCCTCGGCGATCACCAGCCCGGGCGACACGATCCTGGTGCCCAACCCGTCCTATCCGATCCACCAGTTCGGCTTCATCATCGCCGGCGCCGCGGTGCGCTCGGTGCCGGCCAGCCCGGACGAGGAGATGCTGCGCGCGCTGGATCGCGCGGTGCGGCACTCGGTGCCGAAGCCGACCGCGCTGATCGTCAACTTTCCTTCCAATCCGACGGCTTATCTGGCGGACCTCGACTTCTACCGCGAGATCGTCGCGTTCGCCCGCCGGCACGAGATCTGGATCATGTCCGACCTCGCCTATGCCGAGATCTATTTCGGCGACAAGGTGCCGCCGTCGCTGCTGCAGGTGCCGGGCGCGAAGGACATCGCGGTCGAGTTCACCAGCCTGTCGAAGACCTACTCGATGCCGGGCTGGCGCATGGGCTTCGCCGCCGGCAATCCGCGGCTGATCAACGCGCTGACGCGGATGAAGTCGTATCTCGACTACGGCGCGTTCACGCCGATCCAGGTCGCCGCGGTCGCCGCGCTGAACGGGCCGCAGGACTGCGTGGACCAGATCCGCACGATGTACCGCGAGCGCCGCGACGTGCTGATCCGCGGCCTGGCCTCGGCCGGCTGGGACGTGCCGAGCCCGGAGGGGTCGATGTTCGCCTGGGCGCCGATTCCGCCGCGCTTCGCCGGTCTGGGCAGCGTCGAGTTCTCCAAGCTGCTGCTGGCGCGCGCCAAGGTCGCGGTGTCGCCGGGGCTTGGGCTTCGGCGAGCACGGCGAGGGGTATGTGCGGATCGCGCTGGTGGAGAACACGCACCGGCTGCGCCAGGCGGTGCGCAACATCCGCGCCTTCATGCAGGCGGGACGAACCAGGCCGAACCGGCGCTGGAGGCCACGAAATGAGATCGCGATTCTCCCTCCCCCGCGGGGAGGGCTGGGAGGGGGACCGATCCGCCATCAGCATCGACGGCCCTTGACCCCTCACCCCAGCCCTCCCCGCAAGGGGAGGGAGCACCATCGGCATGACCCATCCCCTGTCCGTCGCGGTCGCCGGCCTGGGCACGGTCGGCGGCGGCGTCCTGAAGCTGCTGCGCGACAACGCCGACATCGTCACCGCGCGCGCCGGCCGGCCGATCGCGGTCACCGCCGTGTCCGCCCGGGACCGCACGCGCGACCGCGGCGTGTCGCTCTCGGGCCTGCGCTGGTACGACGATCCGGTGGCGCTCGCCGCCGATCCCGCGGTCGATGTGGTGGTCGAGCTGATCGGCGGCTCGGACGGTCCCGCGCGACGCCCTGGTGCAGGCCGCGATCGCCGCCGGCAAGCCGGTGGTCACCGCCAACAAGGCGCTGCTGGCGGTGCATGGCGCCGCGCTCGCCGCCGCCGCCGAGGAGCGCGGCGTGACGCTTGGCGTTCGAGGCCGCGGTAGCCGGCGGCATCCCGGTGATCAAGGCGCTGCGCGAGGGTCTCGCCGGCAACCGCATCCTCCGCATCGCCGGCATCCTGAACGGCACCTGCAACTACATCCTGACGCAGATGCGCGAGCGCGGGCGCGAGTTCGCCGAGGTGCTGGCCGATGCGCAGAAGCTCGGCTACGCGGAGGCCGATCCGTCGTTCGACATCGACGGCATCGATGCGGCGCACAAGCTGGCGATCCTGGCCGCGCTGGCGTTCGGCCGGCCGGTCGCGTTCGACGCGGTGCATGTCGAGGGCATCCGCGCGGTGTCCGCGCTCGACATCGCGTTCGCCACCGAGCTTGGCTACCGCATCAAGCTGCTCGGCATCGCGCGCGCACGCGGCGGCGGGCATCGAGGCGCGCGTGCATCCCTGCATGGTGCCGCAGTCGGCGCCGATCGCGCGGGTGGACGGCGTGTTCAACGCCGTCGTGGCGGAGGGCGACTTCGTCGGCCGCGTCATGCTGGAAGGCCGCGGCGCAGGCGCGGGGCCGACCGCATCGGCCGTGGTCGCCGACCTGATCGACATCGCGCGCAACCGGCATCACGCCGGTCTGGGGCGCCGCCTCGGCCGAGCTGTCGAACGCGCCGTCGGTGCCGATGAGCGCGCATGTCGGCGCGTATTACCTGCGCCTGATGGTGGTGGATCGCCCGGGCGTCATCGCCGACGTCACCGCGGTGCTGCGCGATCAGGGCGTGTCGCTGGAGTCGATGCTGCAGCGTGGCCGCTCGCCCGGCGAGGCGGTGCCGGTGGTGCTGGTGACGCACGAGACGCAGGAAAGCGCGATGCGCGAGGCGCTGGCGCGGATCGCCGCGCTGAATGCCGTGCTGGAGGCCCCGACGATGATCCGGATCGAGCCGGAGTAGCCGGGCGCCCGCGACGCCGCGCCGCTACAGTTCGATCACCCCGCCACGCAGCCCCTTGGCCACCGCCTCGGCCCGGCTGGTCGCGTCCAGCTTGGCGAACAGCGCCTCGAGGTGGAACTTCACCGTGTGCACCGAGATGCCGAGCGCGCGCGCCACCGCCTTGTTGCTCATGCCCTGACCGACGAGGGTGAGAATCTCCGCCTCGCGCGGCGTCAGCGCCGGAGCGGTTTCGTCGCCGGCGGCGCGAAACCCGTCGGGGGAAACCCGCCCGGCGCCCGGACCAGCAGGCCGGCCGCCACCGCCCGCAGCGCGGGATCGAGCTGTGCCGCGGTCACGTCGCGCGGCAGCACGCCCGCGGGCTGCTCGCCGTGCAACGCATCGCCGGTCAGCACGACGACCGGCGCCTCCGCCTCGACCGGCGGCTCGGCGTCGGGTGCCAGGTCGCACAGCACGACGTCGGGCGTGTCCGTCACCACCACATGGCCCGCTGCCTCCACCATGGCGGCGAGGCCCCGCCGGCGCACCGGATCGTCGGTGCGCAGCAGAACACGCAGTGGGGCGAGGGCCGCCGCTTCGCTCATGTCCTGGTGGGGTGCGCGCCGATCACCACGGTCACCAGATGCACCTCGCCGGCGCGCAGCAGCTTCAAGCGTCGCCGGCTCACCGATGCGCTCCCGCCCCAGGGTCGCGGACAGGCCACGAGCGCGGCCGGTGTGGCGGCCGTCCACCTCCAGGATGATGTCGCCGGGCAGCACGCCGGCCTGCTCCGCCGGTGCGCCGGGGGCGAGCCCGACCACCATCATGCCGCGGTCGCGCCCGGCCGCCTCGCGCATCCGCTCCGGCACCTGCACGTGCTGCAGCCCGACGCCGAGCCAGCCGCGGGCGATGCGGCCATCGGTGAGCAGCGGATCGACCACGCGCTCGACGGTCGCCGCCGGGATCACCAGCGCGCGCCGCCGCGGGCCCGCGGTGGACATCCCGATCAGCTTCCCGCCGAGGCTGAGCACCGGGCCGCCCTCGTCGGCGCCGAGCCGCGCATCGAGCCGGACCAGCCCATCGATGCGCCCGCCCGCCATGCTGTGCCAGGCCGGGCCGGTCGCGTGCACCATGCCGAGCCGCCCGGTCGGCGCGCCTGCCGTATCGGTGCCGACCAGCAGCACAAGCGAGCCCACCCGCGGTGTCGGGCTGGCTTCGGGACGCAAGCCGCCGAGGCCCTGTGCGAGCCGCAGCACGGCGACGTTCGTCCCCGGATCGCGGCCCGCCAGACGTGCCGGTACCTCCACGCCGTTGCGGTACACCGGGAAGTCGGTGCCCTCGGGCAGCACCTGCTCCGACGTCACCACCACGTCGTCGCGCCACAGGATGCCGCTGCGATCGCGTCGTCCGGTGCGGATGGCGACGGTGAAGGGCGCCGCCTCGGCCAGCCGGTCCGCCAGCGCTTCGGAAAACTGCTCGAGTGTATCTGTGGTCATCGGATCTCTCTCCTGTGCCTTTCGGTGCGGCACCCTGCACCATGCGCCCTCGCAGCGGCATCGGCCGGATGACCGGTGCGCGCCCCGGCCGCATGGCCAGGGTGGCAGGCCGGCGCCCCGCCACCCATCTGGTGCGCCCCAAGGGGGTTTGCATGCCGCTCGATGCCACCGGCGCTCTGCCGCCAGACGAACTCGATCCCTATTCCGCCCAGATCGTCAACGCGTTCGACCGGGTCGGCCCCGCCGTCGTGCATGTCATCGCATTCGGCGCCGAGGGCAAGCCGCGCGGGCAGGGGTCCGGGGTGATCTTCACGCCCGACGGCTACGCGCTGACCAACTCGCACGTGGTCGCCGGTGCCGCGCGGCTGCGTGCCTCGTTCACCGACGGGCAGGTGCTGGACGCGACATTGGTGGGCGAGGATCCCGACACCGATACCGCCGTGCTGCGGCTGGCCGGCAACGGTCTGCCGCACGCCGAGCTTGGCCGTTCCGGGACACTGAAGGTGGGACAGCTGGTGGCGGCGATCGGCAATCCGCTCGGCTTTCAGTGCACCGTCACCGCCGGCATCGTCAGCGCGCTGGGCCGCACGCTGCGCACGCGCTCGGGACGCAACCTGGAGAGCGTGATCCAGACCGACGCACCGCTGAACCCCGGCAATTCCGGCGGCCCGCTGGTGTCCGGCGCCGGGCGTGTGGTCGGCATCAACACGGCGACGATCCTGCCGGCGCAGGGCATCTGCTTCGCCATCGGCATCGACACCGCGATCTGGGTCGCGACGCGCATCATGCGTGACGGGCGGGTGCGGCGGTCGCGGCTCGGCGTGTCGGGGCAGACCGTGCCGATCGACACGCGGGTGCGGCGGTTCCATCAGTTGCCGCAGGCGAGCGGCGTGCTGGTGCTGGAGGCGCAGGACGGCGGCCCTGCGGCGCGCGCCGGCGTGCTGGCCGGCGACGTGATCGTGGCGTTCGACGATGCGCCGGTCGCCGGCGTGGACGATCTGCACCGCGCGCTGACGGCGGAGCGGGCGGGGCGCGCGGTACCCCTCGTGGTGCTGCGGCGGACCGAGAAGCTTGCGCTGACGGCTACCCCCGACGAGGCGTGACTGACCCCGCCGCTGCTGCCTCCCCGGACGCGCGAGCGGTCGGACCGCGGCTTACGGCCCGAGCATCCTTGGGCCGATGCCGAAGCCGCCGGCGGTGTTCGCCAGCTTCTGGAGGTCGGTGCGCGACAGGACGAGGTCCGCTGCCTTGCCGCAGTCGCCGCTGCCACTGCTGGTGCGCAAGCCGGCCCAATGAACGCGGTAGACCGGCGGGCTGCTCATGCGTCGCGCCTCGACGACGAGGCTGCCGCCACCTTCGGCCATGGCGCTGGGAGCAAGCGTGCAGGCTCGCGTGATGCCGCCCCCGGCCGGATCAGGGGCGATATCGTCTGCCGGCCGATGCACTGACATGCCACAGGTCCATTCGCTCGGCGCCCGGCCTGAACACGACGATCGCGCCGACCTGCGGACCGAACTGCTCGAGCTGCAGGATCGACATCGCTCCCAGACAGGCGGTCAGCAGGATCGTGGCCACGATCGTCAGCACGGGTGCCCATGTGGCCTCCGATGTTCGGTCTGGACCTCGATGCCGCTGTTCGCGCCAATGCATGCGTGGATGGCTGCCTTGCTTCGGACCTTTGGGTGCTGGTTGCTGCCTAGAATATGCCCATAACTGTGGTGTTGCCTGATTATCGGACCAGATCGAGGCGAATGTCCAGGCAAACAGCATCAAGAACAAGCTATCCTGGCCGCGACTCGCCTAGTCGCACTTATTTCATGCATGTTGCATCGCAGCAACAGGCTCCGCGCCGTCCGCAGCCGCGCGTCAGTAGCCGCGCTGCCAGTCGATCACGTTGCGCAGCGGCGCGCCGTCGAGCCACGCGCGCAGATTGGCGCAGAACAGATCGATCGCGCCATGGCGGTTTTCATCGCTCGCGCCGGAGACGTGCGGCGTGATCAGCACCCTCGGATCGCGCCACAGCGCCTCCGGCGGCGGACGTTCGAACTCGCCGTCATAGACATCGAGCACCACCCCGCGCAGATGGCCCCGCCCGAGTGCTGCGGCCAGCGCCGCCTCGTCGACGATCTCGCCCCGGGCGACGTTGACCAGCACGCTCCCGGGCTTCATCGCGGCCAGGCGATCGCGCGTTGACCAGATTGGTGGTCTCCGGCGTCCATTGGCAGCAGATCACCACGAAATCGCTCTCGGCCAGGAACCGCTCGAGATCACCGGTGCCGCCGAGTTGCTCGAAGCCCGGCGGCAGCGGCGCCCCTGGCTCCGGCCGGCGCCTCGTGCCGATCACGCGCATGCCCAGCGCGGCGGCAAGCCGGCCCACGTCGCGTCCGATCCCGCCGGCGCCGACCACGCACAGGGTCTTGCCTTCCAGCAGCAGCGGCCGGTAGGCGCGATGGTCGAATGTGCCTGCCGCGCGATCGAGCACCGCGCGGTCGAGCCCCTTGGCGAAATGCAGGATGCCGGCGATCGCGTATTCCGCCATGGCGAGCGTGCTGCCGACGCCGCGGGATGTCGTCACCGCCACGTCGCTGCCCCACAGATCGCCGAGGCGCAGGTTGCTGGCGCCGGCGGGGCGCTGATGAAACCATTTCAGCCGCGGCGCGCGGGCGCGCAGATCGAGCGGGAACGGCCAGCCGCCAAGGATCACGTCCGCTTCGGCGAGCAACCGGTCGCGTTCCTCGCGCGTGCCTGCACCGTTGGCGCCGGGTCTGAGGTAGCGGGTGGCGGCGAAGGCCGGCCAGGTTTCCCGGATCTCTCCGTCGAACCAGCCGCCGGCGTCGGTCAATCGGACGGCCGGATCGACCGCCTCGATCCTGGCAAGATCGGCGGCGCCGATGCGCTGGATGTTGAGAACGGTGACCTCTTGCATGGGCGCCTCGCGGTGCTGCTGTCATGAGCGCAATGAAACCGTTGCGCCGTTCGGCGCGGGATCCCAAAACCCTCTCGCACGGCGTGGCGCCGGTGTCGATCATCGACTGGAAACATGCTGCATCGTCACGGCCGGCCGGCCGGCCATGACGCTGGCGGTGCGATCGCTGTACCGCTTGGAGGATTTGTTGCGCAGCAAATCCTAAATTCGTGCGCCATCCTGAAACACGGGTCGGAACGCGTCGATGTGGGTGCTCGCGAACAGGCCGGCCGCGACGTAAGGATCCCTGGCCGCGAAGTCCTCCGCGGCAGCGCGGTCTGCCACGTCTATGATCAGGATCGAACCGTTCTGCCGGCCGCTGTCATCCAGCAGGCACCGCCCGACGTGATGCAGCTCATGACACCTTCGAGGTATATGAGGTGCTTTGGGCGCTCCGATTGTCGCAACCCGAAGCTGTTCGGCTTGTCATGGCGGATAACTGCAAAAAGCATGCGCGGATTTCTTTCGATTGAGGCCGCTCGATATCGCAATCCGTTAGCCGGGAACCCTGGTCCTTTGGCGAGCATCAGGCTCCGGTCGGAGCGTCGTTGTCACTGTCGCACTGCGAGCGTGACGCCGGCGATGACGAGCACAAGCGACGCGATCTGCGGGAACAGCAGCGGCTCGCCGAGCGCGGCGGCAGACGCCATGACGCCCACAATCGGTGTCAACAGCATGCCGATCGCCGCCGTCCCGGCCGCCACCCGCCGCAATGCCGCGAACCAGGTCAGGTAGCAGATCCCGAGCGAGACGATCGCGGTATAGGACAAGGCAGCCCAGCCGAACCAGGGCATCGCGAGCAGATGCGGATGTTCGACGATGGCGCTCGCGGCCAGCAGCGGGACGCATCCGATGCCGACCTGCCAGGCCGTCGCTGCAATCGGCGACATCTCGATCCGCCAGCGCTTGGAAAGGACGGTGCCGAGTGCGAACAGCATCGCCGCCGCCAGCACGATCGCCACGCCCGGAAGTTTGGCTGCGTCTATGTTCAGTCCATTGCCGCCGACCAGGACGATAATACCGCCGATGCCGAGCACCAGCGCAGCGATCCTCCGCGGCACAAGCCGTTCGCCCAGGATCGGCCACGCGAGAAGCGCCGTCCAAACGGGCATCGTGTAGGCGAGCGTTGCCGCTTCGCCGGCGTTGAGCCAGAGCAGCGATACCGTCGTCAGTCCCATCCAGGCGCTCACGTTGAGCAACGACGCCCAGGATCAGCCGCCCCCAGAGGTGATGCGGCACCGTCAGCGACTTACCGCGCGATGCGGCGAGGGCAGCCAGCGCCAGGCTGGCCACGATGCCGGAGATGCCGCGTGCCGTGAGCGGCGGGCATTGTTCCAGCAGAAACTTGGTTGCGGGCCAATTGAGTCCCCAACCGAGCGCAGTCACGAAAAGGCAGCCGATCCCGATCAGTTTGGCTGGCCGATAGCCTGTCGCCACCGCGGTCATCGTTGCCGCAACCTTGTCCCAAGCTGTGATACCGGCGATCGCTGGACGGAGGCATGCCGTGCGGACCCAGCCGCACTGGATGGGACAGTCCCGATGCGCAATGATTAATAGCATCGACGAGGCGAATTAAACAGCGTAATATTTGGCTAGCGGACGAATTCGTTGGTTCAACGTGTGGTATCCCTGCGCGCGCAGGCTTCAAATGACAAACAGGGCTGCGTGAGCGGATGATGAACCACGTCGTCGGACCGCGGCACCTGGTCCGTTTCGGACGCCGTGCGGCACGGTGGATGACCGCTGCGGGCGTGACGGCGATGGTGGTCTTGTTGTCCGCCGGCGTCGCGCGTCGCCGATGAACCGGTACAGCTCAAGGTGGTCGGCGGCCTCGCCGGTGTCAGCCAGTATGAGCGGTTGGAAAAGCCGTTCTGGGAACATCGCATCGAGGCGCTGTCGAACGGCAGCATCAAGGCGGAAATCCACGCATTCGATCGCAGCGGCCTGCCCGGCCAGGAAATGCTGCAGCTGATGCGTCTGGGCATCGTGCCGTTCGGAACAGCCCTGCTCGCCGTCGTGTCGGGCGACGAGCCTGAACTCAATGCCGTCGATCTGCCGGCGCTCAATCCCGACATGCAGGCGCTGCGGAAAACAGTGGGGCTGTACCGATCGCATCTGCAGCAGATGCTCCGAACCAAATTCGGCGTCGAGCTGCTCGCCGTCTACGCCTATCCCGCACAGGTCATCTTTTGCGCAAAATCCTTCACCGGCCTGAGCGATCTCGCCGGGCGGCGCATCCGCACATCGTCCGTCGGTCAATCGGAGATGATGGCTGCGCTGGGGGCGATACCGGTGCTCACGCCATTCGCCGAGATCGTCAACTCGGTGCGAACCGGCGTGGTCGATTGCGCGATCACCGGTACATTGAGCGGCAATGAAATCGGCCTGCCGGACGTCACGTCCTACATTTATCCGATGGCGATAAGCTGGGGCCTGTCATTCTTCGGTGCCAACGCCGCGGTGTGGGAGGCGCTGCGGCCCGACCTGCGTGCGACCCTGCAAAGAGGCAATAGCCGGCCTGGAACGCGAGATCTGGGACGCTGCGGATCGCGAAACCGCGGTTGGTCTGGCCTGTGACATCGGCGCTCCCGAATGCAGCGGCGAGCACAGTCCCGGCCACATGATGCTCGTGCCGGTCACATCGCGGGACGAGGCGACGCGGAAGCGCCTGTTGGTCGAATCGGTGCTGCCAGGCTGGATACAGCGGTGCGGCGTCGACTGCGTTGCCACGTGGAACCGGGAATTGGCGCCTGCGCTGGGCATTCAGGCCGCGCCGGACTGATCGCTCAGCGCGCGGCGGATTTCAGCGCGTCGGCGAACAGGCGATAATAGATCCGGTCCATCAGCCTCGCTCCGCACGCCTCGTACATCATGCGTGCCGCGGTGTTTTCCGAGTCCGTCGTCCACTCGAGCGCCGAGAATCCTTCGCTGAGCGTCGAGGCGCGCTGCCGCCCTCACGAGCGCCTGGCCCACGCCATGCCGTCGCATTGTCTGCTTCACGTAGAGATCGCGAATATAGAGCGATCGGGTCAACTCGGACGCCGGGAAAGTCACGTTCATGACCAGGGAGCCGACAAGCTCCTGGGCCGTCAGGGCCACCAGGATGTGCGGATCGAAGGTGTTCGCGGGCGGCTTGCAGGCCAGCGTCGCCGCTGCCGTGGCCGTCGCATCGGACACCGGACGATCATAGTGACCTTGCATTTCCGAGAAGACCAGTGCAAGCCCGGGAATGTCTGCCGCGCATGGACGGCGCACGACGATGTCCCCCGAACATGCCGCATCGGAGTGCGCAGTTTGCAAATGCATCATGAGGAACCGAAAGCCCAATTGTAGCATCGAGACAGGCGCGACTTGGATGAGGCAGAGCCGGAGGCGCTCATGCCCGAACTGAATAACCACGGCAATGTTCTAACGTCGTTGCAGCCGATTCACCCGTTCCGAAGCGGAAGCGGCTTGGGTTCCGGCTGCTCCGCCCTGGCACACTTATGCATGTATGCATTAGATTGTCCTCGACAACCACTCCATGCGCATGTCAAAGAGAAACTGCGTCATCGAGTGCGATCCTTTGATCAAGATTCGATCTGTCACGCCGAATCCGACGACCCGATAGCGGTCCATGCGACCGCTGGAGCAGGTTGACCGGGCCAGGCTATCGTTATGGAACCGCTATGGTCGCATGAGTGCAGCGGTATTCGGTCGTTATTTTTCCGTCCATTCCGCCTTGGTGCATTTCACGATCGTCCGCGCAACGCATGCGGCTGGCCGTCGCACTTGGGGCGGGCCTCATACTCGTGACCTTGATCGGCGGCAGTGCGCTCCTGCTGGAACGGACGCGACAGACCGCGCTGCACTCGGTCGACACGACGCTGCAGAACGCCGCGCTGGTGGTCGAGAACACGATCAACCGCCAACTCCTGCAGGTGGACGGCGCCTTGGCCAGCCTGCCAGCCCTTTTCGTGGCCGTCGCGAGCCAAAATGGCGAGATCGATCAGCCGTCGGCGACGCGGCTGCTGCGGTCGTTCAACTTTGGCGACCTTCGCCTTCCGGGATCTGTTGCTGATCCGTCCGGATGGCACGCTGTGGGCGGCCGCGCGGCCGCGGCCGCAGAAGCCAGCCGCCGCCGCGCATTTCGCCGCCAGAACGAGCGCCGCACCCGGCGCGGTCACGGTCCAGGGTCCGGTGCGCAACCCACTGACGGGAGACTGGACCTGGCTCCTGGCGCGGCCGATCACGCTGCCCGGTGTCGGGGACCTGCAAGCGGTTGCCGAGGTGCCGGTGGCGTTCATCACGACGCTGCTGTCGCCCGTCGGCGAGATGCCGGGTCTGCGCATCTACATCGAGCGGCCGGATGGCCTGCTGCTCGCCAGCCTGCCGCATGATGAGTTGAAGATCGGCAGGCAGGTCGTGCCGGCCATCAGCAACCTGAAGCCAGACAACGTCCCATTTCTGGTGCCGCCGAAGATCATGCGCACCGGCCACCGTCGCAATTTGCGGCACACGCTCTACCCGGACGTCCAGGTTGCCCTGACCCTTGATCTGTCGACTGCCATGGCGGACTGGGCCCGCGACCGCGACCGCCTGCTCATTGTCGTCACCGTCGCGGGGCTGCTTGTGCTGGCGCTTGCGGTCGCACTCTATACGGCGATGCGCGAGCGCGAGCGCGTCGACAGGGAGCGCATGAAGTCGCGCGACACGCTGGACAGCGCCATCGAATTGATGTCGGACGGCTTTGTCATGTGGGACGAGCAGGATCGCCTGATCACCTGCAACCAGCGATACCTCGACATGTATGCCATCAGCGCGCCGTTCATCAAGCCGGGCGCTCTGTTCGAAGATATCATCCGAGAAGGCGCCATGCTGGGTCAGTACCCACAGGCAGGCGACGATATCGCACAGTTCATTCGCGACACCGTCGACTGGCATCGCGGCAATCACGGCTCGCTTGAGCGTCTGCTGCCGGACGGCAGGTGGATATTGATCACGGAGCGCCACACGCCGAGCGGCGGCACAGTCGGTATTCGCACCGACATCACGGCGCTCAAGGAGGCACTGTCGGATCTGGCGGTCGCCAATGAACGCGCCAGGCAGGCGATTGCCGAAGTGCAGCTCCAGAACGTGGCGCTCACCGAGCGCGACTTTGCATTGCGCATGCAGAACATGCTGTTCACCGCAGCCCTGAACAACATGTCCCAGGGACTGCTCATGGTCGATTCGGACCGCAGGCTGATCGTCTGCAACAACCGGTTCCTCGATATATTCCGGATAACCGCGGAGCATCCGTCCCCGGGCACGACCACGGCTGCGCTGTTCCATTCCATCGAGAGCGGCGGTGGCATCAGTCCGGTCCGCGGTGCAGAAGATCTACCGCCATCAGGAGGATCTCGCGGCGTCGCAGCGATCGGGAATGTTCGTCACCATCGACGATGATCGCATTGCCCTGGCCATTTCTCAATGTCCGTTGTCCGACGGTGGCTGGGTCGCGACCTACGAGGACGTCACGGAACAGCAGCGCACCGAGGGCCGCATCCGTTTCATGGCGCACCACGATACGCTGACGCAATTGCCGAACCGGGTATTGTTTCACAACAGCATGGACGAGGTGCTGGGCCATCTGAGCAAGGACGGACTGCGCCTGGCGCTGCTCTATCTCGACCTGGACAAGTTCAAGTATGTGAACGATACGCTTGGACACCCCGCGGGCGACGTCCTTCTCGAGGCTGTCGCGCGACGGCTGCAGGCATGCGTTCGCGATGCCGATATCGTTGCCCGTCTTGGCGGTGACGAGTTTGCCATCCTCTATCTGTCCACGGAACTGCCGGTCGCGGCAACCGCACTGGCCCAGCGCCTGATCGATACGCTCAGTGCGCCCTATCAGATCGGTCACCGCCAGGTGGACGTCGGCGTCAGCATCGGCATCGCCATCGCGACCGGCGCCGACATGGACGGCGATACGCTGCTCAAGAACGCCGACATGGCGCTCTACCAGGCCAAGGCGAAGGGACAGGCGAACCTGGTGCGTCTTTGAGGCCGACATGGAGGCCACTCTGCATGCACGGCTCACGAGCGAGGCGGACCTGTGCGTCGCGCTCGAACGGGACCAGTTCGAAATCCATTATCAGCCCATTTTCGATCTGCAGCAGCGACCGGCTCTGTGGATTCGAGGCCCTGTTGCGCTGGAACCACCCGACCCGCGGGCTGGTCCTGCCGGGGCAGTTCATCCCGTTGGCCGAGGAACTGGGGATCATAAAGTCGATCGGTGCGTGGCTGTTTCGCCAGGCCTGTGCGGATGCGGTGCAGTCGCTTGGCGACGTGAAGATCGCGGTCAATCTGTCGCCGATCCAGCTTGAAGACGATGGAATTATCGACATCGTCAGCTCGGCGCTTGCTGCGTCAGGATTGGATCCGGCCAGGCTGGAGATTGAAATTACCGAATCTGGCACTGTTGAAGAACAGCGCGATCACCATTGCCCTTTTGGTGCGACTGCATGGCCTCGGCCTGAGCATTGCACTGGACGATTTCGGGACCGGCTACTCGTCGCTGAGCTATCTGCGGAGCTTCCCATTCGACAAGATCAAGATCGACCGCCTGTTCATCAGCGAGATGGCAACGCGGGAAGATTGCGCAGCGATTGTCAGCTCGATCGTCAGCCTCGCCGCCAGGCTCGGCATGACGACGACAGCGGAAGGTGTCGAGACAGAGGAGCAACTCGAACTGGTCCGCAACGTGGGATGCTCCTCGGCGCAAGGCTACCTGTTCGGCAGGCCTGAGCCCATCCACAAGGTCGTCGAGGCAATGCTGGTCTGACAGACGACAGGCGTTGCCGGACCGGCGTCATGCGCCTGACAGCGCTGTTACGTCCGACGCTGTCTCGACGGTTCGTCGTCGCGTTCGGCGCTGATTGGCCCCACCCACGCGCACCCGAGGACGGCGATGACCAGGGCTGCCAGAATAATCAGAAATGTCCCGATCATCACCGCCTCCATCGGCTTGCCGGCCGCTGTCCATGGCTGCCGGCCGCTATGCGCAGCCGGTGCCACTGTCGTCAGCTGTTGCTCCCGGCGTTCTGAGCAGGCGCGAACAGGTACGTGTAGGCATTGGCTGCGGGAGCGAGCGCGCCCGTGGCCAGCGAGATGCCCAGAACTGCAAGCGCGGCAAGGATCGTCTTCTTCATGGTCTGGATTCCTTCATGCGCTCCGGCCGCACAGAGCATTGCGTTGCCGATGTCGTCCCGGTCGGGCTTTGCGGTCTGCCTGCGCCGGCCGGGGTAGCAGGATCGACACTGCCGCGGCCGGGGCGCCGGCGATGTGAGTTGATTCACTCCGCCGGCGTATTATTCTTTGGCGTCCCGCTGGTGGCTGCTACCGCCCCTCGTTGTCGCGCACGAAGTCCTCCAGCGCGCGAACGTCGCACAGCGTCACGGACCCGCCGACAAGCTCGATCCAGCCCGCTGCCCGCCATGCGTTCAGGTGCTTGTTGATGCTCTCGCGGATCAGGCCGGTCATCGCACCGAGTTCGCGCTGCGACAGCCGGAAACCGATATGCAGGCAATTGTCCACGCGCTGCGAATGCAGCTCCGGCCAGGTACAGCAGTGCCTTGGCCAGCCGCACCGGCGCCGGCAGCGACACGGCGTCCATGCCCTGCTCGGTGACCGCCGACAGTCGCGCGCTGAGCAGGCGAATGGCCGCGAACATCGCCTCGGGCGTGCGGCCGACCAGTCTCCTGAACTGCGTGCCGTCGAACGCCATCACGCGACACGGGGTCAGGGCGGTGGCGTCGGCGCGCCGCGGCGAGCCGTTCAGCACGGCAAGTTCGCCGAAGATCGTGCCGGGGCCGGCTATCTCCAGCACCACCTCGCGGCCGTTCGATGCCATCGTCGACAGCTTGATGTAGCCCTGCAGGATGAGCACCACCGAGCGGCCTTCATCGCCGCTGCGGAACAGCACGCGGTTCTTCGGCAGCGCCCGCACCGGCGTCTGGCGCACCAGGGCCAGCAGGTCCGGCTCGGTCAGAGCGCCCAGTATGCTTTGGTCCTTGACGATCTTCAGGACGGCGTCGGTCTCGCCGGCGAGCGTGGCGCAGAGCCCCACCCCCTGGCTGCCTAGTCCGCCCGATTCGGTCGGAACGCTATCCATGTGAGTTGCTCCTGCCGCCGATGGAGTCTGGCGGGCGGGCGGCAACGTTGACCGCTGCAACTGAATTGTCGGTGAGCTACATCACACCCGATACGAAGAGCCCTGCCCGGAATGAACGGCCGGAACGGATCAATCGGCTCTGAACGTGGCCTCCAGGAACCAAGCGCCTTGTCGAGGCCGCGCGACGCCTCGGTAAAGATGTCGGCGGTGTCGGCATCGCCCGCCTCGGCCGCCGCGTCGATCGCCTTGCGGGTTGCGTTGGAAACCTTGCCGTAGCGGTCGATCAGCGCCGCCAAATGGTCCTTTATGGCATAGATGTCGGTCGGATAGGGCGCCAGGGTCGTGCCTTGCGCCACCGCCTGCGTCGTGCCGAGCGCGGTGGCGCCGAGTTGCACGACACGCTCGGCCATCGTGTCGGCGTAGCCGTCGATCTGCGTGCGGAAGCCGTCCAGCATCTCGTGGATCGCGATAAATTGAGGACCTTTCAGGTTCCAATGCGCCTGCTTGGTCTATTTTCCTTGTCACGGCGTCGTGAGCCTTCGTCGTAGGCCGCCGCGCTCAGGCGCCCACGTTCAGGCACCCACGCTCAGGCGCCCATTCAGGCGCCCACCAGGCCGCGCGCGAAATCGCCGGCGTCGAACGGCCGCAGGTCGCTGGCCTTCTCGCCGACGCCGACCGCGTGCACCGGCAGCCCGAACGTCTCGGCCAGCGCCACCACGATGCCGCCGCGCGCGCTGCCGTCGAGCTTGGTCACCACCAGGCCGGTGACATCGACCATCTCCTTGAAGACGCGCACCTGCTGGATCGCGTTCTGTCCCGTCGTCGCATCCAGCACCAGCAGCACCGAGTGCGGCGCGGTCTCGTCCTGCTTGCGCAGCACGCGGATGATTTTTCGAAGCTCGTCCATCAGCGCGGCCTTGTTGTGCAGCCGCCCGGCGGTGTCGATCAGCAGCACATCGGCGCCGTCCACCGTCGCCCGCGTCAGCGCATCGAACGCCAGCCCGGCGGAATCGGCATTCGTGCCGCCGGCGATCACCGGAACACCCGCGCGCTCGCCCCAGATCTGCAGCTGCTCCACCGCCGCCGCGCGGAACGTGTCGCCCGCCACCAGGACCGGCCGCAGTCCCTGCTGGCGATAGCTCTGCGCAAGCTTGCCGATCGTTGTCGTCTTGCCGGTGCCGTTGACGCCGACCACCAGCACGACGTGCGGCTTCTTCGCCGGATCGAGCCGCAGCGGCTGCGCCACCGGCGTCAGAATGGCCGAGATTTCCTCGGCGAGCGTCTGCCTGATCTCCTCGTCGGTGATCTCCCTGCCGAAGCGCGTGCGGCGGAAATTGGCGATCACCCGGCGCGCGACCTCGGTGCCGAGGTCGGCCGCGATCAGGATCTCTTCCAGTTCCTCGAGCGCCGCATCGTCGAGCCGGCGCTTCTTGAAGACGGCGGTAATCCCCTCGGTCAGCTTCTGCGTGCTGCGCGACAGGCCTTCCTTCAGGCGCGAGAAGAAGCCGAGCGCCATCAGGCCGCCTCCGCCAGCAGCGCGTCGCCCGCCACGCCCACGACGTGCGCGGGCAGCAGCCTTCCCGGTTCCGCCGGTGCGGTCAGCCGAACCGGGGCGAAATGCTCGGAGTGCCCGGCGATCGCCGGTCTCCATCAGCAGCGACACCGTTCGCCCGGTCTGCGAGGCGAGGAACCGGCGCGCCGCGAGCCTGCCCGCATCACGCAGCCGCGCCGCCCGTTCGCGCCGCAGCGCGTGGGGCACGGCCGGCATCCGTGCGGCCGGCGTGCCGGGGCGCTCGCTGTAGGGGAACACGTGCAGGAAGGGCAGCTCGGCGTCGGTCACGAAATCCAGCGTCTCGGCGAACAGCGCGTCGGTCTCCGTCGGGAAACCGGCGATCAGGTCGGCGCCGATCGCGATGCCGGGCCGCAGCGCCCGCGCCCGCGCGATCGCCGCCGCGGCATCGGCGCGCAGGTGCCGGCGCTTCATTCGCTTCAGGATCAGGTCGCTGGCCGCCTGCAGCGACAGGTGCAGATGCGGCATCAGCCGCGGCTCCTCGCCGATCAGCCGCCACAGCGCTTCGTCGATCGCTGCCGGGTCGATCGAGGACAGCCGCAGCCGCTTCAGTTCCGGCACCAGCGCCAGCAGCCGCCGGACGAGCTGCCCGAGCGTCGGCGCCCCCGGCAGATCAGGCCCATAGGAAGCGATATCGACCCCGGTCAGCACCACCTCCTGATAGCCCGCCTGCACCAGCGCGCGCACCTGCGCCACCACGGCGCCGACCGGCACGCTGCGGCTGGGGCCGCGGCCGAACGGGATGATGCAGAACGTGCAGCGATGGTCGCAACCTTGCTGCACCTGGACGAAGGCGCGCGCCCGTCCGGCGAATTCGGTGACCAGATGCGCCGCCGTCTCGCGCGCCGCCATGATGTCGGACACCGCCCCCGGCGCATCCGGCGCCCAGTTTTCTGCCCGCAGCTTGTCCTCGTTGCCCAGCACGCGGTGCACGCCGGGCAGGTCGCGCCAGGCCTGCGGGTCGATCTGCGCCGCGCAGCCGGTCACCACGATCCGCGCTCCCGGTCGCTCGCGCACCGCGCGTCGGATCGCCTGGCGCGCCTGGCGTTCGGCCTCGGCCGTCACGGCGCAGGTGTTGACGATGACCGTGTCGGACAGGCCGGCCGCATGGCCGCGGATAACCTCGCTCTCGTAGGCGTTCAGCCGGCAGCCGAAGGTGAGGATCTCGACGCTCATGCCGGATAGGCCGCGAGATCGATCTCGCCGGTGAACGCGGTGGCGACCGGCCCGGTCATCAGCACGTGGCCGTCCGCGCGCCACTCGATCTCCAGTTCGCCGCCGTCCACCACGACGGTGGCGCGGCGGTCGGCCAGCCCGCGCCGGTGCGCGTTCACCAGGGCCGCGCAGGCGCCGGAGCCGCACGCGAGCGTCAGGCCGGCGCCGCGCTCCCACACGCGCAGCCGGATGCGGTCCGGCGCCAGGATCTGGGCGAAGCCGATGTTGGCGCGTTCGGGGAACAGCGGATCGTGCTCCAGGCGCGGGCCGAGTTCCGCCACCGGCAGGCGCGCGAGGTCCGCCACGAAGAACGTCGCGTGCGGGTTGCCCATGCTGGCTGCCGCGGGATCGGCCACCGGGCCCGCCGCGAGGTCGAGGTGCAGCGTGTCCATCGGCCGCGCCAGCGGGATGTCGGGCCAGTCGAGCCGCGCCGGCCCCATATCGACGCGCACCCGTCCGTCGGGCAGCACCTCGGCGGGCAGATTGCCGGCGGTGGTGCGGATCACCTGGGTGCGCCGCCCGGTCTCGCGGGCGAGAAAATCGACGACGCAGCGGGTGGCGTTGCCGCAGGCTCCGGCCTCGGCGCCGTCGGGGTTGCGGATCCGCATGAAGGCATCGGCGTTGGAGTTTGCCGGTGCCGGCTCGATCGCGATGAACTGGTCGCAGCCCACGCCGGTGCGCCGGTCGGCGATCGCGGCCGCGCGCGCGGGGGTCAGGCCGAGCGGGCCGGCGCGTTCGTCGAACACGACGAAGTCGTTGCCGCAGCCGTGCATCTTGAGGAAGCGCGCCATGGGGAGGGTATAGGCGGCGGCGGGGCAGGGGTGGAAGGGGCGGGACCCTTGGGGAACGGGCAACGCCTCGATTCCGACAGCATCAAGATATATCTTGACTTCAGTTATATCGAGTTCTATATCGGCTGCGTGAAACACTCACGCAGAGACGGTTCAGCCCGTCGTTTCGCTCACCCCGATGACCTGGCGGATCGCCGTCACGGGGGGCACCATCACCGCCATCATGGCCAGCGCTCCGGTGGCCGCCGCGGCGGCAGGCCGTTCGATTATGGCGAGCTTCGCCTGCTCGCCCTCGCCATGATCGCCGAGCAGCCGCGATACGGCTACGAACTCATGAAAGCGATCGAGGATCGCATGAGCGGCAGCTACAGCCCGAGCCCCGGCGTCATCTATCCGACGCTCTCGTGGCTCGAGGACATGGGATATACCGCCGCCGAAGCTGAAGACGCCGGCCGAAAGCGCTATCGCATCACCGCGGAGGGAGAAGCCTTCCTCACCGCCAATCACGCCGCGGTCGATGCGCTGTTGGCGCGCATTGGCCAGGCCGGTGCGGGTGCCCCCGAGGGTGTCCCGGCCCCCGTGCTGCGCGCCATGGAAAACCTGAAGGTGGCGCTGCGGCTCCGCCTCCGGCGTGGCCCGCTCGACCCGACAGCGGCGAAGACGATCGCGGCCGCACTCGATGCGGCGGCCCAGGCCGTGGAGAACATCTGATGAGCGAATATCAGACCGCCACCCGCGCTGCCCGCAGCGCCGCCGACATCGCCACGCCGCAGGCCGGTCGTTATCTCACGCAGCTCTGCAAGCATTTCCAACACAAGGTCCCGGTCACACTGGACGGCGCATCGGGTCACATTGCCTTCCGCATGGGGGATTGTCGTTTGCGTGCGGAGGCCGGCGTTTTGACACTGTCGCTGCAGGCCGCCGACGATGCGCAGATGGCGCAACTGCAGGATGTCGTTGCGCGTCATCTGCTGCGCTTCGCGTTCCGCGAGGCGATGCAGATCGTGTGGCGCCCTGCGTGAACGGCGCGCGACACCAGCCGGTTTGTCCGCCGGTGCAGCATCGGGCGTTTGAGCGGCGATCGGCCGAGGGAATGGCTTTCAGTTGCGTGCGGTGTCGCGCCTCCCTCCGATCGGCATCACCTTGCACCGCCGTCCGAAGCAGGGCACATGGCGGCCATGACGATGCCCGGCACCCGGACTGTCGCGCTGGTCTGTGCGCTCGCCGCGGGGTTCGCGCTCGGCCTGGCGCTTGCCTCGGAACACTGGGGCGGCCTCGTGCCGTGCGCCCTCTGCCTGCTGGAACGCTGGCCATACCGCGTGGCGATCGTGCTGGCCCTCGTGGCGGTCGTCGTCCCGCGCGGGATCGCACGCGCGCTGCTCCTGCTCGTGCTGCTGTCGATGCTGGCTGCCGCGGCGCTCGCGGTCATCCATGTCGGCGTGGAACAGCACGCCTGGCCGAGCCCGCTGCCGGAATGCGCGGCACCAAGCTTCAGCGGCGGCTCCATCGCCGAGCGCCTGGCGCAGATGCCGGCGCGGCCCGCCAAACCGTGCGAGGACGCGACATATCTGATCCCCGGCCTGCCGGTGTCGATGGCGGCGATGAATCTGCTGTATGCGCTGGCATTCGCGCTCGGGGTCGGCGTGTTCCTGTGGTGTGACCGAAGGCGCGCGGCATGAGCGGCACGCGGCAACGCCTGCCCGGCGATCCGCCGCCCGACGCCGATGTCGCGCGCATGCTGCGGGTGGACCATGCCGGCGAATACGGTGCGGCGCGCATCTACGCGGGCCAACTCGCCGTACTGCGCCGCAGCGACACGGCGCCTGTGCTGCGCGAGATGCAGGCGCAGGAGAAGGAACATCTCGATCGCTTCGCCGACCTGATCGTGCGTCGCCGCGTGCGGCCGACGGCGATGCTGCCGCTGTGGCATCTTGCCGGCTTCGCGCTCGGTGCAGCGACCGCCGCGTTGGGCGAGCGCGCCGCGATGGCCTGCACCGTGGCCGTCGAGGACGCAATCGAGGCGCACTACGCAGGCCAGATCGCGACGCTGGACGATACCGAGCACGAACTGCGCGCCACGCTGGAACAATTCCGCGACGACGAACTGGCGCACCGTGACATCGGACTTCGCAACGGCGCAGAGCAGGCGCCTGGCTACCGGCTGCTGTCGGCGGCGATCAGGCGCGGCTGCCAAATGGCGATCCGCATCAGCGAGAGGATCTAGTCAGGGCGATGGACCGGCTCTCCGTCCGTGGCATCGAGCTCGAGGTTCTGCGCAGGGGCGCCGGGCATCCGATCCTGGTGCTGCACGGCCCGAACACGATCGATCCCCGCTCGCGCTTCGTCGAACTGCTGTCGGCGCACGCCGAGATCATCGCGCCGTCGCATCCGGGCTTCGGCCATTCGCCGCGGCCCGCCGACTTCGACACCGTGTACGACCTCGTGCACCTTTATCTCGATCTGCTCGAGGCGCTGCCGCACGAGAAGATCACTCTGGTCGGTTGTTCATTCGGGGGATGGCTCGCCGCCGAGATCGCCGCGGCGTGCTGCCACCGCCTGGATCGATTGATCCTGGTCGATGCGTTCGGCATCAAGCTCGGCGACCGCGAAAGCCGCGACATTCTCGACCTGTTCAACACCGCCCCCGCGGAGGTGCTGCGCCGCAGCTGGCACGACCCGGCGAAGTGGGCGCCCGACTTCAATGCCATGACGGATGACGAGCTGGTGGTGCGTGCGCGCAACTGGGATGCGCTGTGCCTCTATGGCTGGCAGCCGTTCATGTACAACCCGAACCTGCCGCGCTGGCTGAGCCGCATTGCCGTGCCGACGCTGGTGCTCTGGGGTGCCAGCGACGGCGTGGTCTCGCCGGACTACGGGCGCGCCTATTGCGACCGCATTCCCGGCGCACGGTTCGAGCTGATCCCGGAGGCCGGCCACTACCCGGAAATTGAACAGCCCGAGGTTTTCGCCGCGCGCGTCGCGGCGTTTCTCTGATCGGGAGATGCCGCCATGACGCGCACGTGGATCAAGTGGTCCGTCCGGCATTTGGTGTTTTGTCTTGCGGCGCTCTGTCCGCTGTTGGCGCTGCCGTCCCACGCTGCGGAGCCGCCGTTGGTGCTGGAGCGGACGATTGCGCTGCACGACGTGCGCGGCCGGATCGATCACATGGCAATCGATCTCGCGCGCAAGCGGCTGCTGGTCGCCGAGCTTGGCAATGACAGCGTCGACGTGATCGACCTCGCGGCCGGCGCCGTTGCGCACCGGATCACGGGGCTGCGCGAGCCGCAGGGTGTCGGCTACGCCGAGCGTGCGGATGTCATCCTGGTCGCCAATGCCAAAGACGGATCGGTGCGGCTTTTCAACGCGGCGGATTTTACCCCCGCAGGCAGCGTTGCGCTCGGCGACGATGCCGACAACGTCCGCATCGATCCGCGCAACGGCCTCGCGGTGGTCGGCTACGGCAACGGTGGCCTGGCAATCATCGATCCACGCGCACACGCGAAAATTGCCGACATCCGCCTGCCGGCACATCCGGAGGCATTCCAGATCGATCCGCAGACCGGCCGCACCTACGTCAACATTCCGAGTGCGCTCCAGATCGCTGCGGTCGACCTGGATGCGCGTCGCGTCGTGGCGACCTGGCCGATGCGGGATGCAAGTGCCAACTTCCCCATGGCGCTCGATCCGGCGCAGTCGCTGCTCGCCAGCGTGTTCCGTTCACCGCCATCGCTTTTGTTGCTGGATGCGGCCACCGGTGCCGTACGACAGCGACTGCCGGCGTGCGGCGATTCCGACGATGTATTCTTCGATACGCAGCGGGCGCGCATCTACGTCAGTTGCGGCGCCGGCGAGCTGGCAGTGTTCCATCGCAATTCATCCTGGCAGGCACTCGAGCCGCTGCGCACCGCATCCGGCGCGCGCACGTCGCTGTTCGTGCCGCAGCTCGACCGTCTGTACGTCGCCGAACGCGCCGGATTGCTGGGATCGGATGCCGCAATCCGCGTCTACCGCCCCACGCCCTGACGCTGCTTCGCACTCAAGCCGACATGAAGGCGACCGCGTCTTCCTCGAACACCGCACACGTAAGCCGGCCGCCGCAACCCGCACCGGTGTCGAGGCCGATGCGGTTCGGCTTGATGGTCGGCGTCGGACTCGCCGAGTGCCCGTGCACGATGATCGCACCGAAGTCCTGTTCGCTCGCGAGGAAGCTCTGGCGAATGCCGAGCAGGTCATCCTCGGCCTGCCGATCGAGCCGGACGTCGGGTCGTATGCCGGCATGGACGAACAGGTAATCGCCCTCGCGATGCTCGAGGCCGAGGCGCTGCAAGAAATTCAAATGAGCGGCCGGCACTTTGGTGCGCCAATCACTGCGCGGCATGTCCGCGGCGATGCCCCAACTCGTGAGCGTCGCCTCGCCGCCCGTGTGCAGCCAGTCCGTTGCCGCCGCGCCATCGCCTGCCAGCGCATCGAGTGCCGTGCGCTCGTGGTCGCCCATCAGGTTCACAATCGCCGCTCCGGCAATCGGCGGCCCCTCGGCGAGCAGCGCGAGAACGCCGGCGCTGTCGGGACCGAAATCGATGTAGTCGCCGAGATGCACCAGCACCGCCGATGCGGGCGGTCGAACCAGTAGGTCGCTGGCAATTGCTGCGTGCAACTGCCGAAGTTCTGCAAGACAGCCATGGATGTCGCCGATCGCATAGACCCTGCGGCCTCGCGGCAGTTTTCCCGGCGCCAGCACGAACGCGAGCGATGCGGCATCCGCGGTCGAAACGCGCGGCGGACGCCAGGTCGGCACGGCAGTCGCATCGAGTTCGGCGCGTTTGCGGAGCCGCGAGGCGCGGCGAACGGGACGTCGCATGCGGCGCACTATGCCGTGTGCAGCTGCTGGCGGGCAATGGATGCCGGGCAATCGGGTGAAGCAGAAGCGCTCAGGGCTCTGCCCTGAAACCCGCCCGGTGGCTTTGCCCCCGGGACCCCCACCAAAGGCGTAGCCTTTGGAATCCGATACTAAAGTGAAGGGTTCCAAGGGCTCCGCCCTTGGCGGAGTCCAGAGGCAGCGCCTCTGGTCGGGGTTCGGGGTGAAACCCCGAGCGCTTCGACTTCACCCGACAGCGCCGGCAATGGACCGTTGCGCCCTACACGTCCCGCCGACGGACTGCTAGGCTTCGCGTCCGGACGACAAAGGATCGGAGGAAACCGTTGGCGAAGATCACATTCCCCGTCGAGGCGGGCCACATCATGCTGTTCGCGCGCGCCGTCGGCGACACCAATCCCGTCTATCAGGACGCCGATGCGGCGAAACGCAGCGAGGTCGGCGGCATCATAGCACCTCCCACATTCCCGCAGGCGGTTGCGCAGTTCGATCCGGAGTATCCGCTTCGTTGGCGTCCCGGCCAGCCATGGTTCGGCTCGGGCAAGACGCCGAGCGGGGTAGAGGACCGGCCCTCCGGCGGTGGCGGGCTGCACGCCGAGCAGCACTTCGAATATCACCGCCCGCTGCGTCCGGGCGATGTGCTGACGGTGGAATCCAAACCAGGCAATACCTGGGAGCGCGAGAGCAAGCGGGCCGGCAAGCTGACGTTCCGCGAGCGCGTCACGGAATATCGCGACCAGAAAGGCGAACTGGTGGTCACCGCGCGCAGCGTCGGCGTGACCACGGAACGCCCCGTGGAACAGAGCTGAGGAGGGATTGCGCCATGGCACTGAAGGCGAGCCAGCTCAAGGTCGGCGACACCCATGTCGAACGCGTGGTGGAGAACCTCACGCGCACCGAGATCGTGATGTATTGCGGCGTCTCCGGCGACTACAATCCGCTGCATGCGGACGAAGTCTACGTGACGCAGAAGGCCGGCTATCCCACTGTCTTCGCGCACGGGATGCTGACCATGGGACTGACCGGCAAGATGCTCACCAACTACGTCGGCGACGGCAGGCTGACAAAGTTTGGCGTGCGCTTCACCAATCAGGTCTGGCCGGGTGACGATCTCGACGCCAAGGCGACGGTCGCGGCGATCCGCGAGGAGGGCGGACAGCATTTTGTCGATTTGACTCTGTCCACCACCAACCAGGACGGCAAGGAGGTCGCCAGCGGCAGCGCGACTGCTCGGATCGACTCCTGAATTCGATGCCCGAAGTGCATCCGCGCCTGTCGCGACACGCGTTGTTGCAGCGGAACGCCACGATCGATCTGACTGCTGAGGAACGCGCTTCGGTCGGTCTTCAGGAAGCGAACAGGCTGGATGCCATCTGCCGCAACTATGATGTGCCGCTGCATATCTGGCTGGGCGGAGCGTTGCGTCAGCGCGTAATGCTGGGAGTTGCGGTGCGGCTCGGTGCGGTTGCCTCGGTTCCGGCTGCCGTGCGCCGTGTCGTGCTTGGCAGCGCCGAACCGGATGTCGCCATGTTGATCGCATCGCTCGACGCGGCGGCGAGCAAGTTGGGGCCGAACGTCGAACTGGCTCTGCAACTCGAAGCGCAGTTGCATGCCGCTGCGCTGGAGCCACTTCGTGCGGCCGGTCGGCGACTGAAGCTCGCCTACATCGCCGATCCTTGTGCCGACCTGGGGAACTCGTGCCGTGTCTTCGCTCTTGGCGCACCGCCGCTTGCGATATCCGCCCATCGCCATGCGCCGCGCGATCTGGCGCGCGCGATGATCGACGGCGGCGTGCAGATCGTGCTGGTGGACCCGGTGCGCGTCGGCGGCCCGGAAGCCGTGCGGATGTGGGCGACCGCGGCGGACCTCACCGGCGTTGAGCTTGCGCTGCTGGCGCACGACGACAGCGCGCGGGCCGCCTGTTATGCGGCGGACCTGGCGTCCACTCTGCATGCGTGCACGCAGCCTTTGGTGATCGGCCCTGCGGCGGCTGCGGTGCTGGCGGACGCCGACGGTGGGCTGGCCCTGGGCCAGGCCAGCGCCGCCAAACGTCCGACCATTACGCGCATCACGCTGCATCGGGTCTCGGTGCCGATGCGCCAGCTCTACGTCAGCGCGATGTACATGCGCCGCACGACCGAGCGGATCGTCGTCGAGGTCGAAACCAGCGACGGTGCGCGCGCGTTCGGCGAGACCAACGGCACGGACGAGGTGCTGCAGACCTGCACGCGGATGGCGCAGAAACTGATCGGGCAATGTCCGCTCGACAGGCTGCGTCTGCGGCAGGCGATGGCAGGACCGACGGTTGGTTCGCGCAACGGTCTCGCCGACTGGGCGGCGCTGGCGGGGTTGGACATGGCGCTGTTCGACTGGGCCGGCCGGCACTTCGAACTGCCGATCTGGCGGATGCTCGGCGGCGCGGGCGGGCGCGACTTCGAGGCGGTGGCGCACATTCCCGCGCTGCTGCTGGACGAACCGGTGGACCGGCGCGAACTGCCGCGGCTGTTCGCCGACCCGGCGCGCATCCGCGAACTGGTCGATCATGCGCTGCACCTGCATCGCGACGTCGGCTTCACCGCGTTCAAGGTCAAATGCACCGGTACCAGCCCGGCGTGGGATGTCGCCGTCCTGCGGGCACTGCGCACCGCGCTCGGTGACGCGGTCAAACTGCGCTGGGACCCGAACGCGTCCTATCCGCCGGCGCAGGCCACCGTGCTGTGCCAGCAGCTCGAGGAGCTCAACCTCGAATACTACGAGGATCCGACACGCAGCATTGCCGGCATGGCGCAGCTTCGCGCGCGCATGAAGACGCCGCTGGCCACCAACATGTGCGTGGTCAACTTCGACCATCTCGCCACTGTGCTGCGCCAGCCCTGTGTCGATGTGGTGCTGGCCGACCTGGTGATGTGGGGCGGGCCGCAGAGCATGGTGGAACTCGGCGACGTGACGCCGCTGTTCGGTTTGGATTTGACCATCCACAGCGCATTCGAGCTCGGCATCGGCATGGCGGCCAATCTGCAGATGGCCGCCGCACTCGACCCGGTGCGTCGCGCGATCGACTTCGGCCTGGAGAACATGGTGCACGAGCTGATCGTTCCGCACATCCCGGTGCGCGCAGGCCGTGTCGCCGTGCCGGACGGTCCCGGCCTTGGCGTCGATCCCGACTGGGACACGATTGCGCGCTGCAAGATGGACAGTACGACGATCACCGCATAGCCGCTCGCGCCGCGACTACACCCAGCGCAGGGCGGGCTGGCTGCCGAGCAGATGCTGGCCGATGGTTTCGAAATGCGACCGGCGCCCTTGCACCTGCTGGGTCACCGTGTTCACGTCGCGGAAGCGCCGCTCGAACGGATTGGTATCGAAGATCGCGGTTGAGCCGGCCTCGTGATAGGCGACGTCCACCACCTCCTTTGCCTGATGGATGGCGTAGGTCGACGCCTGGCGGATCTTCATGCGGTGATCCGTCGGCACCTCGCCGGCGCGTTCCGTCGCTTCCTGTGCGTCGCGCAATATCGCGATCAGCCACGTGCGCGCGGCGTTCAGCTTCGCGTCCGCCATGCCGATCTCGGACTGGATCACCGCACTGTCGCGCAGCGAGGTCTGCGTGAGCGCCGGCGTCTTGCCGCTGGCGAGCGCAATGAACGCATCCAGCGTCGCGCGTCCGATGCCCAGCGCCACCGCGGCGAAACCCGACGCGTAGATCTGCATCGCGGCGAAGTGATAGATCAGGCCAGGCTCGCGGCGTTCCTCCGCGCGGTCGCGCGTGATCGTGTGGGCGTCGTCGACGAACAGGTCGTGCACGGAATACGTGTCGCTGCCGGTACCGCGCAGCCCCACCACCTGCCAGACATCCTTGATGGTGGCGATCTCGCGACGGAACAGCATGGTGCGCTCCCATGGCCGCCCATCGGGATAGCGCAGCGGCGTCGTGCCATCGGCGTCGAAGCACGGACAATGCGCGCCGAGCCAGGTGGCGTGACGGCTGCCGCTGGCAAATGCCCAGGTGCCGGTGATGCGCCAGCCGCCATCGGCAAGGACCGCCTTCGCGCCGGGACCCATGCCCCAGGCCAGCACGTCGCGCTCGCCGCCGAACACCTCGCGGGCAACCGCCGACGCCAGATAACCGGCCGACATCGAGCAGCCGGAACCCTGGTTCATGCACCACGCCACCGACGCATCGCCGGCGGCGATCGCCTCGACGCATTGGATATAGGTCGCGGGATCCAGTTCGGCGCCGCCGATCGAGCGCGGCACGAGCAGTCGGAACATGCCCGCGCCATGCATCGCATCCAGCACGTCCGACGGCAGCGCGCGTGCCGCATCGATGCGTGGCGCGGCGGCTTCCAGCAGCGGCGCGATCGCACGGGCCCGCGCGATATAATCCGTCGCGGCCCCTGGCCGCGCGCACTCCTGCGTGGCCCCTGGCCGCGCGGCCTCTTGCGCGACGCCTGGCCGCGCGGCCTCATGCACATCCATCAAATCGTTCCCCGGTGCGTTCGCGCGATACGCTACACCGCCGCCGCATTGTCGCGCAAAGCGGGTGGGGCGTTATAATGCCGCATGGACGAACACGCCGCACTGCTGGACGAGATCGCGGCGGAGATGCGCGACACCGCGCGCTGGACGGGGCGCGCACAGCTTGCTCCGCGCGTTGCGGCGGCGCTCGCCAAGGTGCGACGCGATGCGTTCGTGCCGCCGCATTCGGCGCAAGCCGCGTACGTCAACCGGCCGCTGCCGATCGGTCACGGCCAGACCATATCGCAGCCTTATGTCGTGGCGTTGATGACGGAGCTGCTGGACCTGGATCCGGGCGACACCGTGCTGGAGGTCGGCACCGGTTCCGGCTACCAGACGGCGGTGCTGGCCGAGCTTGCACGCGCGGTCTGCTCGATCGAGGTGATCCCGGAGCTGGCGCGCAATGCCGCCGCGGCGCTGGCCGGTCAAGGCTACGGCAACATCGCGCTGCGCACCGGTGACGGCGGGCTCGGTTGGCCGGATCAGGCGCCGTTCGATGCAATCATCGTGACGGCTGCAGCACCGAGCATCCCGCCGGTGCTGATCGAGCAGCTTCGTCCGGGTGGACGCATGGTGGTCCCGGTGGGTCCGCGCAACGGTGATCAGGAACTGGTGCTGCTCACCAAGGACGCGGCAGGCGCAGTGACGCGACGCAGCATCCTGCCGGTCGCCTTCGTGCCGTTGACCGGCGCATCCGCCGCCGCGGGCTGATCAGAACGCCGATGCGGTCAGCGTAATGTCGGCGTCCTTCCAGGCGGTCGCAAAACGCTGCCGAACGACCAGTGCCTCGGCATCCCGCTGCTGCGCCGTGAGCGCGAGCGCGAGCCCATACAGCGCCCAGCCATTCTCCGGATTGCGTCGCAGATCCTCGCGATAGACTGCTTCGGCGTCCGCAGCCTTGCCGGCCCGCAGCAGCGCCGCGCCCAGCAGATGCCGCACGGGAAAAAACCAGTCGGCGGGTTCGTTATAGGCAAGCCGGTCCTCCCTGGCGACAGCCTGCGTCAGCAGCGCAATCGCCTGGTCATCCTTGTGTTCTGCATCGGCGACGCGCGCCTGTGCGACGAGGACCGCGACGGCGAAAATGTCGGGCGCGGTATTCAGGCCAGCGCTGTCGTCCGGTGTCGTTGCAGCCGCGAGCTTCTCGAGATCGGCGATTGTCTGCCTGGCATCGGCGACCCGGCCCTTGGCCGCCAGTGCGGTCGCTTTGGCGTAAAGCAGCCCGCCGGTCAATCCGGTCAGATTCGCACTCGGTGCGGGCTCGGCGAGGATCTCGTCCCACATGCCGAAGCGCACCATCGCGACGTAAAGTTCGGACATGCTCCAATCGGTGCCGGGCATGGCGAGCAGCATGTCATCCGACATCGATGCGCGCGCCTTGCGCACAGCGTCGAGTGTTTCCGCCTTGCGTCCCTGCATGACCGTTGAGAACGCGAGGAACTGATAATTGTGAGCCGTGTACATCGAATAATAGTCGAGCGGCCTGGTCTGCACGAAATAGGCAAGATCCGCCGCCGCACCAAGACGGTTCGCCTCAGCCGCATCGCCATAGCGCCCGACGCGCTGCATGATGTGCGCCGGCATGTGCTCGAGGTGGCCGGCCGCCGGCATCATGCCGCGCAACTGCTCGGCTGCGATCACCGCCTTCTCCGGATGCGGCGAGGCTTCGACAGCGTGGACAAGGTAGTGGTTGGCGCCGGGATGCAGCCTGTCCTTCGCCAGCACCGCCTGCAGGCGGGCAACGATGTCCTCGGTTCCGGCCGCGGGTGCGCCGTCCAGCGTCCACAGTTTCCAGGCGTTGACGTTCATCATTGCTTCGGCGGTGAGCGTCTGCACATCGCTGTCGTCGGGAAACTTCGCTGCGACATCCTGCATGGCCTGCGCGTAGGCGACGAGAACGGGCCCCTCGTTGGACGGGTCGAGCGGCTGCGCCCCCTGATAGCGCCTGGCCAGCGCGCCGATCAGCGCCTGCTCCACCGGGGTCGCCTGGCCGGCATTGGCCTGCGCCTGCTGCAGCGCCTCCCATGCCACCTTGGCGCGGGTCTCGGCCATCATCGGCAGATTGTAGTTCGGCCCGACGGTGAGCGAGACGCCCCAAAAGCAGATAGCGCAGTGCGGATCGAGTTCCGCGGCCTTGGCGAATGATCGCGTGGCCTCGTCATGGTTGAACGCCCAGATGAACCGCATGCCCTGATCGAAATATCTCTGCGCGGCGTCCGAACCTGTGCCCGCCTTGCGATGGAAGCTGCCGAGACCGTCGAACAATTGCGCCCCGTCGGCCCATTGTGCGAGCGTCGACGGTGGCGCGACCGTCGGGTGGTCGGCGCGTGACGTGGCTGCGGGAAGACAGAACGCGGTCAGCACGATGCCAAGTCGCAGGTTTTGGCTCATGGCATTCTCCCCCACGTGCAACGCCGCCCGTTCTGGCGCGACCGTCGCCGGCGGTCATCAGCCGAACGGGGATATTCGTGACGGTGCCATGCAGGGTGAAACCGGGCAAGCTGGCAGGGCAATCGGGTGCAGAGTAGCGCTCGGGGTTTCACCCCGAACCCCACCAGAGGCTCTGCCTCTGGACTCCGCCAAGGGCGGAGCCCTTGGAACCCGTTCACTTTAGGTATTCGATCCCAAAGGCTATGCCTTTGGTGGGGGTCCCGGGGGCAACGCCACCGGGCGGGTTTCAGGGCGGAGCCCTGAGCGCTTCAGACTTCACCCGATTGCCCTGGGCGACCTGAACCGTCAGGTTGACGTACCGAACGCACGCCAACCATACTGACGAGTAGGACGACGTCACGCAGGCGCTCCGACCGCGGCGCCCGCATCTGTGCGCGTCGCCTGCTGTTCGACGCTGGAGGGTTTTCATGAAGCTGATGTGGTTCCACCTGATGCCCTACACCGAACTGCCGGACGATTTCCGCGAGAAGAACCCGTCCGTCTGGGTGGACATCCATTCCTCGCTGTTCGATCCGAAGCGCGCCCACCTGATGTACAACGACTTCATGGATGAACTGGAGTACGCGGCGCAGTGCGGCTTCGACGCGGTCTGCGTGAACGAGCATCATTCGAACGGCTACGGCCTGATGCCGTCGCCCAATCTGATCGCGTCATCGCTGGCGCGTCGCACGACCGATACGGCGATCTGCGTGATGGGCAATTCGCTGGCGCTGTACAACCCACCGACGCGTGTTGCCGAAGAATTCGCCATGATCGACTGCATCTCGGGCGGCCGGCTGATCGCGGGCTTCCCGGTCGGCTCGCCGATGGACACCTGCTACGCCTATGGCCAGAATCCGTCGATCCTGCGCGACCGCTACCATGAGGCGCACGATCTGGTGGTGAGGGCGTGGACGGAGAGCGACACGTTCGCGTTCAACGGCCGCTTCAATCAGCAGCGCTACGTGAACATCTGGCCGCGACCGATCCAGCGGCCGCATCCGCCGATCTGGGTGCCGGGCGGCGGCTCGGTGGAAACCTGGCAGTGGTGCGCGGAGATGGACTACGTGTACTGCTATCTCAGCTACTACGGCTACAAGGTCGGCCGCGCCACTATGGACGGTTTCTGGAACGAGATGTCGCGGCTGGGCAAGGACCACAATCCGTACCGCGCCGGGTTCCTGCAATTCGTCGGCGTCGGCGAGAGCCGCCAGCATGCGATGGACCTGTACGGCGAGTCGGCAGAGTATTTCTACGGCAAGTGCCTGCACATCGATCCGCGCTTCGCCACGCCGCCCGGCTACACGACGGAGGCCACGCAGCGGATGGGGCTGGAAAGCCAGGTCTCCAAGGCTGCATCGTACACCGACAAGTTCAACAAGCTGGCGCGCGAGATGGACGCGATCGTCGATCAGGGCTACGTCATCATCGGCTCGCCGGACGAGGTGGTGGAGCAGTTGCGCGAGGTCGCGACCAACCTCAATGTCGGGCACCTGATGCTGCTTTTGCAGTTCGGCAACATGAGCAAGGACCTCACGCGCTACAACACGAAACTGTTCGCAGATCAGGTGATGCCGAAGCTGAAGGGGCATTTCCCCGGTTGGGAGGATCGCTGGTGGCCACAGCCGATGGCAGCGGCGCAGCGTGCGGAAGTCCCCGCCTTCATGCCGAAACTCGCAGCCGAATAATTGGAGCATGCCGTGAGCGAACCTGAGACGTTGACCGTCGATGTCAACGGCTTTGCCACCCGCGTCTGGCGCAAGGGCAGCGGCCCGAAGCTGGGCTTTCTCGCCGGCTACGGCGGGCTGCCGCGCTGGGTGCCGTTCCTCGATGAACTGGCGAAGAACCGCACGGTGATCGTGCCGTCGCTGCCGGGCTTTCCCGGCGGCGATCGCGGACATGCGCTGCTCGATACGCACTTGGACTGGCTGCTCGCGGTGCGCGACCTGCTGGCGAAGGCGGAGCTGGATGGCGCCGACATGGCCGGCAGTTCGGTCGGTGCATCATTGGTCGCGGAGATGGCGGCGCTGTGGCCCGCAAGCGTGCGGCGCCTGGCATTGATCGCGCCGTTTGGATTGTTTGACGAGGCCGACCCACCGACCGATCCGTGGGCGCAGCGCGGCGATGCGGTGCCGGGCCTGATGTGTGCCGATCCGGAAATCTGGAAGGCGCTGAAGGCGGTTCCCGAAGGCGCCAACTCGATCGAATGGCCGATCGAGCAGACGCGCGCGAATGAGGCGGCGGCGCGCATCTTCTGGCCGCTCGGCAATACCAAGCTGGAGAAGCGTTTGAAGCTGATCCAGGCGCCGACATTGCTGATCTGGGGCGAGCAGGACAAGGTCATGCCGCGCAGCTATGCCGGGCGTTTCGCCAAAGGCATCTCCGGAAAGTCGGATACCAAAGTGATCGCCGGCGCCGGCCACCTCGCGGAACTCGACAGGCCCGCCGAGGTTGCCGCTGCCATCATCGACTGGACCAACTGAGGAGCCCGCGCATGCCGCTTGATCCGGACGCCGAGACCCTGCTTGGCATGATGCGCGCGGCGGGACGTCCGCCGATGGAGACGCTCTCGCCGGATGAAGCGCGCGAGGCTTTCAAGGCTGGCCGCGCCGTGACGCAGCCCGATCCACAGGATGTCGCCGAGGTGCGCGATCTGTCGTGTCCCGGTCCGCACGGCGCTATTCCGTTGCGCGCCTATCGCCCGATCGGCACGCAGGCGGACGACGTGCTGCCGGTGCTGGTGTACTATCATGGCGGCGGCTGGCTGCTCGGCGATTTGGATTCGCACGACGTGGCCTGCCGCCATTACGCCAACGCCGCGCGCTGCCGCGTGGTGTCGGTCGACTACCGCATGGCGCCGGAATACAAGTTTCCCGCCGCGGTCGATGACTGTGCGGCGGCGACCGGCTGGCTGGTCGCGCAGTCGGATGCGCTCGGGATCGATCGCAGGCGCGTCGCGGTGGGCGGCGATTCTGCGGGCGGCAACCTTGCGGCGGTGATGGCACTGATGGCGCGTGACGGCGACCTGCCGCCGCTGGCATTTCAGTTGCTGGTATATCCCGCGACCGACATGGGGATGACGCACGATTCCTACCGGCGCGTCACCGAAGGCGTGCCGCTGACGTCGAAGACGATGGACTGGTTCATCGATCACTATCTGCACGGCCCCAACGATCGCAGGGACTGGCGTGCCTCGCCGTTGCGCGCGGCCGATCTGTCGGGCACGGCGCCCGCGCTGGTACTGACTGCGAGCTATGACCCGCTTTGCGACGAGGGCGTTGCCTATGCCGAACGCCTGGAGCGCGAGGGCGTGCGGGTGATGCATCTGCATTTTTCCGACCAGATGCACGGTTTTGTCGGCCAGGGCCGGATCATCCGTGCCGGCCTCATGGCGCTGGACATGATGTCGGCCGCACTGAAGAACGCGTTGTGGCAGGCGTGAGGCGCTTGCTCTCGCTATAGCCGCGCGCGTTTCGGAATCCCTGCGATCTTATTCGTCATCCCCGCGAAAGTGGGGACCCAGGCGCGATCCCGGGATCCCGCTTGCGCGGGAATGACGGTGCAGTGCGCTAGGCCGACGCCGGCACCTTTGCCGATACGCTGCTCCGCACGCCGACCATCTGCAGTGCGAGATCGGCCATGCGCTCGCACATGTCATCGAGCGCGAGCCGCCCTTCCGGCCGATGCCACGTGTAGGCCCACGAGATCATGCCGCCGATCGCGAGTGCGGTGAGGCTCACGTCCTTGATGTCGAACTCGCCGGCCGCCACGCCTTCGGCCAGCAATTTGGACAGCACGCGGTCGAACTTCTTGCGCAGCGCGTTGATTTCCGCGAGTGCGTCGGGCGCCAGGTTCTTTTCCTCGCGGAAATAGATCGCGATG
Organism: uncultured Alphaproteobacteria bacterium; assembly: GCA_963739725.1. Lineage (GTDB taxonomy): Bacteria > Pseudomonadota > Alphaproteobacteria > Acetobacterales > Acetobacteraceae > JAMXLO01. The sequence goes on along the minus strand of CAVUBS010000019.1, from coordinate 12,445 downwards.
TTGGCCTGGCGCGACAGCACAACCTGCGTGAAACCCACAATGGCGCGATACAATCGCTCGGTCGGAGACCCCGTTCCCTTGGCCGCGCGGGACACCGCGTCGAGCGACAACTCGATCGTCGGCGTGCAGATCGCTGCCAGCAGATCCGTCTTGCTGCGGAAATGCGTGTAGATGAACGGCTTGGTGACGCCGAGTTCCGCGGCAATGTCATCGAGCGTCGTGCCGGTGAAGCCGCGTTCGTAGAACAGCTTGACCGCCTCCTCCAGAATACGCTCGCGCTTGTAGGCCAGTATCTCCTCGCGCATCGTCCAATGATCCATGGTCCAGCAGAGTATGTTAGCCTTGTCGTGCGGCAATGGAAAGAATCTTACCCGAGGAGGAAGCAATGGCGGGACTGCTGGACGGCAAATCGGCCCTGATCACCGGCGGCGGCGGCGGCATCGGCCGGGCGACCTCGCTCGCCTTCGCCCGCGAGGGCGCGCGCGTGGCGGTCGCCGATGCAGCGGAGCGAACGGCGCAGGAGACCGTCGCGCTGATCAATGCCGCCGGCGGCCAGGCGATGTCGCTCACCGGCGACGTCACCGACGCGCATTCCGTGGAGGCGATGGTGAAGTCGGTCGTCGCCGCCTATGGCAGGCTGGACTGCGCGTTCAACAATGCCGGCATCGCAGGGTTCCAGGTGGACGCCAGCGGAAAGAAGACCGCCGACTGGTCCGAGGAATTGTTCGACCGGATGATTGCGGTCAACCTGAAGGGCGTCTGGCTCTGCATGAAGCACGAACTGCCGCAGATGGTGGCGCAGGGCGGCGGCGCCATCGTCAACACCGCCTCGATCGCCGGACTGATCGGCCTGCCGACATCGTCTGCCTATGTCGCGGCGAAGCATGGCGTGGTCGGGCTGACCAAGACGGCCGCGCTGGAATATGCCGGGGACAGGATCCGCGTGAACGCGGTGTGTCCGGGCTACATCGAGACGAAGATGACCGAGGACACCATGCGTCGTCGCGGCGCCGAATTGCTGGAGAAGGTGCCGTTCCATCGCATGGGCAAGCCGGAGGAAATCGCCGAGATGGTGGTGTGGCTGTGCTGCGATCGTGCATCCTACGTCAGCGGCGCGGCCTACAATGTCGATGGGGGCTACATGGCGACTTGACGAGGGAACCACCCGTCAGGCGTTGGTGATGCCGCCGTCCACCGTGATGGTCTGTCCATTGATGTAGGACGAATCCCGCGAACATAAAAACCGGATGACCGACGCGACTTCGGCAGGGTGGCCGTAGCGCTTTACCGGGATCTCGTTGCGGTAGGCTTCGCCGCGTTCGGCGATGGTTTCGGCCGCCATGCTGCGTGTCGATCAGGCCGGGCGCGACGGCATTCACCAGCACATCGGGCGCCAGCCTGCGCGCCAGCGAACGCGTCAGGCCGACAAGCCCCGCCTTGGCGGCGGCGTAGGGCGGATACCCGGCAGCCCCCCGGCGATAGGCGACCGAACTGGTGAACACGATGCGCGCCGAACCATCGCGGTTGTCGAAGCGTGTGGCGAAGGCGACAGCAAGGTCATAGGCGTTGGTCAGGTTTGCGGCGATTGCCCTATTCCAAACGCCGTGGTCGTTGGGATCGAAGCTGTCGCGCTCGAACAACCCGGCGAGATGGATCAGTGCGGCGACAGGGCCACCGGCGGAGTTCGAGCGCCGCGGCGCATGCCTCGGGGTTGTCGATCGCCGACTGCCATGTCGCGATGCGCGCGGTGCCGAGCGTTTCCCGTGCTTGCGTGAGTTGGTTCGCATCGATATCCACCAGCACCACATGTGCGCCGTGGGCGAGCATCGTGCGCGCCGTCTCCACACCGATGCCGCCGCCGCCGCCGGTTATGACGATGCGCTTGCCTGCAAATTCCGACATGTCCGCCACCTGGCTTGGATCAACGCGCCGCACACTTCATCGTCTCATGGTCATCGCCGAGCTTGTCCCGGCCGTTCACGTCTTCGCTGCCAGCAGGGTCACGAGCCTTGTCGGAGCAACTGACGCCTGCCGCGTTGATGACTGCCGTGATAACCCGCATAGACCTTTGTGAACTCTGCGCCAAGCAGGAAGATTTGAGCCGAATAATATATCCATAGCAGCACAACGATCAACGAGCCGGCCGCGCCATAACTGGAAGCGATGGCACTGCTGCCAATGTACAGGCTGATCAACAGCTTGCCAACTGTGAACAGGAAGGCGGTGACCAACGCACCAATCAATACGTCATGCCATTCGATCTTCTTGTCCGGAAGTACTTTGTATATGGCGCCGAACAGGAGTGTAATGAGGCTGAATGAAATGAGGAAAGTCAAGGTTTGCAGGATCAGGTGCCCCGACGGCAGGTAGGCGTTGATGTAATCGCTCAGCGCCGACAGCAGCGTGCTTATGACAAGGGAAACGAGCAATAGGAATCGAAGCGCTCCCACCAGTCCGAGGCTGACTGCGCGAGCGCGTATGAGGCGCGATATGGTGGTGCCACGCGGTTCGGCGCGCCAAATTACGTTCAATGTTTGCTGCATCTCGGTAAAAACGCCCGATGCGGTAATGACCAACGTCCCGATGCCGAAGGCAGCCGCGAACATGCCTGATGATCTCTGTGACGCATTCTGGATTGCGGTCTGAATCAGCTCAGACCCTTGCTGACCCATCAGGCTGCCAAGCTGATTGGAGATCGCCCCTTTGGCGGCATCTTCACCGAACACGAGGCCGGCAATGGCAACGACAATGAACAGGACCGGGCCGATAGAGGTCACGGTATAGAATGCGATTGCCGCTCCACGGGTGAGGGCCTCGTCTTCAATGAAGGCGTTGACGCTTTTGCTCACCAAAGCCCAGGCGTTGCCGGTCATATCGAAGCGCCTGTTCCGTATGCCGCACAGCGAAGACACGGAAACTCGGCTTCCGAGGCCAGGCTCAGATGATCGCGCGCCTCCGGCATATGCCAGTCCTCGTTGCTGCCGCAACCAGAGCGCACAAGCAGGCGGTGGGTTGGGTCCGCTTGCTGGTCAAGTCTCGTTGAATTGTTACAAGGCCGCTGGCGGGAACACGCCCGGCCATCACGGGCGAGCGCAGTGGAACAGCCAGCAGAAACGGCGCTCGATCTTATACCCGCCGCACGACGTACGACTTCTCCAGCGCCTCGAGGATCGTATCGGCATGCAGCGGATCGCGCGCCTCTACCATGACCTCCAGCTCCGCCGCCTGCACCGATGATGCGGCAAACAGGCGCTGGTGCGACACCTCGATGATATTGCCGCCGGTGTTGCCGATCTTGCCTGCGATGTCCGCCAGCACGCCCGGACGATCGGGTATCTGCAAATGCAGACGCAGCAGCCGTCCGTCGCGCAGCAGATTGCGCAGCAGCACATTTGACAGGATGCGCGCGTCGATGTTGCCGCCAGTGATCGCGATGCCGACACGCTTGCCGCGGAAATGTTCCGTATAGGCCAGCAGCGCGGCAACACCCGCGGCGCCCGCGCCCTCCGCAACCACTTTGGCGCCCTCGACCAGCAGCCCGACGGCTTCCTCGATCGTGTGTTCCGGCACCACCAGGACTTCCACGCCCAATTCGCGGATGATGGCGAACGGCCTCTCGCCCACGTCGCGCACGGCGATGCCCTCAGCGATGGTCGCACCGCCAACCGACACCGTCTCGCCGGCCAACCGCTGTGCCATGGCGGAATAGGCGGCGACCTCCACCCCGTACACCGCGATGCCCGGGTTCATGGCCCGGGCCGCAACGGCGCAGCCGGCCAGCAGTCCGCCGCCGCCGACCGGGATCACCAGCGCATCGAGATCCTGCACATCCTGCAGCAGTTCGAGCGCCAGCGTGCCTTGCCCGGCGATCACGCGGAGGTCATCGTACGGATGCACGAACACCAAATGGTGCTCCGCCTCGAGCGCCCTGGCATGGGCGGCTGCCTCGGCCAGGGTCTCGCCGTGCAGCACGACTTGCGCACCCCAGGCGGCGGTGCGCGTCACCTTGGTCGCAGGCGTGAATTTCGGCATCACGATGGTGGCGACGACATTGCTCAGACTGGCATGCCGCGCGACCGCCTGCGCGTGGTTGCCTGCCGACATCGCGATGACGCCGCGTTCGCGTTCGGCATCGCTGAGTAAGGCCAGCCGGTTGGCCGCGCCGCGTTCCTTGAAGGAGCCGATGACCTGCAGATTGTCGAGCTTCAGCACAACGTCCGCGCCGGTGGCACGCGACACCGCATCGCTCGGCATCGCAGGCGTGTGCAGCACGCGGCCGGCGATACGATCGGCGGCCGCCTCCACATCGGCAAAGCGCAGCACGTCAGATGAACTTGATGCCGAGGATCTCGTACGACCGGTCCCCGCCGGGAGCCGGGACAGAAATGGTCTCGCCCACCTTCTTGCCGATCAACGCCTTGGCCAGCGGCGACGAAATCGACAGCCGGCCTCCCTTGATGTCGGCCTCATACACGCCGACGACCTGGTAGGTGGCTTCCTTTTCCGTCTCCTCGTCCACCAGCCGGACATGGGCGCCGAACATCACATGATCGCCCGACAGCGAGGACGGGTCGATCACCTCGGCTGAGGACACAATTTCCTCCAGCTCGGCGATCCGGCCTTCGATGAAGGACTGGCGTTCTCGGGCGGCATGGTATTCGGCGTTCTCCGACAGATCGCCATGCGTGCGCGCCTCGGCAATCTGACGAATGATCGATGGGCGCTCTGTCGCCTTGAGCTGCCGCAACTCGTCTGCCAGCCGCTGCAACCCTGGTGCGGTCATCGGGAACTTCTGCACGACACTCCGTCCTTCGGTGGTCCGATGCAATGAGAGGCCAGTCTTCCAGCCAAGCGCAAGCGCCGCGGCAGACCGGCGTCTGGCCGCGACGGACGCTTCAGAACGATCCGCGAAAGTAGGACTGCAGGGGCGCGACTTCAAGCGTTCCCGTCTTCAAGGCGGCGATTGCGTGGACCGCGGCCCGGGCACCCGCCATCGTCGTGTAGTGCGGAACGCCGTGGGTGAGCGCGCTGCGGCGGATGGCAAAGCTGTCGGCGATCGACTGCGGCGTCGACGCGGTGTTGATCACCAGCTGCACCTCGCCCGAGCGGATCGCGTCCACGCAGTGCGGGCGCCCTTCGAGGACCTTGTTGATGACGGAGACCCGGAGACCGGCGTCGCGGATGCGCGCGGCGGTGCCTCGGGTGGCCAGTATGGCAAAGCCCATTTCGGCGAGCCGCCGCGCAATCGCCGGCAGGCCCCGCTTGTCGGCGTCCTTCACCGAGAGAAACACCGTGCCAGCGTCGGGCAGGATCACGCCGGCGCCGAGTTGCGACTTGGCGAAGGCGCGCTCGAAGCTGGAATCGAGGCCCATCGCCTCGCCGGTCGATTTCATTTCGGGACCGAGGATGGTGTCGACATTGGGGAAGCGCGCGAACGGGAACACCGCTTCCTTCACCGCGACGTGCGGCGCGACGCTCAGATCGTCGAGATGGAAATCCGCAAGCCTGGCGCCGGCCATGACACGGGCGCCGATCTTTGCGATCGCCACGCCGGTGGCCTTGGCGACGAACGGCACGGTGCGTGACGCGCGCGGGTTCACCTCCAGGACGTATATCACATCGTCCTTGATCGCGTATTGCACGTTCATCAGCCCGACGACGCCGAGCGCCTTGGCCAAGGCCTCGGTCTCGGCCTTCAGTTCGGTGACGGTGGCGGGGGACAGCGTGTAGGGCGGCAGCGAGCAGGCGCTGTCGCCGGAATGGATGCCGGCTTCCTCGATATGTTCCATGACGCCGGCGACGTAGACGGTCTCGCTGTCGGCGATGCAGTCCACATCGACCTCGATCGCATCGTTCAGGTAGCGATCGATCAGCACCGGCCCGCGCGACAGATCGCCGCCCGAGATGCGCACCGCCTCGAGCATATAGCGATGCAGCCGCGCGCGGTCATAGACGATCTCCATGGCGCGACCACCGAGCACGTAGCTGGGGCGGATCACCACGGGATAGCCGATGCGGTCGGCGATGGCTTCGGCTTCCTCGACCGAGCGCGCGATGCCGTTCTCCGGCTGGCGCAGGCCGAGGCGTTGCAGCAGGAGTTGAAAGCGCTCGCGGTCCTCGGCGATGTCGATCGCATCGGCGCTGGTGCCGAGGATGGGGATCTTTTCGTGTTCCAGCGCCTGGGAGAGTTTCAGCGGCGTCTGTCCGCCGTACTGCACGATGCAGCCGAGCAGCGTGCCGCGGCTTTCCTCGCGGCGGATCAGTGCGACGACATCCTCAGCCGTTAGCGGTTCGAAATAAAGTCGGTCGGAGGTGTCGTAGTCGGTGCTGACGGTCTCCGGATTGCAGTTGACCATGATCGTCTCGAAGCCGGCGTCTCGCAGCGCATACGCGGCGTGGACGCAGCAATAGTCGAACTCGATGCCCTGGCCGATGCGGTTCGGTCCGCCGCCGAGGATGATGATCTTCCGGCGCTCGGTGGGATCGGCTTCGCAGACCGGCGTGCCGTAGCCGCCTTCATAGGTGGAATACATGTAGGGCGTCGCGCTGGCGAATTCGGCGGCGCAGGTGTCGATACGTTTGTAGACCGGCACGACGCCGAGACGAGCGCGCAATGCTGCGACCGCGCCTTCGTTTTGCGCGGTGAGTTCGGCCAGGCGCTTGTCGGAGAAGCCGAGCGCCTTGATGCGGCGCAGCGCGCCCGGTTCGTGCGGCAGGCCGCTGGCGGCAATGTTGCGTTCGGCGGCGACGATGCGTTCAAGTTCGCGCAGGAACCATGGGTCGAACTTGCAGGCGTCGTGGATGTCCTCGACGGAGAGGCCGGCGCGCAATGCCTGCGCCGCGACCAGCAATCGGTCGGGGCGTGGCGAGGACAGCGCAGCGCGGAATGCGTCGGGGCCGCCGTCGCCGGGCGGTTCGATCTCGTCGAGACCGGACAGCCCGGTCTCCATGCTGCGCAGGCCTTTCTGCAGCGCCTCGGCGAAGCAGCGGCCGATCGCCATCGCTTCGCCGACGGATTTCATCGACGTTGTCAGCAGGGCTGGCGTGCCGGGGAATTTTTCGAACGTGAAGCGCGGGATTTTCACCACGACGTAATCGATGGTCGGTTCGAAACTGGCCGGCGTGACGCGGGTGATGTCGTTGGCGAGTTCGTCCAGCGTGTAGCCGACGGCGAGCTTCGCCGCGATCTTGGCGATCGGGAAGCCGGTGGCCTTCGACGCGAGCGCGGACGACCGCGACACGCGCGGGTTCATCTCGATGATGACCATGCGGCCATCGGCGGGGTTCACCGCGAATTGCACGTTGGACCCGCCGGTATCGACGCCGATCGCGCGCAGGCAGGCGATCGATGCGTCGCGCATCATTTGGTACTCTTTGTCGGTCAAGGTCAGCGCCGGCGCGACGGTGACGCTGTCGCCGGTGTGGATGCCCATCGGATCGACGTTCTCGATCGAGCAGACGATGATGCAGTTGTCCGCGCGGTCGCGGACCACCTCCATCTCGAATTCCTTCCAGCCCAGCACCGACTCTTCGATCAGCACCTCCGTGGTGGGCGAGGCTTCCAGGCCGCCGCCGACGATCTGCTCGAACTCCTCGCGGTTGTAGGCGATGCCGCCGCCGGTGCCGCCCAACGTGAAGCTGGGGCGGATGACGGCTGGAAGGCCAACGCTCGCCAGCACGGCGCGCGCCTCGGTCATCGAGTGCGCGATGGCGCTTTTCGGGGATTCGATCCCGATGGCGGTCATCGCGTCGCGGAATTTCAAACGGTCTTCGGCGCGCTCGATGACATCGGCGCGGGCGCCGATCAGTTCGACGTTGTGGCGCGCAAGTGCGCCCGAATGCGCAAGCTGCATCGCGGTGTTGAGCGCGGTCTGTCCGCCCATCGTCGGCAGCAGCGCGTCGGGCTTCTCGCGCTCGATGATGCGTTCGACGATGTCGGCCGTGATGGGTTCGATGTAGGTTGCATCGGCCAGCCCGGGGTCGGTCATGATGGTGGCGGGATTTGAATTCACCAGCACCACCCGATAGCCCTCGGCCTTCAGCGCCTTGCACGCCTGTGCGCCGGAGTAGTCGAACTCGCACGCCTGGCCGATGACGATCGGGCCGGCGCCGATGATCAGGATGGACGAAATGTCGGTGCGTTTGGGCATATGCTAGCCAGGCGACGTGCGTTGCAATTTGTCCCCTCCCCCCAACCCCCTCCCGCATGGGGAGGGGAAGTCGGTACGTTCCTCCCCCTCCCCTTGCGGGAGGGGGTTGGGGGAGGGGACAGACGCTCCAGCAATTGGCGCGCCGCTTCGACACCCTTCGACGTCAGTTCCAAATGCCAGTGGCACTGCAGCGCGCCCTCCGGCAACCGGATCGGTTCACGGATCAGGCCGTCGCGAAGGCAGGTGGCGACGGCATCGCAGAACATGCCGTAGTGGAGTGCATCACCGGCGATCGACCGGAAGCGCTCGAACCCAGCCTCGATATTCGCCTCGTTGATCGTGTGACGGAGCGCCGTGGTCAACAGCATCGCCTTGGCATCCATCTCACACCCGCCGCTCGATCATCTCGACAAACCGCTCGAACAGATAGTGGCTATCGCTCGGCCCCGGACTGGCCTCAGGATGGTACTGCACGGAAAACGCCGGCCGATCCGTGCACGCCAGCCCCTCGTTCGATCCATCGAACAGCGACACATGCGTCACCTTGGCGGTCGGCGGCAGCGTCTCGGGGTCAACCGCAAACCCGTGGTTCTGGCTGGTGATCTCCACCTTCCCGGTCGCAAGGTCCTTCACCGGCTGGTTGGCCCCGCGATGTCCGCGCTCCATCTTGTAGGTCCGCGCGCCCAGCGCCAGCGCCAGCAACTGATGGCCGAGGCAGATGCCGAACAGCGGCACCCCGGCATCCAGCACGCCGCGGATCGCCGGCACCGCGTATTCGGCCGTGGCCGCGGGATCGCCCGGCCCGTTGGACAGGAACACGCCATCCGGTTTGCGACGCAGGATGTCATCCGCCGTCGCGGTCGCCGGCACCACGGTCACGCTGCACCCCGCCGATGCCAGGCAGCGCAGGATGTTGCGCTTCGCCCCGTAATCCACCGCCACCACATGGTGCTTCGGCGCACTCTGACGGCCGGTCCCGGCGGGCCAGGCCCACCGCGTCTCGTCCCACTCGTAGGATTGGCGGCACGAGACCTCCTTGGCGAGGTCCATGCCCTCCAGCCCCGGCCAGGCCTCGGCCTGCGCCCGCAACGCCGGCAGATCGAACCGGCCATCGGTGGGAAATGCCAGCACCCCGGTCGGCGCGCCGACCGTCGCGGATGCGGATCGTCAGCGCCCGCGTATCCACCCCGGCCAGACCGGCGATCCCCTGCGCCCGCAGCCATGCATCCAGGTGCTGCGCTGCCCGCCAGTTGGACGGCTCCGTGACATCCTGCTTCACCACGAGGCCGCGCGCGGCGATGGTGGCGGCTTCGATGTCCTCGATATTGGCGCCGACGTTGCCGATATGGGGAAAGGTGAACGTGATGATCTGCCCGGCATAGGAGGGATCGGTCAGCGTCTCCTGATAGCCGGTCATGCCGGTGTTGAAGCAGACCTCGCCGACGGGTGCGGACGAAGGCGTATGGGCGCCGAAGCCGCGACCCCAGAAGACCGCGCCGTCGGCCAGAACGAGCGCGGCCGTGGCACCCTGCGGCACCTCGTCAGGATCGTCGTCGGACGTCGGATCGGCGTGGAGGGCGGCGGGCCCCGCCAGGTCGGACAGCGTCAGACCCGTGGCGGCGATGACCGCGGCCCAATGGCGCGTGGGAATGGATCCGGCCTGGCGCCACTTCCGCACCGCCTCGGTGCCCACGCCTGCCAGACGCGCGGCGGCATCGGCGCCGCCAAGTCGGTTGATGATCGATTCGACGCTTGCCGTCATGGCGGCACACTCTATGGGAAGTAATTTCCCAGCGCAACCGTTGCGAACCGACCTGGGAATTTATCTCCGGCGACGTCACATCCGAGTCACTTCGCATAGTATAGGGGGACAATTTGTCGCGGAGAGATGCCATGGGCCTCAGGGAGCAGTTCACCGAACAGCTCAAGGTGTCGATGAAGGCCGGCGATGCGCCGCGCACCTCCACCTTGCGGATGATTCTGGCGCGCCTGAAGGACGTCGACATCGCCGCCCGCCCGAAAGGCGTGGACCGCGTCCCGGACGATGAGGTGGTCGCGACTCTGCGCGGCATGGTGAAGTCGCGCCGCGAGTCGGTCGACCTCTACCGGCAGGGCAACCGACCGGAACTCGTCGCCAAGGAAGAGGCCGAGATCGCGGTGATCGAAAGCTTCCTGCCGCGCCAGATGGACGAGGCGGCGACGGCGCAGGCCGTGGCGGAGGCGATCGCCGAGACCGGCGCGGCCAGCATCAGGGACATGGGCAAGGTGATGGCCGCACTCAGGGCGAAACACGCCGCGACGCTCGACATGGCGAAGGCCGGTCAGATGGTGAAGGCGCGGCTGGCGACCGACGCTCAGGCGCGCTGATGGCGCTCCCCGCTTCCTTTCTGGACGAACTGCGCGCCCGCACCCCGCTGCCGGCGGTGATCGGCCGGCGGGTGCGGCTGGCGCGGTCGGGCCGGCAGTGGAAGGGCTGCTGCCCGTTCCACGGCGAGAAGACCCCCAGCTTCTACGTCTACGAGGACGGCCACTACCACTGCTTCGGCTGCGGCGCGCATGGCGACGCGATCGGCTTCGTCATGCAGAGCGAGGGCGCCGGGTTCATGGAGGCGGTGGAGCGGCTGGCCGCCGAGGCCGGCCTCGAGGTGCCGAAAGCCTCGCCCGAGCCGCCGAAGCCGAGCGCAAACGCCACGACCTCGGCGCGGTGCTGGATCTGGCCCATTCGGGATGAGCCGCACCAGCAGGCCGTGCTGGTCGAGCGACTCCAACTTGTCGATCGCCGGCCGCCCCAGCCCGAGGAGGGTGACGAGCGCGTGTGTCTCATCTGCCCACGGGTCACCGGGCGGAGGCATGCGGTCGGCCAGGCGGTGCAGCGATCCCTTGGCGATGGGGCGGTCCAGCTCGGCCGCGGTGGCGGCGAGGCGCAACGGCAGCGAGGGGCCGTCCGACACGGGGGCGAGCGACGTCAGGGCGATCTCACCGTCGATCTCGAGCATGTCGGCTCCGAGTTGAGTCGGCGCAGGGCGTGTGCGGCGGGCGGGCGCCTTGCCGTCGGAAGCGGCGTTTCGGCGCCGGGGTGGGATCCCAGCAGGCGCCGGCGCCGCCAGACGTCGTCGCTGACCCAGGCGATCTGCCTGCCCGCAGTCGAGACAGCCAGCATGAGGGCGTCGGCGTCGGTGAACCGGAGAGCGGACGCCACCTGGTCCTGGTCCTGCAGGAGAAGCTCGTCGTGCTCACGTTGGGCCAGGCGGTGCAGCTCGACCCGGATGTCGGTGAGGAGGGCTGTCGCACTCTCCAGGGAAGCCAGGTCGGCGTACTCCGGCAGGAGCGGTGCGTAGGCCGAGAGGGCGTGCAGCACGCTGACGTCGCGGAGGCCGCCGTGGCTCTCTTTGATATCGGGCTCGAGCAGGAACGCGACGTCGCCGGCTTCGGCGCTGGCGATCGGCCATCTGGTGCTCGAGCAGAGGGAGGTACCTGGTGCCCAGGCGGTCGCCCTGCCAGGCGGCACGGGCCTTTTCGAGGAGCGGCTCGGCCACGGGCCGCCCAGACCATCCGGCCGTCCAGCAGGCCGAGCGCCACCCGCACGTCCTCGGCGGCAGCGCTGAGCACCTCGGAGGGGCGGCGAACCGAGTGGTCGAGGTGTACACCCTCGTCCCAGACCGGGTACCAGATGGCGTCGGCAACCTTGCCGATCTCCCGGTGGCCGTTGTGGACCAGCACCACATCGAGGTCGCTGGAGGCCACAAGGAGGCTCGCCCGTACCCGCCGACCGCCACGAGTGCAAGGTGCCGCGGGCAGTTGCCGGCGGCCCGTTCGGCCAGGCCGGAGAGCCAGGCATCGGCCTCGGCGGCGTAGCGCCGGGAGAATTCCTGGCCCTGCAGCCCGGGCTGGGCCAGCAGGCGGCTGCGCCGGTCACGCAGTGACGTCTCGGCGACCATGGCGGGAACGTAGCATTGGGTTTGTGAGCAGAGACGTGGAACCTAGGCAGGGCAAGACCCCCATGACCTTCACCCATGCCGTCGCCATGACGGCGGTAGGCGTGGTCGGGATCATCGTGGCCTTCTGGATCCTGAGCAGCCTGGCCGGAATCATCTTCTTCTTCTTGAAGGTCGCGGTGGTGGTCGCCCTCATCGCAGTGGTGTTCTGGCTGGTCTCCCGTATTAGGAACTAGGGAATCAATTCGGCCGGGCATCGCCCGGCTTGGGGGTCTGGAGTGGAGAACGCCGGCCCATTAGGCTGATCGTTCGCTCGTGTCCGTACACGGCGGCGTGGCCGAGTGGTTTAGGCAGGGGCCT
>CAVUBS010000018.1:0-67260 GCA_963739725.1 uncultured Alphaproteobacteria bacterium | reverse complement strand
ATCCGCGTCCGGCCTACCGCTCGTCGGTTTCATCGGCGCTGTCCTCGTCGGATCCGCCGACGTTCTTGCCGATGATGGCGACCGCGATGAGCAGGAAGGCGACCACGCGCAGCAGATAGAACCAGCTTTGTCCGGCTGCCGGCGGTGGCGCCAGCGCGACGAGCGCCTCATTCAACGCCAGCAGCCAGAATGCCGCGGTAAACGCCAGGAACAGGTTATCCCGGCTGCGCGACCAGAAGCGTGCGAAGTACAGCCCGGCCGCCAGGAAACCGGCGGTGACCATGCCCGCCAGGAACGTGTTCACGAACGGGTCGTTCACGGCACTTCCCAGACGAAGGCGTACAGCAGCACCATGACGGCAGCCAACGAGGTGAGCAGCTGCAAAATGCTGAGATCGACGGTCGGCAGCAGCATGATGTCGACCGCGAGCACCAGATTGTTGACGGCAAGCAAGGCGAAGCAGAGCGCGCTCCAGACCAGCAGCTTCGTTCTTGCCCGCAGATAGGCGCGCGCCAGCAGCCAGGCGCACAGCAGGCTGGCGATCACGCAGAGCATGTAGATCGATCACTTCCACGATCGTCCCACCGAATGCCATGCCCATCTACGCCTCGCCTGTCAGAGCAGGCGCGAGGTGGCGGGAGTTTCGCGGACCGCGTGGATTGGTCAATGGCAGCGGCATGGGCAGCGGCATGACGATCCGTCAGCTTCCGCGCGGTCGGTTGGATCGCAGCCTGAATGCATCGCCAAGGATCTTCTCGACCGGCGGCTCGCCCGGCGGCATCCGCCTGCGCAGTCGCGTCGGCGTCCGGCAGCGCTGTCCCGGCGTAGGCGCTCAGGCTGGCGATATCGTGCAGCAGGACGCGGGAGCCATGCGTCTCGACGCCAAATGCGCGCAAGGCCACGAAGGCGCGCGACAGGTTCTCCGCGCGGCAGCCGAGCCAGGAGGCCAGCAGGCCCTTGTTCACCGGCAGTCGGAAATCGGCCTTCGTGGCGCTCGGGTCGCTGACCATGTCCAGCAGATAGGTGGCCAGGCGTTGGGCAGCGATGCGCGCCTTCAGTTCGACGACCTGTTGCGTCATGGCCCCGAGTTCCGCCGACATGGCGCGCATCATGGCCATGGCGGCCGCCGGCTGTGCGGTGACGACGGCACGCATCGGATCCGCCGCGATCATGATCAGCGTCGAGCTCGTGACGGCCTCGGCTCCGATCGGATACGGGTCACCGGTGAGTGCATTGGCCAGGACGAAGCTGCTGCCGGGCCCGACGATGTCGATCACGGCGCTCGCTGCACCGACCGCTGTTCCGGTCAGGGTCACGTGGCCCTCGAGCAAGACATGGAGAAAGTCCGGCGTTTCGCCTTCGCGGAACAGGAGCTCTCCCTGGCGTGCTTCGGCCATGCTGCCCAACGCGGCAACACGCTCGAGCATCGGGCCTGGCAACTGGTCGAAGCCCCGCACCTTGCGAAGCGTCGCCTCGATGGATGGCACCTGGTCCCTCTCGTGTATAGATTGCAACAGGCTAGGTCCCATCATCCACAGTGTAGCGATCGTCCCGGGTTCGTTCAATACTCGAACTGGTAAGTCAATCCCACGCTGCTCCCGTTCGACGCGCCGGCCGCGCCGACCGCCGATGTGCCGCCAGTGCCGGCGGTGCCTTCCAGCTTCAGCCCCTTGGCGATGTCGACCTGAACGCTGGCCTGGCGCCGCCGCCGGACGCGCTCTGCTTGGCGCCGAGATAGACGCCGGGCGCAAGGTAGCGGCCGGCCTCCAATGTCGCGCCCCCCTTGGCGTTGCTGCCGACCGCGAGCCGATCCAGTCCGAGTCCCTGGCGCATCTTGTCGAGCGGATCGCCGATGACCGCCGCCGGCGCCCGTGATCGTGGCCAGGCCGGTGGCAATGCCGGCGATCTCGAGCGGTCCCAGCGAACCGACGCTCTTGCCGAACAGCAGATGCGCCAGCACCTCGTCCTGCGGCAGTTCCGGCACGCTGGACAGCGTGATCTTCGGGTCATGCGCCGTGCCGTCGACCGCGAGGGTCGCGACGACGTTCGCGCTTGTGCTGCTGGCCACCAGATGTATGGCCGGATCGGTGATGCTGCTACCATTGAAGGTAATGGCGCCTTCCTTGAAGTCGAGCGCGCGACCGGCAAGGTTGAGCACGCCGCGCCGCAGGTTGAGCGAGCCCACGGCCTGCAGCCGCGCCGTGGTGCCGGTCAGTTTCATCGATCCGCCGAATTCCACGTCCAGGCCGCGCCCTCGGACGAAGATCTGCTGCGGCGCATCGAGCGTCAGGTTCAGCGCCACCACCAAGGCCGGCGGCCGAAGTCGATGCAGGCGGCGGTTTGGCGCCCGGCACGGCGATGGGAAGCACCGCGACGCTGGACGGCAGCCGCTCGGGAACACGCAGGTCCGCGCGGCGCACGCGCAGACTGCCGGCGATGGTCAGCTGGCCCGCCGCATCGCCCCGGCTCATCGCATCGCCCCTGATCGTCAGGTCGGCATCGAGTTCCGCGCTGATCAGGTCGCTGGACAGCGGTCGCGCATTGCGTGCGGTCAGCGTGAGATCGAGCGGCAGGCCTGGTGCCAGGACCCCGATGCTGCCGCCCCCGCCGATCGTGCCGGGTCCGGCCTTGGCACTGAACTGGGTGATCCGCAACGCGTTGCCGTCGCCCTGCACGCGGGCCACGATGTCGGACAAGTGAAGCCCGGCCGTGGCATCCTCCACCTCGCCGTCCGCAAGCACGCACCGTTCCCGTCACCCGCGGCGCGGCAACGGTGCCGGCGATCGTGAGGTCCGGCGTCACGCGACCCCGGACACGCCGCCCGCCGGCGGCGAGGATCGGGTTCGCCATGGCGAGATCGACCGCGCCGCTGACCCGCAGGTCCAGAGCGCCGGTGCTCGACATCGGCACCCGCCCGGCCAGCCTGACCTGCGACGAACCGGCGCGCAGCTGGGCATCGACCTGCGCCTCGGTCCCCTTCAGCGTGGCATCGGCGGTGATGTTCGCCGGTGGTATGCCGCGCCCCGGACCGCTGCGGGCGCGCAGGCCGGTGGCGGTCAGCTTGACGGTGCCGGTCGGCTGCGCGGTGGTGCCGGTGATGCGGGCATCCGCCTGCAGCGTGCCGTCGACGGCGTAATCCGGCGCGAATGCGGCCGCGCAGGTCGGCGGGCAGGTTGCGCAATGACACAGTCAGATCGAGTGCCGTTCCGACGCGTCCGGACACCTCCAGCACTGCCTGGCGCAGCCCGAGTCGCAGCCGGTCGACGGCCACCCCCTCGGCAAAGTCGAGGCGCGCCGGCGCCAGCAGACGCAGGCTCTGCTGATGCCAGTCGGCCTGCAGCGTCGACACACTGAGCACGCGCGACTTCGCGTTCAGCACCGCCGCGGCATCGAGCCGTGCGGCGGCGCCCGACAGATCGGGCAACGTGGCGGACAGTTTCGCCGCCAGCGCATCGACCGGGCCGTTGACCAGCAGGCGCATCGATCCGCCGACCTGTTTGGCCTTGATGCCGTCCGCCTCGAGCCGCGCATCCACCACCGGATTCGACTCCGGCTGATCGACATCGGCGGTGAGGGCGATGCGCGACGCCGATGCAGTGCCGGGCAGCGCGGCGCCCTGCACGTCGACCGTCAGGCGCGCCTTGGCAGGCGAGGCATCCAGATCGGCGGTGACGCTGCCGCTGATCGGCTGGCCGAGCAGCGGCGCCAGCTCGTCGAGCCGGCCCATCGCCATCTTCAGATGCCCCGCCGGAACCATCGTCGCGGTCGGCAGGCTCATGGCCCCCTCGGCGTGCGCGCTCTTCCAGTCCGCCCGCTCGATGTCGACCGACAGCCCATCGGCCTGCTGCCGCAGCGCAACGGCAAGGTCGATCGGCGCATCCAGCAGCGAGCCCTGCGCGGTGATGCGCGCGTCGGCGTTGTGCGGCAGGCCATGCACCTCCATGTGCGAGGTCAAGCGTGCCCGACGACATGCCCCGCACCGCGATGCCGCCGGTCAGGTCGGCAATCAGATCGAGATTGTCCGGTCGTCCCGCCGGCGTGCCCGTTCGCCTGAAGCTGGCCGCCGAGCGTCGGGTCCGCCGCGGCGAGATCGCTCACACCGAGCGTCCATGTCAGATCGACCCGGTCCTGCGCGACGGCCCCGCTGGCCGATGCGGTGAGCGACCGCCCGTCGAATTGCAGGCGTGACAGCGTCAGGTCCCGGCCGCGCAGCGTCGCGGCCAAGGCGAGATGCCCATTGTCGCCGATAAGATCCTGGATCTGCTGCATTCCACCGGTCACACCCACGGTCCCGTCCACGCCGATCGTGGTGACGTCGCTCGCGACCGATGCGTGCAGCCCAAGGTTCAGGCCGCCTTGCAGGGCGAGCCCCGACAGTGCCGCGAACGGTGCCAGCTCGGCCAGCTTCACCGTCGCGTCGAGACCAAGCGCCCCCGCGGTCCGTGCATCGCCTTCAACCTCGACCAGCTTGTGGCGCAGCGCCACGTGCACCGGGCGATCCGGCGCGTCCAACCTTGCATCGGCGCTGCACGATGATCGGATCGCCGGCGAACAGGTCGGGGTTCGGGGCAGGGACGTGCAGGCCAAGCACCTCGCCATCGAGATGGACCTGCCCGGCATTGCCGGACACGCTGGCCGTGATGCTGGCGACGGTGATGCCGGCAGCCGCAAGCGCGTCGATGTGCAGGCGCCCGGTCGCATCCGGCTGCGCGAACGGTCCCTTCACGTGCGCATCGAGTGTCACCGCCTGCCACCCGATGTCCGGACGCGGCCGCATCGCCGGCGCGCTGGCCGACAGGGTGATGTCGGCCGCCGCGTGCTCCAGGTCGAGCGTTCCATCGGCGGCGGCATGCAGCGGGCCGGCGGACACGGTGACATGCGTCGCGACCGCGTCCTGCGGCCCGTCCAGCTTTGCGGCGAGATCGATCGCGCCGAGATCGGGGAGGCCGGCGATGCCGGCCACCATGCCATGCGCGGGCTCGGTCGCCTTCAGCGTGGCATGAAGACCGCCCGCGTCCATCGCGCCGTCCAGCGTGTAGCTGCCCGCGCCGTCGAGTTGACGGATGTTCAGCGCCACCCGCCCCTGCGTCAGCGTCTGCAGCGCGCCCGATCCATCCAGTGCGACCGAGACCGGGGTCCCGGCGACGGGGGCGGCGATGTCCACCCTGTCGATCCGCAATTCGCGCAGGACGACCGGGGCGGGCAGGCTGTAGCTGCCGCCGGATGAGGAACCGGCGGGCTGCCTCGCCACATCGACGCGCGCGGCGGCCAGGCGATCGACCACGATCTGCCGGTGCAGCAACTGGGAGGGCGACCAGTCGAGCGCAAAATCCTCGATTGTGGCGTAGTCGCCCTGCGGGTCGCGCAACGCGACCCGGGCGATGCGCAGCCCATCGGGGAACCGCCCGGAGATGCCCGCGAGCCGGACCGTATCGCCGGTCAGCTTCGGCGTGAGGCGTTCGATGGCGTGCCGTCCGGCTCCGGTGTTGGCGCCGATCAGCACGACCAGGATCAACAGGATCGGCAGCCCGACAAGGGTGGAAAGTGTCCAGCCGATCCATTTCGCCGCACGCCGCATCAGAAGGCTTGTCCGATCCCGATATACAGCTCGAAAGCGTCGCCGCCCGGCTCCCGGTTCAATGGCACTGCGACATCGAGACGAATTGGGCCGATCGAGGTGTAGTACCGCGCGCCGATGCCCGCGCCGACCCGCCAGCCGCCGGTGAACGGCGAGCCGTTCGCGGTGACCTGGCCGGCATCGACGAACGCCACCACGCCATAGTTGCCGAGAATCCGCTGGCGGAACTCGACCGATCCGGCGCTGACCGCCGTGCCGCCGGTCGGCTTGCCGTCGCGGAACTGCGGTCCGACCGACTGGTAGCGGAAGCCGCGCACGGTGCCCGACCCACCGGCGTAGAAGCGCTGGTCGGGCGGCAGGCTGAACACGTCGGCGCCGAACGCCTTGCCCACCAGTCCGCGCAGCGCCACCACGCTGCGCCCCGAGCCGCTCAGGTCGAAATAGGTGGAACCGGAGGCCTGCGCGATGACGAACGTCGCGCTCGAGCCGCCGAAGGACTGGGTGGGCGTGAGCAGGACCGCGGCACGGAACCCGTCGGTCGGGATCGAGCAGGCTGTTGGTATCGTCGTACTTGGCCGACAGCGGCAGGCCGATCAGTTCGTAGTTGGTGGTCACGCCCTCCTGGACGATCCGCTCCTGCTCGCCGGTCACGCCGACGCCGACGGTCCAGTGGGGCAGGAACTTGCGGCTGATCGCGATCCTCTGGATCAGCGCCTCCTGGTCGTAGGCGTCCAGGTCCTGCTTCAGCGCGCGGAGTTCGAGTTCGAGCGACTGATCGCGCGTCAGGAAGTCCGGCTTGATGAACTGGGCGGCCACATTGTAGCCGGGGTGCTGCACCGCGCTGCCGCCAAGCTCCACGCCGGCGGTCAGGTTGAGCTGCTCGGCGTTGCCGAACAGGTTGCGGTGGTGCCATCCGACATTGGCGTTGATGCCGAGATCGGTCGAATAGGCGGCGCCCACGTCGACCGAATGCAGCGGCCGCTCCGTCACATCGATGGCAATCGGTATCGTGCCGTCGGGATCCAGGTGATCGGCCGGCTCGATCCGCACCACCGAGAACACGCCGATCGCACTCAGGTCCGCGCGCGCCTTCTCGATCGCCGTCGGGCTGAAACGCTGGCCCTGCTGCAGCAGCAGACGACGGCGGACGTACTCTTCGTTCATCGATTTCAGGCCGGTGATCGTGATCGGTCCGATATCGGCGTAGGGTCCCGCGGCGACGCGAAAGGTGACATTCAGCGTGTTGTCGGCCGGCTGCAGGGTGACCGGCGGCAGATCGACCGTGGCCAGCGGGTGGCCGGCTTCGCGGAGGGCGGTGAGCAGCCGCCCCTGTGCGGCCAGCACGTCGGCGGCGATGGCCGGCGCGCCGGGGGCCAGGCCGAGCTTGTCGCGGACGTCGGGCGGCACGTCGCCGTCGATCGTGACGCGGCCGAGGTGGAACTGCGGGCCCGGATCGAATTCCGCCAGCACTTCGACGGGCGGGTCGGCCGGTGCCTGGTCCAGCAGGTCGAGCAGGCCGGGATCGTCAAGCTGCCGGCCGGCGATGGTGATCGTGACGCGTCCCTTGTAGTCGCCGAAGCTGTTCAGCGCGGACTGGAAGCGTCCCGCATCCTGGCGCGCCCGCGTCACCAGGGCGAATGGACCGACCGGGGCATTTTCCCTGAGCGATACCAGTTGCGAGGCGTCGTGCAGCGCCTGGTCGAGCGCGCTGTTGTCGGTGGGCTTCAGTGTGACTTTGTACGGTTGCGGGTCGGCCGCCCATGCGGATCCCCCTGCCAGCCAGTGCGCCAGGAGGATCGGCAGGGCGACGGTCCGCAGCGGGATGGGCAAGCATTTCATCCCCGGACGGTAATCAATGCACTGTGCCACCGAGTGTCACGCTTGCGCCATTGTTGGAAAACTGTCGGCGAGCTATGCGGTTCCCATGGGGGAAGCCTCCGGTCGTCCACATAGCCGTCATGTCGCACGCATGACGTCGGCACGCCATCCCGTCGTCCGCGGGATGATGCGGGTAGTCCGCCGGCCGCAGCCGCGACCCAGCGACTGCTGCGCCACCTGCGCGTGGTCCGGCGCGGCGTGAGCGTACTGGTGTGGACGCTGCTCTGCATGCCGATCCAGGCGGTCTGCCTGCTGCTGCCTGGCCGTCCGAAGGTCGTGTTCCCGTTGGTCTACTGGTCGGCGGTGAGCTGTCTGCTCGGGCTGCAGGTGCGCGTCGCAGGGACCCTCGCATCGACTGGCCGGCGGCGGCCGGTGGTCTTCGTCTCGAACCATTCGTCCTGGCTGGATATCCCCGTGCTTGGCGGGCGATTGGACGCCTGCTTCGTTTCCAAGGACGAGGTGGCACGTTGGCCGTTCATCGCCACCATCGCGCGGCTGGGACGCACCGTCTTCGTCTCGCGCCAGCGCGGCGCGACGGGACGTGAGCGGGATGCGATGCGCGCGCGGCTTGCCATCGGCGACAACCTGCTGCTGTTCCCGGAGGGTACGTCGTCGGACGGATCGCGCGTTCTGCCGTTCCGTTCGTCGTTCCTGGCGATTGCCGAGGGGCCGGATCCGCCGCTGATCCAGCCGGTGTCGGTGGTCTACGACCGGCTCGGCTGGCTGCCCACCGGACGGGCGACGCGGCCGGTCTTTGCCTGGTACGGCGACATGGACATGGGGTCGCATTTCTGGCGCTTCGCCCAGAATTCCGGGCTGCGGGTCACTGTCCTGCTGCACGCTCCGCTGGATCCGTCGCAGTTCGCAGACCGCAAGGCGCTGTCGCAGGCCGTGTGGCAGACGGTGGCGGACGGCGCCTCGCGGCTGAGGCAGAACCGGCCTGTGTCTGACGGGGCCATCGGGTGAGGCTGAAGCGCTCGGGGTTTCACCCCGAACCCCGACCAGAGGCGCTGCCTCTGGACTCCGCCAAGGGCGGAGCCCTTGGAACCCATCACTTTAGTAATGGATTCCAAAGGCTCCGCCTTTGGTGGGGGTCCCGGGGGCAGAGCCACCGGGCGGGTTTCAGGGCAGAGCCCTGAGCCTGCAGCCTCACCCAGCTGCCCCGCGGTGCCTGAACGTTCCGGTTGAATGATGGCGGCATTTCCTGCCAGACTGCGCCCCATGAAGGAGGCGAATCCGCGCTGTCGCGCTTGACCCGATCGGCCCTCACGTCGACACCTCTGACGTCTCGCGCCAGACTGCCTCGGCCGAGATGGGCGGAGCTTGGCCGATGACGGGTCTGAAGCGCCTGCACGTCATCACCTGGGGCTGCCAGATGAACGTGTATGACAGCGCACGGATGGCGGACGTGCTTGCGCCGCTCGGCTACGCCCCCGCGCCGGAGCCGGATGGCGCCGACATGGTCATCCTCAACACCTGCCACATCCGCGACAAGGCGGCCGAGAAGGTGTTTTCCGAGCTTGGCCGCCTGCGCCGGCTGCAGGAGCGGCGCGCGGCAGAGGGCGGGCGGATGATCCTCGCCGTGGCGGGCTGTGTGGCCCAGGCGGAGGGGGCGGAAATCCTCGCCCGCGCGCCGTATGTCGACATCGTGCTCGGACCGCAGACCTACCACCGCCTGCCCGAGATGGTGGCGCGCGCGGCCCGGGCGGCCCATGGCGACGCGGCCGGCGCCGTGATCGAGACCGATTTCCCCGCCGAGGACAAGTTCGACCACCTGCCGGAGGCCGCGGCGCCGCAGGGGATCACCGCCTTCCTGACCATCCAGGAGGGCTGCGACCGGTTCTGCAGCTTCTGCGTCGTCCCCTACACGCGCGGCGCCGAGCAGAGCCGGCCGGCGGCGGCGGTGCTGGCGGAGGCGCGGCGCCTGCTGGCGCAGGGCTCGCGCGAGATCACGCTGCTCGGCCAGAACGTGAATGCCTGGCATGGCGCGGCGCCCGACGGCGGAACCTGGGGCCTCGGGCGCCTGCTGCGCGCGTTGGCGGAACTGCCCGGGCTGCTGCGCCTGCGCTACACCACGTCGCATCCGCGCGACATGGACGACGCGCTGATCGCGGCACATCGCGATGTGCCGACGCTGATGCCGTTCCTGCACCTGCCGGTGCAGTCGGGCGCCGACCGCGTGCTGGCCGCGATGAACCGCCGGCACACCGCCGCCGATTACCTGCGCCTGGTGGACCGGCTGCGCGCGGCGCGGCCGGATATCGCGCTGTCGTCGGACTTCATCGTCGGCCATCCCGGCGAGACCGAGACCGACTTCGAGGCCACGCTGGCGCTGGTCCGCGCGGTCGGTTTCGCCCAGGCCTTCAGCTTCAAATACTCCCCGCGGCCCGGAACGCCCGCCGCCACCGCGCCCGGCCAGGTCCCGGAGGCCGAAAAGGAGCGTCGCCTGGCCGAACTGCAAACGCTGCTGCGGGCGCAGCAGGTCCGGTTCAACGCCGGCTGCGTCGGCATGACCCTGCCCGTGCTGTTCACCGGCCCGGGCCGCCACCCCGGCCAGGTCGCCGGACGGTCGCCGTTTCTGCAGCCGGTACACGCATTCGGCCCGGCGGACGTGATCGGCCACGAAATATTCATGCATATCGACGCCGCACTCCCCAACTCATTGTCAGCATCCTTCAACGAGGAGAGAGCCTGCGCTTGAGCCAAGCCGCCGCAATCCCAGCCACCTCCGCCGCCTCCCCCCACGGCAAGGCCGTGACCCTCCATTTCGGCGACAACACGCTGCTGCCGCTGCTGCTCGGCGACCACGACCGGCACCTGGTGCGCATGGAGCAGGCGCTCGGCGTGCGCCTGGCGTGTCGGGGCAATCGGGTCGCCATCACCGGCGAGGCATCGCGCGTCGACGCGGCGCAAACGATGCTGGAAGGACTGTGGCGGCGGCTGGAGCGCGGCGAGAGCGTCGGGCGGCCGGAGGTGGAGGCCGCGATCCGGCTGGCGAGCGCCGACACCGACCCACGCCTGCCGCTGTCCGACGTGCCGGCGATCCGCACCCGCCGCGGGGCGATCGGGCCGCGCAGCCCGGGGCAGGCCGGCTACATGGAGGCGCTGGCGGCGCATGACATGGTGTTCGGCGTCGGGCCGGCCGGAACCGGCAAGACCTATCTCGCGGTGGCGCAGGCGGTGGCGATGCTGCAGGCCGGCCGGGTGGACCGCATCGTGCTGTCGCGTCCGGCAGTCGAGGCCGGCGAGCGTCTGGGCTTCCTGCCGGGCGACATGAAGGAGAAGGTCGATCCCTATCTGCGGCCGCTGTACGACGCGCTGCACGACATGATGCCGGCCGAGCAGGTGATCCGCCGGCTCGCCAACGGCGAGATCGAGGTGGCGCCGCTGGCCTTCATGCGCGGCCGCACGCTGGCGCATGCCTACGCCATTCTTGATGAAGCGCAAAATACCACCGCCGTGCAGATGAAGATGTGGCTGACGCGGATGGGCGAGGGGACGCGGATGGTCGTGACCGGCGATCTGAGCCAGGTCGATCTGCCGCACGGCGTCCGCTCCGGCCTGCGCGACGCGCTCGAGACACTGGAAGGCGTGCCTGGCATCGCGGTCACCCGGCTCGACACGCGCGACGTGGTGCGCCACCCGTTGGTTGCCCGCATCGTCGATGCCTACGATCAGCGCGCGGCGGCCGAGGGCGACAAGCGCCGGGAAGCCCGCCGCGCGCGCGAGTTCAACCAGCCGGGCGAGGGAACCGGCAAGTAGCGATGGACCCCGAGGCAAGTAGCGGCCCCGCGCAGGCGGGGATCCAGGGACAGGTCAGCGTGATCGTGGCGGAGCCGGCATGGCGCCGGCTGGTGCCTCGCGCCGAGGCGATTGCGGCCCGCGCCGCCCGCGCCGCCGGCTCCGGGAGCGCCGCGATCATACTTGCCGCGGACCGGACGGTGCGCCGCCTCAACGCGCGCCATCGTGGCCGGGACAAGGCGACCAACGTGCTGACCTATCTGATGCCGGCGCCGGAGGTCGTGCTGGCGCTCGGCGTGATCCGCCGCGAGGCCGCATCGGCCGGGCGCCGACCGGCGCATCACCTGGCGCATCTCGTGGTGCATGGCGTGCTGCATCTGGCCGGCCACGACCACGACCACGCCGGCGAGGCCCGCCGCATGGAACTCGCCGAGGCGCGCATTCTGCACCGGCTGCGGGTGCCGAACCCGTGGAAGCGCGCATGAGCACGAACGGCAACGGCGCGCGGGCGTCCTTGGTGTCGCGGCTGCTCCATCTCGTGGGCCGGCGCCAGCCGGAGCCCTCGTTGCGCGAGTCGATCGCCGAACTGGTGCAGGAGGCCGCGGACGCCCAGCAGGAGGCCGGCGAGCAGCCGGAGCTGGATCGCCAGGAACGCGCGCTGATCGCCAACATCCTGCGCCTGCGCGAGACCACCGCCGATGATGTGATGGTGCCGCGGGCCGACATCGTGGCGATGCGGGTCGATGTCACGCTGGATCAGGCGCTGGAGCAGCTCCGCACCGAGGGGCATTCGCGGCTGCCGGTGTATCGCGAGCAGCTCGACGACATCGTGGGCATGGTGCACATCAAGGACGTCTACGCCTATGTCGGCCGTCCCGAGGCGTTCCGGCTGGAGGCCATCCTGCGCCGTCCGCTGATGGTGGCGCCGCAGATGCCGGTGCTCGATCTGCTGCTGCAGATGCGCCAGCAGCGCATGCACCTGGCGCTGGTGATCGACGAATACGGCGGCGTCGACGGGCTGGTGACGATCGAGGACCTGGTCGAGACGATTGTCGGGGACATCTCGGACGAGCACGACGAGGTGCAGGCGGCGATGGTGGTGGAGCGCGCCGATGGCACGCTGGACGTCAATGCGCGGCTGCGGGTGGAGGAGTTCGAGACCCGGATGGGTCCCGTGCTGTCCGAGGACGAGCGCGACGCCGATATCGAGACGGTGGGCGGGCTGGTGTTCACGCTGGCGGGGCGGGTGCCGGCGAAGGGCGAGGTGATCAGCCACCCGTCGGGGATCGAGTTCCGCGTGCTGGATGCCGACCCGCGGCGGATCCGTCGCGTGCGGGTGCGACGGGCGCCGGAGGAGACGGCGGCCGCGGCGGCGTGAGGGCAGGGCCAAGGGCAGCCGCGTTGAAGCGGAGGGCGAAGCCGCGGCGTGAAAGTTGGCGTGGGGAGTGACCCCTCACCCCAACCCTCTCCCCCGAGGGGAGAGGGAGAAATGGAGGTGGACGCGCCTCACCCCCACAGCTGCCTGCTCGCAATCTGCGCGCCATCGCGCAGCGCCTCGAACTTCGCCCAGATCACCGTCGGATGCACCTCGGTCTGATACGTGGCCTGCGAGGAGAACCCGCAATCCGCCCCGGCCACCACATTCTCGCGCCCGACCAGCCGGGCGAACCGTACCAGGCGCTCGGCGATCCACTCGGGATGCTCGACGATGTTGGAGGAATGCGTGATCACGCCGGGGATCAGCACCTTGCCGGCAGGCAGCTTCACCGTCTCCCACAGATGATACTCATGCTCGTGGCGCGCGTTGGCCGCCTCGAAGCTGTAGGCGCCGGCGTTCACCCGCAGCATATGGCCGGCGACGTCCGCCAGCGCCGCCTCGTGGATGCGAGGGCCATGATTGATGCCGTAGCACGTGTGATACCGCACGCGCTCCGGCGGGATGCCGCGCAGGCTGGCATTGATCGCCGCGACGTAGATCTCGGCCCGCGCATGACGCTGCGCGGCATCGAAAGCCGGATCGCCGTACAGATCCGATAGAAACGGATCGTCGATCTGCAGGATGAACCCGGCATCGACGATCGCCTGGTACTCCGTGTGCAGCGCCTCGCCTACCGCGAGAAAGAACGCCTCGTCGGTGTTGTAATGCTCGTTCGCCCCGACGCCGCTCGGCGCCACCGCGGGCATGAAGGCGGCGTGATGTGGCACGCCCACCAGCGCGGCCTTCAGGTTGTCGATGTCGTGCTGCAGCGCCGCCTCGCCGCGGTAGCGGATCGGGCCGGTGCAGACCAGCGGCACCGCCGGCGCCACCGCACCGCCAAGCATCGCGGTCCGGAAGTACTGCTCGTAATATTCCGGAAACGCCGCGACCTCGGCGACGAACATGTCCCGACGTTGCTGCGGTCGTGCCTCGAACCCGTCCAGCCGCTCGCGCACATAGGTGAAGAAGCCGGATTTCGACTGCTCGCCGTCACACACGATGTCGATGCCGCTGCCAGCCTGCTGCCGCACGCACGCGCCCACGGCGTCGCGAACGCGGTCCTGATAGGCGTCCTCGCCGACTTCCCGGCCCTCGATCCGCGCCTTCATCATGTCGAGCAGGTCGTGCGGCCGCGGCAGGCTGCCGACATGCGTGGTCATGATCCGGTCGGTGTTCTGCTGCAGCGTCATCGGCATCTCCCCAGCCCGCGCGCCCTACGCGATCTCCTCATGCCAGGTCCGCCCGTCCCGCTCGATCAGCGCGATCGCGGCCGTTGGGCCCCAGCTTCCGGCCGGATAGGGACGCGGATGATCGGGCCGGCTGCTCCAGGCCTCCAGGATCGGCTTCACCCACGCCCATGCCGCCTCCACCTCGTCGCGCCGCATGAACAGCGTCGGGTCGCCGCGCACCACGTCCATCAACAGCCGCTCGTAGGCGTCGGGGAAGCGAATGCCGAAGGTCTTCTCGAAGCGGATGTCGAGCGCGGTCGGACTCAATCGCAGCCCGCCGGGACCGGGGTCCTTGGTCATCATCTCGAGCTGTATGCCCTCTTCCGGCTGCAGCCGGATGATCAGCTTGTTGGGCGACCATTGCGCGGCGTCGGGCGGGAAGATCGAGAACGGCGGCGCGCGGTACTGGATGACGATCTCGGAAACCTTCTGCGGCAGACGCTTGCCGCTGCGCAGGTAGAACGGCACGTTCGCCCACCGCCAGGTGCGCACCTCCGCCTTCAGCGCGACGAAGGTTTCCGTCGTGCTGGTCTCCTTGCCGTCGAGTTCGGCGATGTAGCCGGGCACCGGCTGGCCGTCGATCGCGCCCTGGGTGTACTGGCCGCGCACGGTCAGCGTCGGCACCTCGTGCGGCTCGATCGGGCGCAGCGCGCGCAGCACCTTCAGCTTCTCGTCGCGCACCCGGTCGGCGTCGAGCGACAGCGGCGGCTCCATCGCGATCAGGCACAGCAGCTGCAGCATGTGGTTCTGCACCATGTCGCGCAACGCGCCCGCACCATCGTAATAGCCGCCGCGCTGCTCCACGCCGACCGTCTCGGCCACGGTGATCTGCACGTGGTCGATCACGTCGGTGTTCCAAAGCCGCTCGAAGATCGTGTTGGCGAAGCGCAGTGCGAGCAGGTTCTGCACCGTCTCCTTGCCCAGGTAGTGGTCGATGCGGAAGATCTGCGGTTCGGTGAACACCGCGCCGACCTGATCGTTGATCTCGCGCGCCGATGCGAGGTCGTGGCCGATCGGTTTTTCCAGGACGACGCGCGACTGCCCGGTGACCAGCCCGTGCGCGCCGAGATTGCCGCAGATCGGCCCGTAAAGTTCAGGCGACGTCGCCAGATAGAAGACCCGCACGCGCTCCGGATCGAGCAGCCGCGCCAGCACCTCCCACCCGCCGTCGTTCGCATCGGTGGCGTTCAGCCGCGCGTAGCACAGCCGCGCGCAGAAGCGATCCGCCACGTCCGTGTCGAGATCCTGTTTGGCGACATGCTCGTGCAGCGCCTTGGTGGCGCGCTGGCGATAGTCGTCATCGCTCAGTTGCGAGCGCGCCGCGGCGATGATGTGCGACTGCGGCGGGATCTGCCCGTCGCGGAACCGGTAGTAGAGCGCGGGCAGCAGTTTCCGCAGCGTCAGATCTCCCGTCGCGCCGAACACCACGCAGTCGAACGTCGCGACGGGAATGATCTTCGGCATGTCGGCGTCCTCATCGGTCTGGGCGCAACAATGTCGCGCCGCCATGACATCTCCCTCTCCGCCCCTCGGGGCGGAGAGGGTCGGGGTGAGGTGGGGGATGCAGCCGGCGGAGGAACTTCCAAAACTGCCTGTCCGCCCACGGATGTACACAATTGGCTCATCGATGCAGTTGCACCAGCCCCACCTCACCCCTCTCCGCCCCAGGGCGGAGAGGGAGATCGCGCCGGCGTTCGTCGCGCTCGCGGGTGCCGCAGGGACAGGCCGAAACGTACAGCCGTCGAAATCACACCACTGGGCTGGCGCCGCCATCCATGTTGATCGCGGCACCGGTGGTGAATGCCGCATGATCCGAGCACAGGAAGCACGCCATGGCGGCGAACTCCTCCGCCTTGCCCATGCGGCCGACCGGGATGCCCTTGCCGACGGTGGCGATGTATTCCTCGAACGGCACGTTGGTGCCCTCGCGTGCGTGACGGCGCGCCACCTGATCGGACACGATCTGCCCGACCAGCATGCCGTTCACCGTGATGCCGTGCGGCGCGCCCTCGCCGGCGAGCACCTTCATGAATGCCATGCCGGCGGCGCGCGACACCGCGGTGGGTGCGCCGTTCGCGCGCGGCGCCTTGGCGCCGGTGTTCAGCACGTTGATGATGCGGCCCCATTTGCGCTGCTTCATCCCCGGCCACACCAGGCGCGCCAGGCGGATCGCGGCGAACAGCTTCAGCTCCAGGTCGTCGCGCCAGATGTCGTCGGTGATCTGTTCCGACGGCATCGCCATCGACTGGCCGGCGTTGTTGATCACGATGTCGACCTTGCCGAACGCCTTGACCACGCCGTCGTAGGTCTTCTGGATGTCGTCGGCCTTGGCGACGTCGCAGACGAAGGTGGCGACGCGGCCGCCCTTCGCGGTGGCGCTGACGGTCTGCTTCGCCTGCTCCAGCACCTCGGGCCGGCGCGCCAGGATCGCAACATCGGCGCCGGATGCGGCGAACTCTTTCGCCATGGCCAGGCCGAGCCCCATGCTGGCCCCGGTGATGATCGCGCTGCGGCCGTCGAGACGCACTTCCATTGGTTTCTTCCCCGGTGATGTTCGGGGGAACTTTGCGACGCATGTCGCCAAAATACCAGAGCCGGCGCGCCAGGAAGGTTCCACACAGAGGCCGCTGAGGACCACCGAGAACCACGGAGTCAGCAAGTAAATGCGCTTCGCGCGAAGCGCCAAATTCCTGCTTCCTCGGTGGCTCTCTGTGGCTGCTTTCTTTCTCGGTGTTCTCTGTGTGAACCCTGTTTCGCTTGCTTCGCCCTCAGTCGGCCGCCGCCGATTCCATCTTTTCGGCAAGCACCGGCATGCGATGACGCCGCGGCGCCAGCCAGTGCTGCAGCCGGTCGAGATACAGATAGATCACCGGCGTCGTGTAAAGCGTGAGTGCCTGGCTCAGGATCAGCCCGCCGACCATGGCGCACCCGAGCGGACGCCGCAGTTCCGACCCGGCGCCGTTGCCCAGCATCAGCGGCAGACCCGACAGCAGTGCCGCCATCGTCGTCATCATGATCGGGCGGAAGCGCAGCAGGCACGCCTGGCGGATTGCGTTCAGCGGCGTTTCGCCGTCGCGGCGTTCGGCGGTGATGGCGAAGTCCACCATCATGATGCCGTTCTTCTTGACGATGCCGATCAGCAGGATCACGCCGATCAGTGCGATCACCGACAGCTCGTAGTGCATGATCAGCAGCATCAGCAGCGCGCCCACGCCGGCCGATGGCAGCGTGGACAGAATGGTCAGCGGCAGGATGTAGCTCTCATACAGAATGCCGAGGATGATGTAGACGGTGATCAGTGCCGCGGCGATCAGATAGGGCTGCGTCGACAGCGAGGACTGGAACGCCTGCGCAGTCCCCTGGAACGTGCCCTGTACGGTGATCGGCACGCCCATTTGGCGCACCGCCGCGTTGATCGCGTCGACCGCCTGACCCAGCGCGGCGCCGGGTGCCAGGTTGAACGAGATCGTCACCGCCGGGAACTGGCTCTGGTGGCTGATCGACAGCGGCTGCACCGGCGTCGTCGTCCACTTCACGAAGGTGGACAGCGGCACCGCCTGGCCGGTGCTCGATCTGACATACAGCTTGTTCAGCGTGTCGACCGCGGCGAGCTGGTCGGGCATCACCTCGAGGATCAGGTGATAGGAGTTCACCTGCGAGAAGTACTGCGTGATCTGCCGCTGGCCGAACGCGTCGTACAGCGTGTCGTCGATCACCTGCGGCTGCACGCCGAAGCGCGCCGCCTGGTCGCGGTCGATGGTCAGCGTTGCGGTCATGCCGGCCATCTGCTGGTCGGTGGTGACGTCGCGCAGCATCGGCAGGCTCTGCAGCTTGTCGAGGATCTTCGGCGACCACTGGTACAGCTCCGCCAGATCGGCGTCCTGCAGCGTGTACTGGAACTCGGTCTTGGTCAGCCGCCCGCCGACGCGGATGTCCTGCGCCGCCTGCAGATAGAGCGCGCCGCCCATCACCTTCTGCAGCTTCGGACGGATGCGGTTGATGAAGTTCTGCGCGGTTCCGCCGACCCGCTGATCCCATGGTTTGAGGGCGATGTAGATGCGCCCGTTGTTCTCGGTCTGCCCGCCGATGCCCGCACCCACCGTGGCGCCATAGCCCTGCACGTCGGGATCACTCGCCACGATGTCGTCGAGCGCCGACTGGATGCGCGACATCTCGGCGAACGAGACGTCCTGTGCGCCCTCGCTCACGCCGAGCACCACGCCGGTGTCCTGCGGCGGGAAGAAGCCCTTCGGGATGTAGATGTAGAGCACGACCGTCATGGAAACAGTCGCGAGAAAGACGAGCAGGGTGATGAACTGGAACCGCAGCGCGATGTCGAGCGTGCGGCGATAGCCGCCGATCAGCGCGTCGAAGAAGCCCTCGATGGTGCGGTAGAAGCGGCCGTGCTGGCCGTTGTCGTGGCGCAGGAAGCGCGAGCACATCATCGGCGTCAGCGTGAGCGAGACGATGCAGGAGACCACGACCGCGATGGTGACGGTCATCGCGAACTCGCGGAACAAGCGGCCGACGATGCCGCCCATCAGCAGCAGCGGGATGAACACCGCGATCAGCGAGAAGCTGATCGAGACGATGGTGAAGCCGATCTCGCCGGCGCCCTTCAGGGCCGCCTCCATCGGCGCCATGCCGTCCTCGACGTGGCGGTAGATGTTCTCCAGCATCACGATGGCATCGTCGACCACGAAGCCGACCGCAATCGTCAGCGCCATCAGCGACAGATTATCGAGGCTGTAGCTGAGCAGGTACATCACCGCGAAGGTGCAGATCAGCGCCACCGGCACGGTGATCGACGGGATGATGGTGGCCCAGACGCTGCGCAGGAACAGGAAGATCACCATCACGACCAGGCTGATCGACAGCATCAGCGTGAACTGCACGTCGTGCACCGAGGCGCGGATGGTGAGCGTGCGGTCCATGATCACGCTGACATGCACCGCCGGCGGGATGGCGGCCTCGAGCGCCGGGAGCGCGGCCTTGATGCGATCGACGGTCTCGATCACGTTGGCGCCGGGCTGCTTGAACACCACCAGGATGATGCCGTGCTGGCCGTTCTGCCAGCCGGCCAGCAGGTTGTTCTCGGCGCCGTCCACGGCGGTGCCGATGTCCTTGACCCGCACGGGCGCGCCGTTGCGGTAGGACAGGATGACGTTCTCGTATTCGGACGCCTTCGTAAGCTGGTCGTTGGCGTAGCAGCGCATAGGTGCGGTGCGCGGAATCCACCGTGCCCTTCGGCGCGTTCGCCGTGGAGTTGATCAGCGTGCCGCGCACGTCCTCGAGCGTGAGGCCCATCGCCGCCAGCTTGCCGGGGTCGGCCTGCACGCGCACGGCGCGCTTCTGCTCGCCGCCGATGAACACCTGCGCCACGCCGGTGATCTGCGAGATCTGCTGCGACAGGATGTTGTCGGCGTAGTCGTCCACGTTGATCAGCGGCATCGCATCGGACTGCACCGAGAGGATCATGATCGGCGAGTCGGACGGGTTGACCTTCCGGTAGGTGGGCGCCGACGGCAGGTTCTTCGGCAACTGGCCGCTGGCGGCATTGATCGCCGCCTGCACGTCGCCGGCGGCGGCGTCGATGTTGCGCTCCAGCTCGAACTGGATGGTGATCTGCGACTGCCCCAGCACGTTGACCGAGGTGAGCTGTGCCACGCCGGCGATCTGGGCGAACTGGTATTCGAGCGGCTGCGCCACCGTGCTCGCCATGGTGTCGGGACTGGCGCCGGGGAATTTGGCATTCACCGAGATGGTGGGAAAATCGACGCGGGGCAGGGGGGCGACGGGGAGCAGCGGATAGGCGGCGATGCCGACCAGCACGAACGCCGCCATCAGCAGCGACGTGGCGACCGGGCGGCGGATGAAGGGCGTGGAGATGCTCATGCGACCGTCGGTCCCCCTGTCTTGCTCACGTGTCCCACTTACTCACGTGTCCCACTTACTCACGTGTCCCAGCCACGCGTCCTCTGCCACGTGTCCTCACCCGCCCGGCTTGGCCGGCGCGTCCGCCTGCGGTGCTGCGGCCTGCGGGCCGGCCGCCGGCGACGCAGTCTCGTTCACGGCCACCTTGGTGCCGGACTGCAGGCGCGACTGGCCTGCGGTGACCACCTGCTGGCCCTCGGTCAGGCCACTGGCGACCACCGCCAGCGTCCCGTCGTCGCGGCTCACCTCCAGCGTCTGGCGGGACACCGAGGCATCCGGACCGACGACATACGCATAGAGACTGGCAGGCCCGTGCTGCACCGCGACCGAGGGAATGGTCAGCGCGTTCTGCTCGGTGCCCAGCTGCAGACGCGCATTGACGAACTGCCCGGGCCACAGCGTGTTGTGCGGGTTCGGGAAGGTGGCCTTCAGCCTGATCGTGCCGGTGCTCGAATCGATGGCGTTGTCGGGCGTCAGCAGCGTGCCCTGGTCGAGCTGGGTCCGGTCATCGGCCGCGAACGCGGTCACCGGCAGCTTGCCCGCCTCCATCGCGAGGTTGATGCGCGGCAGGCTGTCCTGGGGCACGGTGAACAGTACCGAGATCGGATGGATCTGCGTGATCGTGACGATCCCGGCGGCGTCGGCGCCATGCACCATGTTGCCGGGGTCGACCTGGCGCAGGCCGATGCGGCCCTGGATCGGCGAGGTGATGAAGCAATAGCTCAGGTTGAGCTTGGCCGTTTCGATCGCCGCATCGTCTCCGGCAATCAGGGCGGTCGTGCGATTGACCAGCGCCTGCTGCGTGTCGACCTGCTGATGCGAGGCGAAGCTCTTCTGCTCGAGCGCGGCATAGCGCGTCAGGTCACTCTTGGCATTGACGAGGTCGGCATCGTCCTGGCTCTTCTTCGCCATCGCCGCGTCGAGTGCCGCCTGGAAGGGACGCGGATCGATCACGGCGATGAGGTCGCCCTGCTTGACCTCCTGGCCCTCGGTCACGGGGAATTGCATGAGCGTGCCGTCGACGCGGGCGCGCACCAGGACCGAGCTGAACGCCTGCACCGCGCCGAGGCCCTTCAGGTATATCGGCACGTCCTGGCGCGTGGCGCGCACGGCGCTGACCGGAACCAGCGGCGCGGCGCTCGGCGGGCGGGCCTGCTGTGCGGTCGGACGCTCGTCGACGATCAGGCCGAGCGCGACCGCCGCCGCGATTGCGACCGCGAACCCCAACAACCAGCCCTTGCGCGACCGCTTTGCCGTCGCCTCAGTCACGAATCGACATCCGAATTCCCATCGTCAGCCTTGTGCTGCAATGCACAATCCACGTTTGAAACCTTCCCTGGCCCTGCACCGGACATGAACAGATCGTTATGTCTTGCCCTAACCTCGCATTCTCGGCGAAATGCAGCGCAATCGCCAGCGTGAAAATCATGGTCTCGGCGATTGGATCAAGACGGGCGATACCAGCCGTTACAAAATCGTCCGAGCCGGTCGCCCGAACCGGTCGCCCGGGTCAGTCGCCGGCGACGCCGAGCGCGCGGCGGAACCGGTCGGCCAGATGGGCGCCGTCCCGCGACGGCAGATGGCGCGGCTCCTCCTCGGCCGCGATGCGGATCACCGCGAACAGCGCCTCGCGGCGCAGGCGGGGGGCGAGTGCGGCGACATCGGACATGGTGTGCGCGGTGGCGGTGGCGGTCCAGCCGCACGCGGCGGCCACCGCGGCGAGGTCGGTGGTGAGCCCGGTATGGCTGTGCTGCGAGCCGGTCTCGCCATAGCGCGCGTTGTCCAGCACCGCGATGGCGAGGTTGGCGGGAGCTGCCGCGCCGATGGTGGCGAGCGCGCCCAGGCCCATCAGCATCTCGCCGTCGCCGGTCAGCACCAGCACGCGGCGCGACGGCTGCGCCAGCGCCAGGCCGAGGCCCGTCATCGCCGCGCCGCCCATCGCGCCCCAGAGGTAGAAGTTCAGCGCCCGGTCGCCGGCGGCGGCGGCGTCGTAGGTGGGCGCGCCGAGCCCGGTGACCACCAGCATCTCGCTCGGGTCGCGCAGCAGCGTTGCGGCGACCGCGCGACGGTTCAGCGTCCCGTCCTGCCTCATGTCGCGTGCCCCTTGGTCGCAAAATCCTTGGCGCCGATCAGCCGCTGGGACAGCAGCACCGCGACCGGCACGGCGCTGTCGAAGGCGAGCGCCGCCGCGGCCGCGACGATCTCCGCCGCATCGTCGGGGCGTTCGGCGCGGCGGACATGCACGCCGGCGGCGGTCAGCACGGCCGGGGTGGCGGCGCCCATCGGCACCTGCCAGGGATTGAACTCGGCCCACTCGCCCCGCATCGTCACCAGGGTGAGGAACGGCATGCGGCAGTTCACCGGCAGCGACAGCATGTTGATGCAGTTGCCGACGCCGGAGGACTGCATCAGCAGTACGGCGCGCACCCCGCCCAGCCAGGCGCCGGCCGCGAGCGCGATGCCCTCCTCCTCGGTGGTCAGCACGACGGCGCGGACATCGGGGTCGGCATGCGCGGCCTCGATCAGGTGGGCGTGGCCGGCGTCCGGCACGTAGCCGACCAGGCCGATGCGCGCAGCCTTCAGCGCGGCATAGACCTGCGCCTGCCAGGGGGTCCGGTCCAACGTCCGGTCCAAGGTCCCGTCCACTCGGCGCGGTTCAGGCGGCGGCGAACTGGCCGCGGCCGAACACCTTGTCGAGCATCTCGGGCTGCGCCTTGTCGAACTGCGTCGTCCTGCCGCGGACGTCGTCCACCGCCGCGAGCGCACGCTTCACCGCCGGGCGTTCGTCGATCGTCCCGACCCAGCGCTGCACATTCTTGTACTTCGCCGCCGTGTCGGCGCCGAGCAGCGTCGGCATGGCACGCGCCCATGGGTAGGTGGCGATGTCGGCGATGCCATAGTCGGCGCCGCCGAGCCACGCGCGTCTCGCCCAGGCGCCGGTCGATCGCCTCGAACACGCGATGCACCTGGGTGACGTAGCGGCTCTTGGAATAGTCGTTGCCGGGCGGGGCGAACCGTATGAAGTGCACGGCCTGGCCGAACATCGGGCCGACGGTGGTCATCTGCACCATCATCCACTCGATTGCCGCGTATTTCGCGGCTGTGTCCTGGGGCAGCAGTTTGCCGGTCTTCTCGGCGAGATAGAGCAGGATGGCGCCCAACTCGAACAGCGTGCAGGGCTTGCCCCCGGGGCCGTCGCTGTCGGTGATGACCGGCACCTTGGCCATCGGGTTGAGCTTCAGGAATGCCGGGTCGAACTGCCTGCCGGTGAACACGTCCACCGGGTGCACGGTGTAGGGCAGGCCGAGTTCCTCCAGCGCGATGTAGATCTTGACGACGTTGGGGCTGCCCATGCCGTAGAGCTCGATCATCGGTCTCTCCTGAATTGCGGGTGTCGCGGTTGCGCGAGGATCGCATGACCGGCGGGGGCAGGGAAGCCGGCACTCGGAAACCGGCGGGGAGCGGCGTATGGTTCTGCCATGAACGAGTATGCGAGTTGCGTGGCCGCGCTGCATGGGGGTCGCGATGCTGTGTCCGTGCCGCCGGACGCAAACGATTTCAACACGGAGGCCACGGAGGCCACACGGAGTTCACGGAAAGCATATGAATTGCGCTTCGCGCCACGAAACGCCCTGCGCGAAGCGCAAAAGTCTTCTCTCCGTGTCCTCCGTGTGGCCTCCGTCTCCTCCGTGTTAAATTCTTCCTTCCTCCCATCCGCCACCGCGCCCTGACGCCATGCCGCCGATCCGCATCCTGCCCGCGCACACCATCAACCGCATCGCCGCCGGCGAGGTGATCGAGCGCCCTGCCGCCGCGGTGAAGGAACTGGTGGAGAACGCGCTCGACGCCGGCGCCACCCGCATCGCCGTGGCGCTCGACGGCGGCGGCATCGACCGGATCGAGGTGACCGACGACGGGAGCGGCATGGACGCGGCCTCGCTCGCGCTGTCGGTGCTGCGCCACGCCACCTCGAAGCTGCTCGACGACGACCTGGTGCGCATCGCCACGCTCGGCTTCCGCGGCGAGGCGCTGCCCGTCGATCGGCGCCGCCGCACGTCTCGCCATCACCTCGCGCCCGCGCGACGCGGCGCACGCCTCGGAAATCCGCGTCGAGGGCGGCGCGGCTGTCCGACGTCGGCCCCGCCGCCGGGCGCGCCGGGCACCCGTGTCGTGGTGCGCGACCTGTTCTTCGCCACCCCGGCACGGCGCAAGTTCCTCAAGCATCCGCGCACCGAGGCCGACCACGCCGAGGCGGCGGTGCGGCGCCTGGCGCTGGCGGCGCCCTCGGTCGCGTTCCGGCTGGAGAGCGACGGGCGCGTCGCGTTCGACCTGCCGCCGCAGGTCGCGCGAGGCGCGGGTCGCGGCGCTGTTCGGCGCGGAGGCGGCGGATGCGATGGTCACGGTCGCCGGCGAGCGCGGCGCGCTGCGCATCGCGGGCCATGCCTGCTCGCCCGCGGTGACGCGCGCCACCGGTGCGGCGCAGGCGCTCACGGTGAACGGCAGGCCGGTCGCCGATCCGGTGCTGAAGGGCGCGGTGCGCGTCGCCTATCGCGACGTGATCGCCGCCGGCCGCCATCCCATCGTCGCACTCTGGCTCGACCTGCCGGCCGACGACCTGGACGTGAACGTGCATCCCGCCAAGACCGAGCTTCGCTTCCGCGACGTCGGCGCGGTGCGCTCGCTGGTGATCGGCAGCCTGCAGCGGGCGCTGGCGGGCGGCGCCGGCACCGCATTGCCGGCACCGCGGCCTGCGCTGCATC
This sequence comes from uncultured Alphaproteobacteria bacterium, assembly GCA_963739725.1. Taxonomy (GTDB): domain Bacteria; phylum Pseudomonadota; class Alphaproteobacteria; order Acetobacterales; family Acetobacteraceae; genus JAMXLO01. The sequence continues at coordinate 42,663 of CAVUBS010000018.1, read as the reverse complement.
TGGTGCATTCGCGCGCGCCGTACCCGGTGCCGTACCGATCGGTCCCGCTGCCGGGCATGGCCGAGGCGCCAGCTGGCCTTCGGTGCCGCGCCGGCGGCGCGCATGCTGCCAGCGGCCGATCCGCACCCGGACCATCCGCTTGGCGCGCCGGTGGCACAGGTGCTCGACACCTACGTGATCGCGGTCGCCGGCGACGGCTCGCTGGTGCTGGTCGATCAGCACGCCGCGCACGAGCGGCTGACCCATGAGGCGCTGCGCGAACAGATGCTCGACGGCGGCGTGCGGTCGCAGCCGCTGCTGCTGCCCGCCGTGGTGGACATGCCGCCGGCCGATGCGCAGCGGCTGCTGGCGCGCGGCGACGAACTGGCCCGGCTTGGCCTGGAAATCGAGGCGTTCGGCCCCGGCGCGGTGCTGGTCCGCGCGCTGCCCGCCGCGCTCGGCGCGCCCGATCCGGGGCCGCTGCTGCGCGACCTGGCCGATGAACTGGCGGAACTCGACGAGGCGACGGCGCTGTCCGCACGGCTCGATGCGGTGATCGCGCGGCTGGCGTGCCACGGCTCGATCCGCGCCGGGCGGCGGCTCAACGGCGGCCGAGATGGATGCGCTGCTGCGTCAGATGGAGGCCACGCCGCGGGCCGCCACATGCAGCCACGGGCGGCCGACCTTCCTCAAGCTGTCGAAGGCCGAGATCGAGCGGCTGTTCGGGCGGCGGTAGCAGCAGTAAGAAAGCTTCACCACGAAGACACAAAGACACGAAGGAGCATCGACCGAGAGCCGCGTGCGCGGCCCTCCTTCGTGCCTTCGTGTCTTTGTGGTGAACCTGTCGTTGCCTTTATCCCAGCGCGCCCGCGTATTGCTCCAGGATCGCCCACGGCTCGTCGCCGAGCTTGGCGCGCCACTCCTTGTAGAACCCGCCCGCCTTCAGCCCGTCGCGGAAGCTCTGCGTCTCGGCGGTGTTGAACACCAGCCCAGCCTTTTCGAGATCCGCCTGCACCGAGCGTGTCGCCCTTGGCGATGTCGTCGCGCTCGCGCAGCGCCGCGGCGTTCAGGTTGCGCGCCACGATCGCCTTCAGGTCGTCCGGCAATCCCTTCCAGGCCGCGGCGTTGCAGCACAGCCAGTGGCCGTCCCAGACATGGTTGGTGAGCGAGCAGTATTTCTGCACCTCGTAGAGCTTCGTCACCTTGATCAGCGTCAGCGGGTTCTCCTGCCCGTCCGCGATATGCGTCTGCAGCGCCGAGTAGACCTCGGTGAACTGCATCGACAGCGGCGCCGCCTTCAGCGTCTTGAACAGGGTCACCAGGCTCGGCGCCACCGGGACGCGGATCTTCAGCCCCACCAGATCGTCGGCGTTCCGGATCGGCCGGTTGCTCGTGGTGATCTGGCGGAAGCCCAGGTCCCACATCCGGTCCATCGCCACCAGCCCGGACTTCGCGGCGATCTGCGTGCGGATGTATTTCCCCAGGTCGCCGTCCATCGCCGGCCAGACCTTGGCATAGTCCGGCCAGGCGAACCCGAGCGCGCTGATCGCGGTGACCGGCAGGATCGAGGCCAGGATCTGCCCGGTCGGCTGGCAGAACTCGATGGCGCCGGCGCGCGCCTGCGACAGCAGGTCGTTGTCGCCGCCAAGCTGCGCATCGGGAAAGATCTGCAGTTCCATCCGTCCATTCGAATCCTTGCCGATCTGCTCGGCCGCCTCGGCCAGGCGAATATGGAACGGGAATGTCAGCGGCGCGGTGTGGGCGAACTTCCAGGAATACTCCGCCGCACGGGCGCGGCGCGCCAGCAGCGGTGCCGCGAGCGCGCCGCCGATCAGTGCGCGTCGTGTTGTCGTTGTCATGTTCGTTACCTCACAGGAATCCAATGGAAATCCACGGCACGGCGGCGACGATGACCAGGCCGATCATCAGTGCGGCGAGATAGCGCCAGATATGGCGCATGCCGTCATCGGGATTGCAGCGGCCGATCGCGCAGGCGACGTAGTAGCCGACGCCGAACGGCGGCGCGAACAGCCCGACGCCCATCGCCAGGATCGCCACCATCGCATAGTGCACCTCGTGGATGCCGACCTGGCGCGCGATCGGGAACAGCAGCGGGCCGAACAGCACGATGACGGGAATGCCCTCCAGCACGCTGCCGAGCACCACGAACAGCACGATCGAGATCGCCATGAACGACGCGGCCCCGCCCGGCATCACCGCGATCCAGCCGGCGACGACCCGGGAAAAGCCCGACGAGGTGATCGCCCAGGCCATGCCGGTGGCGGCGCCGACGATCAGCAGGATCGCCCCGGTGAGCGAGGCGGTCTGCACCAGCATCGGCAGCAGCCGGGACAGATCGAACCGGCGGTAGATCAGCAGACCCGCCAGCGCCGAATAGACGATGCCGATGGTGGAGACCTCGGTCGCGGTGGCGACGCCGCCCACCACGGCGCCGCGGATCAGGAACGGCAGCGCCAGTGCGGGAATCGCGATCAGGAAGCTGCGGCCGATCTCCGCCATGCCGGCGCGCGGCGGGGTGGCGCGGTCCTCCCGGCGGGCGCGCCAGCCGACCAGCACGCACAGGATCAGCCCGACCACCAGGCCCGGCAGCAGCCCGCCGGTGAACAGCGCGGCGATCGAGATCGAGGTGACCGAGCCGATGGTGATCAGGATCAGGCTGGGCGGGATGGTTTCGGTCTGTGCGCCGGTCGCCGCCAGCAGTGCGACGAGGTCGCCGCGCCGGGCGCCGCGCTGCTCCATCTCGGGGAACAGCACCGGCGCGACGGCGGCCATGTCGGCGGCCTTCGAGCCGGAGATGCCGGACACCAGGTACATCGCGCCGATCAGCACGAACGACAGCCCGCCGCGCACATGGCCGAGCAGGTTGGCGAGGAAGCGCACCATGACCTGCGCCATGCCGGTCATCTCGATCAGCAGGCCCAGGAACACGAACAGCGGCACCGACAGCAGCACCGGATGCGACATGCCGCTGTCCATCCGCGCGACCAGCACCGTGATCGGCACGTGCGTGGCGAACGCGAGATAGCCGAGCGTCGCCAGGCCGAACGAGAACGCGATCGGAATGCCGGCGAACACGGTGAGCGAGACGACGCCCAGGAAGAACACGATCAGGTTGCCGCGGCCGAGCGTGAGCAGCACGGGGTGCAGCAGCACCAGCGCGCCGCACGATGGCGGCGACGAGTGCCAGTGCCAGCAGGGTCGCCGGTCGCGGCTGGGCGAGGATGCGCAGCAGGATCGTCAGCCCCAGCAGCGCGACGCCGACCGGCATCGCCGCGGCGCGCCAGGCCATCGAGATGTCGAGCGACATGATGCTGACGATCGACTCGTTCGCGGCGTAGTCGAAGGCCGGCAGCAGGATCGCGCCGAGGAACGCCAGCGTGGCGGCGAGCGCGAGCAGGTCGAAGAAGTGCCGGACCCGGTGCGAGCCGGTGTTGACCAGCGCCGTCATCCGCATGTGCTCGCCGCGGCGCAGCGCCAGCACCGTGCCGAGCATGGCGAGCCACAGGAACAGCAGCGAGGCGAGTTCGTCCGACCAGATCAGCGGGTGGTGGAACGCGTAGCGCGCGACGATGCCGACGAACAGGATGACGATCTCGGCGGTGACCAGGAGGGCGGTGCCGACTTCCAGCGCGCGCCCGAAGGCACGGTCGATGCGCGAGGCCACGTCGCCGGCGAAGCCGTCCGCCACTGCAACACGATCGCTCGCCGACATGCCGCGCGTCTCCCCTGTTGGCCGCCGATGATAGGGAAGCCTCGCACGATGCGCTAACCGTGGCTGGCGTTGTTACGGACCACGCCTGGCCATGACGGCACCAAAACCTGGGATTACGCCTCGCGCCAGATGCTGATCCGGGCGGCGCCATGGACACGCTCGGCGAGCAATGGGGCCGATGTCGGTGCCGGCTCGTCGCGGCCGGTTTCCGCCACCATGATCGCGCCCGGCGCTAATCGGCCCACGGCGCGCAGGTGGCTCACAGCGCGGCGCACCAGATCATGCCCATAGGGCGGGTCGAGGAATACCAGGCGTGCGGGCTGCGTTCGGCAGTGCGGCAAGCGCATCGACCGGCAGCACGGCGCAGCGATCCTCCGCGCGGCAGGCGGCGATGTTGGCGCGCAGCGCGGCCAGAGCGGCGCGGTCCTGCTCGATGAACGTGACGTGCGCCGCGCCGCGCGACAGCGCTTCGAGGCCGAGCGCGCCGGTGCCGGCGAATACGTCCAGCACATGGGCGCCCTCCAGCGCATCGCGTCCGCCCCACGGCGCGTGCAGCAGCATGTCGAACAGGGCCTGGCGCACGCGGTCGGCGGTGGGTCGCGTCTGGCTGCCGGGCGGTGCGATCAGCGTTCGGCCGCGCCAGATGCCGGCAACGATCCTCATTGGTGTCGGGACGCAAGCAAGCAAGATTCAACACGGAGAAGGCCGAGGACCACGGAGGGCCACTGAGAAGATAAGGAATGCGCTTCGCGCGAAGTGCCTGGTTTCGTTCTCGGTGGCCCTCTGTGCAATCTCGGTGTTCTCCGTGTGGAAACTTGCTTCCTTGCAAACCCGTCCAAACCACTACCCCTCGCGCGGCAACTGATCGCGCAGCACGCGCGCCGGCACCTCGTCCACCGCGCCGCGCGGCAGCGTGCCGAGCTGGAACGGCCCGTACGCAATCCGTATCAGCCGCGTCACGGCAAGGCCGAGATGCGCCATCACGCGGCGGATCTCGCGGTTGCGGCCCTCGTGCAGGCTGACGGTCAGCCAGGCATTGTCGCCCTTGCGCGAATCCAGCCCCGCATCGATCGCGCCATAGTGCGCGCCGTCGATGGTGATGCCCCTGGCGAGCGAGGCCAGCCCGTGCGGGTCCGGAATGCCGTGCACGCGCACGCGATAGCGCCGGATCCACCCGGTCGCCGGCAGCTCCAGCTTGCGCGCGAGCGTGCCGTCGTTGGTGAGCAGCAGCAGGCCCTCGCTGGTGAGATCGAGCCGGCCGATGCTGACCACGCGCGGCAGCCCTGGCGGCAGCTTCTCGAACACCGTCGGGCGTCCCTGCGGATCGCGGTGCGTCGTCACCAGGCCGACCGGCTTGTGGTAGCGCCACAGCCGGGTGCGTTCCGGCGCGTCCACCACCATGCCGTTCACCACGACGATGTCGCCGGGCGAGACGAACGTGGCCGGGTGCGAGACCCGGGTGTTGTTCAGCACGACATGGCCTTCCACCAGCAGGCGTTCGGCGTCGCGGCGGCTGGTCACGCCCGCGCGCGCGAGCCATTTGGCGATGCGTTCCCCGCGGAGGGGATCGCTCATGCGCGGCAGGCGGCGACCAGCGCGTCGAAGATGCGGCGGTCGCCGGGATCGATGAAGAATTCCGGATGCCACTGCACGCCGAGGGCGAACCGGTAGCGCGCGTCTTCCACGCCCTCGATCACCTGGTCCGGCGCGACGGCGTTCACCACGGCGAACGGACCGGGGTCGCGCACCGCCTGGTGGTGCGCCGAGTTCACCCGCATCGTGTCGGCGCCGACGATGCGGTGCAGCAGCGTGCCGCTGGTGATGGCGACGGCATGGCCGGGTTCGTGGCGCGGATTGGTCTGCTCGTGTTCCAGCGGATCGGCGATCGCATCGGGGATGTGCTGGATCAGCGTGCCGCCGAGCGCCACCGCGAGCAACTGCTCGCCGCCGCAGATGCCGAGCACCGGCATGCCGCGTTCCAGCGCCCCGTTGGTGAGCGCCAGTTCGGCGGCGGTGCGGCCTTCCTTCAGCGTCACCGTCGCGTGCCGGTCGCCGTCGCCGTACAGCGCGGGATCGACGTCGAACGCGCCGCCGGTGACGACCAGCGCGTCGATGCGGTCGAGATACGCGGCTGCGAGCGACGCATCGTGGGGCAGGGCGATGGGCAGCCCGCCGGCCGCGACGATGGCGTCGGCGTAGTTCTGCCGGATCGCGTACCACGGGTATTTCGAATAGCCGCCCGGCTGTTCGGAATCGAGCGTCACGCCGATCACCGGCCGCCTGATGGTGCTCATGGCGCGATTGCTAGACCTTGGCGCCGTGGGTGGGCAAGGGGGGTGCCTCAGTTTGAATTTTTTGCGACGCTGCCTTGCTGGAAGTGTTCGACGGCACCGTCGATTTGAACCCAATGATGTTTCGACTGCTCAAAAACGGATCTTGCCGGAGCCGGGTATTTCGGATCCGCCAGCGCGCCGACTGCAACGCCGATCAGTGACGGTAGATTGTCGGCCTTCCAATAGACCGTCGACCCGCAGTTTGGGCAAAAGTAGGTGCGAACCTTCCCGCCGCTTGCTGCATCGCGGGTGAACTCGTTCGGCGTTCCGGAAACGGCGACGGCGTCGACCGGATAAAAGGCGCCTACGCCGAACGGCGCGCCGGTTCGGCGTTGGCAATCAAGACAATGACAGGCGACAACCAATTTCGATGGTCCTGGCAGCGTCAGTGTAAGGGCGCCGCAACTGCATCGGGCACCGGTCATTGGAAAACCCTGCGTTTACTCGTTGAGATTGCGAGCTGGGACACGACTGGGCAAGGCCGGCAGCGGCGGCGTGTCCCGCAGACGGCCGGCGATCGTCGTCTCAGGGACTGACGTGACCTCTGAATTTGTCCGGCGGGCCGGAACCCCATTGTGAGCGGAGGCCTTCCTCGGCCGGGACAAGGTTGCCGCCGTTCTGCAGGTTCAGCCTGTCGGTGTCCGCCCAGTGTTCATGGACCCGGCCCCACGGGTCTGCCCAGTAGTCATACACCTGGCTGCCGAGCAGGTGGCGGCCGATGCCCCACATGTGCTCGTACTTGCTCAGGCCGGTCAGGTATTCGTGGCCGATGAAGACATCGTCGATGTCCTGCACCTCGAACGAGAAATGATTGAGCCCGGTTCGTTCATTCTTCATGCAGAAGAACGCATGGTGGTCGACATAGTCGTCGCCGGCATCGATCCGGCTGAACTGACCGATGATGTTCGCCTTGTCCCCCGCGTAAACATCGTCCGAGCAGACCAGGCCCAGCGTTTCGCGGAACCAGCGGACGGTCTCCTGGTTCTTCGGCGAGCCCATGACCGCATGGCCGATCCGCTTCACGCTGGACGGGCCGGCGGGGAAGCGAATGACCTCGCCGGCACGGTTCAACGGCTCGACACCGGAGTTGATCGCCTGGCGCACGACCTGGATCGGCTGGAGGGTCTCGATCCCGTGCACGATCTCGATCGTGTAGCCGTTGGGTTCCTGCATGCGGACGCGCCTGCCGCCGCCCGGTTCGTCGATGCTCTCGATGCCCGACGCGCCGGGGAATTTTGCGAACGCCTCGAGGTCGCCTGCATTGCGCACGGTCCATGCGAAGCCGATGAAGCCGGGATCGCCCTTTTCGGTGACATGGATGTGATGTGCCGGATCGGTGCCGCGCATATAGAGCGCCGTCGGTGTTCGCGCGGCACGCACCATGCCGAACGCGGTCAGGAATTCCTCCTGCGCGTCCAGGTCCGGAGACCGGAGCCGAGCGTAAGCGAGGTCGCGAACCTTCACTGCCATGAACTCACTCCCCTAATGATCAGGCCCAATGATGATCCGGCCCTATGATGATCCGGCCCCATGAAGATCCGGCGTTGCCATCGGGCCGTCGTCGCTGCACGCAAGGCTACACGACCAGTCGGATCTTCCTGCCGTTGGCCGGTTCGCGCGGCAATCCCTCCGTCTCGGTGAACGACCCCCACATGTCGCCGTTATAGCCTTCCACCGAGAACTGGCGCGGGCGGTAGGTGGCCTCCTGCTCGGGCAGGATGTGCTTCACCCCGACGGAATACTCGTACACCATGCCCTCCGGTCCTTCGAAATACACCATCATCGCGGTGGAAATCGGATGCCGCCCGGGGCCATAGACGATCTTCACGCCCTGCTGCTTCAGCCAGTAGTACGAGCGCATAACGTCGTCGATGTCCTCGACCTGGTGATTGATGTGCTGGATGCCTGGGCGCGACGACGGCATCAGCACCACCGTATGATGCACGGTGCCGATGCGCAGGAAGCTCGCGTCGCCCAGCCAATCCGAGACGCGGGCGTTGATCAGCCGCGTCCAGAACTCGGTGTCGCGTTTGGTGTCGGTACTGAACAGGGCGACATGGCTGAAGTTGGTGATCCCCACGTCGCGCGCCGGGAAGAACCGCGTGCCGCTGTTGTATGGCCGCGCCAGTATTTCCAGCTTGTTGCCGCTCGGATCGGATGAGGCGATGAACGCCCGTGTGCGCCGGCTGTCACACTCCTCGCGCGTGCCGAAGCGAACCGGTCGGCCCGCCTCTTCCAGGGCAGCACCCACCGCGTCGAGGTCGTCGGGATCGATGAGTTCCAGGCCGATCGCCTGATCCGACGGGTCGCCTTCGAAATACACCAGCGTATGATCGCGCGTATCGCCACGCACCGCAGCCTTGTCGCTTTTGAAATAGGCTGCGTTGCCTTCCCGCGCGACCAGTTGCAGCCCCACGATGGTGGTGGCGAACTTGACCGCAGCGTCCAGGTCCTGCGTGCCCAGCCGCGCATAGCGAATATCGTGCAGATTGATCATAGTGATCTCCTTTGGACGCGCTCACACCGATCTTGGTCTGTCGTTGCCTGGGTCCGCCCCGCGGGGAGGCTAACCCAAACGCGGATCGGGCACAAAGATCGGCAATGCGCCGGGAAATCGGCTCCGGCCGGCTGCCTTCGAGGGTGTGCCGGGAGGCAATACCGCGGCCTATGCAATGAAACAGCACGTCACCATCCGGACAACGTGCTGCAATAAATCGCCTCCTACGCTGGTCTTACTCAACGTTGGAGGGCATCGTGTGTGCGGCATCAGACAACGAGGCACCGCTGGCGGCCCTGCTGCGGGACCCGCTCATCCGGCTCGTGATGGACAGCGACGGTGTGACCGAACAGGCCCTGATCGCGCTCCTGGATCAGGTGCGCCGGTCCCTGGCGGCGCGTGAACGACCGACGGGTTCGGAGTTTCGTCCGACGATCACGGGTGGTAGCTTGCGCTGACCACCTGCAATGCGATGACGCGATGAACCTACAGGCTGCGAACCTACAGGCTGCGCTGCGCGATCTCTCCGAGGCATTGTCCGGCGCCGAACAGGCATCAACGCCGGAGGCCCGACTCCGGTCAGCCCGACGGATACTCATCAGTCGAGGCATGGCGGCGCTGGCGACCGAGCTTCCTCCCAATCCTGCACTCGATACTGTCATCAGAGCGGCCGCGGCAGCACCACAGACGCCGGCACGCCGGACATTCGCTGTGCTCGTCGTCCATGCACTTGCCGTCAGGGGATTGGTGCCGACCGGCTCGGCCAGCGACGTCTGTGCCCTTGTCGAAAGCGCGCTGCTCCCCGTGCTGCTGCGGTCCGAATATCCGTTCGGAGGAACGGCATACGAAAAGCGTCAGGTGCTGGAGCGGCTTCACGCGAAAGTGGACGCGCTTCTCGAACCCCTGCAGCCAACATTTCCCAATTGGCAAGGACTGTACGCCGGCTGACCGATGGGGGAAATCGCCTCGGCGTCACCGATGCAATCTGGCGTGAGGACCGCATGGCGCGCGGTTGACAGGTCAACGGTTACTGCTGACGGTTCCGGAAATCGAGGACATGGCGCTGAAAGCCGCCTTGCGGGAAGGTAAGAAAATGCCACGGCTGGATGGGAAGGTTGCTCTGATCACCGGTGCGGGCACCGGTATCGGCCGCGCGACGGCACGCGCCATGGCAGCGAATGGCGCGAAGGTCGTCGTCGCCGAAATCAATGCCGCGGCGGGTGAACAGACCGCGCAGATCGTGTCGCAGGCCGGAGGAACCTGCATCGCGGTCACCACCGACGTCAGCCAGGAAGACAGCATCAAGGCGGCAATCGACACTGCGGTGCGGCATTTCGGCGGCTTGCATGTCCTCCACAACAATGCGGGTGGATCGACCCCGGCGGACGGCACGGTGGTCGAGGCGCCGATCGAGGAATTCTGGCGCGCGATCCGTCTCGATCTGTTCGGAACATTCCTGGGGTGCCGCTTTGGGATACCGGCGATCATCGCATCCGGTGGTGGGGCGGTGATCAACATGGCCTCGAATGTCGCGTTGATGGGGATTGCCGGCCTCGATTGCTACACTGCCGCGAAGGGCGGCATCGCCGCCATCACCCGATCGATGGCGGTGGAGTTCGCGTCACAAAAGGTGCGCGTCAATGCCATCGCTCCCGCGGCGACGATGACGGATCGTGTGCGCGGACGGCTCGATGCAGGCAACTCGCGCGTGACGAAGATCGCGGCGGCGCATCTGATGGGTCTGATCGAGCCGGAGGACATCGCCAACATGGCGGTGTTCCTGGCGTCGGACGAGGCGAGAATGGTCACCGGGCAGGTGTATCCGGTGGATAGTGGCATTACCATTTCATGACTGGCCGGCGGCTGGCGCTATCGGGAGTATGCCTGCGCGTCCGATGAACGGAGCCCGCCACATATCGGCAGCGCCAACAGGCAAAGCGCCGCCATGACGAAGAACGCAAGCCCGCCCATTCGGTTGTAGAGAGCGCCGGAGATCAGGGTCAGCAAGGCGGTCGCCAGTCCGATGCACACGGTGCCGTAAATCGATTGCGCCGTCGCTGCCAGGCGAAGCGGCACCACCTGCACGATTACACGCATGCAGGCCAGGTGCAGGAACGCGAATGTCAATCCATGCAGCGGCTGGACGATCCCCAACAGGATGGGCGACGTCGTGCAGGCCAGGACCGACCAGCGGATAATTCCGGCCACCGCCGCCGAGGCGCATGCGCCACCTGGACCGAGCTGTCGTAACATCGGTGGTCCGATCACGAGAAAGACCAGTACCTCCGAAAGCACTGCCTCGGACCAAAGAACGCTGATGGTCGGCAGGCTGATGTCCGCCGCGCGCCAGCGGATCACAGCGAACGTGTCGTTCAGCGCATGACTTCCCTCGATCAATGCGGCAATCAGGAGAACGCGGCGGAAGTCTGCCAAGTGCAGCAGCAGAGACCAGTCACGCAAGGTGGCGGCTCGACCCGGACCGGGCACGGCCTGATCCCGCTGAAGCTTTGGCAGCAGCAGAGCCACAATGCCACCGGACATGAGCAACGTGCCGCTGATCCATATTATTCGCGCCAAATCCGTCTGATCCGCCGCCCAGCCACTCAGAACAGTGCCGGCCACGAAGGCAGCCGAGCCGGATGCCCGCAGCCAGCCATACTCGAACCGCTTGTATTCAGCGGCCTCGCTGCGTCGTGCGGCTGTTGTGGCAAGCGCGTCGGAGATGGGCACGATCGGCGCCAACATCGCTGCATGGACCAGCCCCACGATCAGCAAATCCCCAAACCCATGCATCGCCACATATCCCAGACCGGCTACGGCTGCGGCAAACGCGCAGGCTCCCAGCAGGCGCGTGTGGCTCTGCAATCGATCGGCGGCATGGGCGACTGCGGGCCCGGCCAGAACGCGAATCGCCGTGGACGCACCGAGCACGACGCCGATTTCCTCGACGTGCAGTCCCCGCTCGCGAAGCAACGCCGGCAGGAAGGGTGACTGCACGCCGAATGCTGCGTAGAGCAGCGCGTAGACCGCCAAAAAGGTGGGAAAGCCGGGCCTCATGCGGAACCTGTCATACCAAGCGCCGTCTCCGCAGACACTTTCCGCTGCTGTTATACCGTCGTGGCCGGGACAGGTGTCCCGGCCATGACGGAGAAACGAGTGGCGATGGGCCCTCAGCTATCGACCGGCAAGGAGCACCTGTTCCATGCAACATTGTCCCGACCATGCCGCCCTTAGATTCGCCGGGAAATAAGTGCTCCACGTGGCGCAACGGACGCTTCCACATCGTCATGCCGACGCAGGTCGGCATCCGCGTCTTCTCTTTGCGCTTGCAGCAAAGACGTGGATGGCCGAGCTTCGCCGACCATGACGAGGAAGTATGAGGCGCGTCCGGAAATGATTCGGTTGTTTCCCCTCGGCCCTTAGGAAAACGTGCAGTCCCTGCCTCATCCTTCCAGAATGAAGGTCAGTTCCAACGTGACCCGGTATTCATCGATCTTGCCGTTCTTCACGCTCGCCTTCTCCTCGATCACGTGAAGGCCGGTGATGCCGCGCAACGTCTTGCTTGCGCGCGCGAGCCCCTCCTGGATTGCGGCATCGAAGCTGGTCGGTGAAGCCGCGGTGATCTTCGACACGCTTGCTACTGCCATCTCTGCCTCCCTGGTGGATTGGCTGCCGATGGACAGCCAACAAGCCAATATGCAGCCCGAGGCGGCGGTTGCCAACACTGCAAGAACAGGCCGGAGAGCGAGGCTTACGGTCGCCCGGTACTTGGGGCCGCCTCAGTCGCATTCGCCGACTTCGCTATGTCGCGCAGCACGAATTTCTGTATTTTGCCGGTCGAGGTCTTCGGCAGCTCGCGGAACACGAACGTGCTCGGCACCTTGTAGCGTGCCATGTGCTCGCGGCAGAACGCGCGCAGTTCGTCCGCCGTGGCGCTTGCACCCGGCTTCAACTCGATGAATGCACATGGTGTCTCGCCCCACTTCTCGTCAGGCTGCGCCACCACGGCGGCACTCATCACGGCAGGATGGCTGTACAGCGCATCCTCCACCTCGATCGAGGAAATATTCTCGCCGCCGGAGATGATGATGTCCTTCGACCGGTCGCGGATCTTCACGTAGCCATCGGGTTCGATCACCGCGAGGTCGCCGGTATGGAACCAGCCACCGGCAAACGCCGCATCGGTCGCATTCGGGTTTTTCAAATACCCCTTCATGGTGATGTTGCCGCGGAACATGATCTCGCCCATCGTCTCGCCGTCCCACGGCACCGGCGCCATCGTCTCCGGATCGAGCACGGTCATCGCCTCCTGCATCGGCACGCGCACGCCTTGCCGGCCGTTGCGTTCCGCCCGCTGCTCGATCGGCAATGCACTCCACCCCGCATGCTTGGCGCACACCGACGCGGGACCGTATGTCTCGGTCAGGCCGTAGACGTGGGTCAGTTCGATGCCGATCGCATCGGCGCCCTCGATGATCGCGAGCGGCGGCGCGGCGCCGGCGATCTGGCCGGCGATACGATGGTCGAGGCCGGCGCGCAGTTCGGCCGGTGCATTGATCAGCATGGCATAGACGATCGGCGCGCCGCACATATGCGTCACCTTGTGCGTGCGGATCGCATCCAGCGCAGCCTTCGCCTCCACCCGGCGCAGGCACACATTGGTGCCGGCACGCTCGGCGACCGACCACGGATAGCACCAGCCGTTGCAGTGGAACATCGGCAGCGTCCACAGATAGACCGCGTGCTGCGGCATGTCCCAATCGAGGACATTGCTGATCGCGTTCAAATAGGCGCCGCGGTGATGATACACGACGCCCTTCGGATCGCCGGTGGTGCCGGACGTGTAGTTCAGTGCGATCGCATCCCACTCGTCTGCCGGGTTTTCCCAGGCATATTCGGGATCGCCCTCCGCAAGGAACGCTTCGTAGCCGATCTCGCCCAGCGTCTTGCCGCCGACGAAGCTCGGGTCGTCGATGTCGATCACCAGCGGGGGTTCGTCCAGCAGGGTCAGCGCCTTTTCGATCGTCGCCGAGAACTCGCGGTCGGTGATCAGCGCGCGTGCGCCGCCATGGCGCAGCATGAAGGCGATCGTCTCGGCGTCCAGCCGCGTGTTCAGCGTGTTCAGCACCGCGCCGCACATCGGCACGCCGAACGCTGCCTCGACCATCGCCGGGATGTTCGGCGCCATGAGCGCCACGGTGTCGTTCTTGCCGATGCCGCGCCGCGCCAGTGCGGATGCGAGACGGCGACACCGTGCATAGGTCTCGCGCCAGGTGGAGCGCTGCTCGCCATGCACGATCGACGGGTGATCGGGATGCACATAAGCGGCGCGCTCGATAAACGTGAGCGGCGTGAGCGGCGTGTAGTTGGCCTGGTTCCTGTCGAGCCCGACCAGATAGTCGCTGTTCCCAGCCATGCGCGTCCTCCTGTCCCGCCTGCGCGGGATGACAAGCTTATTCTCGGCCGAGCAGATCGCGGATCGCCTGCACCACGACGTCGGGCGTCTCGCGCGACAGGAAATGGCCGGCGACCGGCACCACGTGCCGTTCATAGTGCGCGGCGAAGTGCTGCGCATGGTGCTCGGAGTTTTCCGGCGGCCCGACGCCGTCGGCCGCGCCATGCAGCACGATCGTGGGCACCGTGATCTTCGGTTGGGCGGCGAGACGCTGCTCCAGCGACTCGACCGCGGGATCGCCCTGCGCCGCGCCGTAGCGGTGGCGATAGGACTGGATCGTCACCGCGACAAAGTCGGGATTGTCGAAACTTTGCGCCGTGGCCTCGAAGGTGGCATCGTCGAAGCGCCAGTTCGGTGACCAGAGTTGCCACAGCAACCGGGCGATGTCGCGCCGGTTCTGCGTCAGGCCGGCACGGCCGCGCTCAGATTGGAAATACCACTGGTACCAGTGGCGATGTTCCGCCGCAGCCGAGCCCGGCCGGCCCGATGCCGCGATGTTCTGAATGTTGTAGCCGGTGATGGAAACGAGCCCGCGCACACGTTCCGGCCACAGGGCCGCGGTGACGCAGGCGGCGCGCCCGCCCCAGTCGTAGCCCGCAAGCGTCGCCTGCCGGACACCGAGTGCGTCCATGAAGTCGCGCACATCGGCACCCAGTGCCGCCTGCTGACCGGACCGCGGCGTTGCGGGATCGAGGAACCGCGTCGGACCGTAGCCGCGCAGCCACGGCACCAGGACGCGACAGCCGGACGCTGCCAACGGCGGCGCGACACCGTCCCAGTCGTGCGGATCGGATGGCCAGCCGTGCAGCAGGATGACCGGCGCGCCGTCCGCCGGTCCGCTCTCGTGATAGGCGATCTCCAGGAACTTCGTGCGAATGCTTTTGACCATCTGCATCAATCCAGCGGCGCGCCGGCGAACCCGGTGTTTTGATCGGCGACGGCAAACGTCTCGAAATAGCTGACCCGCGGTTCGCAGCCGTAGCGACGTTTGATCCCCTCAAGCCACGGACCATTGTAGAACGCCTTCGCCGATTCCAGATCCTTCCAGATATACGAGCCACCGGCCACACCGCCGTTCACGTCGTGGATGAACTGCTTGCGGACGAATCCCGGCACGCCGAGAAAGTCCGGCGCAATTTTGAGAAAATGCTGCCGGCAAGCCTCGCGATCGATCTCGGGCGGCAGATCGTAAAGGACAATGGCGGTGATCATCGTGCGTCTCCCCTTATGGCCAATCTTCAGCGCACCAGGTTGTTTGTCACCGCCCCGCCCGTCGCGGTGCGCCCGCCATCGACGACATATTGCGCGCCGGTGATGTTGCCCGCGAGGTCGGAGCACAGGAACAGCACCACATTCGCCACTTCTTCCGCCGTGCCGTAACGGCCGATCGGAATGTTGGACTGGTAGCGCTCGCCGATGCTGCCCGGATCGTTCGGGCTCAGCATGGACTCCAGCGAGTGGATCATGCGCGTGTCGATCGGCCCGGGGCAGACCGCGTTCACCCGCACGCCGGACCGCGCCACCTCGCCGGCTGCGGTCTTGGTCAGCCCGATCACCGCGTGTTTGGACGCCACATAGGCCGGCATCCCCGGCGATGCGACGAGCCCGGCAACCGAAGCGGTGTTCACGATGGCGCCGCGCTGCTGCTTCAGCATCACCGGCAGAACATGCCGCAAACCGAGGAACACGCCCTTCACATTCACCCCCATCACCGTGTCGAACATCGCCTCGTCATATTCCGCAGTCGGGGCCACGTTGCCTTCGATGCCGGCGTTGTTGTGGAAGCAGTCGATCGTGCCGTACGCATCCAGCGCGGCCTTCACATAGGCCTGCACGTCGGCGGATCTGGTCACATCGGCGGCGACGAACAGCGCCTCGCCGCCCTGCTGGCGGATGATGCCGACGGTGCCTTCGCCGCCCGCCGTGTCGCGGTCCACCACGACGACCCTGGCGCCGTCGCGCGCGAAGCCGACAGCGGTGGCGCGTCCGATGCCATTGCCGGCGCCGGTGATCAGCGCGACCTTGCCCTTGAAATCCATGGTTTCCTCCGGTGCCTTCGTTGGCCGGACCTTAGCACGGGCGGCATCAGGCGAGGAACTCGCGCCGCGCCTCCTCGAGGCAGGCCCAGACATAGGGTGCGAACGAACGCGCCACGTCGATGCGGAATTTTTCTTCCTCGGTGCGCCAGAGCACGATCTCCGCCTTGCCGAACACGGTGCGCGTGCACATGCCGACGGGGAACGCGGAAAGATGCAGGTCCAGTGCGCAGAACGCGTTGATCGCCCGGGCGGCATGCGGACCGGACACCGACATTGCGGTATCGCGATGCGACACGTCGACGATGCTGGCGGCTTCATGCGTCGTTGGCAACTGCACGCCGATGTCCGCCAGCACCAGCCATTCGTCCGGCCCGAGCCACAGCGCGGCGCGACCGGATGATCGGTTGCTGCGACAGGGTTCGGTCGGCAATGCTACACCCAGCATGTCACCGATCGCGATCGCTGCGTCCCGGCCCGCGCGGATGACGATCCGCTGCATCGGCCCCACGGCTGCCAGCGTCACCGCTGCACACCGCGGCGCATTCAATGCCTGCAGCGCCAACGGATGATCGCGCTCAACCATCCAGCCGTGCCCCGTGCGGATCGTAGAACACGGGAGTCGTCACGCGCACCGCAATACTGCCGCCTGGCATGTGCGCATACAGCGTCTGCCGGACCCGGGCGCGGCCGCCGGCGATCAGCGCCAGCGCGATCGGTCGCCGCAGCGTCTCGCTCCAGTACGCCGACGTGACGTGGCCGAGCATCGGCACCGGAACCGGCGCATTGGGGGCGGCGACGATCTGCGCGCCTTCCTCCAGAACCGCAGGGGTGAACAGGCCCACCAGTTGCTTGCGGTCCGGCCGCAACATCTCCGGCCTCGTCAGCGAACGTTTGCCGACAAAATCCGACTTTCCCTTGCCGATCGTCCAGTCGAGGGCGAGATCCGACGGGATCACCGTCCCATCGGTCTCCTGACCGACGATGATATAGCCCTTCTCGGCACGCAGCACGTGCATCGTTTCGGTGCCGTACGGCGTGATGCCATGGCGGGCACCGGAGGCGAGCACCGCATCCCAGACGGCCGTGCCGTAATCGGCCGGCACGTTGATCTCGTACCCCAGCTCGCCGGTGAAGCTGACACGGAACAGCCGCACAGGCACATCGCAGATGCGGCCTTCGCGCACGCTCATGTGCGGCATCGCATCGGACGCCATGTCGATGTCCTGCACCAGCGGCGCGATCACCTGTCGCGCCAATGGGCCCTGCACGGCGATCACCGCCCACTGCTCGGTGATCGATGTCAGCCAGACGCGAAGCTCGGAAAATTCCGTCTGCAGATAGTCTTCCATATGATGCAGCACGCCGGCGGCGCCGCCGGTGGTCGTGGTGACATGGAAGCGATCCGGCGTCAGGCGCGCGATGACGCCATCGTCCATCACGAACCCGGCCTCGTTGAGCAGCACGCCGTAGCGGCAGCGTCCCGGAGCCAGTCGGCTGAAGCTTCCGGTGTACAGGCGGTTGAGGAATTCCGCTGCGTCGGGGCCGACAACTTCGATCTTGCCAAGCGTGGTGGCATCGAAAATGCCAACCGCTTCGCGCACGGCACGGCATTCGCGCGCGACGGCGGCTGGCATGTCCTCGCCGTCGCGCGGGAAGCAGCGCGCACGCTGCCAGGTTCCGACATCCTCGAACAGCGCACCGCGCGCAGCGGCCCGATCGTGGATCGGCGTGCGGCGAACCGGTTCGAACAGCGCGCCGCGCGCGGTGCCGGCGAGCGTGCCGAAGGTCACCGGTGTGTACGGCATGCGAAATGTCGTGTGTCCGACTTCGGGAATCGGCCTATGCAGAATGTCGGACACGATGGCCAGCGCGTTCATGTTGGACGTCTTGCCCTGATCGGTCGCCATGCCGGTCGTGGTGTAGCGCTTCACATGTTCGATCGAGCGAAAGCCCTCGTGCGCAGCAAGGCGGAGGTCCCTGGCGGTGACGTCGTTCTGGAAATCGACGAAGGCCTTGCCGTGCATGCTGGCCGGCAACGGTGCGGCGCGTGGCTCGCTGTCACGCGCATTCGTCACGGTGAACCGGCGGTGCGGCGCGGCCTGTTCGCCGGCGGCGTAGCCTTCCTCCAGGCACGCCGCGAGTGCAAAGGTGCCGTTGCACGCACCGGCCGATCGTTCGAGCGCGGTGGACTGGCCTGGCAGGAAGGCACCTAGTCGCTCGTCGAAGCGGAGCTTCCCGCGCGACTGTGAAAACAGGTGCACCGAGGGCGTCCAGCCGCCGCACATCAGCAACGCATCGCATGCGACGGTCTCGCCGTTCGACAACGTCGCGGCGGTTATCCGCAGTCGCCCTTTGGTGGCGACCACGCTGTTCCGGTGTGCACCGGCACGTCGGACGCGCGGGCATTCTCGCCCGGTCTCGGCCGCAGATCGGCGATGGCAACGACCGACACACCGGCGTCCCGCAATGTCGCCGCCGCCGCGTATGCACTGTCATCGGCTGTAACGATCAGCGCGCGCGTGCCGACTTTGACGCCGTAACGTACGCGGTAGGTGCGCGCGGCGTCCGCCAGCATGACACCCGGCCGGTCGTTGCCCGGAAATACCAGCGGTCGCTCGATCGCTCCGGTGGCGATGACGACGCGCCTCGCACGCACCTGCCATAGCCGTTCGCGCGGCAGATTTGGATTTGGCTCCGCAAGGTGGTCGGTGACCCGCTCGGCGAGCCCCACCATATTGTCGGGGAACCAGCCGAACGCGGTGGTGCGCGGCAGCATCGTCACGTCGGGTTGCCGCGCCAGCGTCGCAATCGTTTGATCCAGCCAGGCAGCCGGCTGATGCACCATCAATGCTGGCCTCGGCATCGGCGAGCAGCGACCCGCCGAGTTCCGCCTGCTCGTCACAGAGCATCACGCGCGCGCCGCTCGCGGACGCGGCGAGTGCTGCCGCAAGGCCGGCGGGCCCTGCGCCGATCACCAGCACGTCGCAATGGGCAAAGCGTTGTGCATAGCGATCGGGATCGGGCGCCGTCGGTGCGCGCCCGAGACCCGCAGCGGCGCGAATGGCAGGTTCGTAAATGTGCCGCCAGAATGCCCGCGGCCACATGAACGTCTTGTAGTAGAAGCCCGCCGGAAGCAACGGCGCCAGAGTGTCGTTGACCGCACCAAGATCAAACGCAAGCGACGGAAAATTGTTCTGACTGCGCGACCGCAGTCCTTCGTACAGCTCCTGCTGCGTCGCGCGCTGGTTCGGCGTGACGCGTCCGGACCCTCGGTCGATCGTCACCAGCGCGTTCGGCTCCTCCGATCCGGCCGTCAAAATTCCCCGCGGCCGATGGTACTTGAACGAGCGGCCGACCAGATGCACGCCATTGGCCAGCAGCGCGGAGGCCAGCGTGTCTCCCGCGCAACCAGTGTATGTCCTGCCGTCGAAGCTGAATGACAGCGTCCGGGCGCGGTCGATCCGGCCGCCTGTCGGCGTGCGGAACGCACCGGTCATCGTGCGGGCAGTTCCGGTTTCGAGTCACCTGGCCGGTAAGTCGCAAGGATGCGATCGCTGACCGTGTCGCGCACGCAATTGAAGAAACGCCCGCAGCCATGGATGTGGCGCCAGCGCTCGTAATGCGGCCCTTTTGGATTGCTGCGCATATAGAGAAAGTCTGCCCAAGCGTGGTCATCAACGGAGGCAGGGTCGCGCGGGCGCGCGATATGCGCCTCGCCCGCCATAGCGGAATTCGTTTTCCGGCCGCGCACCGCACCACGGGCATCCAATCAGCAGCATCAGTGTGCCACTGCCGCCGCGGCGGCCTCGTCTATCAGACGACCGGTGCGGAACCGATCGAGCGAGAACGGTGCGGCGATCGGATGCGGTTCGTCGCGTGCAATCGTTGCAGCGAACACGTGGCCCGATCCGGGCGTTGCCTTGAACCCGCCGGTGCCCCAGCCGCAGTTGACGAACAGACCCGGCACCGGCGTCAAGCCCGATGATCGGCGAACGATCCGGCGTCACGTCCACGATGCCGCCCCAGTTGCGCAGCATGCGCAGACGGCGGAACGTGGGGAACAGCTCGCAGATCGCCTCCAGCGTGTGCGCGGAAATGTGCAGCCCGCCCGCCTGGCTGTACGACACATAGGCATCCGTGCCGGCGCCGATCACCAACTCGCCCTTGTCCGACTGCGAGATATAGGCGTGGATGCCGTTTGACATCACCACGCAGGGCAGCGCCGGCTTCACCGGCTCGGACACCAGCGCCTGCAAGCGGAAAACTCTCGAGCGGCATGCGCACGCCGGCCATCGCCATCACAACGCTGGTGTGGCCCGCTGCAACGACTGCGATCTTCCGCGCTGCGATTCGCCCGCGCGTCGTCTCGACCGCATTCACCGCACCCCAAGGTGCGCGGCTGATCGCGGTCACCTCGCAGTTCTCGATGATGTCGACGCCAAGCGCACTCGCCCCACGGGCATAGCCCCAGGCCACCGCATCATGCCGTGCCACACCGCCGCGTCGCTGCAGCGCGGCGCCCAGAATCGGGTAGCGCAACGTCGGACGAGATGTTCAGCGGCGGACAGAAAGCCTTCGCCTGCTCCGGTGTCAGCCACTCGTTGTCGATGCCGTTCAGCCGATTGGCATGCACGTGGCGCCTGGACACCTGTACGTCGTGCACCGAATGTGCCAGCATCATCACACCGCGCGGCGAATACATGACATTGTAGTTCAGCTCTTGCGACAAACCCTCCCACAGCTTCAGCGCATGCTCGTAGAGCGCCGCACTCTCATCCCACAGATAGTTGGAACGGATGATCGTGGTGTTGCGTCCGGTGTTGCCGCCGCCGAGCCAGCCGCGCTCCAGCACGGCGACATTGCGCACACCGTGCTCCTTGGCGAGGTAATACGCCGTTGCCAGGCCGTGGCCGCCTGCGCCGACGATCACCACGTCATACGCTGCCCTCGGTTCGGGCGAACGCCACTGCTCCGGCCAGGTGGCTCCGCCAAACGCATGGCGCATCAGGCCATAGATCGAATAGCGCAATGCTGCCTCCCCACCACATCCTCTCGCGCGCATCGTGTTGAGGCAAGCGCTCCCACCCGGTAGCATGGGCGCCACGAGGGAGACGCACTATGGCAGACTACGACATCATCATCATCGGCGCCGGCTCGGCGGGCTGCGTGCTGGCCCACCGGCTGACCGAGAATCCACGCACCAGGGTGCTGCTGCTGGAGGCCGGGCCGAAGGACAATTCGATGTGGATCGCCATTCCGGTCGGCTTCACCAAGCTGCTCAACAGCCCGCGCTACAACTGGAACTTTGCCACCGAGCCGGAGGACAACGTCAAGGGCCGCTCGATCCCGATCCCCCGCGGCAAGACGCTCGGCGGGTCAAGCTCGATCAACGGCATGCTGTATGTCCGCGGCAATCCGCTCGACTACGACACGTGGGCGCAGTTCGGCAATCGCGGCTGGTCGTACGAATCGGTGCTGCCGTATTTCCGCAAGTCCGAGCACTTCCAGCCCGGTGGCGACGAAACGCGCGGGCGTGGCGGTCTGCTGAACGTCGCCGACATGATCGAGCGCGCCGAACTGTTGGATGCGTTCGTCGACGCCGCCGTCGCCGAGGGCTATCCGCGCAACCCGGACTACAACAACGGCAGGCAGGAAGGCTTCGGCTATTACCAGGTGACCCAGAAGGACGGCAGGCGCTGGTCCACCGCGCGCGCCTTCCTCGATCCGGCGCGCGGCCGCCCGAACCTTCGCATCGAGACCGAGGCCCACACGACGCGCATTCTGCTCGAGGGCAAGCGCGCCGTGGGTGTGGAATACCGCCAGCACGGGCAGACGCACCAGGTGCGCTGCGGCGGCGAGGTGATCCTGTCGGCCGGGGCGGTGAAGTCGCCGCATGTGCTGGAAATGTCCGGCATCGGCCAGCCGGAACTGCTGCAATCGCTTGGCATCGACGTGCAGCATGAACTGCGCGGCGTCGGCGAGAACTATCGCGACCATTTTGCGCCGCGCATGAACTGGCGGGTGAAGCTGCCGGTGACGTTGAACGAGCAGACGCGCGGCCTGGCGTTCGCGAAGGAGATCGTCAAGTACTACACGCAGCATCGCGGCGTGCTGACCTTCACCGCCGGGATCGTCTATGGATTTGTCAGGACGCGGCCGGAACTCGTGGAACCCGACGTGCAGTACCACTTCACGCACGCCAGCTACGGCACGGCGGCAACGCGCGTGCTGGAACGCGAGCCGGGCATGACCTTGACGATCTATCAGTGCCGCCCGGAATCCAAAGGCTCGATCCATGCGAAGTCGGCCGATCCGCTGGCGGCGCCGGCGATCCGGCCGAACTTTCTGGCCGAGGAGCTGGATCGCCAGACGGTGGTGGCGGGGATGAAGATCGGCCGGCGCATCATCAACAATGCGGTGCTGGACAAATACCGCGCGTTCGAGATGAACCCCGGCGATCAGGTGCAGAGCGATGAGGAGTGGCTGGATTTCGCGCGGATCAACGGCCAGACCACCTACCACGTCATCGGCACGTGCAGGATGGGCCACGATCCGATGGCGGTCGTGGATGACGAACTGCGCGTGCATGGGATTGCCGGGCTGCGGGTGATCGACGCCTCGATCATGCCGACCTTGGTGTCCGGCAACACCAACGCCGCCGTCATCATGATCGCGGAAAAAGGCGCCGACCTGATCATGGCTGCGGCGGCGCAACCGGTGCGCGCGGCAGCGTAGCGCACGGTCTCGCGTCGCACGGCAGTCACTGCCGGCTCAGCTTGCTCACCGCACGGTCGAATTGCGCCAGATAGATGTTTTCATCGGCGTCCAGCCAGATCCCGTGCACGTTGAAGGCGCCGTCGAATGGCTCGTCCGGGCCGAAGTGTGCGAGCTTGCGACGGTCCTTGGTCCAGATCGAGACACCATCCGCACCGGCGACGTAGATTGCCTCGCGTCCAAACGCGAGATCGCTCGGCATCATGAAGCCGGTCCAGACCGCCAGCAGCTCACCGGTGGTCGCGAAAATCTGGATCCGGTGATTTTCACGATCGCACACGTACAGGCGATCCTCGGCGTCGGCGGTGATGAAGTGCACCAGAGCGAACTGGCCGGGTCCGTTGCCAGGCTCGCCCCAGGAATGCTTCAGCTCGCCGTCGGGCGAGAAACAATGGACCCGACGGTTGCCGTAGCCGTCCGAAACGAACAACTCGCCGGTCGATGCGATCGCCACGCCGGTCGGCATGTTGAACGGCTTGCCGTAGAGCGTGGGGCTCGCGGCACCGGCATTGCCGAGCGTGCGCAGTTTTGCGCCATGCGGTGCGTGCTGCGTGACGGTGTGCAGGCCGGTATCGGTGATCCAGACATGTCCCGCCGGGTCGATGGTCAGGCCATGCACGAAGCTCGAAAACGCGCCTTCGCCCCAGGAACTGATGAAGCGTCCCGTCTGCGTCGAACACCATCACCGGATGCGCCGCGCGGGACAGCACATAGACATCGCCGTTGGCGGCAGTGGCGCCCTTCACGCAGGTCTGCGGCGGGCCGGATTGCACCACCTCGCCAAAGTTCCACCAGCGCGGCGGCTTCGCCCAGTTGCGGCGGAACCGATAGCGATACTCGCCCGAGCCGATCTCGTGGTCCTGGTCGGCCAGTTCGTTCATGGCGTGCCCTCCTTTGTCGCGGGGACCGAAGCCTGCGCCGGGCTCGGCGAGATATGCGTCTTCGTCCGGCGTGCAGTTACGGCCCAGGATGGCATTCCGGTGCGGGAAGCGGCCGAACTGACGGATCACATCGCGATGGCTGGGTGCCGGCCCCAACCGTCGCTCGCCCAACGCGTTGCGCAGCGGCTCCATCAAACGCGCCGCGTCGTCCTGGTCGGCGAGATCCTCGGAATGCACCAGCGGCAGGTAGAAGAACATGCGCTCCACCGGTCCGACATGCTGATCGAAGCCGTGGGCGATCGCGGCCCGCGCAACCGTGCGCGCCTTGGTGTCGGCGGCATAGGTCTCCGCCGTGCCGCGATGCAGATTGCGGGACATCTGATCGAGCACGATCAGCAAGAGCGAGCGTGCCGCGCGGCGTCGTTGTCCAGCCGTCCAGCCTGCCCAGCTTCGCGGCGTGCAGTGTGCTGACGAAGCGATTGCACCCGGAATCAAATGCAATGTTCTTCTGGAACCAGATCTTGCGACGCACCGACGGATCGCCGGCGAACCAGAAGTGCAGCACGTCCTCAACTGTCGTCATGCCAGCGCGCGCTCCAGCAGACGCACGGAATGGATAGCCTCGCGTCCACCCAGGTCACGGATCTGGTGGCGGCAGGATGTCCCATCGGCGACAATGATATCGCCGTCCGCGGCCTTGCGCACAGCCGGCAGCAGCCCGGCCTCGGCCATTGCGCGCGAGACCGCCTGCGTCTCGGCCTGATAGCCGAACGCGCCCGCCATCCCGCAGCACGACGACGCGATCGGCTGCACCGCGAGTTCCGGAATACGCCGCAGCGTCTCGAGCGCTGCCGGGAATGCGCCGAACGATTTCTGATGGCAGTGGCCATGCACGAACGTCGTCGCGGGTATTTCCTTGAGGTGCAGGTCGGGCTTCTCGCGCGCCAGGAATTCGCTGAGCAGAAAGGCGCGGTCGGCCAGTGCATCGGTCGCCGCACCGGGCAGCAGCGAGCGGTATTCGTCGCGCAAGGTCAGCAGGCAGGACGGCTCCAGGCCGATCACCGGAAGCTCGCCGCCGAGACTGTCGCGTGTGCGCCTTGCCTCCTCGCGCGCCCGGTCCACCATGCCGGCGGCGAGGAAGGTGCGACCACAGCAGACCGGACGCCCCCGACTTTCCGGCATGCGGACACGATAGCCGGCAGCGGTCAGCACGCGCAGGGCGGCGCGCAGGTTCTCCGGCTCGAACCAGCGGTTGAACGTATCGGCGAGCAGCAGCACCTCGCCGCGTTGGTGCGACGGCGCGAACGCGGCAGCCTCGCCGTCACGGAACGCATCGCGCCGCCAGGCGGGCAGGGCACGCGCGGCAGACAATCCGGCCATGCGTTCGCCCAGACGGCGCAGCACCGGCACCCTGTTGCGCAGATTGGCAAGCGGCGCAAACCGGGACAGCCACGGCGCGTAGTGCGGCAGTTCGGCCACCAGCCGGTCGCGCCGGCTCGTGCCATTGCGGTCGAGGCGCGCCGCCAGCACCTCGATCTTCATCTTCGCCATGTCGACGCCGGTCGGACATTCGCGCCTGCACGCCTTGCAGGAGACGCACAGCGCCATCGCATCGGCGACCGCATCCGACGCCATCGCACCGACGCCGAGCTGTCCGGTGAGCGCCAGCCGCAACGTGTTGGCGCGTCCGCGCGTCAGATGCGCCTCGTCGCGCGTGACGCGATAGGACGGGCACATCACGCCGGCGTCGAACGCGCGGCAGGCGCCGTTGTTGTTGCACATCTCGACCGCGCCGAGCATGCCGCCCAACGGGCCGGGATGCTCCGACCAGTCGAGCTTCGGCGCGAAGTGGGGGATCGGCGCGTAGCCCCAGCCGTAGCGGAACAACGTGCGGTCGTCCATGCGCGGCGGCGCGCACGATGCGGCCGGGGTTCAGCATGTTGTTCGGATCGAACGCGTCCTTCACCGTCTCGAACGCGCGGACGATGCGCGCGCCGAACATGGTCTCGTGGAACTCGCTGCGCACCAGGCCGTCGCCGTGCTCGCCGCTGTGCGAGCCCTTGTACTCGCGCACCAGGGCAAAGCATTCCTCGGCGACGGCGCGCATGGTGGCGACGTCCTTCGGGTCCTTCATGTTCAGCACGGGACGCACATGCAGGCAGCCGACCGAGGCGTGCGCGTACCAGGTGCCTTTGGTGCCGTGGCGCTCGAACACCGCGTTCAGACGCTCGGTGTAGTCGGCGAGATCCTCCAGATCGACGGCGCAGTCCTCGATGAACGACACCGGCTTTCCGTCGCCCTTCATCGACATCATGATGTTGAGCCCGGCCTCGCGCACCGCGGCGATATCGGCCTGGAACGTCGCATCGGTCGCGCGCACGACGGCGTCGGGATGGCCGAGATCGCCCATCAGTTCCTCGAGCTCGATCCAGCTTCGCGGCGAGCGGCGCGTCCTCGTGGCCATGGAACTCGACGATCAGCAGACTGTCGGGCTCGCCGATCAGCATCCGGTCGATCGTGGCGCGGAAGATCGGAATGCCGCGGCCGAGATCGATCATCGTGCGATCCACCAGTTCGACCGCCTCGGGATCGAGCGCCACGATATGCTGCGCGGCCTCCATCGCGTGGCGGAACGTCGGGAACTGGCAGATGCCGAGCATCTTGCGCGGCTTGATCGGGTGCAGCGCCAGCTCGATCGCGGCGGAGAATGCGAGCGTGCCTTCCGATCCGACCAGCAGCCGCGCCAGGTTCTCCTGCCCGGCGAGGCGCGCGACCGGCGTCAGCACCTCGATGTTGTAGCCGCCGACGCGGCGAAGCTGCGAGGGAAAGCGGGCGGCGATCTCCTCCGCCTCCGCCGCGCCGAGCGCGCGCAGCCGCTGGATCAGTTCGGCGATGCCGGGCGGAACGTCGGCGCCGATATTGTCCGGCAGCAGGCCGAACTTGTGCTGCGTGCCGTCGGCCAGGATGGCGTCGATCGCGCGCACATTGTCGGCCATCAGCCCGTAGCGGATGGACTTCGAGCCGCAGGAGTTGTTGCCCGCCATGCCGCCGATGGTGCAGCGCGCGTGCGTCGAGGGATCGACCGGAAAGAACAACCCGTGCTGCCGCAGCGCGGCGTTCAGCTGGCCCAGCACGAGGCCGGGTTCGACCAATGCGGTGCGCGCATCGGGATCGACATGCAGGATGCGGCGCAGGTGCTTTGAGCAGTCGATCACCAGCGCGCGGTTCACCGTCTGGCCGCACTGGCTCGTGCCGCCGCCGCGCGCCAGCACGGGGACGCCTTCCTCGCGGGCGATCGACAGCGCAGCGGCGACGTCGCCGATCTCCTCCGGCACGATCACGCCGATCGGCTGGACCTGATAGATCGATGCGTCGGTGGCGTAGCGGCCGCGGTCGGCGCGGTCGAACAGCACCGCGCCGCGGATTTCGCGCCGCAGCCGCTCCGCCAGGCGGGCATCGCCCGGCACGATCGCGGCGCTGCTCATCGCTCGACCGCCGGCCGTTGTGTGTTCGCCGTGCTCATCCGGACTCCCGCAGTGTCCCTGGCCGTGCGTACGTATCATGGCGAGAGGACCGGGTCACGCCCGGGGCCATCGGGTCCCCCTGCCGGTCACGCGGGCCTGCGGCCGATCCGGACCATCCGGAATATTCCAATCATTGCACAGACTTAATGTCGTGGCGATCGTTATCTTTTGCCAAGGAATCGGTCATCGGCGGGACTTTTCTCGCTGGGAATGTGTCTGTCTCGGAACGATAGCAAAACTGCGAACGGCGAGACTGCCGGGGCGCGTAAAGGCTCAGGGCGGAGCCGGGATAGACCGGGCGGCGAGGGGAACCATGGATCTCAATCAGCTAAAATCCATAGGAATCATGGGATTAGAGCGCACCGATCGGCCGCGGGCCGCGTGCGTTCTGTCCGGCTCGCTGCACGAGGCCACGATGATGAAGGCGGAATGATTCTGCCTTCCCAAGACCAGATACGGCAAATCCACAACCAATCGAGCAAGCAAGGAAACCTGACATGACGACTTTTGTCTGGAGAGGCCTCGGCAGCGGCGCTTTCGGCGCCACCACCGACCTTGGGCTAGCGGCGAACTGGAGCCCCATCGGCCTGCCCACGTCGCTCGACACGCTGTTCTTCAACCTGACGTCCAGCGGCTTATTGAATGGAGCGGCCACGGCCCTGAGCGCGAATTTCAGCGGCAACACGCCCTGGACCCTGTCAGGCGTGGTGCTGACCCTGGCTGGTGGACCAGCCGCACCGGTCGCGCTGCAGGACAGCGGCAAAGTCATCGTCAGCGGCGGCACATTGCTCGCCGGCGGCAGCAGCGACATCGGCGCCGCCCTCCCGGGCGCGACGATGACTGCACAAGCCGGGGCGAAGGTCTCCTTCCAGGGTACGTCGCTCGGCAGCGTCGCCGGCGACACGGGCACCCTGCTGGTGACCGGCGTCGGCACAAGCTGGCAGAACACCCTGGGCACGGGCCTCAATGCCGGTGTGGCGGCCGCGACGCCGACCGTGGCCGGCGGTATCGGCCATGTAACCATCACGGCGGGCGCGGCCCTGTCCTCCGGCGCCGACATCGTGGGTGTCAACGCCGGCAGCAAAGGCGACATCTCGGTCACGGCCACCGGCGTCGTGCCCCTCGGCGGTAGCCTGACGGACACTGGACTGACGATCGGCCAGAGCGGCACGGGGGCGCTCACCGTCAGCGGCGTCGGGAGCACGGTGACAACGTCAGGCTCCAGCACCATCGGATTGAATGCCGGCAGCATCGGCAGCGCGAACGTCAGCGCCGGCGGAATCTGGACAACCGCGCTCGGGCTGGCCGTCGGCGGCGCCGGTTCCGGCACGTTGACCGTCGGCAGCGGTGGAACCGTCGCGGCCGGCTCCGTGACGGTCGGTACAGGAAGCAGCGTGAGCCTGGCCGGCGGCACTCTCTCGGCGGGCAGCTTGACACTGAGTGCCGGCGCGACGCTGTCGGGCACCGGCACCGTGGGCGGAGCCATCATCGACAACGGCACGATCGCCGTGAGCGGTGGATTGTTGACATTGTCCGGTTCCGTCGCGGGTACCGGACTGCTTGATATTGGCATCGGCGCGACGCTCGATGTGAATGCAACATCGGCTGGCGAGACGATTTCGTTCCTCGGCGGCACCGGTGTTCTGGTGGCGCGTCAGACCGGCGCGGTCGGGGCTGCCATCTCCGGTTTCGGCACAGGCGACATAATCGACCTTGGTTCGCTGGCCTTTAGCGCTGGCGCCACGGCATCGATCGCGGCAGGTGTGCTGACGGTCACGAGCGGCGCAGCCAGCGAGGTGCTGCACCTCACCGGGATCAGCAACGCCGCAGTCTTCAGCGTGACGGCGGATGCCAGCGGCACCGGAACGGATATCGCAATGCTGGGCATCGCGGCCCCGCTCGCGGTTGCCGGCGGCGTCGGCAATGACACACTGATCGGCGGCGCCGGCAACGACACGCTGAACGGCGGCGCCGGCAACGACACGCTGTTCGGCCTTGCCGGCAACGATGTCCTGAACGGCGGCACCGGCATCGACACCATGATCGGCGGCGTCGGCAACGACACCTACTTCGTGGACAATGCCCTCGACGTGGTGACGGAAAACCTGGGCGAGGGAACCGATACGGTCCTTGCCAGCGTCAGCTACGCGCTTGCGGCGGGTACCGAGGTGGAGAACCTGCAGGCGAGCAGTGCGGCCGGTCTGACGCTGACCGGCAATGCGTTCTCCCATGTCATCGCCGGCGGCGCCGGCAACGACACACTGATCGGCGGGGTCGGCAACGACAGGCTGAACGGCGGCGCCGGGGCCGACACCATGGCCGGTGGTGCAGGCGATGACAGCTACCTGGTGGACAATGCCCTCGACGTGGTGACGGAGAACCTTGGCGGGGGAACCGACACGGTCTTTGCCAGCGTCAACTACACCCTCGCGGCGGGCACCGAGGTCGAGGCACTCAAGGTGAACTCGACGCTCGGTCTGACGCTGACCGGCAACGAATTCTCCCACCTGATCGCCGGCGGTGCCGGCAATGACACGCTGAACGGCGGGGTCGGCAACGACACGCTGAACGGCGGCATCGGCGCCGACACCATGGCGGGTGGCGCGGGGAGCGATACCTACTTCGTGGACAATGCCCTCGACGTGGTGACGGAGAACGTGGGCGAGGGGACCGACACGGTCCTTGCCAGTGTCAACTACACCCTCGCGGCGGGCACCGAGGTCGAGGCACTGAGGGTGAACAGCGCAACCGGTCTGACGCTGACCGGCAATGAGTTCTCCCACCTGATCGTCGGCGGCGCCGGCAACGACACGCTGAACGGCGGGATCGGCAACGACACGCTGAACGGCGGTGCCGGCAACGACACTCTGAACGGCGGGGTCGGCAACGACACGCTGAACGGCGGGGCCGGCGCCGACACCATGGCGGGCGGGGCCGGCAACGACAGCTACTTCGTGGACAACGCCCTCGACGTGGTGACGGAGAACGTGGGCGAGGGGACCGACACGATCTTCACCAGCGTCGACTACACCCTCGCGGCGGGGACCGAGGTCGACGTATTGCGGGTGAACACGACGCTCGGTCTGACGCTGACCGGCAACGAGTTCTCCCACCTGATCGTCGGCGGCGCGGGCAACGATACGCTGAACGGCGGGGTCGGCAACGACACGCTGAACGGCGGCGCGGGCCTCGACACGCTGAACGGCGGCGCCGGCAACGACACGCTGAATGGCGGTGCCGGTGTCGATACCATGGTGGGCGGCACCGGCAACGACGTGTACTTCGTGGACAATGTCCGCGACGTCGTGACGGAGAACCTGGGCGAGGGAACCGACACGGTCTTTGCCAGCGTCAGCTACGCCATCGCGAAGGGTATCGAGGTCGAGGCACTCAGGGCGAACGCGACAACCGGTCTCACGCTGACCGGCAACGAGTTCTCCCACCTGATCGTCGGCGGCATCGGCAACGACACGCTGATCGGCGGCGTCGGCAACGATACGCTGAACGGCGGCGCCGGCGTCGATTCCATGACGGGCGGCGCCGGCAACGACAGCTACTTCGTGGA
The DNA here is from genome assembly GCA_963739725.1 of uncultured Alphaproteobacteria bacterium. Lineage (GTDB taxonomy): Bacteria > Pseudomonadota > Alphaproteobacteria > Acetobacterales > Acetobacteraceae > JAMXLO01. Next base: position 11,883 of record CAVUBS010000018.1, on the reverse strand, counting down.
CAACGCGCTCGACGTGGTGACGGAGACCGTGGGCGGCGGGACGGACACGGTCTTTGCCAGCGTCGACTACGCCCTCTCGGCAACGACGGAGATCGAGTTCCTGCGGGCGAACAACGTGGCCGGCCTGACGCTGACCGGCAACGGATTTGCCAATTCGCTGTTTGGTAACGTTGGCAATGATACCTTGATCGGCGGCGCCGGCAACGACACGCTGAGCGGGGGTGCCGGCAACGATGTGCTGGATGGCGGCATCGGCAACGACACCATGACAGGGGGTGCGGGGAACGACGTGTTCCGGTTCCTGGCTGGATTTGGCCACGATGTCGTTACCGGCTTCACCTCGAACCCGGTCGCCGGCGTGGATCTGCTCGATATCAGCGGCCTTGGCATCACCGCTGCGACGTTCGCCAGCTCGGTCACGATCGCGGCGTCCGGCGCAACCGGCGCAGATACGTTGATAACGATCGGTGCCAACTCGATCCAACTGAGCGCAGTCGCCGCGGCGACCGTCAATTCCGCCAACTTCGTGTTGGCTCCGTGAGGTCAGGCTGACCCGCCGCCGATCCCGATAGATCGGCGGCGGGACGACAGAATACCAAAAAATGGGGATGTCGCGGTGCCTGATCCGGTGTCCGCGTCCAAGAGGGAACGGGGTGGCGGCATGAGGTCGCCACCCCGACCCGTTCTACGTTCGCCCGCCACGACCCTCCGCCGCGCCATTCATTGGCAAGCCCGCCGTTAAGCGCCAATCTGCCGCCCCGCGGTAGGAGGCTCCATGACGCAACACCATGCCGGCCGGCACTTCCTCCAGATTCCCAGGTCCCACCAACGTCCCGGACCGAGTGCTGCGCGCCATCGACAGTCCCACCATCGATCATCGCGGCCCGGCCTTCGGACACCTGGGACTGGAGATCCTCACCAACCTGCGCGCGATCTTCCAGACCAGCGGCCCGGTGGTGATCTACCCGGCCTCCGGCACCGGCGCCTGGGAAGCCGCCCTCACCAACACGCTGTCGCCCGGCGACACGGTCCTGATGTGCCGCACCGGCTGGTTCGCCACGCTGTGGAACGAGATGGCGCAGCGGCTTGGCCTGGCGCCGGTGTTCATCGACACCGACTGGCGTCGCGGCGCCGATGTCGAGGCGATCGGCGCCGCGCTGGCCGATGATCGGGCGCACCGGATCAAGGCGGTCTGCGTGGTGCACAACGAGACCTCCACCGGCTGCACCAGCCGCATCGACGAGGTGCGGCGCGCGATGGACGCCGCAGGACATCCGGCGCTGCTGATGGTCGACACGATCTCGTCGCTCGCCTCGATCGACTACCGGCACGACGAATGGGGCGTCGATGTCACGATCGCCGGCTCGCAGAAGGGCCTGATGCTGCCGCCCGGCCTGTCGTTCAACGCGATCAGCGAGCGTGCCCTGACCGCCGCCAAGAGCGCGCGCCTGCCGCGCAGCTACTGGGACTGGGGACCGATGCTGGAGGCCAACAAGACCGGCTATTTCCCCTACACGCCCGGCACCAATCTGCTGTTCGGGCTCAACGAAGCGGTGAAGATGCTGCTCGAGGAAGGCCTGCCGAACGTCTTCGCGCGTCACGACCGCCACGCCGAGGCGACGCGACGCGCGGTGCGTTCGTGGGGCCTGGAGGTGCAGTGCGCCGATCCACGCCACTACTCCTCGTCGCTGACCGCGGTGCGCGTCCCCGAGGGCCACAGCGCCGATGCGCTGCGCGCCACCATCCTGGACAAATACAACATGAGCCTGGGCAACGGGCTCGGCATCCTGAAGGACCGGGTATTCCGCATCGGCCATCTCGGCGACTTCGGCGACCTGCAACTGATCGGAACGCTGGGCGGCGTGGAGATGGGGCTGCGCGTGGCGGGCGTGCCGCACAAGCCGGGCGGCATTCAGGGGGCGCTCGACTATCTGGCGGGAAATGCCTGAGTGGGACATGCCTGAGTGGGACATGCCTGAGTGGGACATGCCTGGCCGAGGCACATCGGTCGGCAAAGCGAGGGAGGAACCCATGATCGAAGTCTGGACCTGGCCGACACCGAACGGGCACAAGGTGCACATCGCGCTGGAAGAACTCGGCATGCCCTACAAGGTGATCCCGATCGCCATCGGGAAGGGCGAGCAGTTCAAGGCCGAGTTCCTGGCGATCACGCCGAACCATCGCATTCCGGCCATCGTCGATCCCGATGGCCCCGGCGGCAAGCCGCTGAAGCTGTTCGAGTCCGCCGCGATCATGATCTACCTGTCGGAGAAGTCGGGCGGAAAACTGATCCCGAAGGACCCGGTCGGGCGCTACACCTGCCTGCAGTGGATGATGTTCCAGATGGGCGGCACGGGTCCGATGTTCGGCCAGTACAACCATTTTGCCAACTACGCGGTGGAGAAGATCCCCTACGCGATCGAGCGCTACACCAACGAGGTGAAGCGGCTGCATCGCGTACTGGACAAGCGTCTGGCCGAGGCGACGTGGCTCGCCGGCGACGAATACAGCATGGCCGACATCATCAACTTCCCCTGGATCCGCAATCCGGAGCGGCGGAACATCAACCTCGGCGACTATCCGAATGTGAAGCGCTGGCACGATGCGATGGCGGCGCGTCCGGCGGTGCAGCGTGGCGTCGCGGTGCTGGCCGAGAGCCAGCGCCAGGGGCAGATGACCGACGCCGAGCGCGAGATCATGTTCGGCAAGACACAGTTCGCCGCGCGATAAGGAACTCCCCCTCCCCTCGCGGGAGGGGGTTGGGGGGAGGGGGCAGGCCTGGCGTAGGTGTCGCCATCCAGCCGTGTGCAGGCGCCACCCCTCCCCCGACCCCCTCCCGCAAGGGGAGGGGGAGAATCCAATAATTCAAAGCCAAGCCCCCGCTGACAACAGGGCTATCGGTGCTGCTCCCGCCGACTGACCATCCAGCATCCCACCGACGACACAGCCAACCCCATCCCCGTCAGCACCGACAGTCGCTCATCCAGCAGTGCCCAGGCCAGCAACGCCGCGGTACCCGGCACCAGGTAGAAATTCGCCGCCGCCCGCGCCGCGGTGCCGCGCACCAGCATCAGGTAATAGAGTGCCATCCCGCCCAGCGACACCGCGGCCGCGTTCCACAGCACGGCGGCGATCGCACCGGCCGTCCAGTCAGCCTGGGGCGTTTCGAACACCGCGGTGGCCGCCACACAGGCGACGGCCGCGGCGAGCAACTGCACCGCGGTCCCCTCCAGGATCGGCACGCCACGGCAGAACCGTCCGAAGTACAGCGTGCCGGCGCACAGCCCCACCGTACCGGCCGCCGCCAACAGCAGCCCGTCCAGTTCCAGCGGACTCCGCGCGGCCGCCAGGCCGACGATCAGCACCACGCCGGCCGCACCCAGCAGCAGACCGAGCCATTGCATCAGCCGCAGCCGCTCCCCCAGCAACGGCCAGGCGAGCAGCGCGGTCAGCAGCGGATTGAGCGTCTGGATCAGCGCGATCGGTGCCGCGCCGACATGCACCATGGCGACATGCGCGGTCGTCAGCAGCACGCTGTTGGTCAGCACGCCGGACACCGCGCAGTGCACCCACCGGCCTTCCAGCCCGCGCCACGACCGTCGCAGCGCCGCCGTCACGCCAACCAGCACCGCGGCGGCCAGCACCATCCGCACCGCGACGAACAGCAGCGGCGTCAGGTGCCGCAGACCGACCCTGGCCGCAATGAACGAGGAACTCCACAGCAGCACGAAGGCGAACGGCGCGACCCGCAGCAGCATGAACTCCTCGCCATGTTCGCTTTCGCCCAGCGCAACCCTGGGTTATGGTCCCGGATCGCTCGACGGGATGGGGCGGCGTCGGTCCATTGGAACAGAGGGATATGCGTCCCGGATGACTGCACGGATACTCATTGTCGACGACGTTCCGGCCAACGCACGTCTGCTGGAGGCCAAGCTGTCGGCTGAATACTACCAGGTCGCCAGCGCCCGTGACGGGTTCGAAGCGCTGCGGATGGCCCACGACTGGCAGCCGGACCTCATTCTGCTCGACGTCATGATGCCTGGCATGGACGGGTTCGAGTGTTGCCGCAAGCTGAAGGACGATCCGGCCACCCTGCATATCCCGGTCGTCATGGTGACCGCTCTCGGCGAGCCGGCCGAGCGCGTGCACGGCCTGGAATCGGGCGCGGACGACTTTCTGACCAAGCCGGTCGACTACGAGACGCTGATGGCCCGGGTTCGCAGCCTGGTCCGGCTCAAGCGGCTGCTCGACGAGTGGCGCGCGCGAAGCGAAACCGCCAGGGCAATGGGCTTGACCGGCGAGGATCTTGCCGTTCCCTCGGTCGCCGGCGCACGCGCCCTGGTTGTGGACGACTGGGACCTCGGCGCACAGACCGTCCAGGAGGCACTGTCGCGCGACGGCATCGTGGCCGGCCGCGCCCGCAGCGCATCCGAGGCGATGTCGCTCTCGGCCGCCATCCCGTTCGACCTGATCGTGCTGAGCCTCGCCCTGATCGAGGAGGACCCGCTGAAGCTCGCCTCGTGGCTGCGTGCCGCCGACGCGACCCACGATATCCCGATGCTGCTGATCGCCGCGCCCGAGGAGCGCGAGAGCATCCTGCGCGGCTTCGACCTCGGCGCGAACGACTGGCTCGCGCTGCCGCTGGACGAGAACGAACTGCGCGCGCGCGCCCGCAACCAGATCAGGCGCAAGTTCTATCATGACCGGCTGCGCGCCGATCTGGGCACGGCGCTGGCGCTGGCGCTGACCGATCCGCTGACCGGGATCTACAATCATCGCTACCTGATGCGTCACCTGCGCAACCTGCTGGAGGGCGGACAGACCCGCGAGATCGCAGTGCTGATGATCGACGTCGATCACTTCAAGCTGGTGAACGACGATTACGGCCACGCCGCCGGCGACGCGGCACTCCGTGCCATTGCCGATACGCTGCGCGCCAACACGCGCGCGTTCGACTCGCTCGCCCGCTACGGCGGCGAGGAATTTGTTGTCGTGATGCCGGGGACCGAGCCCGACGACGCCTCACTGGCGGCCGAACGTCTGCGCGCCGCCGTCGAGGCCTTTCCGTTCGAATTGACCCCAGGCGTCAAATCCCGGCTCACCGTGAGTATCGGCGTCGCCTGCTGCCAGGACGTGCCGGTCACGCCCGAGGCGCTGCTCCACGCGGCCGATGCCGCGCTGTACGCCGCCAAGCGTGCCGGTCGCAATCGGGTCGCAATCGCCGCCCCGATGGGCGCAGCCGTCGCTACTTGATCTTGGCTTCCCGGAACGGCACGTGCTTGCGCACGACCGGATCGTATTTCTTCAGTTCGAGCTTGCCGGTCTGCGTGCGCGCGTTCTTCCGGGTCACATAGAAGAAACCGGTGTCGGCACTGGACACGAGCTTGATCTGGACGGTGTTGGTCTTCGCCATGGCATGATCCTCTCCGAAGCGACCGAAAATGCGATCCAGGCGGCCGCAGGTCAAGCCGGATCAGCACGCCGGTATCAATGCGAAGTGGCGCGATCGCTGACCGCCAACTCCTGGCCGGCATCCTCGAGCGGCGGCAGCAGTGCCGCGGCATAGGCAGCCGGGTCGCGGATCAGCAGACGGGCCGTGTCCAGATCGGACTCGCGCCCCTCCGCTGCGGGGCAGGAGCGGCGCATGGCCAGGATCTGCGCCGGGGGAAGCGGCGCGCGGGCGGCGCGGTGGATTGCGAGCGCCTGCGCCATCGGCTGACGCCCCTGCGCCAGCGACGCAAGCTGCCAGCCGAGCGTGTCCTGACCGAGGCTGGTGCACACCTGCGGCAGCACGCCGAGCCCCTGGATCGGCCAGCCGCGCGGCGCCAACACGCGGCTCCAGGTGACGAACAGCTCGCCGCCGTCCGGCAACGGAGCGATCGTCTGCACAAGGCCCTTGCCGAGGGTGGAGCTGCCGATGACGACGCCCCGGCCGCGGTCGGCGAGCGCGGCGGCCAGGATCTCGGCGGCGCTGGCCGTCCGGCCATCGACCATGACGACCACCGGAATATTCACCGCCAGGTCGCCGGACGTGGAACGCCAGATCCGTGTCGCCTCCGGGTCGCGGCCGGCGGTCATGGCGACGACCCCGGCGGGCAGCAGGCTGTCCGCGGCGGTGACCGCCTGCCGCAGCAGGCCGCCGCGATTGCCGCGCAGATCGAGCACGATGCCGGCGGACGGGTGCGGCCCGACAAAGCCCTGCTCGATCGCGTGGGCGAGGTGGCTGTCCGTGCTTCGGTTGAACGCCGTCACCTGGACCAGCAGCACATCGCCCACCCGCTGCGCGTACACGGTCTCCGGCGGCACCATCGCGCGTTCAAGCTCCGCGGTGTGCATGCGGCCGTCCCGGCTGCGCCAGCTGATGGCGACGCGGGTGCCTTCCGGGCCATCGATCAGCTTTTCCACCGTGCGGCCATCCTTGCCCTGCGTCGATTGGCCGTCGACGGCAACGATCGTATCCCCGGGGCGAATACCGGCGATTGACGCGGGGCCGTCCGAAATCGCCTCCGCCACGGTGACGGCCGCACCCCGCCGCGCCAGACGCAATCCTGCGCCGGCCTGGCCGGACCGGCGCTCGCGATCCTCACCGGCCTCACGCGGGGGCACGTAGCGCGAATACGGGTCGAGATGGTTGAACAGCTCGTCGAAGAAGCTCTGCACGATGCCTTGCGTGCCGGCGCGGCGAACCAGGGCGGAAGCGCCGACCGCGGCCGTGGACAGCTCCGCCGCGGCGGCGGCCCATCCGTTCACGTCAGCCTCGGGCGGCGATGGCCTGACAAGCAGCACGCGATCCCGGGCGGCGAGGGTCAGCCTGCCGTCCCGCAGTTCGGTGACGAGGTCGGGATCCAGCGCCGTCAGCCCGCGCAGGCCCCAGACCGTGAGCTGCGACACCGCGACAGGTTCCAGCGTGCGCGGCGTCATGAACGTGAGCGCGGCGGCATAGACATTGGCGGCCAGCAGCGGGTCGAAGGCACCGACGCCGACGACAGGCTGGGCGTGCACGGGAGCGATCAGCAGCAGCAACAACAGGGTGCCGATGCGGATCACCTGTCGCGGGGCCGCTTCCCCGGTTTTCGGCCGCCACGCGCACGTTCGGGCGGCGCGCCCTGAAGGATGTGGAACACCAGACCGCCGGTGATCGGGCTGGCTTCCGCGAGCCGGACCTCGACCTCCTGGGCCAGGCGAAACGAGACGCGGGTCCGGCGGCCTGTCAGTGTCTGCTCCCGCTCATCGTGGTTCCAGTAATCGTCGGGCAGTGAGCGCACCGGAACGATTCCGCTTGCGCCACTTTCTGCGACTGTGACGAAAAGCCCGAACCGCGTCACGCCGGAAATGCGCGCTGTGAAATTCGCGCCGACTTTGTCGGCCATGTATGCAGCAAGGTAACGGTCCACGGCGTCGCGCTCGGCAAGCTGGGCGCGCCGCTCGGTGGCGGTGATGTGCGTCGCGGTGTCCGGGAAGCGCTGCGCCTCGTCGTCGGCCAATGCGCCCGGGCCGAGCTGCAGGCCGCGGATCAGTGCACGGTGCACCAGCAGGTCGGCGTAGCGGCGGATCGGGCTGGTGAAATGCGCGTAGCGCGGCAGGGCGAGCCCGAAATGGCCGATGTTGTCGGGGCTGTACTCGGCCTGCGACTGGCTGCGCAGCATCACGTCGTTGACCAGCTGGGCTTCCGCGGTGCCGACGACCTGGCGCAGCACGCGGTCGAGGTCGCGCGGGTGGACCTGGTCGCCGGGCGGCAGCGAAATGCCGAGTCCGTGCAGGAAGCCGCGCAGGAAGCCAAGCTTTTCGTCCGAGGGCGGCGCGTGCACGCGGTACATCGCGGGCTGGTGCAGCCGTTCCAGTTCCTCCGCCGCGGCGACGTTCGCCAGCACCATGAACTCCTCGATCAGCCGATGGCTGTCGAGGCGCGGGCGCGGCGTGACGCTGAGCACTCGCCCGGCGTCGTCGATCACCACCTTCCGCTCCGGCAGGTCGAGATCGAGGGTGCCGCGCGCGGTCCGGGCGGCCAGCAGGGCGCGAAACGCGGCATACAGATGGGGCAGCGGCAGGCCGAGATCGTCGCCCGCGTCCTGCGCCTGCTGCACCTGCTCGTAGGTGAGGCGGGCCGCGCTGCGCATCAGGCCGCGGCCGAAGCGGTGGGACTGCTTGCGCCCTCCGGCGTCGATGCGCAGTTCGACGAACAGGCAGCCGCGGTCCTCCTGCGGGCGCAGGCTGCACCAGCCGTTGGACAGGGCCTCGGGCAGCATCGGCACGACGCGGTCGGGGAAATACACGCTGTTGCCGCGCGTGCGCGCCGCGTGGTCGAGCGCCGACCCGGGGCGCACATAGTCCGCGACATCGGCGATGGCGACGATGAGCCGAAAGCCCGATCCGTCCGGTTCGGCGTAGACCGCATCGTCGAAATCGCGCGCATCGTCGCCGTCGATGGTCACCAGGGGCACGTCGCGCAGGTCGGTGCGCCGGCCGAGCGTCGCGGGGGCCGGCGCCTGCGGCCTCCTCCAGCGCGGCGGGCGGAAATACCTGCGGGATGTCGTGCGTGTGGATCGCGATCAGGCTGACCGACCGCGCGTCGCCCATCGCGCCGAGCCGCTCGATGATGCGCGCCGGCTTCAAGCCAAGCCGGTGATGCGGCAGCGGTTCGGCGAGCACGATCTCGCCGTCCGCGGCGCCGCCGTCCTCGCCCGGTGGGACGACCCATTCCGCCTTGGCACGCCGGTCGGTGGGAACGATGCGCCCACCGGCGTTGGGGGCGCTTCGGCGATAGACACCGAGCACGCGGCCTGGCGCGTCGGTCAGCCGTCGCATGGTGCGGCCTTCGTAGCGCGCCTGTGTCCCCGGCCTGGATCCCGGGATCGCCTTCAGCCGCGCCAGCACACGCTCGCCGGGCGCGAGCGCCGGCTGTCCGTGCGGCTCTGCGGCCATGAAGATCACCGGCGGCGGGCCATCCGAGCCATCCCATGCCGCCGGTCGGGCGATGGCGTCGCCGTCCGGGTCCGTGCCGGTGACCACCACCATGGCGGTCTCCGGCAGGCGCGTGTTCGCCGGCGCCGGGCGAAACCGATCGGGCCGGCGGGTCATGGCGGCGGGGAAGAGTGAGTCACGCCGCGCAGTATCTACCGTGGGTCGCGGTCACAAAGCCATCCATGCGAGGCTGCGACCGGCTCATCTGTGCGCGACGCAGCCGGCGGGCTGCTGGCGGGGTTGGCACCGGCGGCCGACGGTTGCATGCTTCCCGCCACATTGCGACGGCAGGCACGCATGAAAGTCAGCACGATGATCCGTCTCAGCCCCGGGACGGAACCTTATACCCAATTGCTTCCCCGCATGGCCGATTATGCGCGCCGGATCGAGGCCAGCGGGTTTCCGGGAATCTGGGTGGGCGATTCGCTCGGCCGCGGCCGGCCCACGCTGGATCCGCTCACGGCACTCGCGGCGCTCGCCACGGCGACCGAGCGCGTGGAGCTTGGCATCGGCGTGCTGCAGGTGCCGCTGCGCCATCCGATCGAACTCGCCCATCGCGTGCAGTCGGTCCAGGCACTGTCGGGCGGCCGGCTGCGGCTCGGCGTCGGCAGCGGTTCGACCGAGGACGATTTCGTGCTGCTCGGCTACGACTACAGCCAGCGCTTCCGCACCCTGATGCAATCGCTCGACATCATGCGGCAGGCGTGGCGCGGCGAGGCCGTGAACACCGGCGGGACCTTGTCGACCTGGCCGGGCTGCGAGGGCGGACCGCCGATCCTGCTCGGCGCCTGGCGCAGTCCGCGCTGGATCACCTATGCGGCGAAGCAGTGCCAGGGCTGGACACCGTCCGGGCGCTACAGCAGCTGGGACGATCTCGAACACGGCATGCGCATCTATCGCGCGGCCGGCGGCACCAATGCGGTGCTCGCCAACGTCGCGGTCGATTTCGCCAACCGGCCCGAATCCGCGGCCATCGCGGCGGCGACCGATGTCGGGCTCACCTGCCCGCCGGACGAAGCGCGCCGGCGGTTCAAGCGCATGGAGCAGATCGGCTTCGACGAGGTGCTGCTGGTGTCGCAGACCGGTGAGTTGGAGGATCTCGAGCGGGCGCGCGATTTCCTGTAGCGGCGCCCGTCCTTCATCGGCCCATTCAGAACCACGAGGCCTTGTCGACGACGTTGCGCAGCGTCTTGCCATCCAGGAAGGCACGGCAGTTGTCGACCATGATCTCGTAGCGCCGATCGTCCAGATACGGCCCGTGCCCGGCCACGTGCGGCGTCAGCAGCACGTTCGGCATCGTCCACAGCGGATGATCGGCAGGCAGCGGCTCCTGCTCGTAGACATCGAGCGCGGCGCCGGCGATTTCACCCGCATTCAGTGCCGCCACCAGATCGTCGAGCTTGGTCGTCATGCCGCGGCCGATATTGATGAAGTAGGCACTGCGCTTCATCCGCTGGAAGCGCGCGCGGTTCATGAAGCCCTCGGTCGCCGGCGTGTGCGGCACCGTCAGAATGACGAAATCGGCGCGCGGCAGCAGCGCGTCGAGCGCCTCGGGTTTGTGCAGCTCGGCGACGCCGGGCGGCGCATCGGAGCGGCGCGCATCGGTCGCCAGCACCGTCATGCCGAACGCTGCGGCGAGCCGCGCGGTTTCGGCACCGATGCCGCCGAGGCCGACGATCAGCGCCGTCGCTTCGGGCAGGTGCACGACCCTGGTGTTCTCCGCCGGCTTCTTCCATTCCCGCCTGAGCTGCTGCGGGATGTAGAGCTGCAGGCCGCGCGCAAAGGCCAGCACGAAGGCCATGATGTGCGCGCCGATATGGTCGTTGAAGATCTCGCGGAAGTTGGTGACCGTCAGCGAATGCTCGATCAATTCCGGATAATAGTATCCGGCCGGTGGGGCAATCTGCGGCGCCTGCAGCCAGCGCAGCCGGCGCGCCTTTGCAAGCACTTCGCGCGGCAGACGGCCGAATGCCGCCTCGGCGTCGACGATCTCGCGTTCCGCCGTCGCCTGGTCTTCCGCGATCACCACACGTACTTCAGGCAGGGCATCGGCCAGCTGCTTTCCCCAGCCGCGCGTGATGTCCGACTGCGGCGGCAGCATGACGAACTTGAAGGTGTTGGCGCCTGACATGGCCGTGTGTCTCCGCTGGTGAAGTGCAATAATGGATGTGCTGTCCGGTTCTGCAAAGTAGACCCTATGCGCCCGCTGTTGTCTGCCGGCTTCCGTCCGTTCTTCCTCGCGGCTGCGACTTGGTCGGTGGTGGTGATGGCGGCGTGGCTGTCACTGCTCGCCGGCGGCATCGATCTGCCGAGCCGCTTCGATCCGCTGAGCTGGCACATCCACGAGATGCTGTTCGGCTTCATCATGTCCGCGGTCGGTGGCTTTCTGCTCACTGCGATCCCGAACTGGACCAATCGGCCGCCGGTTGCGGGAACGCCACTTTTGGTACTTCTCGCGTTGTGGCTGCTGGGCCGGCTCGCCTGCCTGGTCTCCGCATTGATCCCCGGCTGGCTCGCACCGGTGGCGGACCTCGCGTTCGCCGTCGCTTTGGAGGTGGTCGCGGCGCGCGAACTCTTCGCGGTCGGCAACCGACGGAACTATCCGCTGCTCGCACCGGTGTTGGTGCTGGCGACCGCCAACCTGTTGATGCATCTGCAGGCGCTCGGCGTCGCGATCCCGATCGGATTGGGCTGGCGTCTCGGCGTTGCGGCAATGATCGCGCTGATCTCGGTGATCGGCGGACGGATCGTGCCGGCGTTCACGCGCAACTGGCTCACGGCGCGCGGTGCCTCGCGATTGCCGCCGTCATCCGGCCGGTTGGACAGTATCGCGCTCGGCACATTGATCGCCGCAATGATCGCGTGGACGTTCCTGCCGGACTGGCAGCCGGTGGGCGCACTGCTGCTGGTGGCGGCGGTATT
>CAVUBS010000017.1:0-93800 GCA_963739725.1 uncultured Alphaproteobacteria bacterium | reverse complement strand
ATAACTTTCGCGGACCTAAAAGTGGCGGGCATTGGACCAGTCGAGGACATGGCCGGATTCAAGGCGCAAGACGCCCGCATGCGTTTGCTTCGCGGGGAGTCGATTCTCCAGAACAGAGGTTGCGCCGCGTTGCGCTTTATCCGTTTGAGATCAAATGGGCGTATCACACGAACTTCCAACCGATCTGGAACAGATCTCGACCCGAACTTGCTGCGCGCACATTTCCAGGAAATGGGTTTGTTGTTACGCGTCTCCGTGCCCGGCGTCCGGACGAAGGACTACCTATTTTCTGGACACCGCTACTTCCTGGATACCATCTTCTCGATCCAAACTCCCATCCGTTGCCCATGTTCGCGGATCCTGGCAACGCCAATCTATCCGCCCCCGCCCGTGCCTGGCTCGACGCGCTCGGCTTGCCTGAGCCCGACAGTGAAGGCGACATAGCCGTACTGCCCTGGCACCACGCGCTCGCCATTGGCTACGCCCCCGCCTGGCTCGCAGAGAATGCGGACGGCATCCGCCAAGATTGGCCGCGCATACCGCTGCCGGACAACCCCGAACTGCTGCGCGCTTCCGCCGCACTCGGCGACCGTGTCGCCGCCCTGCTCGATCCCGATACGCCGGTGCTCGGCGTCACCGCCGGCACAGTTCAGCCGGTGTTCGCAACAATCGCGGTGCCCACGAAGCGCGGCGGCGGGAACATGACCGAGGCCGACCGCACGCTCACCGCCGGTTGGGGCCATGCCGGCAAGGGCGGAGCGGTGATGCCGGGCCGAGGGCGCAGCGTCACACGCGACTATGCGCCCGACGAGGCACCCGCCCAGACCGCGGCTGCTCTGCTCGGCGCCCAAACCCTCGATGTGTTCCTCAATGCCGACGCCTTCTGGCGGAACATCCCCGAGACAGTCTGGAGCTTCACCATCGGCGGCTATCAGGTGCTGAAGAAGTGGCTGTCCTACCGCGAGCAGCCCCTGCTCGGCCGCGCGCTCACCCCAGGCGAGGTGCGATACGTGCGCGACGTCGCCCGCCGCCTCGCGGCACTCCGCCTGATGGCGCCGGAACTGGACGCCAACTATCGCGCCTGCGCCGCCGCGCACCGGCCGTTGGACGTGGCGGCACAGGGCCACTTCCCTTGACCGCATGCTGCCCGTGGCTTCATCGTCCGGGTCGGCCATGATCAGGCGCCAGCCGCGGGCAGGGGGAGACGGACAGGCAATGGACCCGGTGGCAAGGGTCACCGTGACGGTGACGTTCCTCCGAATGGACCGACCGCCGCCAGGTCCGTCGCCGGGGCTGCCGAGCGACTTCCAGGTCGTGCGCCTCGCCGCACCGACCGTGGCCTTCTACCGCTTCGTCTACAATACGGTCGGCGCCGACTATGTGTGGTGGCTGCGGCGGACCATGCCGGACAGCGACCTGGGCGCATTGCTGCGCGATCCGATGGTGTCGATCCACGCGGTCTACAACGGCGGCGAACCGGCCGGATTCTACGAACTCGATGCGCGCGGCTGGCCGGACGTCAACCTGAGCTATTTCGGCCTCATGCCGCATGCCATCGGCACCGGCGTCGGCTATCCGTTCCTGCGCCACGCAGTCGATACGGTCTGGCGCCAGGGGCCGCGGGGCATGACGGTGAACACCTGCACCGCGGACCATCCGCGCGCGCTGCCGACCTATCTGCGCGCCGGCTTCCGCACCGTGCGGCAGGTGCGGGAGCTTTGGAGCGTGCCGCTGCGGTTGGGGATGCGGATCCCCGAGCACCTGAAGGGTTAGCCGCGCGCAGCCATTCGTCAGCCCTCCAGAATGTGACCCAGAGCGCGCAACGGCCGCACGTCGTCGCAGATGATCTTCGTGATGGCGAGCATCGGCACGGCAAGGATCGCGCCCGGCACGCCCCACATCCAGTACCAGAAGACCAGCGCCAGAATGATCACCACGGGATTGATGGTGAACCGGCGCGCCATCAGCATCGGCGTCACGATCTCGCCCTCGGCCACATGAATGGCGAAGTAAAGGCCGACGGGCAGGAGTGCCCACCAGGTCACGCCGAGCGACAGGACACTCGCCATCAGGAACACGACGATGCCGACCATCGCGCCGAGGATCGGCACGAAATTCAGGACGAAGGCGATGACGCCCCACAGCAGCGGATTGGCCACGCCGCACGCCCACATCACACCAAATGTCAGCAGACCGACCACGCCGTTGATCAGCGTGACCGTGATCAGATACAGCGAGACGTCCTCCTCGATGTGCACGGAGATTTCCACCGCCTGGCGCTTCTCGGCGAAGCGCGGCAGGACCTCGACCAGGCGGCGCAGGAACGTCTCGCCCGCCACCAGCAGGTAGAACAGCACGACCAGCGTGGTGAAGAACCCGGCGGCAACCGTCGCGGTGCCGCTGAACAGCGCGCCCATCATGTTGGACGGATGCGCCGGCGCCGGCGCCGCCTGCGGCACGGTGATGGCGCTGTCGTTCGTAATGCCCTGCAGTTGCCCCATGACCCACTGCATGCTGCTGATCGGCCGCGCCAGGAAGGCGAGCTTCTCCTGGATCTGCGGCAGCGCCGTGGGCAGCTTGCTCGCCCACGATGTCGCCGGGCCGGCGATGCCGCTGATCACGCCGGCAAGACCGGCGACAAACAGGATGACCGCCAGCAGGGCACCCAACCCGCGTGGCACCCCCACCCGGTCCGTCAGACGAACCACCGGCTGCAGCAGCAGCTTCAGCACGATCGCCAGCACGACCGGCAGCACGATCTCCGCGGCGACGTAGAGTGCGGTCAGGAAGGCGAGAAGAAACAGCCCGGCGAGGAAGATCGTGCGCGGTTCGGTCGGCAGCGGCATGTCCTCCCGTTCTTCCCGCTCATCGACTGCCTCCGCAACGGCGACGGCAGGTGTGCCCGCGTCGGCCTCCGCTACCTGGGAATTCATGCCGGCGTTCCTTTCAGGATATCCGAGCCACCGGCAGAAACGCTGCAAGGCCCGATCGGTTCGTCAGGCGATCGGAGCGTTGATCTCGCGCGCCAGCTTCTGCTTCATTGCGGCGGCGAATGCCGGATAATCCTGACAGGTTAGCGCGAACGCGCCCGGCCCTCCGATCACCTCTGCGGTATAGGACTGCAGGAGGTCCGGCTCCTCGTGCAGGATGCAGAGGCCGTTGATGGTGATGCCGGCGGACGCCATCCGGTCGCGGATCGGCCCGGGCGCGATCCCGTCGTTGGAGCGTCCGTCGCCGATGACGTTCACCACCTGGCGTTTCGGCGCGTCGGGCAGGTGGGCGAGCAGGGTCAGCGCTGCGAGCAGCGCCTCGCCGATCGCGGTCTTTCCGGCCGGCACGATGCGCGGCATGTTGTCGACCGCATCGGCGAACGCGCCGGCATCGGCTTCGGAGGCGATCAGCGTCCAGTCGGCGATCACCTCCTGCGCACCGGCGCCCGACCAGAGCAGCAGCGAGCACAGGCTGGCGTGCGCCGGCCCGCCGATGAGGCCCGCGATGATCGCAGGCTCCCGCAGCGCCGCCGCCATGCCGCCGGCGATCAGGCCGAATTCCTCGTAGGTGACGCTGGCGGAACCATCCACCGCCAGCACCAGGGCAAGGTCAACAGCGTTCATGGGGCCGTGGATCAAGTTCCATGTTGCGGATCGTCATGCGCCGGACCCACGTATCGTGCATGCAGCGCCGTCAGGTCGATGCGATGTGCCGTGTCTCGCCAGATCCGCACATTCGCCTCGACCGTCGGGATGTCGCGCATCCCCACCAGCGCCACGTCGACCAGGGGGTTCGACAGCACGAACTGGATCAGCGCCGGCGTGTAGTCGAACGTGTTGGCAGGGTTCACCATCTGGACCCAGCGCTGGAACGTGCCCGACGTCGCGGTCCGCATCGTCACGGTCGCCATGCCGCGACGCTTCGCCTCGATCAGGCTGCCGAACGGACGGGTCGGGTCGTACGGGTGCTGGTGCAGGAAATTGTAGCCGATCTGCATCACATCGAAACCGCCGCTGGCGATGAAGCGGTACACCGCCGCGTCATTGTCCTCGGTCGTGAAGCCCGTCAGCCCCACAAGGCCCTCGTCTTTCAGCCGCTGCATCTCCTCCAGCATGCCGCCCGTGCGCAGGACGAGCGCCTCGCCATCCGGTCCGTACGACGCGCCGTGGAGCTGCAGCAGATCGATGCGATCGCGGCGCAAACGGCGGAGGCTTGCCTCCAGCGATTGCCGCATGCGACCGGCAGCGGCAAGCGGCACCTTGGTGGCGAGGAAGACCGGTGCGCCCTCCAGCGCCTCACCGAAGATCGTCTCTGCCAGGCCATCGCCGTAACCTGGCGCGGTGTCGAAATAGTTCACCCCCAACGCCACCGCACGGCGCAGCGCCGCCAACATGGTCTCGCGATTGGCGGGGTCGCCGGCAGCGTAGGGTTCAATGTAGTTGGTCAAACCCGCGGTCGCACCGCCGAAGCCGATGCGGCTGACCGGCACGCGGTTCGGCCCGAAGGCGGCCGTCAGCTTGGGCGCCGCGCTTACTGGATCCTGGGTCATGCTGCCGCTCCCCCGTTTTCGCCCTATGGTTTCGCCCTACATTTGACCCGCAACGCGCCGGCGCTCAAACACCGCCCGAAGCCAGAGCGCAAACCAGGGGACGATGCACCATGCCAGTGAAGCCGCGGGTCATCACCATCGAAGAACACTACCAGGACCCGGACGTGGTGCGGGCCTACGCACCCGAGGACGCCAGGCAGCTCCCCGCGATCGCCGAGCGGCTGAACGATCTCACCTCGCTCCGCATCCGCGAGATGGACGAGGCGGGGATCGACATGCAGGTGCTGTCGCACGCCAATCCCGGGCTGCAGAAGCTGAACGCCGAGACCGCGGTGCGCCTGGCGCGCATCGCCAACGACCGGCTCGCCGCGACGGTGCGCGCGCACCCCGACCGGTTCGCCGCCTTCGCCGCCATCCCCACGCCCGACCCCAAGGCGGCAGCCGATGAACTGGAACGCGCGGTGACGCAGCTTGGCTTCAAGGGGGCGCTGATCAACGGCACGACCAACGGCGTGTTCTTCGACGACAAGCGCTTCTGGCCGATCTGCGAGCGCGCCGCGGCGCTGGATGTGCCGCTCTATCTGCACCCGACGATGCCGCATCCGGCGGTGATCGAGACCTACTACAAGGACTACGCGCAGGAGTGGCCGATGATCATGCGCGCCGCCTGGGGCTTCACGGTCGAGACGGCGACGCAGGGCGTGCGCATGGTGCTGTCCGGCGTGTTCGACGCGTATCCGAAGCTGAAGATCATCCTCGGCCATCTCGGCGAGGGCCTGCCGTTCCTGGTGTGGCGCATCGACATGGGCTTCAAGCGCGAGGGCCCCGGCCGGCGCGCGTTCCGCGACATTTTCTCAGAGCATTTCTACATCACCACCAGCGGCTTCTTCTCCAACCCGGCGCTGCTGTGCTGCGTGCAGGAGCTGGGCGTGGATCGCATCATGTTCTCGGTGGATTATCCGTTCGTCGCCAACAAGCCGGGCACCGACTGGCTGCCCACGATCCCGCTTTGCGCCGAGGACAAGGCGAAGATCGCCAGCGGCAACGCGATGCGGCTGTTGAGGCTGTGAGCGCTCCTGGTGCACCCCCTCCCCTTGCGGGAGGGGGTCGGGGGGAGGGGGCCGTGGTGCAGGCACTGTCGGAGATTCGGCGCGAAGCGACCCCTCCCCCCAACCCCCTCCCGCAAGGGGAGGGGGAGAGTTATTGACGTCGTCATGATCGATCCATTCGTCATTCCGGAAGAACCGTCCACCGCCGACGCGATCGCCGCGATCGGCGACGAACTGGCGGTGTTCGACGACTGGATGGAACGCTACCAGTTCATCATGGAGCTCGGCCGCAAGCTGCCGCCGTTCCCCACTGCCTGGTCAGACGATGCGCATCGCGTGCCCGGCTGCCAGAGCAAGGTCTGGATGGAGGGGACGCTGCGTGACGGCCGGCTGTTTCTCGCCGGCACGTCGGACGCCGCCATCGTCGCCGGCCTGATCGCACTGCTGCTGCGCGTCTATTCCGGGCGCCCGCCCGCCGAGATCGTCGCCACCGACCCGGTCTTTCTGAAGGACCTCGGCCTGCTGGAGGCACTGTCCACCAACCGCGGCAACGGCATTGCCGCGATGGCGCGCAAGATCCGCGAACTCGCAGCGCTGCAGACCGCTGCGTAACGGGGAATGTCGGACGGCGTCCGCGTCGCGCTGTACTTCGCGGCGCTGTTCTCCGCCTCCGCCGTCAACACTGCCTTCCTGCCGCTATGGTTCGCCGATCGCGGGCTGAGTGCCATCGCAATCGGCCAGGTGCTCGGCGCTGCTGCGTTGCTGCGTGTGATCGCCGGCCCGGGCTGGGGCACGGCGGCCGACCGGATCGGCCGCCGGCCGGTCATGCTGGCGGCCTCGATTGCTGCCACCGCCGCCGCGCTGTTCTACGTCCCATCGCACGGGTTCCTGCCGCTGCTGGTGGTCGCCGCCGTGCAGGGCGTCGCTGCATCCGCGCTCAACCCGCTGATCGATTTGCTGGCGCTTGCCCTCGCGCGGGACGGGCGCACGGACTACGGCAAGGTACGCTCGATCGGCTCGATCGCCTACATGGCGGCGAGCGCTGGTCCGGGCTGGCTGCTGTCCGTCACCGGTTCCTGGCTTGTGCCCTGGCTGCTGGCCGCGAGCTACGGCGCCGGTGCTGTCGTGACGCCGTTGCTGCCGCAGACCGCTGACCGGACGGGTATGCGCCGCTCCCTCGCGGGGCTGCACCTGTTTGCGATCCGCCCATTCCGCCTGACGGTTGTTGCCAGCGCGCTGATCCAGGGCGCGCACGCCGCCTATTACGGCTTCGCGCCGCTGCTTTGGCGAGCGCAGGGGCTGAGCGACGGCATGATCGGCATGCTGATAGCAGAGGGCATCGTGGCCGAGGTCGCGCTGTTCGCCTGGGGGCGACGATTGATCGAGCGGCTTGGTCCGGCGGGCCTGACCGCATGCGCCGCCACGGCGTCCGTGGTCCGCTGGGGCACGATGGCATTCGCGCCACCGCTCGCGGTGTTGGCAGCTATCCAACTGCTGCACGCCGCGACGTTCGCGATGCAGCATCTCTCGGCGATGCTGGTGCTGAGCCGTTCGGTGCCCCCCGAACGAGCCGCCACGGCGCAGGCGTTGCACGCGGCACTCGGCTACGGTGCGCCAGGCGGATTGCTGGTGCTGCTCGCCGGCTTCCTCTATTCCCGATTTGGTGGGCTGGCCTTTCTCGCGATGGCCGCTATCGGCGGTGCCGCGCTGCTGCTGGTGCGGCCTCTGCGTGCGAGCAGCAGAATTGCCTGAATGCGCCCCATGCCACGCGCCCGGATGATCCGGGCGTGGCGGCACAACAGCAAAGCGGCAGGAGCAATCAAGCAAACCGGAAAATCACGGCACCATAGATCGATTTGTATTACCGACAGCGGTCTCTGGTTCGGCTTCAACAAGGACCGGCCGAATGAAGTTCAGTGCGGCACGGAGCTCCCGAAATCGCCGGATCCGAGTTCTGCGGCCTGCCAAGAATACGATCCAGAGGTCGCGGCCGGACGCCGCATAGACGATGTGCGATGGCCCGTCAGCGGCCTTCGTAACGACCACGATCCGGTGAAGCAGCGCCGGGTCATCCCCGAGACGACTGCTTACATATGCGGAGGCAATATCGCCCGCCGCCGCAAACCATTCAGCGACCAGAGCACGCTCGTCGGGGTTCAGTAACCGCGCCGGAAGGTGACGAATTGTTTCGCGCATGCAAGCCCATATCTCATGAGCCCACTCAATCTGCATTGATTTAGATCAAAAGTACGGCAGATCCCGCGACAGATCGGAGGCCGCAACTGCCGCTGTCACGCCGCCTCGGCCAGCACCAGCCTGCGCCGCGGCACGGCCTCGACCGGCATCGCGGCGTAAATATCCTTCACCGCCTCGGTGATCGTCACGCCGGCGAAACCGGGGAGCCAGTTCCGACCGGTGCGCTCGAGCACCCGGGCCCCGCGCAGCACGAGGCGCCAGTCCGACGGCGGCAGATGGAGCGCAGTATCCCGCCGCTCGACACGATACAGCGACGCCGCCAGCAGCCGGCCGACCTGACCGGACGAATAGGGCTGGCCGTGGCCGAACGGCGTGCTCTCCCAGTAGGCCCACATGCCGCTGCGGTTCGGCGCGACAACCAGCAGCCGCCCATCGTCCTTCAGCACCCGCCAGGTCTCGCGCAGCAGCCGACGTGCGCTTTCCGCCGCCTCCAGCCCGTGCACCAGCAGGACGCGGTCGAACATCAGGTCGGGGAACGGCAGCGCGTCCTCCTCGGCCGTGCACGACAGATTGGGTGCGCCGGGCGGCCACCGGGCGGCGCCCATCTGCGCCGGAGTCAGTGCGATACAGCGCGCCGCCTGCTCGCGCCAGGACCGCAGATAGGGGGCGGCGTAGCCGATGCCGAGCACCGACTGGCCACGCAGGTCGGGCCACAGCAGATCGATCCGCTCGCGCAGCAGCCTGGCAGCCACCACCCCTCGGGCCGTGCCGTAGAAATCCGCCGCAGCGTGTGCGTCCGCAGCCATGACACAGGCTATAGCACGGCCGGCAGTTTTCTGCGGCCCCCTGCGGTGCTAGACTGCCGGCCATGACAGTCACAGCACAACCGGTCCCCATCCTTTCCGACAACTATGCCTGGATGCTGCGCGACAGCGGATCCGGTGCGGTTGCCATCGTCGATCCGGCCGAGGCCAAGCCGATCATAGCGGCACTGGAGAAGGCGGGCGGCAGGCTCGACCTGATCCTGCTGACGCACCACCACGCCGACCACATCGCCGGCGTGGACGAGGTGCGCGCGCATTTCGCCGGCGCGAAGGTGGTGGGCGCGGCGGCGGATGCGCATCGGCTGCCGAAACTCGACCAGGCGGTGAAGGAGGGCGACACGGTGGCGTTCGGCAGCGCATCGGCGCGCGTCATCGACACGCCCGGCCACACGCGCGGCCAGATCAACTACTTCATCCCCGACGGCGAGATCCTGCTCTCCGGCGATACGCTGTTCAGCCTGGGCTGCGGGCGGCTGAGCGAAGGCACGCCGGGGGAGATGTTCGCCTCGCTGCGCAAGCTCGCGGCGCTGCCCGGCGGCACCAAGATCTGCTGCGGTCACGAATACACCGAGAGCAACGCGCGGTTCGCGCTCAGCGTCGATCCCGACAACGCCGCGCTGAAGGCGCGCACCGAACAGGCGCATCAGCAGCGCGCGGCGGGCCAGCCGACGCTGCCGTCGGTGATGTCGGACGAACTCGCCGCCAATCCGTTCCTGCGCGCGCCCGACGTGGCGACGTTTGCCGACCTGCGGGCGAAGAAGGACAAGTTCTGAGGGGATACCTGCCGTGAAACTGTGTTTCTCCCCGACCAGTCCGTATGTGCGCAAGGTGCGCGCCTGCGCCATCACGCGCGAGATCGACGGGCAGATCGAACTGTGCCCACCGACGCGAACGCCTCGCTGCCGGCGTTCGTCGCGATCAATCCGCTGTCGAAGGTGCCGGCGCTGGTCACCGACGACGGCGTCGCGCTGTTCGACAGCCCGGTGATCTGCGAATACCTCGACAGCGTCGGCGACGCGCTGCCGTTGTTTCCCGCGCAGGCGCCGCACGCTGGCGCGCGCTGAAGTTCCAGGCGATGGGCGACGGCATCCTGGATGCGTCCGTGCCGCGACGCGGCGAGATGCAGAAGCCGCAGGACGATGGGCGCGTGGCGTGGATCGCGCGTCAGAAGGCGGCAGTGGACCGGACGCTCGACGCGCTGGAGGCGGACCCGCCGCTCCGGACGGTCGACATCGGTTCGATCACGGTGGCCTGCGCGCTCGGCTATCTGGATTTCCGCTATGCGGCGCAACCCTGGCGGCCCGCGCATCCGAAGCTTGCCGCATGGTTCGAGGGATTCGCGGAAAACCCAGGCATCGCCAGAACAGTACCGAAGGACGGCGGCTGATCAGGCCGTGCCGTCACCCGCTTACGTCGGCGATCCCGATTCCGATTGTCGTGCTGGTTCGAACTTACGCATGCCCGGCGGCGGCGAGTTCGTCCTTGCCGCCGACGCGCACCACGGCAGCAAACAGGCGGAGCGCATCCGCACCGCCATGGTCGGCGAGGTTGCCGCATTCGATCTCGTCGGCAAGCACCTCGGCCTGCGAGGCGATGTTGGCGGCCGCTCGGTTCAGCGCTTCATGCGCAAGGCTGAGTTGCAATTCATCGGGTAGGTTGTTCCAATCGAGGAACATGGCGCGAGACTCTATTTCTGGCCATTCTGGCGTGGTGCTCTCGAATGTCAGTATCTGCTCGGAGAGTTAATGGAACATTACTAGAACGCACCGGGTTTAGTCAAGCCTAATCTGCACTGGCGGAAGCGGTGCGAAATCCACAGTCACGCTTGCCGGTCGCGGTCAGCCATACCGGTGGCGTAACGCTGCCGAGCATGACCACCTGCCCGGCCTTCAGCCCGCCGAACGCCGCCGCCACCGACGAACCGGCCAGCCAGGCGAGGCAGTTCAGCGGATGGCCCAGCAGATCGGCGCCCACTCCTTCGTCTCGCACCTGCCCGTCCACCACGAGACGGCCACGAAGGGTCGCCGACGTCCAGTGACCGCCAGTCCTGATCGCCCGATTGACCGAGCACCGCGGCGGCATGGAACACCTGGTCGGCGATCAGGGTCGGCGTGCCCAGTTCGCCCAGGTCGCCGTAGCGGTTCTCGACGATCTCGATGCCGGCGATCAGGTCGCCGACCGCTTCGGCGGCCTGCTCCCGTGTGCAGGGACCGGGCGGCAGGTCGCGGGCGAGCCGCACGGCCAGTTCGCATTCCACGCCCGGACGGAGATAGTCGGCGAACCTGACCGTGGCGCCGCTGCGGTACAGATTGGCGGCGACCATGAACCCCGCGGCCGGGCCGCTGAGGCCCAGGTATTCCTGCATGCGCCTGGCCGTTGCGCCGATCTTGAAGCCGGCGGGGGAGGCGGCGCCGACGCGCTGGGCCAGTGCGTATTGCACCGCCGCACCCTCGGCCTCGGTGCGCGGGGCGATGGCGGCCGCGAGCGGGACGATCTGCGTCCGGCGCTGCCGGGCCTCATGCAGCGCGGCGGCGGCCGCTGTCTGGTTGGTAGCCTGCCATCACCGCCTCGTCAGTTCGTACAGCGCGACCGCCGCGGCGGCGGACACGTTCAGGCTCTCCATGGGACCCTTCATGGCGAGGCCGGCGATCACGTCGCAGGTCTCGCGCGTCAGCCGGCGAAGCCCTTCCCCCTCGGCGCCCAGCACCAGGGCGATGCGGCGGTCGGCGAGGGCCGGTCCGGCGAGGGCGCTGCCCCCGGCATCCAACCCGACCACCCAAAAGCCGGCCGCCTTCAGGGCGATCAGCGTCCGGGTGATGTTCACCGCGCGCAGCAGGGGATCGTCTCCAGTGCGCCGGATGCCGCCTTGGCCAGGGCGCCGGTCTCCTCCGGCGAGTTGCGGTCCTGCGTGATCACGCCGGCCACGCCGAATGCGGCGGCCGAGCGCAGGATGGCGCCGACGTTCCGCGGGTCGGTGACCTGGTCGAGCACCAGCAGCGGACCCGGCCGGTCGAGCGCGTGCTGCAGGCTGGGCGGCGCCAGCGGGTCGGCAAGCAGCGCCGCGCCCTGGTGGGCGATGTCGCGGCCGAGCAGGTGGTCGAGCCGGCCGCGATCCACCTGCTCGGGGCCCAGTGGCCAGGGCGGCGCCAGGCGTTGCGTCATGGTCTGCTGCGCTTCCTCGGTCAGCAGCAGCCGGCGGAGGCGGCGGGCAGGATTGGCGAGCGCCGAGGCGACGGCGTGCAGGCCGTAGAGCCAGACGGCGCCGCGCGGGGTATCCGGGCTATGGCCGGGGCCGTGCCCTGGGCCGTGGTCGCGCGGGCGGTCGGGACGGTGGAAGTCGTTGCGTGGACGGTCGCGGTGCTGCTGGTCCTGGTTGGGGCGCGTCTGAAACGGTTTGCCTGGGGGGCGAGGGCCGCGGTGGTCGGGCTGGCCGTCCGGGCGCGGTGGGCGCGGGCCTTGCGGGCGGGCGTATTGCGCGCCGGCGCCCTGGCTCTGGCCGGGGGCGTGGAGGCGGGAAGGGCCGCCCGCGCCGCGCCGCCGCTGCTGCGGTCGGGACCGCGGTCCGAAGGGGGGCGGCCCGATCCTGGCGGGCGCCCGCCGCCGCCATGGCGGTTGGAGTGGGGAGGTTTCATTGGCTGACGGTATAGACCGCGCTGCGGCGGTTGGACAGGCGCCGACGCGTTGGCCGGTGCCTGCGGCAATGTCCGATTCCAACCAGTTGGGCTAGCGTGGTCCCTGGCACAACGATTGGGAGCACCACCATGCGTCGCATTCTCTGGGGCCGCGCCACGTCCAGCAACGTCATGAAGGCGATCTGGACGCTGGAGGAACTCCACCTCCCTTACGAGCGCATCGATGTCGGCGGCTCATTCGGCAAGACCGACACGGCCGAGTATCGCGCGATGAACCCGACCGGCCTGGTGCCCACCCTCCAGGAGGACGACTTCACCCTGTGGGAGAGCAACGCGATCTGCCGCTACCTGTGCCACGCCCATGCGCCGCATTCGACGCTCTGGCCGCAGGACCCCCACGCGCGCGGCAACGTCGACCGCTGGATGGATGCGCAGCAGACGCTGCTGGGCCGGCCGATCGGCGTGGTGTTCTGGGGCCTGGTCCGCACCCCGCCCGACAAGCGCGACATGGCGGCGATCAAACAGGGCATCGAGGATGCCGCGCGGATCTGGGGCATGGCGTCGGCGGAACTGGCGAAGCATCCCTACCTCGCCGGCGACGATCTGACCTTGGCCGACATCCCCTGGGGGCCGCATCTGCACCGCTGGTTCAGCATGGACTTCGACCGCCCGGAGGTGCCGCATCTGCGCGCCTGGTACGACCGGCTGCTGGAGCGCCCGGCCTACCGGCAGCACCTGGCCGGCAAGGTCGTGTAGCCCGCGCGAACGTTCAACGCGCGGCGCGCAGCCAGACCGTCTGCCCGACGGCAAGGGCCGGCGTCGGCGCCACCGGATCGAGCCGCAGAAAGAACGTGTGCAGATCGTGATCGCCGCTCGCACGCGCGGCCCGCCAGGTGGCGAATTCCCCCCAGTCGCGCATCTCGGTCAGCGTGCCGGACGCCGGGGCAGTCGCGCCTGACGCTTCCACCGCAACGCGCGATCCGATCGCAAGCGGCCCCAACGCGTCCTCGCGCAGGTTGAACCCGAACCAGCGTCCACCGTCGGGAAGCAGGGTGAGGACCGGTTCGCCCGGAACGATCGCCTCGCCGATCTCGGGAACGATCGACCCGACCACTCCGGCGGCGGGCGCGTGCAGCAGCGTCTTCGCCGCCCTGGCCGCTACGACGTCGCGGGCCGCTTCGGCGGCCTTGACCTGCGCGTCCGCCAAGGCGCGTTCCTCTGCGGTCGGACCAAGCTGGGCCTCGGCGTAGCGTGCCTCCGCCACCGCGACGTCCGCTTCGGCATGCGCCGCTTCGGCGCGCGCCTCGTCGCGGTCCTGCAGCGAGACATCCGACCGCGCGGCCAGCACGGACTTCCGGTCAAGCTCCTGGCGTGCGTACACCAGTGCCGCCTGTGCCTTGAATATCTCGCGCCGCAGGGCCTCCACTTCCTCCTGCCGGACACCGGCATACACACGGTCCCTGTCGGAGGCCGCCTTGTCGACCTGGGCGCGTGCCTCGGCGACGGCCGCCCATAATTCGGGGTTGCCGAGCAGCGCGAGCGGTTCGCCGCGCTGGACCGATTGCCCCGGCTGGACCAGCACACGGGCCAGGCGTCCGCTGACTTCCGGTGCGATGTGGATCTCCGTCGCGCGGACCACGCCGGCGACAACCGCAGCGTCGTCGGCGCGGCGGAACCGCTGGTACCAAATCCCAAGCGCGACGATGGCCACGATGACCACGACGACGCCAAGCATCCTGGCGCTAAGCAGTCGGCGCATGGGCTGGAATCCGAACCCGGCGCAGATAGGCGAGAAGACCCGCCAGCGCGAAATACAGCACTGTCAGGACCCATAACGTTTCCCAGCGCTGGCGCACCTCGAGAAGACTGGCGCCCATCTGGCCGATCCGCACGAACCCGTCGATCGCGCTGACGCTCGGCAGTATCTCGCGCGCGGACCGCAGGAACGGAGGGATGGCCTCGTCCGGCCACGACGCGCCGACCAGAAAGAACTGCGGCAGGCTGCTTGCCAGCACCAGCAGAACCGCCGTTTCGCGGTGACGGAACATCAGGCCCAGCGCCTGGCCGAGGAAGCTCGTCGCGAGGATGAACGGGAAGGACAAGGCCGCAATCTGCCAGATGCTGCCAAGCGTCGAGAACCCGTACACCCGGGGCATGATCACGAAGTAGAGCAGAAGAGCAGGCACATAAATGGTCCAGTGCGCCAGGCCCTGTCCGAGGATCGCGGCACCCGAGGCGCGCGCCCGGCGGGCAGCGGTGCCGCCCTGTTCGTAGGCGGCGCCGCCCAACATTGCCGAACCCATCAGCAGGGTCTGATGCAGGATCAGGACAAATGCCGCCGGAACGACGTAGCTGGAGTACGATGCCGTCGGATTGAACAGCGGCACCATGACCAACTGCACCGGATCGCGGGCGGCGGCAGCGGTCTGCACCGCCGCGCCTTCGGGGCGACTGCCGCGTCCGATGGCGTCGGCCGCGTAAGCCTGCACCGATTCCAGGATGCCCTGCAGCGTACGATTGAACAGAATGAAATAAGTTGAATCCGCATAGATCGGCAATCTGGCCTCGACGCCCTTCAATACGTTGCGCTCGGTATCCGGGGGTATGCCGACGACACCGAATGCGCGGCGTGCGAAGATGGCGTCCTCCGCTTCGCGATAGCTGGTGGCTTGCAGTGCGATCGACAGATTGCCGTGCGCCGCCATGGCCTGGACAAGTCCGCGACTGAGTTCGGTGCCGTCCTGATCGACCACGGCGATTGGGATGTTGCGAACGATCTGGCCGAGGTACGGCTGCGGATAGAAGAATGCGTAGAACACCGGCCCGACCATGAACAGGGCGAGCACGCTGCGGTCGCTCAGCACGCGCCGCCACTCGGCCGTGAACGCGCCAACGACGCCGAACACCGCACGGTCCGGCGCCGGGTCCTCGTCGGGCGGAATTGCGAAGCCGCGGCGCGCGAGCGAGCGGAAGCGCAGCCACACCAGCAACACCAGAGCGAGGGTGAGAATGCAGAGAAACGTAAATGGCACCGCAGTCTCGCGCAGGGGCGCACCGCGGGAAGCCTGATCGAACAGGATCTGGACATACCAGCGCAGCGGCAGCATGGCGCCCCAGGCGCGCGGGAACCATCCCATCGCTGTCACGGGGAAACCGACACCGGCGTAGCCGAAGGCGGGCGAGACGATGATTGCCGTCAGGCTAAGGCCCAGCGCCAGATTTCGCGTCAGCAACTGCATCAGGCAGCCGACCATTTGGTACGCAACGATCAGCAGCGTGGCGGAGACGGCCGTCAGCAGCACGCTGCCGCGGAACGTCACGCCGAGCGCCACGTCGAGGATGCCGACCATCAACGCGAACATTGTAAAGAGCACCAGCCAGTACGGCAGCAGCTTGCCCACCAGAGCGGTTGCGATGCTGCGACCGGATATATCCCACCACGCGCGGATGCCGCGACGACGGAACTCCGAGCCGACCGCGTAGCCCGCGGATATCGCGATCACCACGTGGAGCACGGTCGGCAGCACCGCGCGCAGCAGGAACTCCGCGTAATTGAGCGCCGGGTTGGTCAGAACGTATTCCTCGGGAACCAATCCCGGCGTCGTCTCGCCCGCGTGCGGGACAGCCACGGTCGCCGGTGCGACTGCGGTGGACGCCGCCGTCATGGCGTCGCGGATGCTCGTCGCCGCGTTGTTGCCCGGCGTGAAATACTGCGTGTTGTAATAGGCGACCGGGCGTGGCCTGCGGCCGGCCAGCAGATCCTTCTCGAACTCGGGCGGCAGGTAGATCGCGGCGATCGCCTCGCCCGACCGGATCGCGCCGGCCGCCGCGCCGAGGTCGTCGGCGCGTTTGGCAACCGTGATTCCCGGTGCGGCTGCCACGGTCTGGATGAACATCCGCGACATCGCCGAATGGTCCATATCGACCACGACCACGCCAAGACCGCGCACGACGGCGGAGCTGAATGTCAGCCCCAGCAGCGTGAAGGCAATCACCGGCACGCCGAACAGCAGGAAGCCCGCGACGTGATCGCGTCGGATCCAGCGAACCTCCCGCAGGATCACCGCGAGCAGTCCCGGACGCGGCGCAATCACGGATGCAGATCCGACCAGTCGGTATAGACGCTCATGCCCGGCCGAAGGCCTTCGACGGCCTGCGTGGGATAGGCGCGAACCTCGAAGGTGCGGAGGTCGAAATCGCCGGTCGCACGCGTCGCCCGCCAGCCGGTATATTCGCCCTTGGCGCCGATGACACGAACCTCCAGCGCGACCTGCCGATCATGCAGGGCCGGAACCCGCACGCTGAGTTTGGTGCCGACCTTCAGATTGCGCAGCAGATCCTCGCGCAGATCGAACTGCACCCACATGTCGGCCAGATCGACCAGCGTGATCAGGGGAATGCCGGGCAGGACGAACTCGCCGTCCTCGATCGGGATGCGGAACACCTGGCTGTCGGCTGGCGCCAGCACCACCATCTGATCGACCAGTGCCTCGAGCGTCTCCACGCCGGCCTTGGCGGTCTCGACCTTGGCCTGCGCGACGCCCTGGTCCTCACGCGTGAAACCGGCGACCGCCTCGTTGTAGGCGAAGCGGGCCTGTTCCAGACCGCGCTGCGCGACCGCGAGTTCGGCGGTGGCCTTGTCGAGATCGGCCAGCGGCGCATCGTGGCTGGCGGCGAGCGAGCGCTTGCGCTCGTAGGTCTGCTGCGCGAGCGTCAGATCGGCGGAGGCCCGATCCACCTGTGCCTTGCGGACTGCGATCGTCTCGGCGCGAAACCCCGCGTTGACGCGGGCCAGTTCGGCTTCCGCTACGGCAAGGTCGGCCTCGCTCTGGCGATGCTTCGCGATCAGTTCGGGATTGTCGATCCGGATGATCGGCGCGCCCTGTTTGACATTCTCGGATCGCGACACCGCGATCTGCGCGACGCGTCCGTCGACCCGCGCGGCCATGTCGAAGGTCCGGCACTGCACTTCACCCTGCACCACGAGCGGCTCCTGCCGCGTCAGGTACCAAATGGACAGGCCGATCATCGTTATGAACAGGACGCTGACGATAGCCATGGCCGCAATCGGCGGAGCCTTTGAGCCTTGCATGGCGCCCTCAGATACAGGAGATGCCCGAATGCGGCCCAAAGCGCCGCAGCCGTGGCGGTCAGCGCCGCCGCAGCATCGGTGACCGCCTTCACGGTTGCGGCCTCTCTCGCGATACGGTCCGATTTGATCTGCCGGATTGCCGCGACCGTGAAACCAAGCGGAGTGGGGCGGTCTTGTACCGTTGCTGCTTCCGGCGTGTGCTGCTCGGCCCGGTTGCGCCGGAAACTTGCGAAGAAGCTTCCCGCCAGATGGCTCAGCGTGATCACTGCCACGGACGCCACGATATCCTGCATACCGATGGTTGCGGGCATGCCGCCCGCCAGCGCGATGTCGAGTATGCCGACGACCAGAGTACCCAGACCGCCAAGCGCCAGCGCTGCCAGCACCCGGCCGGAGGTCCCGGTTTGGGCATAGGACTCAAAACGGAAACCAAACGGCATCGCGATGACGAGCGCCGCCAATCGAAAGACCGTCCGATTTGCGTGGGGAAGCGTCGTTGCCAGCCAGTGGGCCGCCAGCAGCGCCGCCAATCCCAGAAACAGGTTGTCCGCCATATGCGGCCACCCGAATGCCACTGCCCGGGGCTGGATCGGCGCGGCGGGCGATGCGACATCCGCGGTCGCAAGAACCACCGCCGGCGTTGGCCGCAATGCCGCGACCGCCTGTTCCAGTGCGGTCAATCGTGCCTCGGCCGACGCCTGGTCAACGAGCAGGCGCTGGAACGGTCCGAGAACTCCGCCGCAGTGCGGACAGACCGACGCACCCGGCCTTATGTCCTCGAGGCAGTAAACGCAGGTCGAGATTGCCGCCGTCGCGCGACTTTCGACGATGTCCTGTCGGGACGATTGGGCTGAGGTATCGGTCATTGGCGCCCC
Source organism: uncultured Alphaproteobacteria bacterium (assembly GCA_963739725.1). Lineage (GTDB taxonomy): Bacteria > Pseudomonadota > Alphaproteobacteria > Acetobacterales > Acetobacteraceae > JAMXLO01. Next base: position 75,592 of record CAVUBS010000017.1, on the reverse strand, counting down.
CCGGCGCGCGCGCTGAACCGCAATTCCCGTTCCGCCGGCTTACTCTGCAAGAGTTTGGCCAGCTTGTCGGCGTCTCACAAGGTTTCGGCTACCCACATTTCACCGAACAGGCAACACCGCCGTCACCATCGCGGCCATGTTGCGCAAACGAAGGCATCCACTGCGTTCATCGCTGCACGCTGCACGCTGCACGCGTTCCGGCGATGATGGCGGCGTCCTGCTACAGGCTCTGCCGATCAACGACGGTCGGTCGCATGCCTCGGCCCATCTTGGCGTCGTGATGGAACGGGGTGAATATTGCCGCCGGGCGAGGGTTGATTGCGATGCGCAGTCTGTGGTTGGGCGGCGGCGACCGGGTGGCCAGGCCCGACAAGCACAAGGCCATCGTCGGCAACGGTGCCGTGCGTGCGGCCGCGCATCCGGAGCGAACCAGGCATCCGCAAAAAGAAGCTATCACTCTCTTGGCCTGCATGGGTCTGTGCGGATGCTTCAGCCTTGGGACCACGCGGCTCTACGAGGATCAGCTCGGCTATTCCCGGGCGTTGGGGGATGCGGAAAAGAGCGACACGCTGCTCAATGTCGTGCGGATACGCTACGCTGACACGCCGATTTTCCTGCAGGCGACGCAGGTCATCTCCGGCTACCAGCTCCAGCGCAACGTGAGCGGCGGCTTCGAGGCCTTCCCAGCCGCAAATCCCAGCACCTTTCTGAATGGCAACGCATCGGCACAGCTCCAGCAGAGCCCGACGTTCACATTCCAGCCGCTTTCGGGGGCGCAGTTCGCGCAGAGCTTCATTCGCCCCCTGTCGCCGGCTGACCTGCTGCCGCTCGCGATGGGCGGTCTGCCCATCGACGTGCTGTTTCGGCTGGGCGTGCAGTCGGTCAACGGGCTCAGCAACGCGGTACCGCTGACTCAAACGGACGCCGCCGGTTCGCCCGACTTCTTTCTGCTGCTGCAGGATCTTCGTCGTTTGCAGATCGCCGGTCTGCTCAGCGTCAGGCTCCGGCGCGACGCCGTGCCCGCGGGCAGTCACGCCATTGCCGATCCCGGGCGTGTCTATGTTTCTTTCGCCACGACGCGTGATCCGGCTCTCCTGGCGACGGCCAACGAGGCGAGGCGATTGCTGGGCATGCCGCCGGGCGTGCGCGAAGCCGAAGTCGTCTACGGTCTCAGCCCGGAGCCGGGGCAGGTGGCCCTGCTGACGCGCTCGATGCTGGGCGTGATGGCCCAACTTGGCCTCCAGATCGATGTCCCGCCGGACGATGTCACCCGGCATCGGACCCTGCCGACCGTCGGCAACGTCGGACCGGAACAGCGGCCGGTGGTCATCATCCGCTCGGGTGCTGCGGCACCGGCCGAGGTGTTCACCTCGGTGCAATATCGCCGGACATGGTTCTGGATCGCCGAGGACGACTTCGACAGCGAACTGGCCTTTTCCGTCCTGCAAATTCTTCTGTCGATCGCAAGGACGGAATCCGCGCCGGGTGCGATCGTGACAATTCCCGCTGGCTGAGCACGAATGCCGCGGCGAGAAGCCGTGCCGTGCGTAATTTCAAACGCATCGCAAAGACCGAAGCACCCGGCCTTATGTCCTCGACGCATTATACCAAGCGCCGTTTCCGTTGGATAAGGGCTACGTCGGAGAAAAGTCCTCCCCCTCCCCTTGCGGGAGGGGGTTGGGGGGAGGGGGAAGGCGCCGCGAAGTCAAGCCCGCTGCGAATGCCGCGACCACGACTTGTGCTTATGCCACCCCTCCCCCCAGCCCCCTCCCGCAAGGGGAGGGGGAGTAATACCAAGCGCCCTGATCCGGCCAACTGATTTTGCCAATCAGGCGCGTCTCGTCAGGGAGGCGATCCGTTCGGTCATTTGCATCAGCTTGTTCCAGGCGTTGCAACATGCCGATGATGGTAGCGATCACACGTCCCGGAGCACGGTGGCGTGAGGAAGCTGCGCGCGGACTCCGCAGACGACCGTGGGGTGCGAATTCGGCGCGACGGAGGTAGCGGCAGTTGCCCTGATGCTGTCAGGACTGGTCGCGCCGAGGCTGCGGCCGAGCCCGCGCCATCGAGCACCATCAGACGATGGCGCGACTGGTGCACCGCACGACGAGTCTCGGCCGAATGGTCGTTCATGACCGCGAGCCTCCGCATGACGACGGCCGCACCGCCGCGTCCGACAGATCCGAGCAGCAGGCCCAAAGTGCCGACACGTTGGGTCGCGCAGGGCCCGAGCCGGTTCGCCCAGCGGGACAGTGTGATCCTGCTGGCCGACATGTGCCTCGATCGTGACCAGCTCCCGGCTTGCGCGGCCGTTTGCTGTCCGACTGCACGAGCGCACGAGTCGGCAAAGCTGCGCTGCAAGCTGTCTGTTCCGGCGTTTGCTCTGCGCGTCCTGCGCCGCACCCGACAGCGCGAACCCGAGGAACAGACGGTTTTCAGCGCAGCTTTGCCGATCTCGTGACCGCTCGCCTTGCCGCCGGAAGCGGCCGGCAACGCCGGTGGAGATCCGCGTTGCACCGACGAGGCACGTGTCGGCCAGCAGGGTCACGCTATCCCGAGTGTGGGCGAAACGCGGCTCGCGCCCTGCGCGCCCCGCGTGATCGGCGCTTTGAATGGGCCTATCTGTTCGGCGTCTGTACGGAGCGCAGTGTCGGTGCCGCCATCGTCGTGCCGGACGGTCGAACATACCGCGGCCATGAACGCGCATTTGGCCGAGCATTAGTCGCGTGCGTCTCCGTCGGCGCCATCGCCCTGCTGGTGCTCGACGCGCGGCCTCGCCACCAGCTCGCCTCCGGCTCCGAGTGTACCCGCCAACATCGTGCTGTCGCCGCTACCGCCCTACGCGCCTGAATTGAACCGCCATGGAAAACGTCTGCGGAGTTCATGCGCAGCAACTTCCTCAGCCACCGTGTCTGGGACGGCTATGACGCCATCATCGAGGCATGTTGCAACGCCTGGAACAAGCTGATGCAAATGACCGAGCGGATCGCCTCCCTCACCAGACGCGCCTGGGCAAAACCAGTGGCCGGATCCAGCGGCGCTTGGTATAAGTTGCTCCAGCCAGCGCTTACCTGATGCGTATGGGGACACGCCCGGCCATGACGGAGGAAACAAGTGGCGATGGACGGTCCTTGGTTCGGGCCGCCGGTATTACACAAGCTGGCCCCCGTCTCGATCCGTTTGGATTTTCGCCGGCTTTATGTGGGGGAGGTTGGTCCACGCCAGGTTCCCGAAACCTGCGAAACTTACAGCACGTCGGCCGGCCAGTGCCCTGCCGCTGCCGTCGACACCAGCCACGCGCGCACGCCGCCGGCGTCGCCGAACAACTCGGGTACCCGCAGGCCAACGCCACCCAGCGCCAGCGCCTCGGCAATACCGTCCTCATCCGTCACGTCGTCGCCGATGAACACCGGCAGGCGGCCTAGAAACGGAGCGCGGCCCATCAGGCGGGCCACCGCCGTGCCCTTGTCGACCCCGCGCGGCCGCACCTCCCACATCATCAGTCCGGAGAGCAATTCGAAATCGGCGGAGTCCCCCAGCAACGCGGCCAGCGCATCGTGCAGCGCCGGACCAGCCTCCGGCACTGCGCGGAAATGCATGGCGAAGCCGCGTGCCTTGCGTTCGAGCAACGCACCGGGATGCGCCGCCGCGATACGCGCCGCATCGGCCATCCAGGCCTCCGACGGCGCCGGCAGGTCGGGCCGCTCCAACGCCAGCCCCGGCGCGTGGCGGATTGCGCCGCCATGCTCGCCGGCGACCGCGAACGGCGCATCCCCCAGCAGCGCATCGATGGTCTCGACCGGCCGCCCGGTGACCACCGCCAGCGCGTCGCCGAGCAGCGGCCGCAGCGCGTGCAGCGTGCCGAGCAGCCCCGGCGGCACCACGACCTTGTCGGGCGCCGGTGCCAAATCCAGCAGCGTGCCGTCGAGATCGAGCAGCAGGGCGGTGCGTTCAATCGGGGGAAGCGGCGGCGCCATCGGTCAGGCCCTGCAGCCCACCACCCGCACGTCATAGATCGGGTGCTGCATCATCGAGACCGACGGATGGTTCGCCACGAGCCAGCCGCGGAAGCCAGGCGCGTCCGCGTGGCTGTCGGTGATCGTCAGGAAGGCGGTGGCGTCCTGCGGCTGATCGGGCGGGCGTATCTGGCAGGCCTGCACCTGGATGGTCAGCGAGCCGAACTGCGCCGACTGCCCCACCTTCACCGTCAGCACCGTGTTCTGCGCGTTCAATTTGTCCAGCACCTGCAACATCGCGGTGGTCTGCGGCAGCCACGTGCTCGGTGGCGCGACGGTGGGCGGCACCGCCGGTGGCGCGGTCTGTGCCGGCGGCGGTTGCTGCGCGGGATATCGCGTGGTCGGCGGCATCAGCGGCGCCGGGGTGAGCGGGGCCTGCAACTGCGCCGATGCGGCGACCGGCACGACGATTGCCGCCAATGCGGCCAGCGCGCGCCGCATCACCCGCCGTGTCTCGGCGATTCCAGGCCGTCGACCATTCCCGCCAGGATCCGGCGCATCTCCTGCTCGTCCACCCCCATCAGCACGGCATCCTCGAACGCATCCTGCAGCGCCTGGGCGAGTTCTGCATGGTTCTCGGCCAGCATCCGCAGCTTCTCGCGGCACGATACCGGCGTGCCATCGGGCTGCGGCCATGTGGCGGGCGGGGCAGGGATCACTTCGGCGGCGCTCCCGGCTGCGGTTCAGCGGGATTGGCGCCCGCTGTCGTCGGCTTCTGCACATTCGTCATGCTGAAGATGAACTTGCCCAAGAGTTCCTCCAGGCTGACCGATGACTGGGTAATGGTGATCATCTGCCCCGCCTGCAATATCGCCTCGTCCCCGCCCGGCTGCAGCGACAGATATTTGCCCCCCAGCAGGCTTTCACTCGTGATGATGGCCGCGGTGTCCTTCGGCAGCTTCAGGTCGTCGCGCACGCTGAGCCGGACCACCGCCTGGAAGCTTTGCGGATCGATCCGCTCCTCGGTCACGCTGCCGACCTTGACGCCCGCCAGGCGCACGTCCGCCCCGACGCCGAGCCCGTCGATGTGCTCGAACCTGGCGAACAGCGGATAGCCGGACGCACCGGTCCGCCCGGAATTCGCCACGGCGTAGGCGAGGAAACCGGCGGCGACCAGAAGCACGACCGCTCCGGTCAGCACCTCCGCGATGCTGCGACGACGCATGCTGTGTGTCTCAGTCTTCCGGGGTCCAGGCTTCGTAGTCGCCTGTCGCCCGGTCGCGTTTGCCGCCCTGGTAGTCATGGCCGGGCGGGCGATAGCCTGCCGGCGTGCCGGTCGTGTTCGGCAGGTGGGGCTTTTCCCACGCGCGCCGGGACCGCTCCACCAGCGGAGCATCCGTGGTGTAGTGCAGCCAGGCGTGCCATTCCGGCGGGACGAGCGATGCCTCGGGTGCGCCGGCATAGGCCACCCAGCGACGCAGGCGATGTCCCGCGCGGGGGCGCCGCTCGTCGTAGTAGACGTTGCCGTAGCTATCGGCGCCGACGCGCCGGCCCTTGATCATGGTGAACAGCCAGGTGCCGAGGTTCATGCCGGGTGATATACGGACCTGCGGCGGGCCTGTCATCCACAGGATTTTGTGTGCAGGGCCTGTCCGACACCCAAAATACGCTTTCCGAGTCGTCGCAGCGGTCCTAGCATGGCAGCCATGAAGACAAACCGTACCTGGCACGGCGTGAGGATGCGGCGCGTGACGGCGGGCGCCGACCCGGATGCGCCCCCAAGGCTGGTGACCCTGCCGGCGGCCTGGGACGATGCGGCCGCGTCCGCTCTGGCCGCTCTGGCGCCGGGCAAGGGGCCGGTCACGCTGCCGGCGGCGGCGGATGCGTGGGTCCGTCCGATTGCCGAGCGGGCATTGCGGGCGGGCATCGAGACGCCCCTGGCCGAGCGTCTGCACCGAATGCTGCTGCTGCGGCAGGGCGCCCCGACGGAGCCGATCTGGCACGGCCAGGCTGCACCTGTTCCCGGCTTCGTGCTGAACCTGGTCTCGTTTCACGATCCCGCGGCCGGCTTCGATTTTTCCGGTTACGCCGAGGCGGTCGAGACGGCGGTCACCGCGCTGACACTGGCTTTTCCTTCGGCCGAGCGGCTCGCCGTGAGCATGGCCGATCTTGCCGGCCTGCTGGCGCTGCTCGGCATCGACTATGGCTCGGATGCCTCGCTTGCCGTGGCGCAGGCGCTGGCCGCCATTTTGCGCGGCCGGGCGGAGGCGGCGTCCGGCGCACTCGCGCATCTGTTCGGTCCAACGGCGCCGCCCGCGTCCGACTGGCCTGCGCCACCGGTCGAGACACCGGTGGCCGGTCTCGCCGAAGCGGCCCAGGCCGCCCGCCAGGCGGCTGCGACCGGACGGCGGACTGCGGCACAGTGCCCTGACGGCGATCGCCGAGCCCGGGCCGGCGGACGCACTGCTCGGGGTGGAGACCGGCGGCATCACCCCCGCCTTCTCGCCGCTCGATGAGGCCGGCCGACTGACCCGCGGCGCTCGGGCCTGGCTGGCAGCGCGCGGCGTCACGGCCGAGACGGCGCTGGCGGAATTGCTGGCGGGCCGCGATCCCTTCCAGACCACCGGCGCGGCGGCCCACATAGCAATGTTCGACGCGGTGGCGCCGTTCGTGCACGCCATGCCGGTACGGCCCGAACTGACGCGCCAGCCCGCGCATGCCGCCCGCAGGCGCGAACTGCCGCCCCGCCGTGCCGGCTACACGCAGAAGGCCGCGGTCGGCGGGCACCGGCTGTTCCTGCGCACCGGCGAATATGACGACGGCGCGTTGGGCGAGATGTTCATCGCCCTGCACAAGGAAGGCGCGGCGTTCCGCGGCCTGATGGACAATTTCGCCCACGCCGTGAGCCTGGGCCTGCAACACGGCGTGCCGCTGGAGGCCTACGTCGAGGCGTTCACCTTCACCCGCTTCGGACCCGCCGGCGCCGTGGAAGGCGATCCCGCCGTGGCGCAGGCGACCTCGCTGCTGGACTACGCGTTTCGGCATCTGGCCGCGAACTATCTGGGCCGACGCGACATCCCGCAGGCCGAGATCGAAGAGCCGGACACCGTCGGCAACGGCAGCCGCGACAACGCACCGCTGCTGCCGCTGGATCTGCCGGCGGAAGCCTCGCCGCGCGCGCGCAGGCGGGGATTCCGGGTGGTTTCCAGGTAAGCAGGTTCACCACAAAGACACGAAGGCACAAAGTAGCAATCGAATCCGCTTCATGCGCGACGGTGCCCGACGAAGCTTTGTGTCTTCGTGCCTTTGTGGTGCATCTTTCTGCCTGCAGCCAACCAGAAGGACCCCGACATGCCCGGCCGCATCGACATGAAGCTGGCGGAACTCGGCATCACGCTGCCGCGCCCGATGCCGCCGATCGCGAACTACGTGCCTTACGTGATCACCGGCAACCTTGTCGTCGTGTCCGGCCAGGTGCCGGCGGTGGACGGCCGGATCGCCGTGACCGGCAAGCTCGGCCATGGGCTGTCGCTCGACCAGGGGATCGAGGCGGCGCGGCTCTGCTTCATCAACGTGCTGGTGCATCTGAAGGCGGCGTGCGGCGGCGATCTCGACCGGGTGAAGCGCGTCGTGCGGCTTGGCGGCTTTGTCGCCTCGCCGTCCGAGTTCACCTCCCATGCGCAGGTGATGAACGGCGCGTCCGACCTGGCCGTCGCCGTGTTCGGCGAGGCGGGCCGCCACGCGCGCACCACGATCGGTGTGCCGGCCCTGCCCGCCGATGCCGCCGTGGAGGTAGAGGGACTGTTCGAGATCAACTAAGCTCGCGCCATGCCCGACGGTTCCGCGACTCTCACGCTGACCCTGCACACCAAGATCGCCGAGGTCTTGCCGGCGGAGTGGGACGCCTGCGCCGGGACGGACAATCCGTTCGTCAGCCATGCGTTCCTGAGCGCGATGGAGGACAGCGGTTCGGCCAACGCGCGCACCGGCTGGCTGCCGCAGCATGCGGTGCTGCGCGGCGAGGCGGGCCAGGTGGTGGCCGTGGCGCCGATGTACGCCAAGTCGCACAGCTATGGCGAATACGTGTTCGACCACGGCTGGGCGAATGCGCTGGAGCGTGCCGGCGGCGACTACTACCCGAAGCTCCAGGTCGCCGCGCCGTTCAGCCCGGCGCCCGGGCCGCGGCTGCTGCGCCATCCCGATGCGGGCGTGCCGGTTGCCGCACTGGCATCGGCGCTGGAAAAGGCCTGCCGCTCGCTCGACCTTTCGTCGGTGCACGTGACGTTCTGCACCGAGGCGGAATGGCAGGCGCTCGGCGAGGCCGGCTGGCTGCAGCGCATCGGCCAGCAGTTCCACTGGGAGAACGCCGGCTACACCACCTTCGATGATTTCCTCGGCGCGCTGTCGTCGCGCAAGCGCAAGGTGCTGCGGCGCGAGCGGCGCGACGCGAACGCGTGCGGCCTGACGTTCCACGCGCTGAACGGCGCCGACATCAAGGAGGCGCACTGGGACGCGTTCTATCGCTTCTATCGCTCGACGGTGGATCGCAAATGGGGCTCGGCCTACCTGTCGCGCTCGTTCTTCTCGCTGCTCGGCGAACGGCTGGGCGACCGCGTCGTGCTGATGATGGCGGAGAACGCGGGAAAGCCGGTGGCGGGCGCGCTGAACCTGGCGGGCAGCGAGGCGCTGTACGGCCGCAACTGGGGCTGCCGCGGCGACTGGCCGTTCCTGCATTTCGAACTTTGCTACTACCGCGCGATCGACTGGGCGATCGAGCACGGACTGCAGCGCGTCGAGGCCGGCGCGCAGGGCCGCCACAAGATCCAGCGCGGCTATCTGCCGAGGCCGACCTACTCGGCGCACTGGATCGCGCATTCCGGACTGCGCCGCGCGATCGCGAACTACCTGGAGGACGAACGGCCCGGCATTCGCGCCGAGATGGCGGCGCTGGCGGAGCAGTCGCCGTTCCGCAAGGACGCCGAGCCGGACTGACGGTGCTTTCCGCTCCGGTCGTCGCCGTCGTTCTGCTGTCCGCGATCCTGCATGCCGGTTGGAATGTCGTGGTCCGCGCCGGCGGCGACCGTCGCCGCGAGACGGCCTTGCTGGTTGCCGGCGGCTCGCTGATCGCCGTTGCGCTGCTGCCGTTCCTGCCGATGCTGCCCATGGTGGCGCTGCCCTATCTGCTCGTGTCGTCGGTTTTGAACGGCCTGTATTTCGTGCTGATTTCCGAAGCCTACGCGCATGGTGGCGTGGCGCTGGCGTATCCGCTGATGCGCGGGATTGCACCGATGCTGACGCTGATCGCCGCCTGGCTGCTGCTGGGCGAGGCATTGCCCGCTGTCGCCTGGCTTGGCGTGGCGACGATATGCGCGGGCGTCGGCCTGCTGGCGCGCCGCCGCCATGTCGCGGGCGAGGCGACGGCGATGCGGTTCGCGCTGGCCAATGCCGTGGTGGTCGCCACCTACACGCTGAACGATGCCGTCGGGGTGCGCCTCTCGCACGCGCCTCTGGTTTACACGCTGTGGATGTTTCCGCTCTCGGCGGTGCCGACGCTGCTGTGGCTGCATCGCGCAACGCCGCTGCGCTGGCCGAGCCCCTCTGAGACGGCGCGTGGGGTTGGCGGGGCGGGTGCGAGCATCGGCGCCTATTCGCTCGTGCTGTGGGCGATGACCCGCGCACCGGTCGCGCCGGTCGCGGCCTTGCGCGAGACCGGCATTCTGTTCGGCGTGGTGATGGCCCGGCTGTTTCTCGGCGAGCGGCCGGGGCGACGCGGCTGGACCGGTGCGGCCACGATCGCGGCCGGAGCGGCGATCCTGCGGCTGGCGCCAGGCTGACGGCGATGGTGCCGGTCGCCGTCGTCACCGGGTTTCTTGGCAGCGGCAAGACCACGCTGATCTCGCGCATCCTGCGCGATCCGGCATTCGCCCGCACCGCGGTCATCGTCAACGAATTCGGCGAAATCGGCCTGGATCACGAACTGATCGAGAGCAGCGACGAGACGTTGCTCGCGCTGACCACCGGCTGTCTGTGCTGTGCCGTGCGCAGCGATCTGGTCGCCACGCTGCTCGATCTGCAGCGCCGCCGCGAAGGGGGAGAAATCGCGTTTGACCGCGTGCTGATCGAGACCTCGGGGCTGGCCGATCCGGCGCCGATCCTGCACGCGCTGATGACCGATCGCGACATCGCGCAGCATTTTGTCATCGACGGCGTCGTTGCGGTGGTCGATGCGCTGCACGGCGCGGCGACGCTCGACCGCCATCCCGAAGCGCGTCGGCAGGCCGCGCTGGCGGACTCGCTTCTCCTGAGCAAGACCGATATCGCGGGGCCGGCGCCGTTGCTGCGCGAACGCCTTGCCGCGCTCAATCCCGGTGCGTCGCTGCACCTCGTCGGCGACATCGCGCCCGCTATGCTGTTCACCGGCACAAACGCCGCACTGCGTTTCGCGACATTGCCGCATGCAGCGGGACGGCAATCCGTTCACGCGTGCGCAACACACCGATGGCATCGAAACCTTCGTGCTGCAGCGCGACCGCAGCATCCCGGCACTCGCACTGACCTTGCTGCTCGAGGCGCTGGCGGAGCATTGCGGTGCACGCCTGCTGCGTGTGAAGGGCCTGGTGCACATCGCGGAAATGCCCGGGCGACCTGCCGTGATCCACGGCGTGCAGCACGTCTTCTCGCCGCCCGAATTCCTCGAGCGCTGGCCATCCGCAGACCACAGCACCCGCATGGTATTCATTGCTCAGGGCGTGCCGCGCCATTTCCCCATGCGGTTGCTCGACGCGATCGAGCACGAGGTGCGCGACGCGATGGAGGAAGCCGCGTCGCTGCGCTAGTGTCGGGGCAATACCAGGAGGAACCACAGGAAATGCACCGACGCAGCCTTCTGCTGGGCGCGGCGGCCGCCGTCGCCGCGCCACTGGCACGGCCTGCGGTCGCGGGCAATGCGAAGACGCTGAGCATCGTCCCGCAGGTCGCGCTGAACAGCATCGACCCGGTTTGGACCAGCTCGCAGATCGCCCGGAACATGGGCTTCATGGTGTTCGATCTGCTCTATGGGCGCGACGAGGCGATGAACCCAAGGCCGCAGATGGTGGAAGCCGACCTGATGGAGGATGGCGGCCGGCGCTGGACGCTGCGGCTGCGCGAAGGATTGCGGTTCCACGACGGCGAGCCTGTGCGTTCGCGCGACTGCATCGCCTCGCTGCGGCGCTGGATGGTGCGCGACCAGGGCGGCGTCACGCTGTCGCAGCGGCTCGATGCGATGGAGGCGCCGGACGATCGCACCATCGTGCTGCGTCTGAACAAGCCGTTCCCGCATCTGCGCACGCTGCTGTCGAAGTTCATCATTCCGGCGGTGATGATGCCCGAACGCCTGGCGCTGACCGATCCGTTCAAGCAGATCCCCGAAGCCATCGGCAGCGGCCCGTTTCGCTGGCTGGCCGACGAACACGTGCTGGGCAGCCACGCCGCGTTCGCCAAATTCGCCGGCTATGTGCCGCGCGACGAACCGCCAAGCTACACTGCGGGCGGCCATCGCGTGCTGGTGGATCGCGTGGAATGGAAGATGATCCCCGATGGCGCCACGGCGGCGAACGCGCTGGTCACCGGCGAGGTCGATTGGATCGAAATCCCGCTGCCGGACCTGCTGCCGATGCTGAGGAAGGCCGCCGGGGTGAAGACCGGCGTGCTCGACGAATATGGCCAGATCTGTTTCCTGCGGCCGAACCACGTCGCGGCACCCACCGCCAATCCGGCGATCCGTCGCGCCATGCTGGCCGCGATCGACCAGCAGGAGGTGATGGCCGCCTCGATGGGCGGCGATCCCGGCAACATGGTCACCGGCGTCGGCTTCCTGCGCACCGGCAAGCAGGCAGTGGACGAGGCCGGCATGGAACTGGTTGCCGGGAAGCATTCGCCGGACCAGGTGAAGGCGATGCTGGACAAGGCCGGCTACAACGGCGAGCGGATCGTGCTGCTGCACGCAACCGACCACTGGTTCTTCAATCCGACCGCCTCGGTCATCGCCCACAGCCTGTCATCGGCCGGCATGAACATCGACGACCAGGCGATGGACTGGGCCACGGTGCAGGCGCGCCGCACCAGCCGCGAACCGCTCGAAAAGGGCGGCTGGTCGATGTTTCCCTCCGTCGTGGCGACGCCGGATTACCGCGATCCGCTGCTCGCCAACTTCATCCGCAGCAACGGCAAGGAAGCGTGGTTCGGCTGGCCGACCGATCCGAAGATCGAGCAGACCTATGAGAGTTGGCTCGGCGCCACCGATCCCACCGAACAGACGCGGCTGGAGCGCGAGTACCAGCTCGAGGCATTTGAATCGCTGCCGTTCATTCCGCTCGGCGGCTACCGGCAGAGCGCGGCGTGGCGGGACAATGTCACTGGCATTCTGAAGGGGCCATCCGTGGTGTTCTGGAATGTGGAGAAGACCTGAACAACAAGAAGGGATGGAATATCTTTTTTGCTGACGTGATGAAAACACTGCCAAGGTGGCCTGTATGAAACGACGCACCTTCCTGGCCGCCGCTGCTGCGACACTCGCGCGTCCGGCCATCGGCGGCACCGCGAAAACGCTGGTATTCGTGCCGCAGTCGCCGCTGGCCAGCCTCGATCCGGTGTGGACCAGTGCCATGACCACGCGGAACGTCGGATTCATGATCTACGACGTGCTGTTCGGTCGCGACGCGGACATGAACCCGAAGCCGCAGATGCTCGCCGGCTATATCGTCGAGGACGACGGCAAGCGCTGGGTGATGACGCTGCGCGAAAACCTGTGGTTTCACACGGGCGAAAAGGTTCTGGCGCGCGATTGCACCGCATCGCTGCGGCGCTGGATGAAGCGCGACCCGGGGGGCGCCACGCTGGAGGCACGGCTCGATGCGCTGGAGGCGCCGGACGACCGCACCATCGTGCTGCGGCTGAACCGGCGGTTTCCCGCCCTGCCGAAGCTGCTGTCGAAATTCCAGACTGCGGCGGTGATGGTGCCGGAGCGGATCGCCAACGGCACCGATCCGTTCAAGCAGATGACCGAGATCGTCGGGTCCGGTCCGTTCCGTTTCCTGGCGGACGAGTACGTGATCGGCAGCCACGCCGCGCTGGTGCCGTTCGAGCGCTACGTGCCGCGCGATGAGCCCGCAAGCTTCACCTCGGGCGGTCACCGCGTGCTGGTGGACCGCGTCGAGTGGAGGATGATCCCCGACGCCGCCACCGCGGCCAACGCACTGGTCACCGGCGAGGTCGATTGGGTCGAGATGCCGATGCCCGATCTGCTGCCGATGCTCGAGCGCGCGCCGAATGTGGTGACGGGGCGGCTGGACCAGTGGGGCTTCATCAGCCAGTTGCGGCCCAATCACGTGACCGCGCCGACAAACAACGAAAAGCTGCGGCGCGCGATCATGGCGGCGATCGACCAGCGTGACGTGATGCAGGCCATGATGGGCGGCGATCCTGATGGTGTGACCACACCGATGGGCTATCTGGCGACCGGCAACCCCTCGGTGGATATGGCGGGGATCGAGGCGCTGACCAAACGCCGCAGCACGGCCGAGGTGAAGGCGATGCTGGCGGATGCGGGGTATCATGGCGAACGGCTGGTGATGCTGCACACGACCGATCAGCCGTTCTACAATTCAGCATCGCTGGTGGTGGCCGATGCGCTGTCGCGCGTCGGGATGCAGATCGACGACCAGGCGATGGACTGGGGCACGGTGCTGCAGCGCCGTGCCAGCCGGCAGCCATTGGACAAGGGCGGCTGGTCGCTGTTCGTCAGCGTGACCCCGGTGCCGGAATATCGCGATCCGCTGCTGGGCTCGCTGCTGCGCGGCAACGGCAAGGACGCCTGGATCGGCTGGCCGGAGATCCCGCGCATCGAGGCAGCCTACAACGCGTGGCTGGACACCGACGATCCGACGGAGCAGACGCGGCTGGAGCGCGAGATCCAGTTGGCTGCGTTTGAATCGGTGCCGTTCATTCCGCTCGGGCGGTACATGCCGCGGGCCGCGTGGAGCCGCGGGATCAGCGATCCGCTGAAGGGCCCGGCGCCGGTGTTCTGGAGTGTCAGCAAGGGCTAGGACGATCGGGAGGCGCTGAAGCGCTCAGGGCGCTGCCCTGAAACCCCCCCGGGGGCGTTGCCCCCCGGCCCCCCACCAAAGGCGTAGCCTTTGGGATCCATTACTAAGGATTCGCTGGGGAATAATTGCGTCAAGTTTGGCACGACCGTATCAAACCGTCTTGCCGGGCGAAGGCCCGGTATCCACGTCTCTGCCACGTCCAGGCTGCGAGACGTGGACGCGGAGAGGCAAGCGCGTCACTCCGGATGATTCGGTTATTTACCAACGCGTCCTGAAGTAAAGGGTCCCAAGGGCTCTGCCCTTGGCGGAGTCCAGAGGCGGAGCCTCTGGTCGGGTTCGGGGTGAAACCCCGAGCGCTTCTGCTCCGCAAGCTCGCCCCGGAACTGCCCAGCCTTGCCATTGACTGGTGGTTGCGTAATACGTCGGGTGTTCCCGGAAAGATTGTATCCTCGGGGACGGCAGGGAGATATCGAGCCTTGCAATGCCCGATCTGCAAAGGCACGGCGACATCGTTGCGTGTGGTCGACGATGTGGAGTTCTTCTGCTGCACGGGCTGCGGTTCGCTGTTTGCACATCCTGATTTCCTGGCGGCCGTCGATAACGGAACGGCAGAGAACTATCGCGATGCCTACTGGGCCAAGGAACTTGCCGATTTGCGGCAGCGGTCCTGGGGTCCCGGCATTGTCCGTGCTGCGGAAATTCTCAGGCTGTCACGAATTCCCGTGCGCCGGTTCCTGGACATCGGCTGTGGTCCGGGTTTCCTGCTCGATGCGCTCACCGGCCTGCTGCCCGAAACAGCGGGCATGTTCCACGGTGTCGAACTGTATCCGCCGCCGCTGCCGCATCGCAGTGCGCATCCGAACTATCACGTCGGCAGCATCGCTTCCCTGGCGGAATCGTTCGACGCCGGCCTGTGCATGGAGGTGATCGAGCATCTGACGCCGACCATGCTCGCCGACATGATGCGGCAGTTGGCGGCGCGCTCCAGCCCCGGTGCGCTGTATTTCTTCAACTCGGCCCAGCCGTCATTCGTCCAGACCATCGATCCGGACTACCTGGATCCGAAGGAGCGCGGCCATGTCGTGTCGTGGTCGGTGTCCGGCGCGCGCGCGATCTTTGCGCCGGCGGGGTTCAACGTGATCCCGCTGCCCGGCCGCGACTGGGCGTTTCTTGCGGAGTTCGGACCGGCGCGCGAGCTTTCGGCCGATGACCTGCTGGCGTGGCTGTGGCAGCCGGTGCCGGAGAATCTGGCGTTGCTCGAACGTGACGCTTACGGATCCCTGCTTGCAACGATCGGTTTGGAATCGGCGCGCTGCTACCTCGAACACGGCATTGCCGACGCGCGCACGCGGTGGGCGCTGTCGCTCGACCAGCAGATGCAGGAGCTACGCCGGTCGCCACCCGAAGACCGTCGGGGCTATCGCCCTTGGCTGCGATGGCCAGGACAGGCCCGGCCATGACGGCGTGACGCGTCGTCAGCCCAGCCCCTCGCGGCCCATCTCCAGATACTTGTCCCGCCGCCGCGCCTTCAGGGTCGCGCCATCGAGCGCCGTCAGGGGGCCGAGCGCATCGGCGACCGCCTCGCCCACCGCCTGGATCGTGGCCTGCGGGTCGCGCTGCGCGCCGCCCAGCGGCTCGGGGATCACCGCATCCACCAGCGCCATCCGCTTCAGGTCCTCCGCGGTCAGCCGCAACGCCTCCGCGGCCGCCGTCGCCTGCGCCGCATCGCGCCACAGGATCGAGGCGCAGCCCTCCGGCGAGATGACCGAATAGATCGAATGCTCCAGCATCAGCACGCGATCCCCGGCGGCCAGCGCGATCGCGCCGCCGGAGCCGCCCTCGCCGATGATCGTGGCAACGAACGGCACCGGCGCCTCCAGGCACGCCTCGATCGAGCGCGCGATCGCCTCCGCCTGCCCGCGCGCCTCTGCGTCGATGCCGGGAAACGCGCCGGAGGTGTCGACGAAGGTCAATATCGGCAGACCGAACCGGCCGGCCAGCTCCATCAGCCGCCGCGTCTTGCGGTAGCCCTCCGGCCGCGCCATGCCGAAATTGTGCCGCACGCGGCTGTCCGTGTCGGAACCCTTCTCGGTCCCCAGCACCACGACCGAGCGGCCACGGAACCGCCCGAGCCCGCCAACCACGGCCGCGTCGTCGGCGAATGCACGGTCGCCGGCCAGCGGGGTGAAGTCGCTGATCAGCGTGCTGATGTAGTCGAGCGCCCTCGGCCGGTCCGGATGGCGCGCGACCAGCGTCTTCTGCCAGGGCGTCAGCCGCGCGTAGGTGGCACGCAGCTGCCGGTCGGCCACCGCGGTCAGCCGCACGACCTCCTCGGCGATGTTGATGCCGCCTGGCTCCGACATGCGCCGGAGTTCCTCGATCTTGCCCTCCAGCTCGGCGATCGGCTTTTCGAAGTCGAGATAATGGCGCATCGGGCGCGGGCTTTAGCACATATCGCCGGTGCGGGAAGGGCAGGCGCCAGCGTTGACACATGCCATTGCGTGCACATTATCCTCACGGCAAATTTCGGTGACCGAAGGAACACGCGTGATGGAGCATCCCCCGGCCTGGAAGCGTGGTGAGAGAACCGTGCTCATTTCGCTACTGGACCCTATCCGCTACGTATGCGAGGCGGAACGAGCCCTGGCGCGCGGCGATCATGAACAGGCGCGAACCTTGATTGCTCGGGCGTATTTCGCCTTCGATCTATGTGCGGCCGGCTGTGAGCAGGCTAGGGCGCGGGACAGGGGGTTGTTGGAAAGAAATAACTGACCGAAACGCCGAGCACGCCCGCCAGCTTGATCAAATGCTCGGATGTGACGCGCGTGGTGGCGCGTTCATAGGCCTCGATCGTATCGCTGCCGACGCCGAGCGCCCTCGCGAGATCGTCCAAGCTCAGCCCGAGGGCGCGGCGCTTCCCTCGGATGCGGCGTCCGACATGCTGGTCGACTGGCGTCATGAATGCGCTGCCCCGGTCCGGTTGTTATTTTTGCGTCAACCATGCGTTAACGTCATGGCGTGAGATCGCTTAGCCGGAGATACCCCGGGACGCCAGGACAATTTTCCGGCACCATTCCGCGGGTCGCTCCGCGCCGCCGCGCGCCCGCGTGGTCGATGCCGTCCGTGGTCGATGCCGTCAATGTGAAGAGCCGGTCCGCCAGCCGTCTAGCGTGAGCACGCCGCCTGCTTCGTGGCGGCGAGCAACTCGTCGGCAAATTCCGGATCATCCGACAGGCGCGCCAGCACAACGGCACCGACCATGCCGGACAGCGTGGCGAGTGCGTCGCGGCGGTTCCGGCCCGGCAGGCAGCGTGCCAGCGCATCGGCCATCCTGCGAACCGAGTTCGTGATGGCCGGGCGCGAGGCAAGCCGCCGTGCCACCTCGGGCCGAGCGTCGTCAGCATGCAGCCCTGTTCGGACGCCGCGACATGCGCCGGGTCGAGATAGGCCTCGACGATCTTGGCGAGCGCGGTCCGGCTGTCGTCTTCCTGGCTGATCCGCTCCCACCGCGCCGCGGCGCGGGCCAGCGAGGCGGCCGATACCTCCGCCACCAGCGCCTCCTTCGAAGCGAAATGCGCATAGAACCCGCCATGCGTGAGGCCGGCCGCGTGCATGATCGCGTCCACCCCGACCGCGTCGATCCCGCGCTTGCGGAACAGCGCGCCGGCCGCTTCCAGGATCTTCTGCCGTGTCTCGGCCTTGCGTTCCTCGCGCATGGAGTGCCCATCCCTGTTTGACATGACGATCGTCATATGCCAACCTGGCCATGATATGACGATCGTCATGTTGAAGCAAGCGTCGACGGAGGAGGTTCCATGACGGCGTCCCAACGACTGGCGCGCCTGCTCGCGGACCGCGTCCACTACGGCTGGATCGTCGTCGGCGTCATGTTCACCGTGATCCTGGCCACCGTCGGCGTGCGCGCCGCCCCCGGGGTGCTGATCGTCCCGCTGGAGAACGCGTTCGGCTGGAGCGCCACGACGATCTCCGGCGCGATCTCGCTGAACATCCTGCTGGGCGGCCTGATCGGCCCGTTCGCCGCGGCGCTGCTGCAGACGATCGGGCTGCGTCGCACCGTGCTGGCCTCGCTGGTCCTGCTGCTGCTGGGCGCGGGCGGCAGTGCGTTCGCCCGCGAGCCGTGGGAACTGTATGCGACCTGGGGCGTGCTGGTCGGCGTCGGTTCGGGCGCCGGCATGATCGGACTGGCAACGGCGGTGGCGAATCGCTGGTTCGTCGCCAATCGCGGATTTGTCGTCGGACTGCTGACCGCCAGCAATGCCAGCGGGCAACTCGTGTTCCTGCCGCTGCTGGCGTTCCTCGCGCAGCGCTTCGGCTGGCAGAGCGTGCCCTGGGCCGTGGCGCTGGTGATTCTCGCCCTTGTGCCGATGGTGCTGCTGTTGCTCGCCGAGAGCCCCGGCAGCGTCGGGCTTGGCCCGTACGGTGCGGCAGCCGAGGCGCCGATCGTGCCGACGTCCGGGCAACCCGTTCCGGATTGCGATCGCGGGGCTTGGCCGCGGCGTGCGATCGCTGGATTTCTGGCTGCTGTTCTCGACCTTCGCGGTGTGCGGCTTTTCCACCAACGGCCTGGTGGCGACGCATCTCATTCCGTACTGCCTGGATCATGGCATCCCGGCGGTGAGCGCCGCCGGCCTGCTCGCGGCGATGGGGGTGTTCGACCTGATCGGCACCACGCTGTCGGGCTGGCTCACCGACCGCTACAGCGCGCGCTTCCTGCTGTTCTGGTACTACGGCCTGCGCGGGCTGTCGCTCATGGTGCTGCCGTTCACCCACTTCGACATCATCAGCCTGTCGATCTTCGCCGTGTTCTATGGCCTGGACTGGGTGGCGACGGTGCCGCCGACGGTTGCGCTGACCAACGAGGTGTTCGGCAAGAAGGACGCCCCGGTGATCGTCTCGTGGATCGTCTGCGGCCACCAGATGGGTGGCGCGCTGGCGGCCCTCGGCGGCGGCGTGATGCGGAACGCCACCGGCAGCTATCTGATGGCGTTCATCGCCAGCGGCGCCGCCTGCCTGATCGCCTCGCTGCTGGTGCTGCGCATCGGCAGGCGTTCGGTGATGGTGCCGGCGCTGGGCGAGTAGCGCGTTACGCCCGTCGCGCCAGCGGGTGGTGCGCCTCGACCAGGCGTTGCAGGCGCTCGGCCAGCACGTGCGTGTAGATCTGCGTCGTCGCGATATCCGCATGCCCCAGCAGGAGCTGCAGGCTGCGCAGGTCGGCGCCGTGCGCCAGCATGTGCGACGCGAAGGAATGGCGCAGCACGTGCGGGGAAATGCGCGCCGGATCGAGCCCCGCCTGCAGCGCCACGTGCTTCAGCAGCAGAAAGAACGCCTGGCGGGTCAGGGCGCGCCGCTTGTCGCGTCCCGGGAACAGGTGGCGGTTTGCGGCTCGTCCAGCGCAACCAGCGCCGCGGCTGCTTCCCGCGCCGCATCGGACAGCGGCACGATCCGTTCCTTGCCGCCCTTGCCGCGCACCAGCAGGACCGAGGCATCGCCGGCCAGGGCTCGCCGCGGCAGGGCCAGCAGCTCCGAGACGCGCAGGCCGGTGGCGTACAGGATCTCCACCGCCGCCCTCGCCAGGGCGCCGCGACGGCCGGGCAGGCTTCCCGCCGCGGCCAGCAGCGCGTCCACCTCCTGCTCGCTCAGATATTTCGGCAGCGTCGTGGGCAGCCGAGGCGCATCGAGCAGCGATGTCGGATCGTCGGCGCGCACGCCTTCGCGCAGCAGGAAGCGGTGGAACTGCCGCAGCGACGACAGACGCCGCGCCGCCGTGCGTGCCGAAAGCCCGGCACGCTGCAAGCCCGCCATGTAGGACTGCAACAGCGCCGCGTCGCACCCGGCCGGCGAACGCCCCCGCGCGGCGGCAAACGTGCGAGAAATCTTCGAGATCAGCCTGGTAGGCCAGCAATGTATTGCGCGCGGCGCCCCGCTCGGCCGCCAGCATTTCCAGGAACGCCTCGATGTGTCGGTCCAGGTCGGCAAATCCTCAGTGCGTCTGGAACTTGTCGTTCGGCAGCACCTTCTCGACCGGATGCGGCGCCGGATTGGGTGGAAACGCACCCAGATACACCACGGCGATCCCCAGCAGCACCAGTCCCGCGGCCACGACAATCAGGAAGATGCGGATCATCGTCTCGCTCACCGGCTGCTGGTTCCACTCGATTCGCTAGGAACGCTATCTTGGCCTGTCTGCCGGCCGGTGTGCTAGCTTTGAGTGTCATGATACGCAACACCGCGCTCAAGGAGACCGTTTCGCTGCCCGAGGCACTCACCGGACGCAGCGTCGTCCTGGTCGGGCTGATGGGCGCCGGCAAGACGTCGATCGGACGTCGCCTGGCCGCGCGCCTCGGCTTGCCGTTCCGCGACGCCGACGCCGAGATCGAACTGGCGGCCGGCTGCACGATCCCCGAGCTGTTTTCCCGCTACGGCGAGAGCGATTTCCGCGCCGGCGAGCGCCGCGTGATCCGCCGGCTGCTGTCGGGCGACCCGCTGGTGCTCGCGTTCGGCGGCGGCGCCTTCATGGACCCGGATACCCGCGCGGTGGTCCGCGAGGAAGCGGTCTCCGTGTGGCTGCGCTGTCCCTTGCCGGTACTGCTGCGCCGGGTGGCCGGTCGCGACAACCGTCCGTTGCTCGCCGATGGCGACCGGGCCGAAATCCTGCAGCGGCTGATCGATGCCCGCCATCAGGTCTACGCCGAGTCGGATGTCATCGTCGATTGCGGCGACGAGAGCCCGGATGCCACCACCTCGCGCGTGCTGAACGTGCTGCACGAATGGCGCGCGCCGCGGCGGCTGTCCGTCGTGCTGCCGAGCACCAGCTATGACCTGGTGATCGGCGAAGACCTGCTGGCGCGCGCCGGTGCCCTGCTTGCGCCGCGCATCGGGCAGAAGCGTGCCGTCGTGGTGACCGACGAGAACGTGGCGCGCCTGCATCTGGCGACCCTGCTGGAGGGCCTGGCGGCGACCGCGATCACCGCCAGCCAGATCGTCGTGCCCGCCGGCGAGGCGTCGAAAAGCCTGGAAAGCTGGCAGGGCGTGGTCGATCAGTTGCTCGAGGCGCGCGTCGAGCGGCGCACCACGGTGATCGCGCTCGGCGGCGGCGTGGTGGGCGATCTGGCCGGCTTCGCTGCCGCCACGACGCTGCGCGGCCTGCCGTTCGTGCAGGTGCCGACCACGCTGCTGTCGCAGGTCGATTCATCCGTGGGCGGCAAGACCGGCGTCAACACCGTGCGCGGCAAGAACCTGGTGGGCGCGTTCTACCAGCCGCGCATGGTTCTGGCGGACACCGCCACGCTCGCCACCCTGCCGCCGCGGGAGCTGCGCGCGGGCTACGCCGAGATCGCCAAGGCTGGGCTGATCGGCGACGCCGCCTTCTTCGCCTGGTGCGAAGCCAACGGCGCCGCCGTGGTGGGCGGCGACCGCGACGCGCAGGCGGAGGCAATCCGGCGCGCCTGTGCCTTCAAGGCCGCGGTGGTCGGCGACGACGAGCGCGAGGAAAAGCCGAACGACGGAAGGGCGCTGCTGAACCTCGGGCATACGTTCGGCCACGCGCTCGAGGCCGAGTATGGCTATACCGGCGGCCTGCTGCACGGCGAGGGCGTCGCAATCGGCCTCGGCCTGGCGTTCCGGCTGTCGGCCCGGCTGGGCCATTGTTCATCGGACGATACGGACCGCGTGGTGTCGCATATCGCCGCGATGGGCATGCCGGCGGAGCTGGGCATGCTGAACCGGCGGTTCTCCGCCGCGACGCTGATCGGCCACATGCGGCGCGACAAGAAGGTGCGCGACGGGGCGCTGAATTTCGTGCTGGCGCGCGGCATCGGCCAGACGTTCACCTCGGGCGACGTGCCGGTCGAGGCGGTGACGGACCTGCTGCGCGACGAGGGGTGCGAGGCGTAGGCGGCTTCCTGGCGGGTGCGCGGGGCGCGCAGACTATCTTTCGGAACTCGCTATGAATAACCAGCCGCACGTCCCCGTGCGCGAATCTCGGATGACGAGGTATCAAAGCGAAATCGGTGCTCAGGGATTTCGGTGAAGAGACCGGCATGGCGTGGCGGCACGGGAATATCGTTCAGCCCGCGAACGCGCCTTGCTGCGTCGATGCGCACCGCCACCAGAAACCTGCACCCGGAATTCGCGATTTCCTCGAGCGCCACGTGCATTCGAGCCTCGTCATCGCCGTAATATTTCGGCGCAACCAGCCGCTCCGCTGTATCCGCGCCGATCACGAACGTCGTTCCCGGAAACAAGCGCGACTTCTCGACAAAGGTGGGCGCTCGCGTGAGTTCGACCGGCCACTTCCGGGCGAACTGCGCGAGCCGGTGTCTCACCGTCTCGCCCGACAGCGCCGGCTTGTCGACGTTGGTGACCGAAATTTCGAACGCCGCAGGCTGCTGCCTGAGCTCTTCGGCGACCCGCGCCAGCAACACATGTCCCTCGTGCAGCGGGTTGAAAGAACCCGGCAACAGCACAAATGGCCGCGGCGCAGACAGCATCATTTGACCATCGGGCTGGACGGTGACGCGATCGAGTTCGCCCGCCAAGAGCTGATCGATAGGATCCACGGTCGCGACGACGCAGTTCGGAAAAGTGTTCATCCGCATCGAGCAGGCTGCGTGGCGACGGTGCGGCAATGCCGCATGCGCGCGCCAGCCACAGGACGATCGCGCGCGAAACTAAGTCTTCTTCAGCGGCGCGATCGCGTCGGCCCTTGGCCAATACGCAAGTGCAGTGTGCGATGCCGACGGAGTTGGCGAATGCGATGTGAAATCGATGCTCGCCTTTGCGCGGGCGATCGCTCACCAGTGCCGCCGTCGCGCCGAGGCCGACCAGATCGGCGTCCGCCGGCACCAGCTTGGCTGCGCGTGCCAGCGCGCTTCGTGCCATCGCGATTGTGGTGTCGGAACTGCACGCCTGTGCCGGTGCAAAGCCGAGAAACGCCGCAAGCGCCTGCGCGTCGTAGGGAACCTGCGCCTCGATCAGCAGCCGGGAGCCGCCGGGCACACGCAGCAATTCGCCGATCGCTCCACTGCCGCCTCCGGTGATCGCGAGTGCAGCCTTGCGGCCGGACGCGTGTATTGCGGAGATCAGTTGCTGCCACGCAGTGTCCGCCGGGCCCATGATGCGTGTGCTGTCCGAAGCTGAAAAAGTGTTTCGCGGATGGTGAAAGGCGGTTCGGGCGGAGTCAACAGAGTGCGTGGGCGCGGCGGCAAAAGTAGCCGATGCCAGTGATGTCCGGGTTGATCGGTATGGCGCGCATTGGTGCGCCATGGCAGAGGCCGTCACTCTGCCTGCGGCGAGCGGCCGCACCCAATAGAGAGCTTCGCAGATGCCGCCGCGTCACCCCGATGGCCAAACGCCAGGAGGACTACGGATTCGCTGGGAAATAACTGCCTCAAGTTTGGCACAGCCGTATCAAGCCGTCATGCCGGGCGGAGGCCCGGCATCCACGTCGTTGCCAAGTCCAGCGCTGCGAGACGTGGATACCGGGCCTTCGCCCGGCATGACGCGGAGAGGCAATCGCGTCACTCCGGATCATTCGGTTATCTCCCAGCGCGTCCTAAGCCTTCCGCGGTGACCAGCCATAAGCCTTGGCACAGGCGCCGCCCATGAGCATCGCGCGCTCCGTGTCACTCAACCGATCGGTGCGAACAAACGGCTCGACCGCCTGCTCGAAGTTGACGACAGCGAACGCGCGCGTCCAGTCGGTGCCCCACAGGCAGCGCTCGAAACCCCAGGCATCGAACACGCGGGCAAGCGGGTCCCAGATGTCCGGAAACGGATACGGCTTCTGGGACAGCGTGCACGCGCCGCTGACCTTGATCACCGCATTCGGACGCTTGGCGAGTTCCAGCACCTTCGGCAGGTCGGCCCAGGGCTCCGGCGGCGCGGGCGGCACGCGCGGCTGCAGGATGCCCAGATGGTCGATGATGAAGCGCGTGTCGGGATGGCGATCGATCAGCGCCGTGCCCACGTCCAGGTTGCCCCAGAACAGGATGTTGACGGGTAGATCGTGACGAGCCGCCGCACGCAGGATGCGGTCGAGGCCCGGGTCGGTCGCCTCGCGCCCCGTTTCTTTCGGCAGCATGATGCGGATGCCGACCGCGCCCGGCGTCTTCTTCCAGTCAGCGATGACATCCGCCACCGCCGGAACGTCCGGGTTGACCGGCTTGACGATGGCGAACCGGTCGGGATGGGCGCGTTGCACTTCCACCGCATAGCTGGCGTCGTATTGGTACAAGCCAAAGGCGGAGATGAAGATCGCACCGTCGACGCCGACCCTGTCCATCGCCGCCACCATCTCGTCGCCCGTGACATGATCGGGCCAGTTCGGCACGCTGTGCCACGGTCGTTTTGCCGTGTTCGCCTCATAGGCATGGACCTGCGAATCGATGATTGTCATCGGGGGCGCTCCTCTGTGCCGCGTGAGCTTGGCGAGCACAGCCGGTTTGTGTCCAGGGGCCGCGATAATCTGAAACGCTGCCGAGACCGAGAGCCTGCGGCGCAACGCCCGGCGTGCAACACGCGTGCTCGCCCGGCATGTCCGAATCGCCTACTCTCCCGGCATGAACGACCTGTCCGCGCCAAGCGTTTCCAACGTCCCCGAATTCACCGTCTCCGAAATCTCCGGGGCGGTGAAGCGCACGCTCGAGGGCAATTTCGGCCGCGTCCGGGTGCGCGGCGAGATCACCGAACTGAAGCGCTATCCCTCCGGCCACATCTATTTCTCGCTGAAGGACGAGGGCGCCAAGATCGCCGGCGTGGTGTGGAAATCGGCCGTGGGCCGGCTTGGCATGGTGCCCGAGAACGGCGTCGAGATCATCGCCACCGGCCGCATCTCCGCCTACGCCGAGCGCTCGTCGTATCAGTTGATCACCGAGCGGATGGAGTATGCCGGTGCCGGCGCCCTGCTGGCCCGCATCGAGATGCTGCGCGTGCGCCTGACCGAGGAAGGCCTGTTCGCCGCCGAACGCAAGCGGGCGCTGCCGGTCCTGCCTGCCCTGGTGGGCGTGGTGACCAGCGAGCGCGGCGCGGTCATCCAGGACATCCGCACCACGATCTCCCGCCGCTTCCCGCGTCCGATCCTGCTGTGGCCGGTGCCGGTACAGGGCGAGGCCGCCGCCGAACGCATCGCCGCCGCCATCGCCGGCTTCGACGCACTGCCCGCGCATGGCGTGCCGCGGCCTGACGTGCTGATCGTGGCGCGCGGCGGCGGCAGCCTGGAAGACCTCATGGCATTCAACGAGGAGATCGTCATCCGCGCCGCCGCCGCCTGCCGCATCCCGCTGATTTCCGCAGTCGGGCACGAGACCGACACCACGCTGATCGATTTCGTCTCCGACCGCCGTGCGCCGACGCCGACCGCGGCGGCCGAACTGGCGGTGCCGGCGCGGGCCGACCTGATCGCCGACCTGGAGCACAAGGCGGCGCGCCTGATCGGCGGCCTGAACCGGCTGACGCAGGAACGACGGCTGGCGCTTTCACGCGCGGAGCGTGGCTTGCCCGACCTGCCCGCTCTGCTCGGCGGAGCGCGGCAGCGCCTGGATGACCGGGCGGAGCGACTGGTGCTGGCACTGCCCAACCTGCTGCACAAGCGCCGCGCCGCGCTCGATGCCGTGGAGCGGCGACTGCCCGACCTTCCCGCCATGCTGCGAAGCCTTCGCGAGCGGGTCCAGGAACGCGGCGTGCGCCTGATCATCGCGCTGCCGAACGTCGTGGCGCGGCGGCATGGCGCGCTCGATCTGTGCGGACAGAAGCTGCTCGCCGGTTTGCAGCAGGCGGTCTCCGGCATCCACAACCGCGCCGGCCGCACGCTGGGGCGCCTCACCGACGCGTCGCTGCGCTCGATGCTGCGGGAGACGCGCGCACGCCTGGAGGGCACGGCGGCGCGGCTCGAATCAGTGTCGCCGCTGGCAGTTCTGCAGCGCGGCTATGCTCTGGTGTCGGATGCCGCCGGCCATCCGGTCACCGCTGCAGCCGAGGTTGCGCCGGGTATGCGGCTCAGGCTGCGGTTCGCCGACGCCGAGGTGCGCGCGACCGCCGACGGCAAGGCCACGCGCCAGGGACGGCTGCCGCTGTAGCGCGAGCGACCTACGCCGCCAGCAGGGCGGGCGCGGGGATCAGCGGGCTGTCCGCCGGTATCTGCCTGCCGGCGCGCACTGCGAACGCCGGCGTGAGCATCGTGGGCGCGATGACCTTTTCCCCGCTGTTGTCCGCCAGCGTGAAGCGCCCCTGAAGCAGATCGAGCACCGAGATATCGGCCTCGCGTCCGGGCAGCAGCGCACCAAGCGAAGTCCTGCATCTGCAGCATGCGTGCCGGATTTGCGGTGACCGTCGCAACAATGTCGGGCAGGCTCATGCCGAGCGTCAGCAGCTCGGTCATCGCGTGCGTCAGGTTGAACGGTGCGACGCCGAAGAACGGGTTCGCCTGGCGCGCTTCATCGTTGCTGCCGGGCGGGCGCACATTATAGCCGTGCATGTCGGCGCCCAGCGTATGCGGACGGATGCCGGCACCGAGTGTCCGACGGGCCATTTCGAAACTGAAGTGCGAGCCGTGGCCGACGTCCACGGTGACGCCGCGCTCCAGCGCCGCCCACACCACCGGATGCACCTCTCCGGTTTCGGCCGATACAAAACCGCCCGGATGTCGGGTGAACGGATGCGCGAGCACGTCGCCGGGCTCCATCAGCGGCATGAGCGCGCGCACGACCTCATCGGGGTCGATGGTCGCGCCATCCTTCACCGGCCAGAGCTGGCCGAGGTGTATATACAGCGGTATGCCAAGCTCATTGGCGATGCGCTTGCCGAGCTTGACGACCTCCAGCCCCCAGCGCGACGCGCCGCCGATTTCCGCATGCGCCTTCACGCCGCGCACGATGTCGGTGTTGGCGCGCGCGGCGCGGATGGTCGCCTTCACGTCCACCTGCTCCGGTCCTGTACAGCGCCGGATAGAGATGGCCTTCCATGCCGCCGACCAGGTACATGGAGATGAAGCACAGGACACGGCTTTCCGCCGGCTCGACAATGAAGTGACGGAAGCCCGGCAGGGTCATGCAGCTCGGACCGCCCTGGTCCACCAGCGTGGTGACGCCGGAGCGCACGCCCACCATGTCGGCATTTAGGCCAAAGCGGCCGGTGACATGCTGGTAGACGTGGGCGTGCGTGTCGATCATGCCGGCGATGACGATCTTGCCCGTCACGTCCAGCACCTGACGCGCGGCGTCGACAGGGATCGTCGGTTCAATTGTCCCGATCCTGTCGCCGCGAATGCCGATATCGGCGATGCCGTCGCGTCCGGATGCAGGGTCGATCACCCGCCCGCCACGCAGCAAAAGGTCGAACTGTGTGTCCATCGGGTGCTCCGTCATGCGTTGCCGGTGCGGCGGCATGGCCAGTATGGTGACGGTCGCGCACGGCGTGCAAGCGCGAAACCGTCGCCGCAGCGCTGGCGATCGCATGAATGGGGGGTGCCGTGCGTATTGCGATCACCGGCGGATCCGGACGCCTTGGGCAGTACGTGCTGCGCGCGCTCGACGGCAATGAGGTGCGCGTGCTCGACGTGGTGGCGCCCGCCAATCCGCGCGTCGAATTCCGCAGTGCCGACCTGCGCGAGTTCGCCGGCGTGCATGCGGCGCTGCAGGGGATCGAGGTCGTCGTGCATCTCGGCGGCATCGACCGTTCGGTGGCGATCGACGATGCGGCCACGATGCAGGTCAACGCGATGGGGACGTGGAACCTGTTCGAGGCGAGCCTGCGCGCCGGTGTCCGCCGGGTGATCCATTGCTCGAGCAGTTCGGTCACCGGCATCGACCAATCCAACCCGACGCTGCCGCCCTGCTACCTGCCGATCGACGAGGCGCATGTGCTGCGGCCGACCGACGCGTACGGGCTCAGCAAGCTTTGCGGCGAGCAGATTGCCGCGACCTACGCACGGCGTGGACTGGAGGTTCTGGTGCTGCGTCCCTGCTTCGTAGCGTTCCCGGAGTTGGCGGATTTCATGGCCGGGCGCGCCGGACCGAACGGGCGCGACGAACCGATGCCATACCTGCGGGCCTACGTTGGACCGGAGGACTGCGCGCGTGGATTTTCGGTGGCCGTGGCGCTGGCCGACTATACCGGATTCGAGATTTTCTTCCTTGCCGCGGCGGACGCATTCGCCGCGCAGCCCACGGTCGCGCGCCTCGAGGAACTCTATGGCGCGAAGATCGATCTGCGAGATCCCGCGCTGTTTGAACGCTTTCCGCGCGCCTCGCCCGTCAGTTGCACGCGCGCCGGCACGCGTCTCGGCTGGCAACCGACGACGCGCTGGTCAGGCGAACGGATCGTCTCGGGTTGATCGTTCACACCGTTATTGCGCGGCTTCGTAGATGCCGACGTGCAGATCAGTCGGATACCATCCGGCCACCGGGTTGAACTCCTGCGGACAGGCCGACAATGCGACGATGCAGTCGATCCATGCCTTGAACACGACGCAGTCGCCGGGTTTCGATGGATTGTCGCCGGTCTCCACCCTGCCGTCGGGAAAGACGCCGACGTTCATGAACAGATTGACCGGCTGGGAATGTACGGAGAGGCGCCGAGATACGGCGTCATCACCCGGTCGAAGTTGTCCGGCACAGCTCGCATGCTCGCCCTGCACGCCGTACAGCCGATAACGATGCTCGTCGCACGGCGCGGTCAGCAGGTCATGCACGCCACACGTGTCCTGCACAAGCTGCAGGATGGGGCGCCGGTGATTGGTATGGAACGACTCGCCGGGACGCGGACACAACCGATTGACCCAGATGCGGGTGTGCATGGCCGACAGATGTTCGTCGGGGTTCGCGCCATTGAACGCCCAGAAGTCACCGGCCTGCTTGCCATGCGGATCGACGATCTTGAGGAACTGTCCGGCCTCCAAGTCGGTCCGACCAGCCGGTGCGCGCCGCCACCACCGCCGAGCGCACCAGCCGCAAGCTGCGAGCGTCAGCTTGCCGTTCAGATCGACTGCAATTTCTCCGTCCATCGCCATGTCGTCAGCATACCAACGATCTGCCCAACCACCATGCAATGGCCGACCAAGTTTGTGAGCAGGCTGCCCCTGATCGTCGCTCTCTGAGGGGAATGGCGGGAATGCGAATGTGCCGTGACCATCGCCAATACTCGGTCAGAACCTCGCGCAGGGTCGTGCCGGAATACGCGGTGCGCATCAGTCCGCGCCGCTGCAGGGCAGGCACCAGCCCCTCGGTGACCTCGATGATGAAACGACGGCTGGTGCGCTGGAACGGCGTGCTGATCAGGAACCCATCGCCGCCGACGGCCTCGGCAACGTTGCCCATGCGCTCGGCCACGGTGGCGGGCGAGCCGATGAACTCGACGTCGGACGGCACCGCGCCGAACCGCTCCATGGCAAGCTGGCGCAACGTTTTTCCGCTGCCCCATTGGGCGAACTTGTCGAGCGAGCCCTGCTCGCCGTTGGTGGTCAGCCGCGGCAATGGCTGATCCAGGTCGAACCTGGAAAAATCGATGTCGGTGACGGTCGCCGTGCTCGCCAGGGCGCGCTCGATGAAAGCCGGCGACGAGACCAGGCGTTCCCGTTTGGCATAGGCCTCCTCGTCCGTCTCGCCGAGGATGGGATAGACCAGGAACAACACCTTGATGTCGTCGGGGTTGCGCCCGAACGACACCGCGTGGCGGCGCACATCGTCGCGGTATTGCTTCATGCCGTCGATGCCGTTCGCGGTGGCGATGATCGAGTCCGCGTATTTGGCGGCAAAGGCACGGCCGCGCGGCGATCCGCCGGCCTGCACGAACGCCGGCCGTCCCTGCGGCGAGCGCACCGTGTTCAGCGGACCGCGGCACTTGAAGTACTTGCCCTCGAAGTGGATCGGCCGGACCTTCGTGTGATCGGCATAGACACCGGTCTCGTGGTCCATCACCACCGCATCCGGATCCCAGGAATCGAACAATTGGCAGACCAGATCGACGTATTCGTCGGCCATCTCGTAGCGCTGCTCGCGCGGCGGCAGCCTGTCCATGCCGAAATTCTGCGCCGCCGCATCCTCGCCCGAGGTGACGATGTTCCAGCCGAAGCGACCGCCGGAGATGTGGTCGAGCGTCGAGCAGAGCCGCGCCAGCATGAAGGGCGGATAGGCCAGCGTCGACAGGGTGGCCACCACGCCGAGCCGCGAGGTCGCCGCACTGATCAGCGCGGCAAGCGGCGACGGGTCGTGCTTGGGCACCTGGAGTGCGTGCTTCAAAGCGGCTTCGGCACTGTCGCCATACGCCTCGGACACCATCAGCGTGTCCTCGATCATGATATAGTCGAAACAGGCCCGCTCCAGCGCCTGCGCCATATCGACGTAGAACCTGCCGTCCCAGTGCGATCCGCCGGTGGCGAGCGGATGGTCCCACTCGCCCGGGGTGAAATTCATGAACCAGCCGAGATGCAGCCGCTTGCCCGCCATCGGCAGTGCCTTCTGTTTGGGATGCCGCGTCAGGCCAGCAAATCCCGGGCCAGCCATCCGGGCCGGCGCAACCGGCTGGTCTCGCGACGCTGGCATGGCGGTTGCTTCGCCAATGGCGATCCAACACGAGAATCAGGGACCGCTGCATGGAACGACGCACACTGCTGGCCGGCGCCGGCTCGGCAACCCTGCTGGGCCTCGCCGAGCACCGGCCGGGCCTACGCCGATACGCTCGATGAGGTGAAGAAGCGCGGCGTGCTGGTGGTGGGCACCGAAGCGGCCTACGTGCCGTACGAGTTCTTCAAGGACGGCAAGATCATCGGCTACGACCCCGACATCGTCGAGCATTTCACCCAGGCGCTCGGCGTGAAGGCACAGCTGGTCGACACGGCGTGGAACGGCATCATCCCGGCGCTGTATGCCAAGAAGTTCGACGTCATCATCTCCGCGATGACCATCACCAAAGAGCGTGCGGAGAAGGTGCTGTTCTCGATGCCCTATGCCGATGCCAGCAACGTCATCCTGCTGCGCGCCGGCGAGGAACGGATCAAAACCGCAGACGACCTGTCCGGCAAGATCATCGGCGTGCAGATCGGCAGCGCCGCGGCCGGGATCATCAAGACGTTCGAGGCCAAGCTCAAGGCGAACGGCAAGCCGGGCTACGCCGATGTCAAACAGTACGAGCACTATCCCGGAGGCATACCAGGACCTGATCAATCGTCGCGTCGATGCGGTGGTCAACTCGAAATCCACGCTGATGGTGGTGATCCACGACGCACCCGGGCAGTTCAAGATGCTGCCTGGCGTGTCGGACATCACGGCCTATTTCGGCATGGCGTTCCGCAAGGAGGACGCCAGCCTGCAGGCGTTTGCCAATGCCCAGCTCGCGGCACTGAAGACGAGCGGCGAGCTGGCCAAGCTGCAGCAGAAATGGTTCGGCGACACGATGGAAACGCCGGACGTGGTGCCCGAAGTACTGCCGTGACCCCGCTGCCCTGACACTGCATCGGCATGGTCGGCTTCGACTGGACGGTCATTTGGTACGCCATCCCCTATCTGGCGCAGGGGGCGGTGGTCACGCTGGAGATCTCGATCAGCGCGATGGCGGTCGGCACCGTGGTCGGTCTGATCTGCGGGCTGATCAGCGTCTCCGATCTGGGCATCCCGAAGGCGATCGTCCGCGCCTACGTCTATTTCGTGCGCGGCACGCCGGCTCTGGTGCAGATCTTCCTGATCTACTTCGCACTGCCGCGCGTCGGGTTTGAGCTGTCGGCGTTCTCCAGCGGCGTCGTGGCGCTGGCATTCAATTCCGGCGGGTTCATCTCCGAGATCGTCCGTGCCGGCCTGCAGTCGATCGATGCCGGGCAGACCGAGGCGGCACTGTCGATCGGGATGACCAACCGCCAGTCGATCCTGTTCATTTTGCTGCCGCAGTCGCTGCGGCGCATCACGCCACCGCTGACCAACGAGGTGATCACGCTGGTCAAGAGTTCGTCGCTGCTCTCGGTCATCTCGATCACCGAACTCACCCGCTCGGCCCAGGTGATCATCGCCGAACGCTTCACGCCGTTCGAGCTCTACGCGGAGCTGGCGGTGTTCTACCTCGTGATCATCTCCGCACTCGCCAAGTTTTCCGAATTCGTCGAGAAACGGCTGGCATGACGGCGGCGCCGCTGCTCGCGATTCGCGGCCTGTCCAAGATCTTCGGCGACGTGCCGGTGGTCGATCGGGTCGATCTCGCGGTCACCGCGGGCGAGATCGTCATCGTGATCGGACCGAGCGGCGCCGGGAAATCGACGCTGCTGCGCTGCGTCAACCGAATCGAGATCCCGTCCGAGGGCGACGTGATGCTCGATGGCATCAACATGGCCGGCGAGGTCAGGGGCAATCGGCTGATCCCCGACGGCCCGACCGCAACGGCGCAGAAACGCCGGCGCATCGGCATGGTGTTTCAGCGGTTCAACCTGTTCCATCACCTTTCGGCACTCGACAATGTGGCGATCGGTCCGCGCCGCGTCCTGGGACTGAAGCTCGCCGATGCGCGCGCGCTCGCCGCCGAGCAGCTTGCGCGTGTGCGATTGTCGGAACACACGGCGAAGCGTCCTGCGCAACTGTCCGGCGGCCAGCAGCAACGTGTGGCGATCGCGCGCGCCATGGCGATGCAGCCGGTACTCATGCTGTTCGACGAGCCGACCTCGGCGCTCGATCCCGAACTTGTCGGCGAGGTTCTGGAGGTGATGCGTGCGCTCGCACAGGACGGCATGACCATGCTGGTGGTGACGCACGAGATGCAGTTCGCCCGCGAGGTCGGCACGCGCGTCCTGTTCATGGACAGCGGTCGTATTCTGGAGGATGCCGCGCCCGTCACGTTCTTCGCGCAGCCGGAACACCCGCGCGCACGCGAGTTCCTGCGCCGGATTCACGCGCCTATTGCCGCGTCTCAGGTTTGAACGGACGTGGATGGCCGTCTTCACCGATGGCGACAAAGGTGAACTCTGCCTGTGTCACCTTGATCCGATCGCCACACCCGTGCCGCAGCACCCAGACCTCAACGTCCAGCGTGATCGATGTTCGTCCGATCCGCTTCACGTCGGTGTAGAAGCACACGGCATCGCCGACCTTGACCGGCTGAATGAACACGATGTTGGAGACGGCGACCGTGACGGTGCGGCCTTCGGCGAGGCGCGTCGTCGTCATGCCCGCGGCCGCGTCCATCTCGGCCATGATCCAGCCGCCGAATATATCGCCGGCCGGATTGCTGTGTGCCGGCATCGCGAGGTGTCGCGCTGCAAGTTCACCTCGCGGTGCGCTCGGCGACGCAATCATCGCATCCATGGTCAAAGTCTCCTGTGCCGATGCACGATCTTCACTCGCGGCGATACGTCCCTTCGGCGATTGCCGGCAGGTCGGAGCGGGTCAAGCCCACATCCCACAACTCACGATCGCTGAAGCGATACAACTCGCGAAGTTCTCGCGCCCGTTTGCGCCGCGCCGTCCATGCGCCGCCAAGGCTTTCGAGGCGCGCATGCAGCCAGGTCAGCCACAGCGTCGCCTCATGCGCGACCTGTTGATGGCCCTCAGAGAGAGCCCGCGCCTGTTCGGATAGGTTCATTTTACACGTTCCTTCGGATCTGCCGGGCGTGGCCGGCCGTGGGGCGAAGGACGTTCCCCTTATTGTGCGGTGCAACATAACGGGTTGCTGCCCCACCAAGTCAATAGTGCTGGCCCAATTCACCTTGCCGAGGTGCAATGGCGCAACACCTCGTTTGGCTAGCTTGCGCGGCGGCCACGTTTATCACGATTCCGTGATATTATGAAGAGCAATACAAACGCACGCGCCCGCAGTTCAGGCCGAATCAAAAGTCCGCACACTTCGTCCGCGTCGCCGCAGCACATGCACGCCGCCCAGCATCACCGCAGTCAAAACAATCGTCAGCGTGGACACCGCGGCGATCGTGGGATCGATCGCGAAACGCAGATCGTCCCACATGCGCCGCGGCAGGGTGACCGCGCCGGACCCCGAGAGAAACAGCGCGACAATCAATTCGTCAAACGACGTGATGAATGCGAACAGGGCGCCGACCAGGACGCCCGGCAGGATCAGCGGCAGGGTGACCTGATGGAACGTGCCCCAGGGCGTCGCTCCGAGACTGAGCGCCGCCTGCT
The DNA here is from genome assembly GCA_963739725.1 of uncultured Alphaproteobacteria bacterium. Classification (GTDB taxonomy): domain Bacteria; phylum Pseudomonadota; class Alphaproteobacteria; order Acetobacterales; family Acetobacteraceae; genus JAMXLO01. The sequence continues at coordinate 41,425 of CAVUBS010000017.1, read as the reverse complement.
CCAGCCGACGGTCGAACCCGGCGAGGCTCGCGCTGACGCTGGTCACGACAAAGGGAACCGCCAGGCAGGTATGGGCGAGCACGAGGCCGATCGGCGTCCCCACCAGTCGATAGCGCGCGTAAGCGTAGTAAATGCCGATCGCGGCAATAATCCCCGGCACGATCAGCGGCGAGACGATCAACGCGGCCGCCAAAGCGCGGATCGTTCGCGGCAGACGTGTCAGCCCGAGTGCCGCGAGCGTGCCAAGCGTCGTGGACAACATGACGACGCACGCACCGACGGCGAGGCTGAGCCAGGTCGACGCAAGCCATTCGCGGCTGCCCAGATAGGCCGCATACCAGCGAACCCCAAACGCCGGCGGTGGAAACGTCAGATAGCTTGCGGACGAGAACGACAGCAGCGCAACGATCACGATCGGCAGCGCCAGGAACAGCAGCACGAGCGACCACGATGCAGCGAACACGACGCGGCCGATCGTCATCGCGCCGCCATCCGGAGGACGTCGCGCACGCCGGGCAGTCGCTGGAATACGGCGATGATCAGCAGCGTCGCGGCCAGCAATGTCGCGGAAAGGCACGCGGCGTACGGCCAGTTCAGCAGGTCGACCTGTTGCGCGATCAGCATCGACAGCATGATGTCGCGCGGGCCGCCGACCAGGGCCGGCGTGATGTAAAAGCCGAGCGACAGGACGAAGACCAGCAGGACGCCGGCCGCGACGCCGGGCATCGACAGCGGCAGGACGATCTGCACGAACACGCGCCATGGCGCCGCGCCGAGACCGGCCGCCGCGCGCGGCAATGCCGCGTCGATCTGCCGCAGCACGCTTGCGATCGGCAGGATCATGTATGGCAGCAGGATGTGGATCATGGCGACGTGCACGGCGAGCGGCGTGTTCAACAGCTTCAGGGGTGCATCGATCAGGCCGGTCGCAATCAGCGTCTCGTTGACCAGGCCCTTGCGGCCGAGCAGCACCATCCAGGCGTAACTGCGCACCAGCACGCTGGTCCAGAACGGCAGCAGGACGATGATCAGGACCACGCTCGCGGCGCCGCGCTGCAGGCGCGACAGGGCGAGGGCAACCGGATAGCCGAGCAGCAGGCAGCCGATCGTCACGACGAAGGCAGTCCGCAATGTCGTCCAGAATACGTGCAGGAAGACCGTGTCGCCGAGAAGTCGTCGATAATTCTCCAAAGTCCATGTCGGATCGGTAAGGCTGCGCAGCAACATGGACACAAGCGGCAGCGCATAGAACACCAGCATGTAGAGAACCAGCGGTGCCACCAGAAGCAGCGGTCCTGTGCGTCGCCAGGCCAGCGGTCTCACGCGAGGAAGCGGCCGGAGCGCCGTTGCCGCGACGCTGCTCATTGCTCAGACGATGACCGTGTCGGCGATGGACCACGCGATTTCGACCCTTTCGCCGGCGATGCGGCGGCGGATCGTGGCACTCGACGGTTCCTTGAGGACGATCGACACGCCGCCGTCGCACATGCACTGATAGCGGCAGCGCTCACCGGCGAACACGGTCTCGGTCACCGTCGCCCAGGTCCGGTTCTGCCGCACCGTGCCCGGGAATGCATCGGCGAACCGCATGCGTTCGGGCCGCGTCGTCAGCGTCACCGCTGCATCGGGCGACTGCAATCCGCCGGCAACGGCCCGCACGATCGTGCCGCCGCAGTCGACTATCACCTCGCCATCTTCCACACCGCGCACGATGCCGGGCAGGAAGTTGGACTCGCCGATGAACGACGCAACGAACCGGTCGCACGGCCGGTCGTACAGATCCTCCGGTGTGCCGACCTGTGCGATGATGCCGTCATTCATCACCGCGACGCGGTCGGACATCGTGAGCGCCTCTTCCTGATCGTGCGTGACGTAGATGAAGGTGATGCCAAGATCGGCGTGCAGACGGCGCATCTCGAGTTGCAGGCTTTCGCGCAGTTGCTTGTCGAGCGCGCCGAGCGGTTCGTCCATCAGCAGCAGACGCGGACGAAACACGATGGCGCGGGCCAGCGCGACACGCTGCTGCTGACCGCCGGAAAGCTGGCGGGGATAGCGCGCCTCGTAGCCCGGCAGGCGCACCAGTTCCAGGCTCTCGGCAACCAGCCGCGCGCGCTTGGCCCGATCGACGCCACGCTGCTTCAGTGGGAAGCCGATGTTCTCCGCCACCGTCAGATGCGGAAACAATGCGTAGTTCTGGAACACCATGCCGATGTTGCGTTTGTGCGGCGGCAGCGCAATGACCGAGCGCCCGTCGATGGCAATGTCGCCTTTGGTGGGCGCCTCGAAACCGGCGATCATCATCAGGGTCGTGGTTTTGCCCGATCCGCTCGGTCCGAGCAGCGTCAGAAATTCTCCCGAGAGTATGTCGAGCGAAATGCCGCGCACCGCACCAACGTTGTCAAAACGCTTTTCAATTCCGCTCAGGATGACGGAGGCGCCCTGGAAGGCATTCGACCTTCCGACAGCCGGCCCGATCGCCCGCGTGGCGGCTCCGTCCATGACCCGCACGCCTTGTCACGCCAGGATCCATTTGTTCCAACGCCCGATGACCGTATCGCGATTGTCGACCCACCAATCGTAGTCATAGTTGACCAGCTGTGACCTGATCGCCGGCGCGCTGGGCAGCTGCTCGAGCTGTTTCGGGGACACATGGTCGGCGGATTTGCTGTTGACGAACCCGTAGGGGATCAGCGAGGACAGCCGCGCCTGCGGGATTGCCATCGTGCTGAACGCGATGAACTTCATCGCATTGGCGCGGTTGGGCGAGCCCTTGGGCACCGCCCAGCAGTCGCGCTTGAGCAGTCCCTGGTTCCAACTGATCGCCGCGGGCACGCCCGCCTCCTGCAGCTCGGCCATGCGGCCGTTCCAAACCGAGGTCATCACCACTTCGCGGTCGGTAATCATCTGCGGCGGCACCGCGCCGGTCTCCCACCACTTCACCACGCTCGCCTTGATCCGGTCGTAGCTGTCGAACGCCCGGTCGATGTCGATGGGATAGATTTTGTCCGGCGGTACGCCCGCGGCCATCAACGCAAATTCCAGCTCCGGCGTGCTCGGTCCTGCGCCGCCCAGCGCGCGATCGCCCGGGAACTTTTTCACGTCCCAAAAATCCGCCCAACCGTTCGGCGCGACGCCTTTGAATGCGTCGGTGCGATAGGCCATCACCTGCGACCAGACCAGCATGTCGAGTGCGTATTCGTAGCGATACAGCGGGTCGATGTTCACGGTGTCCACCAGTTCGTAATCGATCTTCTCGAAGTAGTCGCCCTTCTTCATCAGGTTCTTCACGGTGGAGCGGCCAAGTTGCACCACGTCCCACTCGACGTTGCCGGTATCCACCATCGCCTTCACCTTGTTGATGTCGGCGCCGGCGAAGTCGCGCGTGGTGATGCCGCTCAGTTTCTCGAACGGCTGGAAATAGGCCTTGCGCTGTGCCTCCTGCGCGGTTCCGCCATAGCCTGCGATGCGCACCTCGCCGCTGCCCTTCAGGTTCGCCGGAATTGTGTCCAGCGCGGGCAGGTCAACCGTCTGCGCACGCAGCGGGCGCGTGCCGAGAAACGGTGCCGTGGCGCCGATCGCGGCCAGTGCGAGCAAACGGCGGCGGCGCAGTTGGGGCGTGTCATCGCGTCCGGACATGGTTCTACTCCTGGTCAGGGTCACAGTGTCTCGCCGGCGCCGGAACCGGAGAACGGCGTCGGTATCCACCATTCCTCGCCGCGCGTGGTGGTGATGTATTCGGGCCACCGCAGATCGACCGGCGGCACAAAGTCGTGCGGCAGCAGCGGCGCCACCCAGTTCGCACCACCGATGCCGCCGCCGGTGCGTTCGTTGAACTCGCCCTTGGCGCGTTCGAGATATTCGGGATGTGCCAGCAGATCGAGGAACGATGCGGCCAATGTCTTCGCGGCAACGAAAAGCCCGGGATCGATCGCCGCCGGCAGGCCGCCCAGCGCATTGCGGCACCAGGCCGGATACTCGTAGCTGTCGTCAGCGGGACCCAACGTCGGCCGCATGGTGAACAGCCGCGCAGCCGGCGCGTGCCAGCTGTACTCCACGTAATCGTCGGCACCGATATGGAACTGCGAGGGCGGCAGGCTGCGGCGCACGGTCGCCTCGAACTCCGCGGGCGGCGACAGGCGCTGATTATCGGCGGCGAACGGATCCGCCATCGGCGCTATTCCCAGAGTCCGCTGTATCGCCCTGCCGAATTCGCGCGCGGCATCGTCGAACGCCGGCGCACCGATCGCCTCCATATTGCGATACACCAGATCGATCATGGTGCTGTTCGGCAGGCCGACGCGGGTCTTCGTCACCCACCGCAGCGACGCCTGGCAGCCAGAGGACGCGGCGGCCTGACGGGCATTGTTGGCCAGCACCTGGCCGATCTGCTGCTGCACCGCGAGCGACGGCGAGCGCCAGGAATACTGGATCTGGCTGAACCGCGGCGGCAGGTTGTCCGACGTCGCATCGCCGCCGGCAAGAATGAATTCGTTCAACGTCCAGGCACCGGCGTGCGGATACATCGCCTCTTTGGTGTATTTGGTGATCGTGTACATCAGGCACAGCGCGTCGATCGCGCCGGGACAGCGCGCCGCCGCGTGCGCCGATGTCCGGATCGGCAACAGCGACTTGTCGATCCACTGTTCCGGCGCCAGCGTCTCGAAGGTGATCACGACGCTCCAATAGGCGCCGCACTGCGTTTCACCCTGCACCGTGTTGGTGCTGTGCGGATGGTAGGCGACGAAGGCATCGCAGCCATCGTAGTAGCCCTTGGCGGCGTGCACCGGCTTGGAGCCGCACACCTTCTCGGCAGGCTCGCCAAAGAATTTCAGCGTGCCGCGCAGGCCGTGCTGCTGCATCGCCGCCTTGGTCGCCAGGATGCCCGCAAGCGCTGCGGTTCCGAGCGAGGAGTGCGGATCGGTGTGGCCGGCCGTCCACGGATGCAGACCCTCGCGCGGCGCCTTGTAGGGCACGACCTGCTGCGACTGTCCGGGCACCGCGTCGTACTCCGCGTAGCTGCCCAGCACCGGCGAGCCGTTGCCCCAGGTCGCGGCAAAAGCGGTCGGCATCCCGCCCGAGCCTTCCTCCACCGTGAACCCTTCGGCGCGCAGCAGGTCGCAATAGGCGCGCGCCGATTTGTATTCCCGCCAGGCGGGCTCTGCGAAGTTCCAGATCGTGCGGTTGAATTCGGACAGCCGGGCGCGGTTGGCGTCGATCCATGCGACGGCCGATATTTGTGTCGGTTCCAGCGCCATCGGTTCCTCCCCGCTCAGAACTCGAGGAGGTTATCCCGAAACTGCGGATGCGCGTAGGCCGTCCGCACCAGCCCGCGCGCCTGCAGCGCAGGCACTAGCCCGTCCTCGACCTCGGCCAGGATGCGACGGCTGACATTGGGCATCGAGAACAGGAAGCCGTCGCCGCCGACCTCCTCCATCACCTCGCCCATCCGAGCCGCAACGGAGTCCGGCGTGCCGACCAGTTCGACCGACAGTTCCGTCGCATTATGATCCGCCATCGCCGCGCGCAGCGTCCGACCGGCGGCCTTGCGGCGGAACTCGTCGAGCGTCTGCTGATGGCCGTTGGTGGTGACGTCCGCCGGCAGCGGCTTGTCGAGATCAAACTTGCCGAAATCGATGTTCGTCACCTTCCCCAGATGCGCCAGCCGCTGCGGAATCTGCTCCTCGGCTCGCGCGGCACGCCAGCGCTTCTTCTCCTGCGCTTCGTCTTCGGTTTCGCCGATGATCGGCGCCACCAGGAACAGCACCTTGCACGACGCCGGATCGCGCCCGTGCGCCGCCATCCGCGCGCGCACATCGTCGCGATATGCCTTCATGCCCGCGATGCCCTTGGTGTGCGCGACGATCGTATCGGCATACTGCGCGGCGAACTGCCGTCCGCGCGGCGAGCCGCCGGCCTGCGCGATCACCGGCTGACCCTGCGGGCACGGTCCCGAATTCAGCGGGCCGCGGGTCTTGTAGAACCTGCCTTCGAAGTTGACCGCATGCACCTTGGTGTGGTCGACCAGAATGCCGCTCCGGCGGTCCGCAATGATCGCGCCCGGCTGCCACGATCCCCACAGACGTCGGCACACTTCCATATACTCGTCGGCCATGTCGTAGCGCAGGTCGTGCTCCGGCATCCCGGGCATGCCGAAGTTCATCGCGGCGAAGTCCGAGCTTCCGGTGACGGCGTTCCAGCCGATGCGTCCGGAGGACACCTGGTCCAGCGTCGCGATCAGCCGCGCCAGCAGGTACGGCGGGTAGGCGTAGGTACCAAACGTCGGAACGATGCCGATGCGCGACGTCGCCTGGCTCATGAGCGAGGCCACCACTGACGGATCCTGCCGCGGCACCGCGATGCCGTGGTTGAGATAGAGCTCGGTCGAGCCGCCGTAGCTCTCGCCGACATACGACGAATCCTCGATCAGCAGGTAATCGAAGCAGGCGCGTTCGAGGCTGCGCGCCATGTCGGTGAACAGCTCCGGCACCATCCAGGTCTGCCCGATATGCCCGGTCCAGGGCTCGCCCCACGCCTGGACGCTGGAGCCCTGCAGAAACCAAGCGAGGTGAAAGGGCCTGGCAGCCATCCATCCGCTCCTTGCGATGTCCGGGTCGTGATGCCCGGGTGCGGGTTCGAATGCAAACGATATGCCGTGCGGTGAAGCAGAAGCGCTCGGGGTTTCACCCCGAACCCCGACCAGAGGCGCTGCCTCTGGACTCCGCCAAGGACGGAGCCCTTGGAACCCATCACTTCAGTAATCGGATCCCAAAGGCTCCGCCTTTGGTGGGGGTCCCGGGGGCAACGCCACCGGGCGGGTTTCAGGGCAGAGCCCTGAACACTTCAGCTTCACACGATTGTCCTGCGCTTGGTATGCGCCTTGCTTGGCGCCCCCGGCAATCGGGGAAAAGATCGATGCGCAATGCATACGGATTCCGTCCTATGGCTGCCGCCGCGCTGGCCGTGTCGCTCGCCGCGAGCGCCCATGCCGCCGATCTGCGGATCGCGCTGCGCGACGATCCCGACGTGCTCGATCCCACGCTCGCCACCACCTACACCGGGCGCATCGTGTTCGCCGGACTGTGCGACAAGCTGTTCGACATCGATCAGCACCTCGCGATCGTGCCGCAACTCGCCACCGACTACGAATGGAGCGATCAGCAGACACTGATCATCCGCCTGCGGCAGGGCGTCAAATTCCACGACGGGCAGATGATGGATGCGGCTGCGGTCAAGGACAGCCTGGAACGCCACCTGACGATGGAGGGCAGCTTCCGCCGGCCGGAGATCAACCAGATCGATCATGTCGAGGTGGTCGATCCGGCGACGGTCCGTGTTGCCCTGAAGTCGCCGTCGTCGCCGTTCATCGCACAGCTCACCGACCGCGCGGGCATGATCCTGGCGCCCGAGGCGGCGCGGGAGGGCAAAGGCTACGGCGCGCACCCGCTGTGCAGCGGGCCGTTCCGCTTCGTCGAGCGGGTGCCGCAGGACCACATCACGCTCGAGCGCTTTCCGGACTACTGGAACGCAGGCGCGATCCATGTCGACCGTGTGATCTACCTGACGATGCCCGATTCCACGGTGCGCCTCGCCAACCTGCAGGCGGGCGCCATCGATATTGCGGAATACATCGTCCCGACCGATGCGAGGACCGTCGAGGCAGATCCGCGGCTGAAGCTCGTGGTGTCGGATGCGCTCGGCTACCACGGCATCGTCAACAATCTTGCCAACGGTCCGCGCGCCGATACGCCGTACGGCAGGGACGCGCGCATACGCAAGGCATTTGAACTGGCGATCGACCGGACGGCGCTGATCGATGTGGTGTTCAACGGCGTGTATCCGGCGTCCGCACAGGCCATTCCGCCGACCTCGCCGTTCCATGTTGCGTCGCTCGCTCCACCAGCGCGCGATGTTGCGCGGGCGAAGGCACTCCTGCGCGAGGCGGGCGTGACGACGCCGCTCACGGTGAATGTCCTGGTCGTGAACAGCCCGGATGCCGTTCAGACGGCCGAGGTCATCCAGTCGATGGCGGCCGAGGCGGGGTTCGCCGTGAAGATCAATGCGATGGAGGCGCGCGCGCTGCTGAACGCCGAGATCCAGGGCGATTTCGAGGCGGCGATCAGCTACTGGTCCGGGCGGATCGACCCCGACGGCAACATGTACACGTTCCTGCACACCGGCGGTCCGCTCAACGAAGGCCACTACAGCAACCCGACAGTGGACTCGCTGCTCGATCAGGCGCGGCAGGTGGCGGATGTGCCGGCGCGGGTCGGGATCTACGAAAAGGTGTGGGCGCAGGAGGCCCGGGACCTGCCGATCACGTATCTCTGGACCTGGAAGAACATCGCCGGGATGTCGGCGAAGGTGCAGGGCTTCGTGCCGATCCCCGACGGGTTGATCCGGGTGCAGGGCCTGCGGCTCGCGCAGTGAGCAGCCCGGGTGACGGCCGCTTGGCCCTGTTCTTGCTGTTTTCGCCTGCGGAAGTAATCGCGCTGGCTGCTTCGGTGTCGTCTGCCGCCGAGCAGCACAGCCACTGCATATGACGCGGGCTTTTGCCCAGAGGATAAGCATGCCGCGTATCACCGCCGAGCCGTATGCCTAATTCCTTAGACCCGGCCACCGCCGCGCTCGGCAACGATGTCGGCCTGCTGCGCTCGGCGATCGCACCGACCGCGCGTGTGCTGGACGCGTGCCGCGCGGCCGGGATGCTGGTGGTCCACACGCGCGAGGGTCATCGGCCCGACCTGTCGGACCTCGCCCCGGCCAAGCGCGTGCGCGGCAAATTCGTGACCGGCATCGGCGATCCCGGGCCGATGGGCCGCATCCTGGTGCGGGGCGAGCCCGGCCACGACATCATCGCCGAATTGGCGCCCGCCCCCGGCGAGCCGGTCGTCGACAAGCCGGGCAAGGGTGCGTTCTACGCCACCGATCCGGAAGCCATGCTGCGCAGCCGCGGCATCGCGCAGCTACTGGTGTGCGGCGTCACCACCGAGGTCTGCGTCAACACCACGGTGCGCGAGGCCAACGACCGCGGCTTCGACTGCCTGGTGCTGGAGGACTGCACCGGCTCCTACTTCCCGGAATTCCAGGCCGCCGGCATCGCGATCGAGGCGCAGGGCGGCATCTTCGGCTGGGTGGCGTCGTCGGCTGCACTGCTGACCGCGTTGGCATGACCCCTTTGGCAAAAACCGACAGGAGACCGCGATGTCTGGCGCGCGCATGACGGAAGTTCCCTCCTGGTGGGTGCCCGGCGACTGGAACGGTTTCTTCGGTCTGTTCACCAACGTCGCGCTGAACGTGATCGTGCTGACGGGGCTCTGTCTCGGCGTGGTGAACCTGCCGGACGATGTGGTGTTCGGCCGCATCCTGCCGGCGCTTGGCGTCGCGCTGCCGCTGGGCAATCTGTTCTACGGCTATCTTGCATGGCAGCTTGCCAAACGGCAGGGGCGCAGCGACGTCACCGCGCTGCCGTACGGCCCCTCGGTGCCGCACATGTTCATCTGCGTCTTCGTGGTCATGCTGCCGACCTATCTGAAAACGCACGATCCGCTGATGGCCTGGGAGGCCGGGCTGGCCTGGGCGTTCGTCATCGGCGTGATCATTCTGTTGGGCGCGTTCGTCGGCCCGACGGTGCGCAAATACACGCCGCGCGCTGCGATGCTCGGGGCGCTGGCCGGCATCTCGATCGCCTTCATCTCGATGCGCCCGGCGTTCCAAAGCTGGCAGATACCGTGGCTGTCGTTCCTGTCGCTCGGCATCATCCTGATCTCCTGGATGGCGCGCGTGCGTCTGCCGGGCGGCGTGCCGGGCGGATTGGCCGCCGTGCTGGTCGGCACCGTGCTGGCCTGGTTCGTCACCTTCTCCGGCATCGAGCCGGTGATGGACCCGGCGGCGGTGGCGACAGCGTTTGGAAAATTCGGCCTGCATCCGCCGATCCCGTCGGCGCATTTCCTCCAGGGCCTTGCCGATATCGGGCCGCTGCTGGTCACCGCGGTGCCGCTCGGCATCTATAATTTCACCGAGGGCATGAACAACGTCGAAAGCGCCGCGGCGGCCGGCGACGAATACAGCCTGCGCCAGGTGCTGATCGCGGACGGCATCGGCGCGCTGGCCGGCGCGGTGCTCGGCTCGCCGTTTCCGCCGGCGGTGTATATCGGCCATCCCGGCTGGAAGTCGGTCGGCGGGCGGATCGGTTATTCCATGGCGACCGGCGTCGGCATCGGTGTGGTCTGCTTTCTCGGCCTGATCGCGCTGCTGCTCGCGGTGGTGCCGCTGGTCTCCATCCTGCCGATACTTTTGTATATCGGCCTGGTGATCGGCGCGCAGGCATTCGAGGCGACCCCGTCGCGCCATGCCCCGGCCGTGATTTTCGCGCTGCTGCCCAATGTCGCGGAATGGGCGCACAGCCAGGTGGACGGCGCGCTCGCCACGGCCGGCACATCGGCCGAGCAGGTCGGCTATGCCGCACTTGCCGCGCATGGCGTGGTGTATCAGGGGATGCGGCTGTTCGGTGGGGGAGCGACCTTGGCGGGTCTGATTCTCGGCTCGATCGCCGCCTTCATCATTGACCGGCGGTTCGACCGCGCCGGACTGTACGCATTGATTGGCGCATTGTTGGCGTTTTTCGGGTTCATCAATGGCACTGCACTTGGGTTCGGCAATTCGTCAGGAGTGGCGTTGGGCTATCTGTTGCTTGGGCTGATGTGCATGGGTCTGAGCCGCTATCCCGCTGCCGCACCGGTGCCGCTGGACGAGCAGCCGCTGGGCGAGGAAGCGCCGGCCGAATGAGCGCACTCTGCGGCGTGGCGCGGCGGCGGTCGGAGGGATGTGCGTGACTTTCATCGCGGCCGCCGAGACCGCACTGCGGAACGATCGCAGGCACGATGATCCGGCAATCTGGATCACGCCTGACCGACGAAGAAATACTGGGCGAGCCCGTCAACTCGAAGCGGAAGGACCGCGGGGACGCACATTCTGGGGCGTCCCTTTCGCGGGGAAGGACAATATCGACATCGCCGGCCTGCCGACCACGGCGGGTTGCGCGACCGGCTGATCGCGGGCGCTATGGTTCCCGCCGCCTGGGTGGTGCAGGCGCAGAAATTCCGTTGCTGGTATCACGACCCGGTTTTGCGCGTCTTCGACGAGGTCGACGCGTCGTCGCCCCCGCCACGCCGTGCGTTGCGCCGCGATCGGTCAGAACGCGTTCGTGCTGAACGGACAGGATGTGCCGCTGCGGCCGAATATCGGCATCTACACGCTGCCGATTTCGTTCATCGGCCTGCCGGTCGTCGCTGTGCCGGTGCCGCAGTCGGGCGGCATGCCGATCGGCGTGCAGATCATGGCCGCACCCTGGCGGGAAGACGTGGCGCGGCGCATCGCCTATGATCTGGAGGCACGCGGCGTCGTGCGTGCGCCGCGACCGCCGGAGTAGCCGGATGGAGATCAACGTTCCCGAGGTGCGCGCCGAGGTCGAAGCGGCGTTCGCACGCTACGAGGCCGCGCTGATCGCGCAACGATGTCGCCACCTTGCAGGAACTGTTCTGGCGCAGCGGGCACACGATCCGCTACGGCATCGGCGAGAACCTGTATGGCAGCGATGCGATCGCCGCATTCCGGTCCGCGCGCTCGCCGGTCGGCCTGGCACGACGCATCTCGCGCACGGTGATCACCACCTACGGGCATGACTTCGCCACCGCCTCGACCCTGTTCGAGCGGGACACGGTGCCGGGAAAGCTCGGCCGCCAGATGCAGACCTGGGTCAGGATGCCGGATGGCTGGCGGGTGGTGGCCGCCCACGTGAGTTTGATCGACGCTGCGTAGCTAGAACGCAATCTCGTATTCCAGTTTCCAGCGGATCGCGCCGCGCGGCGAGGCCTGCGTCATGCCGAACATATAGCCGACCTCGTATTTCAACTTGCCGTATGGTGTGAAATTGATGGCGCCCACCGCGACCGGACCAATGAAGTGCTGCTGCTGCGAGAACTTGCCGGCTTCTCCCAGATCATCGATGGTGCCGTAGTATTCCAGCGCCGGATCGATATACGGATTCAACAGCAGCCGCGATTGCCAGGCAACCTCCAGGCGCGGTCGCATGGGTGGCGTTGTGGCCGACATCATGGCCAAAGAACACGTTCAGAGTGTGAAGGCTGTCGACACCAAGCACATTATACAGCTCCTTTTGGACGATTGGCCCCAAGGTGAAGCTGTTCGGTTCTCCGTTCAGCGCGGACTGCGAATACTCGGCAAAAAAGCCGAGGTTGAACATGTATTGGCCGGGTTCCGTGAGTTGAAAGGTGTTCTCTATCGTCGTGGCTGAATAATGCACGCTGCTGTCGGGGACAGACTCCGACTCACCTTCCAGCTCGATCTTCCACCATGGCGTCAAGCCGTAGCCGATAGAGTTCGTGTAGCTCTGCTGGCCGCCCAAGCTGCGATCCTTGTCGAAGGTAAAGAGCCCGTTGTGCTCGAACTCCAGCTCGCGGAATTCGACCGTCGGCATCCGCACCTGCAGTTCCGCATGTGCCGAATATGCCGGGACAAATACAACAAGGGCAGCGGTGCCGCCGGCCACCAGTTTCCTGAGCTGGACACGGCCGCGCGCCATGGCCCGCATCGGCAGGCCGATCGCAAACAGAACGAAGGCGTAAGCGATGATCTGAATGCCCGCGGGACGGGCGACGTAGCCGACCAGGGTGTGCAGGGTCTTGCCCACCAAACCGTCCTCCGACAACAGGAAAGAGGTGTTCCAGATCTGGTCGCCGAGTGGCGGCAAAAGGTCGGCCTGCACCAGGAACCCGGCCGCCTGTGCCGCCAGGCCGGCGGCGAGCAGCAACACCATCCATCCGGTGACGGCGAACAGCCGATGCACCGGAATGCGCAGCAGTCCGTAGTAAAGGATGATCCCGACGACAGTACCGCCCGCCAGGCCAATCAGTCCGCCGGCAAGCATTGCGACGGCGCCATCATGGGAGGAGGCGGCGACGCTGTAGACGAAGAGCACAATCTCGGAGCCCTCGCGCAGCACGGCGACGCCGGCGATCAGTGCGAGGGCTGCAAGCGGCCGGCTCCCGGCGGCAACCTGACGGCCGATGTCCTTCGCCTCATCCGCCATTTGGCGCCCATGGCGCGCCATCCACAGGTTGTGCCAACCGAGCATGCAAACAGCCAGCAGCAGGATGCCGGCGTTGAGGATCTCCTGACCCGAACCTTGGAACGCGTCGGCAATGCCGGCGGCGAACATGGCAACCAGACCGGCACCGAGAACGCCGGCGCCGATGCCGCCGGCGACCCAAAGTGTGCGGCCTGCCACACCAACCGAAGCGGCCATGACGATGCTGACGATGAGCGCTGCTTCCAGCACCTCGCGGAAGACGATAACGGCGACGGCAAGCATGGGACCTCAGCGTGCGATAAGGTGGCCGCGGGTTTGCGGATTGAAGTCGTCGAAGAATTCGTAGGTGCCGGGCCGGAGAGGGCCGACATAGACCGTCACCTGCTGACCGGGCGTGACGACCTTTTCGCGACGCAGCTCGGCACTTTCGAATTCCGACGCGGCGGCACGTTCGTTTGTGATGTGCAGTTCGATTTTCTGTCCGGCGGGCACGGAGAGTTCGGGCGGATCAAACGCGTTGTCGTGAATCGAGATCGAGTAGGTCGGGTTCTGGGCCTGGACCGGAGCCGACTGAAGCAGTGCGGCCGTGGCCAGCAGCCAGCCAAGAGCGCGGAGGCGTGCCCGCGGGCTTCGACAGGCCTGGCCATGTCTGAAGTCGTGTCGGGACGACCGGGGCAAGCGAGGGTTCATGCGCCACCTATATGCGAATCATTCGCAAACTCATTCGCAATACGATGCCGCGGCTGGCTTGGCAAGTGGGTCCAGGGCAAATCGGGTGGAGCTGAAGGGCTCAGGGCTCCGCCCTGAAACCCGCCCGGGGCGTTGCCCCCGGGACCCCCACCAAAGGCGCAGCCTTTGGAATCCGATTTTAAAGTGAGGGGTTCCAAGGGCTCGGCCCTTGGCGGAGTCCAGAGGCGGAGCCTCTGGTCGGGGTTCGGGGTGAAACCCCGAGTGCTCCTGCCGGCCGACCAGCGTTGCATGCCGTCCTACCCTGCCATAGCGTCCCGCCAACGCTATCAAGCCGAGGAACGATGCCAGACGACTCACTTTCGCCGCGCCCGCAACCGAGCACACAAATCGGGTGGGAACCGGAACTCGCCGAACTCCGCGCGCGTGCGGCGCTTGCCCGGGAGCTTGGCGGCGCGGAGCGGGTCGCGCGTCAGCACGCCGGCGGGCGCCTCACCGTCCGCGAGCGGATCGACCGCATGCTCGATCCCGACAGTTTCCACGAGATCGGCGCGATTGCCGGCAAGGCGACCTACGACGCCGACAGCAAGGAGATCGTCGCATTCACGCCGGCCAACTGCGTGTTCGGCCGCGGCACGGTCGATGGCCGGCCGGTGGTCATCGCCGGCGACGACTTCACGCTGCGCGGCGGATCGGCGGACGCCTCGATCAAGGGCAAGCCGAAGATGTCGGAGCAGATCGCGGCGGAGTTCCGCATGCCGATCATCCGGCTGATCGAGGGCTCCGGCGGCGGCGGGTCGGTGAAGACCATCGAGACCACCGGGCGGGCCAACCTGCCTGGCGGGCTGTCGGAGACCACGTCGTTCGACCTCGTGGCCAACAACATGGGGACGGTACCGGTGGTGGCCCTGGGACTGGGCTCGGTCGCCGGGCTCGGCGCGGCGCGGCTTGCTGCCAGCCACTATTCGGTGATGGTGAAGGAGATTTCCGCGGTGTTCGTCGCCGGCCCGCCGGTGGTAGAGCGGCTCGGCGAGCCCCGCAGCAAGCAGGAACTCGGCGGCTGGGACGTGCAGCTATCCTGCGGCGCGGTCGATCACGCAGTGGACACCGAGGCCGAGGCGTTCGAGGCCGTGCGCCGGTTTCTCTCGTATCTGCCCGGCTCGGTCTGGGACCTGCCGCCCCGCGTGCGCAACTGGGACGACCCAGGGCGCCGCGAAGAGTCCCTGATCGCCGCAATACCGCGTGAGAGGAAGCAGGCCTACCACATGCGCCGGATCATCGAGGCGCTGGTGGACAAGGGCAGTTTCTTCGAGATGGCGCGCAGCTTCGGCCGGCCGATCATCACCGGCTTCTGCCGACTAGACGGCTGGCCGGTGGCGCTGATGGCGGGCGACCCGCTGTTCCACGGCGGCGCCTGGACGGCCGATGCCTGCAACAAGATCATACGCTTCGTCGATCTGGCTCAGACGTTCCATCTGCCGATCGTGCACCTCGTGGACTGCCCCGGCTTCCAGGTCGGGCTCGCCGCCGAGAGCAGCGCGGTGATCCGCTGGGGCGTCCGGGCGCTGTCGGCGATCAACCAGACCACCGTCCCTTGGTGCAGCATCGTTGTGCGCAACTGCTACGGCGTCGGCGGCCTCGGCCATCAGCCGGTGAGCCATTTGTGCCAGCGCTACGCCTGGCCCTCGGCAAGCTGGGGCTCGCTGCCTTTGGAGGGTGGCATCGAGGCGGCCTACCGGGCCGAGATCGATGCCTCGCCCGATCCCGCCGCCAAGATGGAGGAGATCGAGGCACGACTGAACCGGCTGCGTTCGCCGTACCGCACCGCGGAGGCGTTCTGGGTGGAGGATGTCATCGATCCGCGCGACACCCGCCGCCTGCTGTGCGAGTTCGCCAACCTTGCCGCGCCGCTGCGGACGCCGGGGCCATCCGCCTTCACGATGCGACCGTAGTCATTTCCTTGGGCAATCGGGTGGAGCGGAAGCGCTCAGGGCTCCGCCCTGAAACCCGCCCGGTGGCGTTGCCCCCGGGACCCCCACCAAAGGCGTAGCCTTTGGGATCCGATACTTTAAGTGGGGTTGCAAGGGTTCTGCCCTTGGCGGAGTCCAGAGGCAGCGCCTCTGGTCGGGGTTCGGGGTTCTTCAACCGGGCTGAGTGGGCAACTGCTGACCGCGGAATGACGGAGGCCCGGGGAACGCGGGGAAGGGGGCCAGCCATGCACCCACTTCGGTTGAAGACTTGGTGCGTTTCGCATAGGGTGATTGACGGGAGGAGGGCCAGACCGCACAACAGAATTGTTGGCAAGAACGGCCACACGTCGGCGCGTTCGCGCGCCGCGGGATAGGAGTCCGAGTTGCAGCCTACCAACATCGGTAACCCCGACTACTTCCATAAAGTGGTCGACTGCCAGTGGGCGTGTCCCGCCCACACCCCCGTGCCGGAATACATCCGGCTGATCGCCGCGGGTCGGTACGCCGACGCGTTCATGATCAACTGGGAATCCAACGTGTTCCCGGGAATTCTCGGCCGAACCTGCGACCGGCCCTGTGAGCCGGCCTGCCGACGCGGACGCGTGGAAGAGGAACCGGTGGCGATCTGCCGGCTCAAGCGCGTCGCCGCAGATTACAAAGGCGACATCCGCCACCGCCTGCCCAGACCGGCCGAGCGCAGCAACGGCAAGCGCGTCGCCCTGATCGGCGCCGGACCTGCGTCATTGACCGTTGCGCGCGATCTTGCACCCATTGGCTATGAACTGGTGGTGTTCGATTCGGACCCGCGCGCCGGCGGCATGATCCGCAGCCAGATCCCGAAATTCCGCCTCCCCGAGGAGATCATCGACGAGGAGGTGGCCTATATCACCGGCCTCGGCATGGAAATGCGGCTGGGCCAGCGGATCGACAGCCTGAAGGCGCTGCTGGCCGACGACTTCGACGCGATCTTCGTCGGCTGCGGCGCGCCGCGTGGGCGTGACCTGCCGATCCCCGGCCGCCATGAAGCCGCGGCGAACATTCATATCGGCATCGACTGGCTGTCCTCGGTGTCGTTCGGCCATGTCACCAAGATCGGCAAGCGCGTGATCGTGCTGGGCGGCGGCAACACCGCGATGGACTGCTGCCGCTCCTCGCGTCGCCTGGGCGGCGAGGACGTGAAGGTGATCGTGCGGTCCGGCTTCGAGGAGATGAAGGCGTCGCCCTGGGAAAAGGACGACGCCATGCACGAGGACATCCCGATCCTCAACATGCTGGTGCCGAAGGAGTTCACTCACGCGGGTGGAAAACTGACCGGCGTGATGTTCGAGAAGGTGAAGGCCGAGCGCGACGCCAAGGGCCGCCGCAGGCTGGTGCCGACCGGCGAGCCGGATCAGCATTTCGAATGCGACGATGTCCTGGTGGCCGTCGGGCAGGAGAACGCGTTCCCGTGGATCGAGCGCGACATCGGCATCGAGTTCGACCAGTGGGACATGCCGGTCGTCGACGAAGTGACGATGGGGTCGACCAATCCGAAGGTGTTCTTCGGTGGCGATTCGGCGTTCGGACCGAAGAACATCATCTGGGCCGTGGCGCACGGGCACCAGGCGGCGATCTCGATCCACAAGCTGTGCCAGAACGAGGATGTGCGCGACCGGCCGCCGCCGATGGTGACGCTCGCCTCGCAGAAGATGGGCATCCACGAGTGGAGCTATGACAACGATATATCCTTGGACCTGCGCTTTAAGGTGCCGCACCGCGACAAGTTGATCGCGCTGAAGGACATCAAGGCCGAGGTCGAGCTGGGTTTCGATGACAAGCTCGCGTTCGCGGAAGCGCAGCGCTGCCTGAACTGCGACGTGCAGACGGTGTTCACCGACGCGCTCTGCATCGAGTGCGACGCCTGCGTCGACATCTGTCCGGTCGATTGCATCAGCTTCACCGAGAACGGCGAGGAACCGGAACTGCGGCTGCGGCTGAGTGCGCCGGCCATGAACGAGACCCAGGACCTTTACGTTTCCGGCGCACTGAAGACCGGCCGCGTGATGGTCAAGGACGAGGACGTCTGCCTGCATTGTGGTCTGTGCGCCGAGCGGTGTCCCACCGGCGCATGGGACATGCAGCGTTTCCTTCTCGATGTGGCACAGGCGGAGCACGCATGTTGCAGTTTGCAGAACGCGTAACCGGTCTCCAGCGCGTCAACGACTTCGTCGTCAAGTTCGCCAACGTCAACGGGTCGGGTTCGGCCAGCGCCAACACGCTGTTCGCCAAGTCGATTCTGCGGATGGGCGTGCCCATCACGCCGCGCAACATCTTTCCCTCGAATATCCAGGGCCTGCCGACCTGGTACGAGGTGCGGGTGTCGGAGGCGGGGCATCTCGGTGCGCGCGGCGGCGGCGTCGATCTGATGGTGGCGATGAATCCGCAGACCTGGACGCAGGATATCGCGTCGATCGTGCCGGGCGGCTATCTGTTCTACGACTCGACGAAGCCGATGCCGCCGTCGAAGTTCCGCGACGACATCGTGGTGATCGGCGTGCCGCTGACCGAGATCACCAACAAGGCCTATACCGACTCGCGCCAGCGGCAGTTGTTCAAGAACATCGTGTATCTCGGCGTGCTGTCCGCGCTGTTGCAGATGGATGTGGCCGAGATCGAGACCTTGCTGGGCGAGCAGTTCCGCGGGCGCGACAAACTGGTGGCGGCGAATGTGCAGGCGCTGCACATGGGCCGCGACTATGCGCTGAAGAACCTGGAGTGCCCGATCGGCCTGACATTGCGCCGCGCCGACACGGTGGGCGATCGCATTTTCATCGAAGGCAATGCCGCTGCCGCGCTGGGTGCGGTGTATGGCGGGGCGACCGTGTGCGCGTGGTATCCGATCACGCCGTCCTCTTCGCTGGCCGAGGCGTTCACCCGCTACTGCAATCGCTACCGTGTGGATCCGCAGACCAAGCAGGCCAAATTCGCGATCGTGCAGGCGGAGGACGAACTGGCCTCGATCGGCATGGTGATCGGCGCGGCGTGGAACGGTGCGCGCGCGTTCACCGCCACGTCGGGGCCCGGCATTTCGCTGATGCAGGAATTCGTCGGGCTGGCGTATTTCGCCGAAATCCCCGCGGTGATCTTCGACGTGCAGCGGTCCGGCCCGTCCACCGGCATGCCGACGCGCACGCAGCAGACCGACATTCTGAGTTGCGCCTATGCCTCGCACGGCGACACCAAGCACGTGCTGCTGTTCCCCGAGGACCCGTACGAATGCTTCGAATTCGGCGCGCTGTCTTTCGATCTGGCGGACCGGCTGCAGACGCCGATCTTCGTGATGCTCGACCTCGAAATCGGCATGAACGAGCGGCTGTCGAAGCCGTTCGTCTGGGATGACAGCCGCAAGATGGACCGCGGCAAGGTGATGACCGCGGAAGAGCTTGAGGCGGGCAAGGACTTCGGCCGCTATCTCGATGTGGACGGCGACGGCATCCCGTATCGCACCTATCCCGGCACGCATCCGACGCGCGGCGCATTCTTCACCCGCGGCACGTCCAAGGACCGCCGCGCGCGCTACACCGAGGAAGGGCCGGACTACGCCGAGAACATGCTGCGGCTGCTGAAGAAGTTCGAGACCGCGAAGCAAATGGTGCCGCGGCCCATCGCGCGTCCGGCGAAAGAGCCGACGCGCCTGGGTGCGATCTATTTCGGCTCCACCAGTCCGGCGATGAACGAGGCGGAGGAGATCCTGGCGGAACGCGGCATCCATCTGGATCTGCTGCGCGTGCGCGGCTTTCCGTTCCACAACGACGTGAAGGCGTTCATCGCCGAGCACGACCAGGTCTTCGTGGTGGAGCAGAACCGCGACGCGCAATTGCGCACGCTGCTGGTCAACGAGTTGGAGATCGATCCCGTGAAGCTGACGCGCGTGCTGCATTTCGACGGCACGCCGATCACCGCTCGCTTCATCGCCGGCGCCATCGCCGACAACGTCGACGCACTGAAGATCGTTCCGTTCCGCAAGGCGGTGCCATGACATTCATCCCCAAGCCGAAGCTGCACCATCCCGCGCTGCCGACCAATGCGCTCGGCTTCACGCGGCGCGACTATGAGGGCGCGGTCTCCACCCTGTGTGCCGGTTGCGGCCACGATTCGATCAGCGCGGCAATCGTGCGCGCCTGCTTCAATCTGGAGCTGCCGCCGCACCGCATCGCCAAGCTGTCGGGCATTGGCTGCTCATCGAAGACGCCAACCTATTTCCTGGGCGCATCGCACGGGTTCAATTCGGTGCATGGCCGGATGCCGTCGGTGCTGACCGGCGCCAACCTGGCCAACCGCGACCTGATCTATCTCGGCGTGTCCGGCGACGGCGACAGCGCCTCGATCGGCATCGGCCAGTTCGCCCATGTCATGCGGCGCGGCGTGAACATGACCTATATCGTCGAGAACAACGGCGTCTACGGCCTGACCAAGGGGCAGTTCTCCGCCACCTCCGACAAGGGTGCCAAAAGCCGCCGCGGCGTGGTGAACAACGACGAGGCGATCGACCTGATCGCGATGGCGCTGCAACTCGGCGCAACCTTCGTCGCACGCAGCTTCTCCGGCGACAAGGAACAGTTGGTGCCGCTGATCGAGGCGGCGCTGAAGCACCAGGGCGCCGCGTTCATCGACTGCATCTCGCCCTGTGTGGCGTTCAACAACCATGAGGGCTCGCACACCAGTTTCGACTATGTACGCGAACATAATCTGGCGGTGAATTATCTCGACGTAATTCCCAGCCGCGAGCCGATCACCGTCGAATATGCTGCCGGCACGGTCGAGATGGTGAAGCAGCACGACGGCTCGGTACTGCGCCTGCGCAAGCTAGCCAACGACTACGACGTGCACGACCGGATCGCCGCGATGACGTATCTGCAGGAGCGTCAGGCGGCAGGCGAAATCGTCACCGGGCTGCTGTTCGTCGATCCGGAGCCGGAAGACCTGCACCATCACATGAACACCGTGACCACGCCGTTCAACGAGCTCGACGAGGCGGCGCTGTGCCCTGGCTCGGCTGCATTGGTGAAGTTGAACGCCTCGCTTCGCTAGGCGCTTCCTGCTGGGGGATACCATGAGAACCATATCGCGTCGCGCCGCAGTCACGGCGCTGGTGGCTGCACCAATCGCCATGCCAGCAATCCTGCGCGCGCAGAGCACATCAAAGCCGGTGCGGATCGGCCTGCTCAGCGACATGGGCGGTCCGTATCGAGACGTCGGCGGCCCGGGCAACCGCGTTGCCGTCGAAATGGCGATCCAGGATTTCGGCGGCTCGGTACTCGACCGGCCGATCGAGGTGCTGCAGGGCGACGATCAGAACAAGCCTGACGTTTCCAGTGCACTGGCGCGCGAGTGGATCGACAACCAGGGTGTCGATGCGCTCGCCGATGGTGCGGCATCGTCGGCCGGCCTCGCCATCCAACAGGTGTGCCGCGAGAAGAAGCGCATTTACCTGATCACCGGTCCGGCCACGTCGGACATGACCGGCAAACAATGCTCGCCCTACGGCATCCACTTTGCCTACGACACCTATGCGCTGTCGCACGGCACCGGCACTGCGCTGACCAAGGCCGGCGGCGATACGTGGTTCTTCATCACCGCGGATTACGCCTTTGGCTATGCGCTGGAGCGCGACACCACCGCGGCCGTGACGGCGGGTGGCGGCAAGGTGCTCGGCAGCGTAAAGGCGCCGCTGGCGACTGCGGATTTTTCCTCCTACCTGGTGCAGGCGAAGGCATCGGGCGCCAAGGTCATCGGCTTCGCCAATGCCGGCACCGATCTGCAGAACTGCATCAAGCAGGCCGCCGAGTTCGGCATGTCGCAGGGCGGTGTGCGCATGGCGACGCTGCTGATGGCGATCAACGACGTGAACTCGCTCGGCCAGAAGACCTGCGAGGGGCTGGTCTATACCGACTCGTTCTATTGGGACATGACCGACAAGACGCGCGCCTGGTCGAAACGGTGGAGCGCGCAGATGAACGGGATGGTTCCGGGGCTGCTGCACGCCGCGAACTACTGCGCGACGACGCACTGGCTGAAGAGCGTGCGTGCGGCCGGCACCACCGATGCCGATGCGGTGGTGGCGAAGATGAAGGCGACGCCGGTCAACGACATGTACAACACCGACGTGAAAATCCGTGAGGACGGGCGGGTGATGCACGTGATGCATCTTTGGCAGGTGAAGTCGCCGTCCGAAGCGAAATACCCTTACGACTACTGCAAGGAACTCGTCACCATTCCGCCGGACGAGGCGTGGCGACCGCTGGCGGACGGTGGCTGCACGCTGGTGAAGGCGTAGCAGCCCCGACCGTCACTGCAACAGCGCAGCCGCGATTCGCTCACGGGTCAGCGGCATGTCCCTGATCCGCGCGCCCAGCGCATGCGCGACGGCGTTGCCGATCGCGGCGGCGGTCGGACCGAACGTGCACTCGCCCATGCCGAGCGTCGGCAGATCAGGCGCGTGGACGATCTCGGTGTCGATCTCCGGGACCTCGGAAAACCGCAGGATCGGATAGCTCTCCCAGTCGAGCGACGTGATCCCGTCGCCCTCCATCCGCATCTGCTCCTTCAGCGTCATGCTGGCGGCCTGGAGAATGCCGCCCTCGAGTTGGTTGCGAGCGCCATCGGGATTGATCACCAGGCCAGCATCGGCCGCGCACCAGACGCGGCGCAATCTCACGTCCTGGTCTACTTCGACCTCCACCGCGACGGCGGCATATGCCGCCTTGTTCTTATAGCGCGCCCAGCCAAGTCCGATGCCGCGTCCGCTGCCCGCCGGCCCGCGCGCCGACCAATTGCAGCGTTCGGCAACGTTCTCGATCAGACGGCGCGCGCGCGGGTCCGACAGCATCGACAGCCGATACACCACCGGGTCGATACCGGCGCGTTCGGCAAGTTCGTCGATGAAGCACTCGATTGCGAACACGTTGGGCAGCGCGCCGAGGCCGCGCAGCGCGGACGTGCGCACCGGGGGCCGCAGAATCAAATGATGCAGCACGCGCGTCGCGGCGAAGTCGTAGAGCGGGAACGCGTTGCGCGTGCCGCCGCCGCCATTTGCCTCCGGCGGATCGGTCGGGCGCGGATCCGGCGGCGGGGTCGGCAGCGCCTCGTGGGTCAGCAGATTGCCGCCGGTGCTCGGCCGCTGCACATGCGTCGGAGACCAGATATCCGCAGTCCAGTCCACGGGCTTTCCCGCATCGTCCAGCGCGGCACGCAGCGTTATGTGCATCGCCGGGCCGAGCGGTTCAAAGCCGAACTCCTCCTCGCGGCGCCATTGCACGCGGATGCAACTTTCCGGAATTTGCATCGCGATCACCGCGGCATCGACTGCCACATCATCGGCGCCATTGTGTCCGTAGCATCCGGCGCCGTGCGCATGACGCACGGTGATCGCATCGGGCGCGATGCCAAGCACATTCGCCAGCGCGGCACGCAGCGGATAGACGCCCTGCGTGTGCGACCACACCGACAGATGCCCGTTGCGGTACTCGGCCAGAGCACAGGACGGCGCCATCGAGGCATGCGCGACATAGGGCCGCGAATAGCTCGCCACCACCACATCCTTTGTCTCGGCCGCGGGAAGGTCGCTGCCCAGCACGCGGTCGTTCGATTCCTGGCCGACCAGCCACGAAGCTTCCTGCTGGTCTGCCGTGATCTGCCGCACGTTCTCCCACTTCGCATGCAACGGCGCGACCGCGGCGGCTCGCTGCACGACGGTCTCGTCGCTACCGACGAAGGCGACAAAATCGCCGACGCGCACGATGCGGAAATCGCCCCGTTCGGCGCGCCGCAGCGCAGCCTCGTTCAGCGACGCAATATTCGCCCCGCGACAGGGCTGGCGCAGGATGCGCGCGTGCAGCATGTCGGGCCGCACCATGTCATGGATGAAGGCTGCGCCTGCGACTTTTGCCGGCAGGTCACGCCGCGGCACCGGCTTGCCAACCACGCGATACGCCGCATGCGGCTTCGGCGTCGCGGTCCCTTCGATATCCGCGGCGAAATCCTCGGCGGCGGAAAAGTTCCAGTAGTCGTGACCGGTCGGCGCATCGCCACGCCGGATGATGCCGTCCTCGACGGTCAGTTCCAGCGGGCTGCAGTTCAGCCGTTGCGCGAGCCGGTCCAACACGCGCGCGCGCAACTCCGCCGACACCAGGCGCACCGACCTTCCGGAAACCTCGATCGACTGGCTGCCCGTCGTCTGGCCCTCGTCCGGCGCATCCTGCGTGTCGCCCGCCAGCACCGCGATGCGTTCCAAATTTACGTCGAGTTCGTCGGCGGCGATCTGCGCCAAAGCGGTGACGTTGCCCTGGCCAAGCTCCACCTTGCCGACCGCCAGGCGCACGGTGCGATCGGGGTTGAAGCGAAGCCACTTCTCCAGGCGCCGGTTGGTCTGAATGGACAGCGGCAGCGTGTCGCTCATGAGCTCATTCCCTTCCCGCAGCACGGCGGCGGCCTTCTCGACCGCGCGCAGAATCCGCGGATGCGCGCCGCAGCGGCAGAGATGCCGGTCCAACGCCGCGACGATGTCGGCGCGCGCCGGCGACGGATTGCGGTCGAGCAGCGCCTTGGCACTCATGAGAATGCCCGACAGACAGTAGCCGCACTGACCCGCCTGTTCATCGAGAAACGCCTGTTGCAGCGGATGCGGCCGTGCCGCAGTGCCAAGCCCCTCGATCGTGGTGACGCTACGCCCGGCGACGGTGCCGATCTCGCGCGAGCACGCGTAGACCGGCTCGCCGTCGAGCAGCACCATGCAGCTGCCGCATTGCTCCAGCCCGCAGCCGTATCGCGCGCCCTTCAAATCGAGCCGGTTGCGCAGAACGTCCAGCAGCGGCGTCACGGCGTCCACCGCAACGCTCACCTGCCTGCCGTTCACCATCAGTGCAATGTCATCCGCCATGGCTCAGGCTGACTCGCGAGCGCCCGCGCGCTCGACGTTGGCGCTGCGTACCGGGATGCCGGTCTGCTCGTAGCAGACCTGTGCCAGCGCCGCGACGCCCTCGCGGATCTGCTCCTTCGACGGCAATGCAAAGCACAGCCGCATGTATGACTTCGCCGGCTCGGGATTGCACACCCATTCCGGTCCGGGGTTGAAGTTGATGCCGGCATCGGCGGCCGGCTTCACCAGCTTCCGCACGTCCACCGCGTCGGGCAGTTTCAACCACAGGAAGATGCCGCCCTTCGGCCGCCACATGTCGGCGGTGGTGCCGAACTCCCGCTCGACCGCTTCCACCATCGTGTCGAGCTTGCCCTTCAGCACGCCCGACAACGTGCCGATGTGCTTGTCGAAGTTTTTGGTAAAATACTCGGCGACGATCATCTGATCGAGCGCGCCGGTGCCGCTGTCGGTCTTGGACGAGATCATGCGCGACAGCACCGGCCATTCGGCCACCGCGTAGCCGACGCGCAGCGCCGGCGCGAGCGACTTCGAGAACGAACCGATATGCACGACCTGCTTGGGTGCCAAGGCATACAGCGCGGGTGGCGCGCCGCCGGCCCAGATCAGGTCGGCGTAGCACTCGTCCTCAAAGATCGGCACGCCGTACTGCAAGGCGAGCGACAGCATCTGCTGGCGACGCTCCAGCGGCAGGATACTGCCGGACGGGTTTTGAATCGTGGGAATGGTGTAGATGTATTTCGGCGTGACGCCCTTCTGCTTCAGGCCCTCCAGCGTCGAGGCCAGCGCGTCCATGCGCATGCCGTCTTCATCCAGCGGCACGCCGACGATGTTGGCGCCGATGCGTTTGAACCGATTGATCGCGCCGGCGTAGCAGAATTCCTCCAGGATCACCGTGTCACCCGGATTGATGAACAGGCGGCTGACGATATCGATGCCCTGACCCGAGCCCGTCGTTATCAACACATCGTCGCGCGTTGCGGCCATGCCGCGATGCCGCTTCAACTTGTCGGCGACAAATTCGCGCAGCCCGACATAGCCCTGCGGCCCTTGCGCCAGATTGTACATCGCAAGCTTCGAGCCCTCGCGGCGCAGCACCGAGGCAGTGGCCTCGATCAGGCCCTCGATCGGGATCTGCACGGGATCGTTGTGGCCGCCAATGAAATTGTATTTCGGAAATCCCCCGAAGCGCGGCGCCGGATCGGGCAGCCCATCGGCAAAACGCGACGTGATATCGAATCCAGAGCTGCTCATGGTCGTTTCCCTTCTGGCCGGCGTCCTCGATGAAGGCTCGCATGTCGGCGATGCGGCGTGCAAGGGCAGCCGGGCGCGCGTCACCCCTGGCGCGAGGGCAGCCGAACGACCATCTGTGCGGCAATTCATCCGAGGAGGAGCACACATGCCGCAACCGAACGACGCTGCCGCGCGCAGGCCGAAGCTGGTGGGAATGAACCACGTGGCGCTCGAGGTCGGCGACATCGAGGAGGCGCTGGCCTTCTACGGCCGCATCTTCCAGTTCACGCTGCGCGGCAAGGGCAAGAACAATGCCTTCATCGACATGGGCGACCAGTTCATCAATCTGACGCAGGCCAGCACGGAACATCGCGACAGTCCGCGCCATTTCGGCCTCGTGGTCGACGACCGCAGTGCGGTGCGCGATCTGGTGGTTGCCGCGGGGGGCGAACTGCTGGACGGTCCGTTCCTCGATTTCCTGGACCCCTGGGGAAATCGGGTCGAGGTCGTGGGGTACAGCGACATCCAGTTCACCAAGGCGCCGCACGTGCTGCGCGGCATGGGTCTCGCGCTGGACAAGACCGACAAGGCATTGCGCGAACTCGCCGATAAGGGCATGGCCGCCGAGCCAGCCTGACCGCAACGCAACCCGGGGGAACTTCGCGCACATGCCGACGCCGCTGCTGTTTCAGCCGATCACCTTCCGCTCGGTCACCGCGCGCAACCGCATCGTGGTGGCGCCGATGTGCCAGTACAGCGCCGAGGACGGGCTGGGTGACGACTGGCACGTGCAGCACCTGGGCGCGCGGGCGATGGGCGGCGCCGGCATCGTGTTCACCGAGGCAACGCATGTCTCGGCGATCGGCCGCATCACCCATCACTGCCTCGGCCTGTGGAACGCGCAGCACCAGGCGCTTTTGAGCCGCCTCGCCGCGATCATCACGCGCGGCGGCGCGGTGCCGGGCATCCAGATCGCGCATGCCGGGCGCAAGGCCAGCACGACGCGCACGTGGGAGGGCAGCAAGCCGATCGCACCGCAGGACGGCGGCTGGGTGCCCGTCGCGCCCAGCCCGATCCCCTTCCAGCCCGGCGCCACCGACCCGCACTCCCTGACGACAGGCGAGATCGCGGACATCGTGGGGCAGTTCGCGGCCACCGCACGGATGGCACGCGAGGCCGGGTTCAAGGTGGCGGAAATCCACGCCGCACACGGCTATCTGCTGCACTCGTTCCTTTCGCCGATCGCCAACCACCGCAACGATGCCTACGGCGGCGACCTCGACGGGCGCAGCCGGTTCCTGATGGAGGCGATCGACGCCGTGCGCGCCGAATGGCCCGCCGACCTGCCGTTGTTCGTGCGACTGTCCTGCGTCGATTACCTGCCGGGCGGCCTGACCATCGATGACACCGTGGCACTGTGCCGCAAGCTGGCCGCGCGCGGCGACGTCGATCTGATCGACTGTTCGTCCGGCGGCATTTCCCCCGATGTGCGCATTCCCACGCATCCCGGCTATCAGGTGCCGTTCGCCGACGCCGTGAGGCATCGCGCCGGGATCGCCACGGGGGCGGTCGGGCTGATCACCGAGCCGACGCATGCCGCCGAGATCGTGGCGAACGAGCGTGCCGATCTGGTGTTCGCGGCGCGCGTGCTGCTGGCCGATCCGGCGTGGCCGCTGCGTGCCGCGAAGGCGCTGGGGGTCAAGCCCGAACTGCCGCCGCCCTATTGGCGCGCCACGCTGGCGTGAATCCCCCCGCCAGATCCCTCTGGCCATCGCCCGGCGCCGGCGCTATATGCCGGCGCCAGCAGGAGCAGCGCCATGAAACCGGGCATCCACCCCGCCTATCACGAGATCAACGTCGTCATGACCGACGGCACCCAGTTCAAGACGCGGTCCTGCTACGGCAAGGAGGGCGACTCGCTTCGGCTGGACATCGACCCGAAGTCGCATCCGGCCTGGACCGGGCAGCACCGGATCATCGACAGCGGCGGCCAGGTCGCGAAATTCAACAAGAAATTCGCCGGGCTCGGGATCAAGAAATAGCCTGATTTCAGCAGGTTTCCTGCCGTTCGGCGCCCCTTGAACCGGGAGCGTCGACTGCCAATTTCTGTTGTGTCCGGAACGCCCAATGGGGTTTCGGGGACTTCACGGGGCCGGCCCATTCGGGCGGTCCGACCATATGACCTTGCTCAAGCAGGAGGTTTTTACCCCATGACAACGTTCGACTTCGCACCGCTGTTCCGTACCGCCATCGGCTTCGACCGCCTGGCTCGCCTGATGGACACAGCCGCTTCCGCCGCCGAGGCGCCAAGCTATCCGCCCTACAACATCGAGAAGACCGGCGAGGACACCTACCGCCTGACCATGGCGGTGGCGGGATTCCGTCCGGACGAACTGGACATGGTCGTCAAGGACAACACGCTGGTGGTTTCCGGCAAGGTGGCCAACGACGGCCAGAAGGGTGAGGTGCTGTATCGCGGCATCGCCGGGCGGGCCTTCGAGCGCCGGTTCGTGCTCGCCGACCATATCGTGGTCGATGGCGCAGACCTGCAGAACGGGCTGCTGCATGTCGGCCTGAAGCGGGTGGTTCCCGAGGCGCTGAAGCCGCGCCGGATCACGATCGGTGGTGGCGCGCCGACGGCGATCGCCAACGACGCGCAGGACGCCGTCAAGGCTGCCTGACGCCACGGGTACCTGACGCGACGATGAGCGACAGACGAAGGGGGCCGGTTCGCCGGCCCCTTTTTCGTGGCATTGCGGCTGGCCAGCGGGAGGGTGATGTGTTATCAATGCCAGCACTGCTGGCAAGGAGACCGCTGTGCCTGGAAGCCTCAGTGTCCGCAATCTGGACGATGCACTGATCCTCAGCCTCAAGCGTCGGGCCGCGCGTCATGGCCACTCGGCTGAGGCGGAGGTTCGCGACATATTGCGCCAGGCATTGGCACAGGAGGCCGAGGCGGGCTTCGATGATCTGGCCGCGGAACTGCGCGCCCTGACCGCCGGACGGATCCATACGCCCGCCGAGACCCTGCTCCGAGAAAGCCGCGACGAGAGGTGAGCGAATACGTCGTCGATGCCAGCGTTGCAGCGAAGTGGGTGATCGACGAGCCTGGCACCGTTCAGGCGCTGAAGCTTCGCCGGCACGTCCTTTACGCGCCGGATCTGCTGATCGCCGAATGCGCCAATATCGTCTGGAAGAAGGTCCGCCTCGGCGAGTTGAGCCAGCCCGAGGCGTCGCTCGCCATCGGGCTGCTTGTGCGTGCGGATATCGAACTGGTCCCGACACGGAGGCTCGCGCGGCGGGCGGTCGATCTGGCCATCCTGCTCGATCATTCCGCCTACGACTGCACGTATCTGGCGCTGGCCGAATCGGCAAGGCGTCCATTCGTGACGGCGGATGCGCGGCTTCTGCGGAAGCTCGCCGTCGAGCGCACCACGGCGTGCCAGATCACAGTGATCGATCTGGCCGCATTCGAGGCCTAAGGCCGCCGGAAGAACGCGTCCGCCGCACTGCGGTGGCCCTGCTTGCGGTCGATGTCCGCCTCCACCCGGGCGATCTCCTCCTGCAGTTCGGCGATATAGTCCCGCAGTTCCACGATCCCGAACGAGTCCAGCACCGGCTTCTCGAACCGCGTCCGCTTGCGAACCGGCCCGTCTTCCTCTTCCAGCATGTTTCGTCTCCCACCCGGATGTGATTGCATCATAAACCCTGATGCGCCCTTGACCCACCCCGGGACGATTGGCATATCCCGCGTCCGGCCACGCCCGCGGCGCGCTTTATCCGCCTCGCGCGAGCAACGGCCCAAGGATGACCATGCCATGACGCTGCCGCTGATGCCCAAGGCCACCGCCGTGTGGCTGATCGATAAGACCGCGCTCACCTTCACCCAGATCGCCGATTTCTGCGGCATGCACCCGTTGGAGGTCCAGGCGATCGCGGACGGCGAGGTCGCGCAGGGTATCGTCGGCTACGATCCGGTCGCCAACAGCCAGGTCACCGCCGATGAGATCCGCCGCGCGGAAGCCGATCCTGCGATACGCCTGCGGCTGATGCCGACCGCCCTGCCGGTGCCGAAGCGGCTGCGCGGTTCGCGCTACACGCCGGTCGCCAAGCGGAACGATCGCCCCGACGCGATCGCCTTCCTGCTGCGGAACTTCCCGCAGCTCAGCGAGGCGCAGGTCTCCAAGCTGCTCGGCACGACCAAGGAGACGATCCAGAAGGTGCGCGAGCGGACCCATTGGAACAGCGCCAACATCAAGCCGCGCGATCCGGTGATCCTGGGGCTGTGCAGCCAGACCGACCTGAATGCAGCCGTGGCTCAGGCGAATGAGCGTCTCGAGCGCGAGGGACGCGTCGTGCCGGCACCGCCCGTCCCCGAGGCGGACGAGATGGTCTAGCAGCCGGCGCGTCGTTCAGTTCACTCGGTCTGGCTGCGCAGGCGCTCCATCTCCTCCTTGACGTGCAGTTTCTCGATCTTCAGGCGCGTCAGGGTTTCGGCGTCGGGCCGAGGCCGCTGGTCCTCGTCGGCGATGCGCAATTCGAGCGCGGCATGGCGTTCCTTCAGGGCATCGAGATGGGCCTGCAGGCTCATGGACATACTCCGCTCAACGTTATCCTCGATCATCATGGTAACCCGATTGACACACCGAGAGCCATGCCGAATCCGCCGTCACGGTCTGGGTTGCGGGCGCGTGCCTGTGCTATTGACCGGTCCATGCTGACCGACCGTGACTCGCTGCTGCGCAAGCTGCACGAACTCCGCAGCGAACACCGCGACCTCGACACGGTGATCGCGCGCCTGGCGGACCAGGGCGCGGCGGATCAGTTGCACCTGCAGCGGCTGAAAAAGCGCAAGCTGATGCTGAAGGACGAGATCGCCTGGCTGGAGAGCCGGCTGATCCCGGACAGCATCGCCTGATGGAGCCCGCAGGGACGGCAGCCGTCGGCATCATCATGGGCAGCCAGTCGGACTGGGCCACCCTGCGCCACGCGGCCGAGATGCTCGACCGGCTGGTCGTGCCGCACGAGGCGCAGATCGTTTCCGCCCATCGTACGCCGGACCGCCTGCGCGAGTATGCCGCCAGCGCCCGCGGGCGAGGATTGAAGGTCATCATCGCCGGCGCCGGCGGAGCGGCGCATCTGCCGGGAATGTGCGCCGCGTGGACCCCGCTTCCGGTGCTCGGGGTGCCGGTCGAATCCCACAGTCTCAATGGGATGGATAGTCTGCTTTCCATCGTGCAGATGCCCGCCGGTATCCCGGTTGGGACACTTGCGATCGGGCGGGCCGGGGCGGTGAATGCCGCACTGCTGGCCGCCGCGATCATTGCCATCGGCGATGCGAACCTGGCCGCGCGGCTGGATGCGTTCCGCGACGAGCAGACCCAGGCCGTCGCGAGCCAGCCTGTGGCGAGCCAGCCGCAGGCTCATACATGACCTTCCCGCTGCCGCCGAACGCGACCATCGGTCTGGTCGGCGGCGGGCAGCTTGGCCGGATGTCCGCACTTGCCGCCGCCCGGCTCGGGTACCGCTGCCATATCCTGACCCGTGAGCAGGACAGCCCGGCCAGCCAGGTGTCCGCGGCGAGCACCATCAGCGACTACCACGAGCCGCGCGGCCTTCGCGAATTTGCCGCCGCGGTTGACGTGATCAGCTTCGAGTTCGAGAACGTCAGCGCCGAGGGCCTTGATCTTCTTGCATCTCTGAAGCCGGTGCGACCGTCCCCGGCAATCCTGCGGACCAGCCAGGATCGCGTGCTGGAGAAGACATTCCTCAACGGCGCCGGCATTCCGACGGCGCCCTGGGCGGCGGTCGAGGACCTTGATGGACTGCGAGCGGCAGTGGCACGCATCGGCCTGCCCGCGGTGCTGAAGACGACCCGCCTCGGCTACGACGGCAAAGGCCAGGCGCTGCTGCGGCACTCCGGCGACCTCGCCGCCGCATTTGCAGCCTTATCGCCCAAGCCATTGATCCTGGAAGGTTTTGTCGACTTCGCCCAGGAGATCAGCGTGGTCGCCGCACGCGGCGCAGATGGCGGCTACGCGGCGTTCGACACGGTGGAGAACCGCCATCGGGGCCACATCCTCGACGTCACCCTGGCCCCTGCGCAAATTCCCGAAGCCGTCGATCGGCAGGCGCAGGCGATCGCCCGACGCGTTGCCGATGCGCTCGACCTGGTCGGCCTGCTGGCCGTGGAGATGTTCGTCGATGCGGGGGGCAAAGTGCTGGCCAACGAGATCGCCCCTCGGCCGCACAATTCGGGGCACTGGACGATCGATGCCTGCCCGGCAAGCCAGTTCGAACTGCATATCCGCGCCATTGCCGGCTTGCCCCTGCCGCCGGCGGCGCGCCATTCGGACGCGGTGATGAAGAACCTGGTCGGCCCGGACGAGGCAGCGCTGTGGCCGGAGATTCTAGGGACACCCGGGCTGATTCCGCATTTGTATGGCAAAGCCGAAGCACGCCCTGGTCGCAAGATGGGACACGTGACGCGGCTGTTCCCGAGGGGCGCCTTGCCCGGCGCGTTCGGCATCCGGGCGGCGCTCGGGCCGGCCGCACCACGGCGCGCGGAGGCGGATCAGCTGCCTGCCGGTTGAGGGCACGCGGCCGATGCGGCGATCACGCAGCGTTCGAAGACGGACAGATCGGTCCAGCGCTGCGCCGCCGGGATCTCGTCGACCACAAGGGTGCCGCCGGAGCCCAGGATGCCCGCCTCGATCATCAGGTTGTCGAACAGGCCGAACTGCTCGATCAACATGCCGTCGGCGTCCCGGCTGAACCCATCGGCGCCGGCGGTCACTCCGCCATGCGCCGCGGCGAACGCCAGCGTGCGCCGGGTGAACGGCGTCGCGGTAGTCGCGTAGCCGAACACGGGCCGGCCGAGCGCCCGCATGAAGCCGACCTCGTAAACCGTGCCGACATCGGCGCTCGGGCCACGGAACGGCGTCAGGTTGGCGATCATGAGGGCGCAGGAGTGGATCAGCGCCTCGTTGCGCGCGGCGATGCGCTGCCAGTCAGGCAGTGCGGCCCAGCCAGGCGGCTCGTCTGCCGGAGGGTCAAGCGGCGATATGCCGAGAAGGCCGTGTTGGGCGCAGATGACCTTCTTGCGCTCGGCCCATTGGCCGGGCACGGGCAGAAAGACGTCAGGCCCTGCCAGGTACGCTCGCATGCCGCCAGCATAGCACAGCCGGGGACGGCGGCCGTTACTGCCGGGTCGGCAAGTCCTGCTCGGTTGCTGTCCGCTATTCGGCCGCGATCATGACCGAACCAGCTTCACGTGCGACGTTCACGATGATGGCCAGGATTGCAGCGATCTCGGCCGTCGTCCCGCCAACGGCCGACTGGAATGCCGCAACCCAGGTACGAGACGGCTCTTCGGGATGCCCCGAAGCTGTCCACAGCAGAGTTCGTGCACCGTCGAACTGTTCCGCTTTGCCCACGCATGCTCGTCAGCCGACAACGGCTCATGGAAAGCCGCCTCCGGCAATGGCGGAACTGTCTCCAACGCGGTGGTCAGGATTTTGCGGGCGGCAGCCACCGTTACCCCCGAGGAATCGGTCACCAGGCGTTCCACCCAGCAGTCCGGCGGCGAGGAAGGCACGGGCTGCCATCGGCCGGTGCGCAGCAGATACACCAGGGCCGCGTTTTGTCGCACCCAACCCAGCTCCGACGTGCCCAGCACTGCTTGTGGCCCGGACGCGCCGGTTCGCTCGTGGCCGCCCTGGCCGATCTTCACATCGCGCCATCGCACCAGCCAGGATGTATCCTGGCGATGAACCTCCTGCCACGAGATCGGTGCAGCTGCCGGCAGGCTCGACCGACGGCTCCACATCGGCCAGATGCAGCTTCGTTTTCAGCCACGCAACCGCCGCCGATCGGTCCAGTCTTTCGCTTTGTTCTGTGAGGGGTCTCATGGATTTTGGTTTCCGCATGCATCATCGACAGACATCGGTCCGCAAGAACCATGCCGATATGCATCGCCTTACGGGAGCGAAGGACGCCGGCTTCCCGGGCGGGGGACCATGACCGGCCGGCGGAATTTGCCCGGCAAAGTCTGGCACCCACGGCAGGCTGTGGGGGAACCGACGCCGTCGCCGGCTCGGCGCCTGTTGTGGTCAGCGTTCACTGGATCGGGGGCACAAAGGAGCCGCGTCAGCGCCCGTCAGGCGGGCCCGGTGTGCGGTTCCGTGTACGGTCCAAGGGAGGATGCCGGCCCGACGGCGGCGCGGATCGTGCAGACATACCACCGGCGGCCGATACCAATGGTAATCGCGGTCGATAACCGGTTGCCGCGTGGCGCGAAGGGCGGTGATTACGACCGCTGTTGTCCGCTCGGCATCAGGAGCGTTTGCGATCGGCCATCGAATGATTGTCGGCGAGCTCAGCCGCGCGGCTGACGGCCAGCGCCTCGAAACGCTCTGCCAGGGCAACCAGGGCTGCATGCACGTCGGCCGTTCTCGCCGTTTGAGCCATGCGGCGCAATTCGTCCGCCCTGGTTCGCAGTTCGCTCACGGTGCGCAAGGGCGTGGAAATGCTGGACAGATCTTTGCTGGCGAGGCCGTCGGCCGACTGACGACCTCATCGAGCATATGCTCCGCTGATAACAGACACATTGCGACACCATCCTCCCGAGTTGAGACCGGCAATCTGGGATGCCATTTGATCGAATTCAGCCTAATGGCGAGTAAACAGGCCGATCACACTCTCGCGCACCGCCGGCCGCGCACAGGCGCCCGGGGAACCGGCGTTCAATCCGTCCCGCAGCGGGCCCATTCCTGGAGTTCGTGAGCGATCTCATGCAGCCGCGTGCAGATGACGGGATCGGCAATGGATGCCGCAAGTCGGGCCGTTTCCTGGGCAAGCTCGAGCAGACTGCGATCGCGATCATCAGCGGCTATCATGGCACACCCCACGTATGAGGTCCCGGTACCACAATGGTGTCGAATTGTCTTTGATCCAAGTCAAACGAACGCAACCGGCGGTGCAACCGGCTCGGCTCCGACCGCTGGCGGGCAGCAACGCACATCCCCGGTAAGCATTGCGCATGGCCGACGTTCAGTCTTGCACAGGAAGCGCCAGTTCCCGGAGTTCCTCAGCGATTTCGTGCAGTCGTGCACGGATGGCAGGGTCCTCGATACGCATCGTCGCCGTGACTGTCTCCTCGGCCAGATTGAGCAGATCCTGATCGTGAATGGCGGCGGTTTGCATGGCACACCCCTGCGTTCAGGGAGTAGCTACCCGAACCGGAGCCGTCCGGCGTTGATCTAGATCAACTACGCCGCACGATTGCCTCACGGTTGAGTGTGCAAACGGTCTACGAGGCGCTGGGGTCGATGGCGCCGAGTGGTTGGGTGTCGGTGATGTTCGTCAGCAACGCAACCAGTTCGGCACGCCGGAACGGCTTCTCCAGGAAATGCAGCCGTTCCCCGCCGTGGAATTGAGCGACGCCCTCAGCCAGCCGCAGGTAGGCTTTGCCGTGTCCGGTCGTCAGCACGATCCGCGTCGGGATGCCTGTCAGCATGATCTCGTTGAGCACGTCGATGCCGTCTCTGTCCGGCATGATCATGTCGATGATCACGACATCCGGCTGAAAGTCGATGAACACCTCGGTGGCCATGTCCGGTGTGTTGAGCGCGCGGAATTCCATGCCCAACTGTCCGGCAATCAACCCGACGACTTTGGTGACACCAACTTCGTCGTCGATGATCAAAAGTTTTTGCGTCATCACGGTCCCTGCGTTCACGCCGACAGCGTCGCATGCAGGACCATATGACGGTGGCTGCCCTAACAATTCGTTCACGCCCTCGATGCAGCGCGGGCGAACGACGGCGCGGGCAGGCTACGCACCGTCGTTCGTCGCCCTCGCCACACGGTCAAGTGGGTTGGGGGCCCCGCGACCGGGTCGCCAATGTCTGCCGCTACCCACGCCGCGTCTTCGGCCAGTCGCTGCCGACCAAGAGCGTGAATCGCGCGCGGGCCAGCATGGCGCATGGCCTACGCGGTGGCGTGACCATTGCCGGTTGTTGCCGGTGCGTCGGCCGTCAGCGATTCCAGGAGTTCGTGCAGCCGGAACGGCTTCCTCAAGACCTGCACCCGCTCGACGCCGTGAAACTTCGCGATGCTCTGTCCCAGCCGCAAATACCCTTCGCTGAGGCCGGAGGTGAGCACGATCCGCGTCGGGATACCGGTGTTCAGAATATCGTTGAGTACGTCGATGCCATCCTTTTCCGGCATGATGATGTCGAGGATCACGACATCCGGCTGATAGGCGATGAACACCTCGGTCGCGGTAAGTGACCTGTTGACCGCCGTGAACTCCATGCCGAGCCCGCCGGCGGCCAGCCCGACGGCTTCGGTTATGTCGACATCGTCGTCAATGATCAGGAGTTTTTTGGTCACTGCGCTCCATTCATTCCAGCCTGTCCGGAAGGGCATCTGAGCCTGTGTGTCACAGAACCGCGACCGAAAGTCTATTTAAAACTGCAAATAATATTTTTTTCAATATTCGGAATAGTCGCAACAATGCGCTCGTTAACAATTATATAGGCCGACCGGACGAATTTGCGGCTGGACGGCAGTGCCGTTGACCGCGCCCGGTAACGGCCGCCCTGATGCGGCCGGATCGATCTTGCCGGTCTTGTTGTCCGTCAGGTGTCGTTTCGAGTTTCCATGATCTGGCGGCGCCGCGACACGACGGCCGCGCGCCGTCCAAACGCCACCGCCTGGAAGGCAGGCTCGTGCCTGCGGTGCCTTGCTGAACCGAGCTTGCAGGCCCTGCATCTGGCCGCCCGAGATACGGAAAGTCGCGCTGCGGCCGAGATAGCGTGACGCGATTTCGCTAGCCGAGCGTGCGCGAGCGCCGACGCTTAACGCGCATTTAGACACTTTAGCGTAATGACCTGGAAGGAATTGGCTTGCAGGACAATGCCTGATGCGACGTCCGATATGGACCGTGCCGGCGGCATGGCAGCACCATCGCGTTTTGCAACAGATCTGCCTGACGCATGTGCGTCGGGCCGTCGGAATTGCGTGCCTCTCAGCGCTCGCTTTTGATGGCATCGGCGCGGCCGGTGCAGCGGGCCTCGATCAGTTCATCGGGTTCGGCGACAGCACCATGGACAGCGGATATTTCCGCCATAACCCGACGGGATCGCCGCAGCTCGACGCGGCAATCAGAGTGACGGTGGCGGCTGGCGGCACCGGCGCGTTCGCCGGGCCCGGGGCGGTGGACACCACACTGCTGGCCGCGAAATTCGGCCTGAATGCCACACCATTTATCGTTGGCGGTGGCGGTGGAACCAACTTTGCAAACGGTGCTGCGCAGGCGGTCGCCTCGTTCGCCAGCAACGGGCAAGGCCTTCCCAACAATGTGCCCATCACCAGTCAGATTTCCAATTATCTTGCCGCTGTCCACCGTGCCGCCGATCCTGGCGCTCTCTACATGATCAGCGCCGGTGCCAACGACCTGCTCTATGTGCAAACCCCGGGCGTGATCGTGCCGCCGACCTATCTGACGACCCAGGCAATCACTCTGGCCGACCGGCGTCGCGGCCCTGCAGGCAGACGGTGCCCGCACCATCGTGATGCTCAACGTTTACGACTATGCAAGGCTGGTCGATGCAAACGGGAACCTTTCGACCGGCGACGCCACCGATTATGCGCAGGCGCAGACGTTCAATGCGCAACTCTGGTCCAGCCTCGCAGCGGCGGGCGTGCACTTCATCCCCGCCGACATCGATGGCGTGTTGAAATACGTGTCGCGGAATCCGACGACGTTCGGATTTACTGCCGCCACGGAACTGGCGTCCAGCCCGGCATGCACGACGTCCGCTTCGCTCGTGTGCGCGCCGAACCAGCTGATCACGCCCGACGCCGAGCAGACCTACCTGTTCGCGGACAGCCATCACCTGACCACGGCGGGACAGACCATCGAGTCCGACTACATCTACAGTCTGCTGACGGCGCCGAGCCAGATCTCCCTGCTGGCGGAAAGCGCCGTGCAGGGTGGCCTGGCGCGTGCCACCACCATCCAGCAGCAGATCGATCTGTCCTGGCAGCATCGCGGGCCGAACGGCATCAACGTCTGGCTCAGTGCCGGGGCCAGCAGCCTCACCATCAGGAACGCCCCCGACTTCCCCAATGTCTCGGGCCCGCCGTTCGGCGGCACGGTGGGCGCCGACTACCAGTTGCCCGGCGGGGTGATCGTGGGTGCGGCGCTCACGGCGGGCGGCCTGTCGCAGCGGTTCTCCACGGGAGGCAACTACACGCAGGCCGATGAGGCGATCAGCCTCTATGCCGCCTACCGGTCCGGGCCGGTGTGGGGCAACGTCGTCGCCGGCTATGGCATGCTGCAGGACCACATCGCGCGCCAGGTGCCGCTCGGCATCTTCACCGACCAGAACAGCGCCGACACCGACGGACACGGGCTGGAACTGGCACTGCGCGGCGGCGGCGATTTCACGTTCGGCCAGGTCACCACCGGCCCGGTGGCGGGGGTGGTGCTGCAGCAGGTGCGCCTGAACGGCTTCACCGAGACCGGCACCAGCGGCGTCACCGCGCTGTCGTTCGGCGAGCAGACGCGCAATTCGCTGGTCAGCCAGCTTGGCTGGCGCGGCGCGGTGGACCTGGGCGACTGGCAGCCCTTCGCCGAGCTGGACTGGAACCACGAATGGGGCGGCAGGAACCGCACGGTGACCGCCTCGCTCACCTCGATTGCCGCGCCGTCATTCACCGCGGCGGCCGCGCCCGTCGCGTCCGATTGGGCCACCGCACTGCTCGGCGTTTCCTACCGGCTGAGCCCGCAGGTGATCCTGCGCGGCGCGGTCTCGGCGGTGTTCGCCAATCCGCAGGTGATCAGCTACGGCGGCGAGGTGGGGGTGAACGTCGGGTTTTGAGGCAGGCACCATACGGACGGTGACTACGCGCTGAATTCCCCGGGCCGCAACAGCCGCGCCAGCCGGTCCAGGATCGCGTTGGCCATCCCAGGCTCCGCGCCGGTGAAGAACCCCCGCGCCACGTCGAGATACTCGTTGATCACCACCTTCGCCGGCGGTCCCTCGGCCATCGCCAGTTCCGCCGCGCCGGCGCGGATCAGGGCGCGCAGCACCGGGTCGATGCGCGCCAGCGGCCAGTCGGCCGGCAGAGCGTCCACCAGCATGCTGTCGATGGTGTGCTGCTGCGCCACCGCGGCGCGAACGATGCGCGCGAACAGCGGCACCTCTGCGTCCGGAATGCGCCCCTCCTCGAAGCCGCCGGTCCCGGGCAGCTCGCCCAGCCGATGGCGGACGAACTGGTCGATCACCGTCTCGGGGTTGTCCTGCGCCTGCTCGCTCTGGAACAGCGCCTGCACGGCGGCGACGCGCGATGCGGTCCGCGGCCGGCGGGGCGGTCGGCTCATCACACGGCGCCGAGCTGCCGTGCCGCACCGATCTGCAGCAGCGCCGCGGCGGCCGCCTCCGCGCCCTTGTTGTGGCCGTCCCTGCCCGAACGGGCCTGGGCCTGCGCCAGCGTGTCGCATGTCAGCAGCCCGGTGCCGAGCGCCAGCCCGAACTGCAGCGCAACCTGCATCAGGCCTTCCATCGACGCGCGGCAGATGAATTCGTAGTGGTCCGTCTCGCCGCGCACGATGCAGCCGAGCGCCACGAACCCGTCGAAGCGCCGCGAGCCGCGCACGGCGATGCGGATCGCCTGCGGCAATTCGAACGCGCCGGCGACGTCAAGTTCCTCGAACGTCGCACCGGCCTCGCGCAGGATGCGTGTCGCGCCGTCGGTCAGCCCGTCGGCCACCGCGCGATAGTATGGCGCCCGCACGACAAGCAGATGCGGCGGCGGGCCGTCGATGCGCGGAGCGGCCGGCAGCGGGGCATCCTCGGTGCTCATCCGTTATAGCTTTCGCCGACGATGTTCGGGATCGACCGCTGCTCCACCAGGTTCAGACCGTAGCCGTCCAGGCCGACGATCGTGCGCCGCCGATTGGTCAGCAGGATCATGTCCTTCACGCCGAGATCGAGCAGGATCTGCGCGCCGATGCCGTAGTCGCGCAGTTCGCGCTGCGGACGCGGGCTGGTCGCCAGCAGGCTGACCCGCTCGGCCAGCGCCGTCTTGCGATGCTCGCGGATCAGCACCACCACGCCGCGACCCTGCGCGCTGATGAAGTGCATCGCGTTGTGCACGGCGATCCAGTGCGGGCCGCCGGTCATGTCGTCCAGCAGATCGACCGCGTGCATGCGCACGATGACCGGCTCCGGCCCGCTCAGGTCGCCCTTCACCAGGGCCAGATGCTCCTGGTACTCGACCGTGTTGGCATAGACGATCGCGCGCCAGTCACCGCCGGCCACGTGCTGGAACGCGCCGTCGGCGACGCGCTTCACCAGGCGCTCGGTCAGCCGCCGATACGCGATCAGGTCGGCGATCGAGCCGAGCTTCAGATTGTGATGCTGCGCGAAGCTGACCAGGTCCGGCAGCCGCGCCATGGTGCCGTCGTCGTTCATGATCTCGCAGATCACCGCCGCCGGATACAGCCCCGCCTTGCGCGCGATATCGACCGATGCCTCGGTGTGCCCGGCGCGCACCAGCGTGCCGCCGACGCGCGCCATCAGCGGAAAGATGTGGCCGGGCGTCACGATGTCGTCGCGGCCGCATTCCGGATTGATCGCCACCGCGACGGTCCGTGCGCGGTCATGCGCGGAAATGCCCGGTGGTGACCCCCTCGCGCGCCTCGATCGAGATGGTGAACGCCGTCTGGTGCCGTGTGCCGTTGTGCGCACTCATGAGCGGCAGGCCGAGTTGCTCGACCCGCTGGCGGGTGAGCGCCAGGCAGATCAGGCCGCGGGCATGCCGCGCCATGAAATTGACCGCGTCGGGCGTGGCGAACTGCGCCGGGACGACCAGATCGCCTTCGTTCTCCCGGGCCTCGTCGTCGACCAGGATGAACATCCGCCCGTTGCGCGCTTCCTCGATCAGTTCCTCCGCGCTGGACAGGTACTGCGACAATTCGACGGTCTTGATGTCGTGCATCACTTGAACTCCGCCAGCCGAGCGACATAGCGCGCCAGCATGTCGATCTCGATATTCACCGCATCGCCGGGCCGGAGCAATCCGAAGCCAGTCACCGCGGCGGTGTGCGGAATGATGTTAACCCCGAAGGTATCGTCCGTAACCTCGTTGACCGTCAACGATACCCCGTCCACGGCGACGCTGCCCTTCACCGCGATGAAGCGCGCGAGGGCAGGGGGGACGCGAAAGTTCCAGCGCATCGAGCCGTGTTCCGCCGCGGATGAGACCGCTTCTCCGACGCCGTCGACATGGCCGGAGACGAGGTGGCCGCCGAGTTCGTCGCCGAGCCGCAGCGAGCGCTCCAGGTTGATGCGCGTGCCGACCTGCCAGCGCCCCATCGTGGTGCGCCCCAGCGTCTCGGCCGAGGCGTCGGCGGCGAACCAGTCCGGCCCGATCTCCACCGCGGTCAGGCAGCAGCCGGAGCAGCCGATCGAGGCGCCGACCGCGATCGCGGCGGTGTCC